>CAUSDE010000028.1:0-77770 GCA_963530045.1 uncultured Achromobacter sp.
GGTCAGGACGGCGCCGGCGGCCAGCAGCCAGCGGCGGGGGGAGGCCGCGCGCCAGGGCGCGGCGATCAGGCGTGAGGGGCCCATTGCGGAAGTCTCCAGCTGTCGGGTGCGAAATGCCCGATCTGCCGGCGACTGTAGCCAAGCGGCAGCCCGCTGCCCAATGCCGGGCGCGCAAGCAGACTATACCGAAATAGATATACGACTTTCCATTCATGCTTGGCGCGCATAGGATTGGGGGATGAGCGACACGCAACCCTTGCCCTATCTGCGGCGGCTGGACATGAACCTGCTGCTGACCTTCGACGTTCTGATGCGCACGCGCAGCGCCACCGCCAGTTCGGCCGTGCTGCACAAGACGCAGCCGGCCATCAGCCGCGACCTGGCGCGCTTGCGCCGCCGGTTGGAAGACCCGCTGCTGGTGGTGGTGAAAGGGCGCTTCATTCCGACCGAGCGGGCGCTGGAGTTGCACGCCGCGGTGCACGACGCGCTGGCGCAGATCGAATCGGCGCTGCGCCCGCCCGAAGCCTTCGACCCCGCGCGGGCCAGCGGCGTCGTCAATATCGGCACCGGCGCGCACAGTGAAATCCTGCTGGCCGCGTCCTTGTTGGAAAGGCTGCATCGCCTGGCGCCGGGCATCACGCTGCGCTTCCAGTCGGTGCACGGCGATTTCGTGCCCGACGATCTGGACGCGGAGCGGCTGGACATCGCCATCGGCCTGTTCGGCAAGGTGCCGGCGCGTTTTCACCGCGACACCCTGTTGCGCGACCGGCGCGTCTGCGTCGTGTCTGCGCGGCATCCGTGGGCGGGCCGCAAGGCGCTGACGCTGGCCGACCTGTCCGCCATCAAGTGGTTCGCCTTCGCGCAGATGTACGGCCGGGAGACCAACTTCGACCGTGCCTTGAAGCCCGATGCCGCGCGCCTGGAATTCTCGGCCTACCTGTCGGGGTTCGGCATCACGCCCTACGTGTTGCTGGACACCGACTACGCCACCACCATGCCCGCCAGCGTGGCGCAGGCGCACAGCCGGCACTTTCCGTTGGCGGTGCTGGAGTTGCCCGCGCGTCTGCGCAAGATCGAGTTCGTGATGGTGTGGGCGCGCCGCCAGCACACGTCGCCGCAGCAGGCGTGGCTGCGCGACCAGATCCGCGAGGTGCTGCAGGAACGCGCGGGCGCTCCTGCAGCCCGGCCGGCTTAGGAGCCGACCTTCTTGCCCGTTGCCACGTCGATGACCGAGCCGTCTTCCAGGCTGACGCGATAGATCTCGCGCACGACGTTGCCGGCAAAGCCGATTTCGACGATGGACACGTCCTTGAACGTGGTGTTGATGCCGTCGGGCAGCACGGCGTTGAACTTGTCGGACTCCTGCTTCATGGCGTCCTGCAGGCGGGCGTCGTAGATCGCCATGCTGTAGACGAGCGTGGTGTGCGGGTTATGCGCGCGCACCTCTTTGCCGTCCTGCATGATGTTGACGCCGCTCACGCCCATCGTCTTGACCAGGTCCTTGCCCGCGTCGCCCATCTTGGCGTAGACGGGGCCCGTCACGCGCGGCAGCGGGCCGTCGCGCAAGGGGGCCAGCGCGGCGGTCGTCACCGTGTTGTAGCGCATCATGTCTTCGAAGCCCTGGCCGCTTTTGACGACGCCCAGGTCCAGCCACCAGGGGTGGCCCGCGCCCTTGGCGGCTTCGGTCGGGTAGAAGGTCTTCAAGGTGACCTGCAAGGGGGCGGGCGGCTTGGGCAGCGCGCGCAGCATGCGTGCAGGCGTCTCGGGGTCGGCGCTGTGGATATGGACCACGGTCACGTGCGGCATGTTGGGCGTTTCGGCCTCGGTCTTCAGGCCCAGCGCCAGCAGGTCCTGCTTGAGCGTGCCGGTGATCTTGGCGTCCAGGACGGCGTTGACGTCCTGCGGCAGGCGGTAGACCACGCCGTAGGTCGCCTTGTGGGCGCGGAACTCCGGTTTGTCCAGGGCGCTGTTGTCGATGGGCGCAGCGGCCTGGGCCGCGAACGAGGTGGCGAACAGGCCGAGGGCGGCCAGGTGGAATGCACGTTTGATCATGGGGAATCCCTTGTCGTTGTTGACGTGACCCGCGAGAGTCATGCGCAGTGTGGCCACTGCGCATGTACGGGGTATTGCACCAGCCGAAAGAATCCCGATACCAGTCGCTGCTTGGCCGATAGGTGGCGGCCGCGGATGGTATCCGCCTGGGGGCTTGTCAACCCCGAAAGGGGGCGCCCAAGCGCTAGACCAGGAAGACGATGGCCACGATGGCGATGCCCAGCACCAGATTCACGCCGACCCAGCGGCGGATGCCCGCCATGGCCTGGCCGCCTTTGGGCCAATCGGACGCGGCCACGGCGGCGGCAAGGCGCTTATAGAGCGCGAACCGGATATGGCCGAAGATGGCCATCATCACGATCCCGCCGCCGGCCATCAGCGTCCAGGCCAGCGGCATGAAGAAGGCGCCGCCCGTGCGCACGGCCTGGCTGGCTTCCTGCCCGATCATCGAGACGCCCGTCAGCAGGATCAGCACGATCGCCGCCAGCACGGCGTTCAAAAAGGGGCCCAGCACCGACGCCATCAGCTTCAGGCGCGCGGGCGGTTCCAACTGCGCGGCCGCCGGCCGCAGGAAACAGTGCGCGAACAGCATGCCGCCGACCCACAGGATCACGGCGATCACGTGGATGAATTTCAAGACGCTATAGAACATGGGAGGCTGCCTGCAAGGGAAGGGCCGCGGAGTGCCGCCCGGTCTGTCCCCATCATATCGCCGCAACAGAATCTGGCGCGGACTTGACCGGAATCATGGTTTTGCATTTAGAATGAGATTGATTTCTATTTGTGTATAGCGTTCTGGGAGCCCGTCGTGCCGAACCCTGTGCTCGCTTCAGGCGACGCCGTTCAACTTTTGTACCGCACTCATCATGGATGGCTGCACAACTGGTTGCGCGCGAAATTGGGCAATACCTTCGATGCGGCCGATCTGGCCCAGGACACCTTCGTTCGCGTGCTGCGGCACCGCCACGAGCTGGACGCCTTGCGCGAACCGCGCGCCTACCTCACGACGATCGCCAAACGCCTGCTGCTGAACCACCACCGGCGCCGTTCGGTCGAAGACGCGTATCTGGAAGCGCTGGCGCTGATGCCGGAAGCGGTGGCGCCGTCCGCCGAACATCGTCTGATCATTCTGGAGACGCTGCAAGAGATCGACGAAATGCTGTCCGGCCTGTCGCTGCCGGCGCGCCAGGCGTTCCTGATGGCGCAGCTGGAAGGGCTGAGCCACGGCGAAATCGCCGAGCGCTTGAACGTGTCGCTGCGGTCCGTGCACCGCTATATCACCCGCGGATTCGAACAATGCATCATGGCGGTGATGTGAGCGCGCCGGCCGCAGAACTGCCCGCCGTTGAACGCAACGTGGCGCGCGAGGCGGCGCGGTGGCTGTTGCGCCTGAGTTCGGGCCGCGCGACCGATGCGGACGTCCACGCCTGCGATCAGTGGCGCGCCAGCAAAGCCGAACACGAATACGCCTGGCAGCGTGCGCAACGCGTGAACGAACGCTTCGGCCTGATCCCGGCGGCGCTCGGCATGGCCACCCTGAACCGGCCTGAACTGCAGCAGCGGCGTGCGGCCTTGAAGGCGTTGGTGGCGCTGGTGGTGGCCGGCCCGCTGGGCTGGGCCGCCTGGCGCGCCGATCCCCTGGACTGGACGGCCGACTACCGCAGCGGCCCGGGCGAGCGGCGCAACGTGGCGCTTGCCGACGGCTCCACCCTGCATCTGAATACGGCCAGCGCCGTCGACGTGGCGTTCGACGCCGCGACCCGCCTGGTCCGGCTGCGTTCGGGCGAGATCGCCGTGCATGCGGTCGCGGACGCCTCGCCCCACCCGCGCCCCTTCGTGGTGCGCACGAGCCTGGGCGATATCGAGGCGATGCCGTCGCGATTCTGCGTGCGCCAGGACGGCGCGCAGTGCCAGGTCAGCGTGCAGGAAGGGCAGGTCCGCGTCAGCAGCGGCGCGCATCCCGGCCGCATGCTGAGCCTGATGGCCGGCGAGCAAGGCAGCCTTACCGAGGGCGGCGTGTCCGCGCCGTCGCCTGCCGATCCGCATGCCGGCGACTGGATGCGCGGCGTGCTGTACGCCAATCAATTGCGCCTGGACGCCTTTGCGTCCGAATTGGGGCGGTACCGCTCGGGCGTGCTGCGCTGCGATCCGGAAATCGCGCATCTGCGTATCTCCGGCGCCTTCCAGTTGAACGACACCGATGCCGTGTTGGCCGCGTTGCCCGCGACCTTGCCGGTGCAGGTGCGCTACCGCACGGCCTATTGGGTGACCATCGGGCCGCGGCAATCCGCGGCGTGATGTTCCGTTGTTACAAAATACCGGCGCCCAAGCTGTCCGATTCCCGATTCACGAGGGTCATGGTCTGTATAGGCAAACGAATGCCGATACCCGTTGGATCGAAAGGACGACCATGGCTTATCTCACCGCCGGCCGCGCAAGCGGCTCCCGAACCGCTCCGGACGCGCAGGTCCGGCTGACCCGCCTGACTTGCGCCGTGCATGCCGCCCTGGCGTTCGCCGCCGTGTCCGGCGCCATGCTGCCGCTGGCCGCCGCGCACGCGCAATCCACCGCGCAGGCGTCGGCACAGGCTGCGGCGCGCGGCTATCGCATCCCGGCCGGCGCCCTGGCCGAGGCCTTGCCGCGCTTTGCCGACAGCGCCGGCGTGACCGTGCTGTTCGATGCCACGCTGGTGGGGCAGCGCCGCACGGCAGGGCTGCAGGGCACGTATTCCGTGAGTGAAGGCTTCGCGCGGCTGCTGGCCGGCAGCGGCCTGGCTGTCCAGGAGCGCACCGCCGGCGTGTTTGTGCTGCTACCCGCGCCGCAGCCTGGCGTGACGCTGCTGACGCCGGTCCAGGTGGAAGGCGAGGGCGCCGTCGTGACCCCTGCCTGGGAAACCAGCACCGACCGCAAGCAGATGGACGATCTTCAGATCAAGAACTGGAGCGACCTGGGCAAGCGCGCCGAAGCGGGGGTGAATTTCAACCGGACGACCAACAGCATCAACATCCGCGGCCTGGACCAGGACCGCGTGCTGACGCGCGTGGACGGCATCCGCCTGCCGTGGCTGGACGACGGCGCGCGCGGCGTGAAGGGCGGCCTGGAGGCCGTGGACTTCAACAGCCTGTCGCGCCTGGACATCGTGCGCGGCGCGGATGCGACCGGGGGCGGCTCCGGGGCCATGTCCGCCACTGCCGACCTGTACACGCTGGACCCGTCCGACCTGCTGACCGGCGGCAAGACGTTCGGCGCGCTGGCCAAGACCGACTACGATTCGGCCGACGCCAGCTGGGGCGCCAACGCCGCATTGGCGGGCCAGATCCGCAGCAACACCTTCTGGCTGGTGCAGGCCGGCGTGCGCAACGGCCACGACATCGATAACCGTGGCGACGTCGGCGGCTATGGCCCCAAACGCAGCCAGCCCAGCCCCGAAGACTACGACCAGCAAAGCTTCCTGATGAAGCTGCAACAGCGCGTCGAAGGCGGCCACCGGTTCGGCCTGACCGGCGAATACTTCAAGCGCCGAGCCGACATCGACAACATGTACGACCAGGGCGCGGGCACCAGCTACCTGTACGGCGAAAACAGCACGAAGAAGGAAACCGAGCGCGAGCGCGTGTCCTTCGATTATTCCTACAAGGCCCCTGGCGAAGGCAGCCTGATCGACACGGCGACCGCCGTTGTCTACTGGCAGCGCATGCGGCTGGACAATTCCCTGGACGGCGTGCGCAGCGTGGATTCCCGCGCGAACATCATCCCCGGAGACCCCTTCCGCTACGGCTTTCCCAGCGGCCCCTACGGGCGCAGCAACTCCATCCAGCAGACGCTGTTTGGCGTGAACGGCGAACTGACCAAACGGCTGGGCGGCGCCTCGGTGTCGCAGCTGTGGACGGTGGGCGGCGAGTGGTACGGCAACAAGACCGAGCAGAACTCCAGCGGCTACGACAATTGCCCCGTGTTGCGTCCGGGCCTGCCTGCGCTTTTCGGCCCGCGTTCGTGCGACATGCTGCACACCAACCAGGCCGACGTGCCGCAATCCAAGGGCAACCAGTGGGCCTTGTGGGTGCAGGACGAGTTCAGCTTCGCCGACGGTCGCTACACGGTGATGCCGGCCCTGCGTTACGACCACTACGAGCAAAAGCCACAGTCGACCGCCAGCTACGAAAGCAATCCCAACGCCGGCGCCTTGCCGCCGTCCAACAGCGGCAGCCGCTTCTCGCCGAAGCTGCTGGGCACCTGGAAAGCGATGGAGCAGCTGAGCCTCTACGCCCAGTATGCCTACGGATTCAAGGCGCCCACGGCCAGCCAGCTCTACACCAACTACGGCGGGCCAGGAACCTATCTGCGCGTGGGCAATCCCTATCTGAAGCCGGAAACCAGCAAGGGTTGGGAATTGGGCGCCAAGATGGGCACCGACGACCTGGGCGCTGCGGTATCGTTGTTTGATAATCGTTATCAGAACTTTATTGATGCAAATCAGCCGCTAAGTCCCGATTCGCCGCAGTGGCAGCCGGGTTGGGCCGGGCAATACCCGCTGGGCATCACGGGCAATGTGAACCGCGCCAAGGTCCGCATCTACGGCGCCGAAGCCAGCGCGCATTGGAAGTTCGCGCCGGGTTGGCGCACCTGGGGCTCGGTGGCATGGACCGTGGGCAAGGATGAAGGCACGGGGCAGTATCTGAATTCGGTGGCGCCGTTGAAGGCCATTCTGGGTGTGGGTTATGGCCGGGACGTATGGGGCGTGGACGCCTTGCTGACCACCGCGCTCAAGCGCGACAAGGTCGAATACCCCGATGGCCCGCCTGCGGCAGACAACGCCGACTTCCAGGCCCCGGGTTACGGTGTGGTGGACTTGATGGGCTATTGGCGCCCCGCGGCGGTGAAGGGGCTGCAGGTGCAGGCGGGCGTGTTCAACCTGTTCGACAAGAAATACTGGGAGGCCATCAACGTGCCGACCGCGGGTACCCAGGCGCTGCCGCGCACGGTGGACTGGTACACGGAACCGGGCCGCAGCGTGCGGGTGTCGCTGACCTATCAGTATTGATTTCGCGCCGCCGCTGCCCGCAGGCGGGCGGCGGCGGTTTTTCAAGAATGCTTTGCTCCGGCCGGAGGGCCTACGATGACGAATCAAGATTTCAACTCCCGCGCAGAAGCGCTGCGCGCCCGCAACGACGAACTTGCGGCCTCGCAACCCGGGTTGCGCGCCCGCAACCTGGCCCAGGCGCTGGGCGTGTCCGAAGCCGAATGGGTCGCTGCCGGCTGTGGCGGCGTGACGGCGACGGCGCTGCACGGCACGCCGCAAGCCATCTTCCGCGAACTGGGCACGCTGGGCGAAGTGATGGCGCTGACGCGCAACGACTGGTGCGTGCACGAACGCCACGGCGAATACCTGGACATCCAGGCCGACGGCCCGGTGGGCCTGGTGCTGGGGCCCGATATCGACCTGCGCGTGTTCTTCACGGCCTGGAAGTCCGCCTGGGCGGTCCAGCAGGACGGGCGCCATAGCCTGCAGTTCTTCGATGCCGCCGGCGTGGCCGTGCACAAGGTCTACCGCACCGACGCGACGGACGCCGCCGCCTACGACGCGCTTGTCGCCAAGTTCGCGGGCGATCCGCAATGGCCCGAAACCACCGCCTACGCGCCGGCCACCGACGCCGAACAGGTCGAGGACGCGGCGGGGTGGCGTGAGGCCTGGCTGGGCATGAAAGACACGCACGAATTCTTCCCGCTGCTGCGCAAGTTCAAGGTCTCGCGCCTGGCGGCGCTGGCCGCGGCCGGCGAAGACCTGGCGCAGCCCGTGCCCGCTGATTCCGTCGAACGCATGCTGCAGTCGGCGGCGGAATCGGGCCTGTCGATCATGTGCTTCGTGGGCAACCGCGGCATGATCCAGATCCATAGCGGCCCGGTCGAGCAGTTGCGCCGCACCGGCCCCTGGTACAACGTGCTGGACCCGAAGTTCAACCTGCACCTGGACACGACCGCCATCGCGTCGGCCTGGGTGGTGAACAAGCCCACGTCCGACGGCTGGGTGACGTCGCTGGAGGTGTATGCCGCCAACGGCGACCTGATCGTGCAGTTCTTCGGCGAACGCAAGCCGGGCAAGCCGGAGCTGACCGGCTGGCGCGAGTTGATGGTCAGCCTGTGCGGCGCGCCCTTGGCCGCCTGAGGATCCGTTGATGAAAAAGTGGCTGGCAATTGCATTGGGCTGGGTCGTGGCGGCAGCGGTTCATGCCGCCGAACCCAGCCGGGTGGTGACGCTGGGCGGCAGCGTGACGGAGATCGTCTACGGCCTGGGGCAGGGCGACCGGCTGGTGGGCGACGACCTGTCCAGCCTGTATCCCGAGGCCGCGACCAAGCTGCCGCGCGTGGGCTATTACCGCGCCGTGCCGGTGGAAGGCGTGCTGTCCTTGAAGCCCGATCTGGTCCTGGCGTCTGAGCAGGCCGGCCCGCCGGATGCGCTCAAGCGCCTGGCCGGCGTGGGCGTCCGAGTCGTCACCGTGTCGGACGCACCTTCGGTCGATTCGCTGAAGGCGCGCATCCGCAGCGTGGCCGACGCGCTGGGCGTGGCGCCCGCCGGCGAACGCATGGTGGACGAGGTCACGCGCGAGCTGGCCCGCGCCGAGGCCTTGCCGGCCACGCAGGCGCGCGCGCTCCTGCTGATCAACCGGACCGGATCGCCGCAAGGCGCCGGCCGCGACACCGCCGCCAACGAAGTCATGCATCTTGCCGGCCTGGTCAACGTGCTCCACGACCAGCAGGGCTACAAGCCCTTGTCGGCCGAGGCCGTCGGCGCGCTGGCGCCTGACCTGATCGTGGTCACGCAAGCCTCGTTGGATGCGGGCGGCGGCATGGAGGCCTTCCTGCGCCTGCCGGGCATCGCGTCGACCCAAGCCGCGGCCAAGCGGCGGGTGGTGGTGATGGACGACCTGCTGATCCTGGGCATGGGGCCCCGGCTGCCCCTGGCGCTGACCCAGTTGAAAAAGGAGGTCGCGGATGTCATGGCGCGTTAGCGCGCCGTTGGCATTGGGCCTGTTGACCGCAGCCCTGGTGTTGGCGGCGTTGGCCGCCACCGCCCATGGCGCGGTGGCGATCCCGCTGCGCGAACTGCCATCCCTGCTGTGGGGGGCGCCGACGCCGGAAAACGCCTTGTGGCGCAATGTGCTGATCGACATCCGTTTGCCGCGCGTGCTGTTCGCGATGGTGACGGGGGCGGGCCTGGCGATATCGGGCGCCGCCATGCAGGCGCTGTTCCGCAATCCGCTGGCCGAACCCGGCCTGATCGGCATTTCAGCAGGCGGCGCGCTGGGGGCGGTGGCCGCCATCGTGCTGTTCTCGGGCGGGTTCTGGGTGACGGCGCCGTTGGCGTTCGTGGGCAGTCTGCTGGCCACGCTGTGCGCCTACGCGGTGGGCCGGCGGGTGCCGGGCGTGGCAGGCCTGCTCTTGGCCGGCGTGGCGATCACCGCCATGGCGTTCAGCCTGATCGGCATGCTGACCTTCATCGCCACCGACGCGCAACTGCGCGACCTGACTTTCTGGAACATGGGCAGCCTGGGTGGCGCCAACTGGAAGCTGCTGGCGTTCCTGGGCCCCTGGGTCCTGCTTGTGAGCGCGTGGCTGGTCAGCCAGTGGCGCGTCATGAACGCCTTGCTGTTGGGCGAACGCGAGGCCCAGCATCTGGGCTATGCGCTCAAACGCGTGCGGGCCAAGCTGGTGCTGGCCAGCGCGCTGATCGTCGGCCCGCTGGTCGCCGCCACGGGCACCATTGTTTTCGTCGGGCTGGTGGTGCCGCACCTGGTGCGCCTGACGCTGGGCGCCAACCACCGCTGGCTGCTGCCGGCCACCGTTCTGGCTGGCGCGCTGGCGCTGGTATTGGCGGACTGGGCGGCCCGTACGGTTGTCGTGCCGGCGGAATTGCCCATCGGCCTGGTGACGGGATTGGTAGGCGGGCCGTTCTTCCTGTGGCTGCTGGCGCGTGGAAGGAGGATCGGATGACGCTTGCCGCGCAAAACCTGACTTTGTCCCGCGGGGGCGCCCGCATCTTGACCGACGTGTCGCTGGACGTGCGTCCGGGCGAAGTGGTGGGCCTGCTGGGCGCCAACGGCGCCGGCAAGTCAACCCTGCTGGGCGCGCTGGCATCCGAACTGACGCCCGACTCGGGCCACGCGCGCCTGGACGGCGCCGCCCTGACGGCGATGGCGCACCGGGAGCTGGCGCGCCGCCGCGCCGTGCTGCCGCAAAAGCCCGGCCTGACCTTCGACCTGGACGTGCGCGAGGTGGTCGCCATGGGCGCCTACCCGTTTCCCGAATTGCCGCCCGGCCAGGTGGATGCCCTGGTGACGCAGGCGCTGGAACTGGCAGACGTGGCGCACCTGGGCGGGCGCCGCTATCCCGAACTGTCCGGCGGCGAACAGCAGCGCGTGCAGTTCGCGCGGGTGCTGGTGCAGTGCCATGCCGCGCGCGCGCCGGGTGAAGCGCGCTACCTGCTGCTGGACGAGCCCACGGCCAGCCTGGACCCGAAGCATCAGGGCGACCTGCTTGGCCGCGCCTGGGAACTGGCGCACGCCGGCAATACGGGCGTACTGGTGATCCTGCATGACATGAACCTGGCCGCGCGCTGGTGCGACCGCCTGCTGCTGCTGAGCGGAGGCTGCGGCATCGCGGTGGGCACGCCCGCCCAGGTGCTGACGCCGGCCAACCTGTTCCTGGCTTACGGGATCGATGCGCAGGTGATCGCGCACCCGCTGAAACCGGAGCGCTTGCTGGTGTTGACCGGGTGAGGGGGACACGGGCCGTGGGGCCGGTAAAATAGGCGATACGCATGTATTCGCCTTTTTCACTCATCACTCAACAGGACCCGTGTCATGCCTACTTTTGACGTCGTCTCCGAAGTCGACAAACACGAACTCACCAACGCCATCGACCAGGCGAACCGCGAACTTTCCACCCGTTTCGACTTCAAGGGCACCGACGCCAAGTTCGAACTGGAAGGCTTCGTCGTGACCCAGGTCGCGTCCAGCGCGTTCCAGTTGAAGCAGATGCTCGACATCCTGCGCGGCCGCTTGTCGGCACGCGGCATCGACGTGCGCTGCCTTGACGTGGCCGACCCCCTGGAAAACCTGGGCGGCGCGCGCCAGAAGGTCACGATCAAGCAGGGCATCGAACAACCGGTGGCCAAGAAGCTGATCGCCGCCATCAAGAACGCCAAGCTCAAGGTGGAATCCCAGATCAACGGCGACAAGCTGCGCATCACCGGCAAAAAGCGCGACGATCTGCAAACCGCCATCGCGCTGCTGAAAAAGACCGACGTCGATCTGCCCCTGCAGTTCGAGAACTTCCGCGATTGATGTCGCCGGCTCATGGGTCATTCCACGGAGCTGCAACTCGTCGTTGAACTCGCGCGCGCCGGCGGCATGTCGGCCGCCGCGCGGGAATTGGATGTCACGCCGGCCGCGGTCAGCAAGCGGCTGGCCCAGATCGAGGCGCGCCTGGGCGTGCGCCTGTTCAACCGCAGCACGCGGCGCCTCAGCCTCACGGCCGAAGGCGAGGTCTACCTGGAAAGCGCCCGCCGCATCCTGGGCGAAATCGAAGACCTGGACGAGCTGATCGCCAGCCGTCAGGCCAGCCCGCGCGGCTTGTTGAAGGTCAACGCGCCGCTGGGTTTCGGCCGCAGCTACATCGCGCCCGCGATTGCGGAATTCGCCGCAAAATATCCTGAGGTATCGCTGCAACTGCAGCTGACCGACAGTCCCGCCGACTTCGTGCAGGATGCGTTCGACGTCGCGGTGCGTTTCGGCGACCTGCCCGACACCCGCCTCATCGCCCGCAAGATCGCGCCCAACCGGCGGCTGGTCTGCGCGTCCCCCGCCTACTTGAAGACGCACGGCGTGCCGGCCACGCCGCATGACCTGACGCGGCACCAGTGCATCGTGCTGCGCCAGAACGAGGCCGCCTACGGACTGTGGCGCTTCACGAAGGGCCGCCGCAGCGAAACCGTGAAGGTGCGCGGCAACCTCAGCAGCAACGACGGTGAAGTCACGCTGACCTGGGGCCTGGCCGGCCTGGGCATCCTGCAACGCGCGGAATGGGACCTGGCCCGCTACCTGCGCAGCGGCAGGCTGGTGCGCGTGCTGGAAGACTACGCCTTGCCGCAAGCCGACATCTATGCGGTGTTTCCGGAAAGGCACCATCTATCGGCGAAGGTCCGCGTGTTCGTGGATTTCCTGGTGGCGTATTTCCAGAAAGGATCCGAGAGCGCGTGGTGACACGCCGCCAGGGCTTGGCACGCGGCAGGCAAGTCGAGGCGACGGGCTAGTCGGCAGCCCGGTTGCCGTGGCGCAGCGATGAAGGATTGATTCCGAACTGCTTGCGAAAGGCGGCTGTGAAGTGGCTGGGGTTGCTGTAGCCCAGATCCGCCGCCACGTGCGCCACGGACAGGCGGCCGCGCAGCAAAAGCGCCCGGGCTTGGCGCATGCGCTCGGATTGGAAGTAGTTGTAGACGCTGCACCCGTATTGGCGGCGGAACGCCCGCACCAACGTCGGCACGCTGACGCCGGCATCATTGGCGAGCGCCGCCAGGCTGGGCGCGCGGCTCAAGTCGGCCAGCAGATGTTCATGCACGCGTGTCATCCGCCGCTGCACACTGAGAGACAAGCCGGCCAGCGGCCGCGCGCAGGACTCCAGGAACAGGCTCACCAGCATCAATGATTGCGCTTGCATCCATAGCCCGTGACGGCTCGCCGCCTCGCGGCCGGACAGGCTCTGCGCCAGCAGATGCGCCGTGCTTTGCAGCTCTGCGCCGCCATGCCCGTGCAGGAAGCAGGCCGACGAGGCCAGGCCGTGGGCCAGGTCACCGCGGAAATCATGGGTCCAGCGCTTCAGGACATCCGGCCGGACCATGACTGTGACGTTGTCCAGGCAGCCTTCCTGCCGGTAATGCCCACGCCGGCCCGGGCCGTAGCTGATGCTGCCCAGGCCTTCGCTTACCGCGAATTCGCGTCCTCCTTCCCAGCGTTCGAAATGGCAGGCGGCCCGGCCTTGCATGCGGCTGTTGAAGCTGAAGTGGACATAGTCGCTGTCATCCTGCAGTGGGATGTCCAGCATCTCTTTGAAGGCGCTGCGCCAATAGACCAATTGAGCGCCTTCCTGCAGCGGTACGCGGGTGATGTGGCAGACGCTGCCGGGGCCAAGACGCAACACCGACGTGTCGGTGACAACGTGGGACAGCGGGATCATGCCGGAACTCATGACGGTTCGCACCAGATTAGGTGATCCGATCGGGGGGAATGATCCGATTCGGGTGGAAATACAAATGGAAATCATTATCATCCATTTGCGTTGCCCTCGCAAATACGACACGGCCAGTCGTATGCGACCCGATTCTCCGACCTTCCTGAAAGGCCCCCCATGCGATTCCCTGCCTTGCCGGCGCTTTCCCTGTCTACGCTGGCGCTATCTCTTGTCCTGCCCGCCCAGGCCCAATCGACCGACGACGCGGCCGCTCTGCCCGCCATTACCGTGAATGCGCGCGGTACCGGCGAACACGATAAGGATCTGCCGTATACCGTCAATGTCATGGACGGCGTCACGCTCGAAGAGCGCCGGATGCTGAACGTGGAACAGGTGCTGCGTGCCACCCCTGGCGTGAACGTCAATTCCTCTGGTGGCGCGAACGTCTCCACCATCTATATTCGGGGTGTCGGGGCGCTGTACCCGATGAGCATGGACGACAGCTCGGTGGCGCTGAACGTCGACGGCAGCCCGCTTTCGACGCGCCATATCTCCATCGGCACGCTCGACGTCGATCAGATCGAGGTGCTCAAGGGCCCGCAAGGCACGCTGTTCGGCGGCATGGGCGAGGCCGGCGCCGTCAACCTGACCACGCGCCGTCCCACCCGGGAGTGGGAAGGTTATGCCCGCGCCGAGTACGGCCAGGAACGCCAGTTCTTGACGGAGGCAGCAGTCGGCGGGCCGCTGACCGACAAGCTTGCCGGCCGCTTTGCGATACGTGCCGGAGGCTCCGACCACTGGATCGAGAACGCCCGCAATGACCAGCCCCTCTCCAAACCGCGCGATCTGGCGTTTCGGGGCAGCCTGCTTTGGGACCTTACCTCGCGCACCAGCGCGCTGGTCTCGGCCGAGCGCCATCAGATCCGGCACCTGGGCGAACAGTTGGTGTTGATGCCCTACGGCCGTCCACCGACGGTGGACATGGATCCGTCGTTGTTGGACGATGCGAAAAAAACCGTCGAGCGTTACACCCTCCAGCTCGACCACCGCTTTGACGGCGCCAAACTGACGGCGACATCGGCCTATACCGATAGCTACAACATCGGGCCCGTGGTCTATGACCGCCGCTTGCAGAATGCGATGGGGCGTGGTTCCAGCGAGTTCTGGAATGTCGACGAAGCCCGCGAGCACCTGTTCACGCAGGATCTGCGCCTCGCCTCGCTGCCGGGTAGCGACGTGTTCTGGGTCACGGGCCTGTCGTACTCGCATGCAACGCGTTCCTACGATACGCCGCGCAACACCTATGGCGACGCCAGCGCCAAGTACCGCGATTTCGACACGGACCGGTACGGCATCTATGGAGAGATGACCTATCCGCTGGCCAGCAAGTGGAAGCTCACCACGGGGTTGCGCCAGTCGTGGGTGAAGAAGACATACGCCGGCGAGTACCACGGAGGCGGCGCCGTTCAAACCGACCACCGCAAGCTCGACGACAGTTTCACCACGGGCCGCGTGGCGCTTGCTTATGTCCTCACGCCAAGCACGACGCTGTACGGCAGTTACGGCCGCGGCTACAACCCGGGCGGCTTCAATGACTACGCCGCGGAGCCCGCCGACAGCGAGCCGTACAAGGCAGCCGAAACCAACTCCTACGAACTCGGATTCAAGTTCTTGAGCGCCGATGGACGCTACGGCTTGAACGGCTCTGTCTACTTGAACCAGGTGCGCAACAACCACTTGCTCTCCTACGATTCGGCCACCTATGTCGTCAATGCGCTGAATGCCGATACGCGCAGCAAGGGGGCTGAGCTCCAGGGCAACGTCCGGTTGGACAATGGCCTGGGCTTCACGGCGGGGTTGAGTTATATCGACGCCAAGATCACGACTGCCGTCGCGGGAATCGGCGATGGCGACGTGCAATCCGGCAATCGCGTGCCGGATGTCTCACGCTGGAGCGGCACGCTGGGCGTTACGTACCGTCACGCCATGCCGGCCTTCCTGGGGCTGACGGCGCCGGTATTGAACGCCCGCCTGGACTACCAGTATGTCGGCAAGCGTGCCGCCGACCCGCAGAACCACTTCGATCTTGACGACTACCACTTGTTGAATGCCCGCTTGGGGCTGGCCAACGGCCGCGCCGAATACTACGTCTGGGGCAGCAACCTGCTGAACGAGCAGTACGACCTCTACGGGTACTTCGCGCCGCCTAGCGTGGCTTATGGGGTACCCGCCCGCGGCCGCACGCTTGGCGTCGGCGTGTCGTACACGTTCTGACCCGGAGCCGCATCGTGCAACCCGACCGCGCCTGGCGTCTGCTGGCCAGCCTTTACAGCACGCAGTTCCTGGGGCTGATGTTCTTCGTCGTCGCCATGGCGGCCATCCTTCGCGAGCGCGGCGCCAGCCTCGACACCATCGGCCTTGTCTATCTGCTGGGCATGGTGTGGCCCCTGAAGGCGCTATGGGCGCCCTCAATCGACCGCTATGCCATCGGCCGGGGGGGCCATTATCGCGGCTGGCTGCTCTTCACCCAAGGCGGCATGGTGCTGTGCCTGGCGCTTATCGGCCTGCTGGATCTGCAAGCCGACTTCGCGTTGATCTATCTGCTGTGCCTGGCGACGTCGCTGCTGTCCGCCACGCAGGACATCGCGGTCGATGGCCTGGCCTGCCGCTTGCTCACCCCCGCCGACCGTGGGTTTGGAAACGGGTTGCAGATCGGCGGCGGGCTGGTGGGAAACCTGGTCGGTGGCGGGGCGATGTTGATGCTATACCCGACAATCGGATGGACGGGCTGCTGCCTGGCGTTGGCGGCGCTTACGAGCGTGTCCTGGCTGCAGCTGCTGCGCTATCAGGAGCCCGCCTGGCCGCGCCCCGCGCAGCCAGGCGGCTACGCCCGTCTTATCGGATTCTGGCGCGGGCCCGGCCGCATGCGCCTTTTGCTGTTGCTGTTGATCTACCCGGCCGGCAGCGCCTTGGCCTATTCGATCGTCATGCCTGCGTTGGTCGATGCCGGGTGGACCCTGGAAAGCATCGGCCTGGTCGTCAATGTGCTGGGGTCGCTGGCCGGCTTGGCGGCCGCGCTGGCCTATGGCCGCCTGCTGCGACGCTACACACGGCGGCGCGCCATGGTCGCCGCCGCGCTGTTGCAATGGCTGGGCATCGCCGGCCTGGCGTTGCCGGCCATGGGCTGGGGCGGCAGTGTTGTGGCGGGGGCGGCAGTGGTCGCCTACTTCCTGCTTTACAACCCGGCCGCGACCGTGTTGGCCACATTGATGATGGACCAATCTTCGCAGGCCAGCCCCGCAACTGACTACACCCTGCAAGTCAGCCTGAGCCAGTGCTTCGTGATGGTGCTGACGTCGGCCGGCGCGATGCTGGCCGGCCGCATCGGCTATGGCGGCGTCATCGGCGTCGCCGTGATCTTGGCGCTCCTGGCCGCGATCGCCAGCCTGCGTTGGACGCCGCGGACAGCCCCATGAGCAAACCTTGGAAGATCTTGCATCCGGTGCGCGGCCGGATTCATCTGGCCATGACGCTGGCGGTGATGGGCGTGCTGTCCAGCCTGGCGGCGCTGGCCAGCCTGGCGTTGGCGGTCAAGGCGTTGATGCTCGATTCCGACACCTACCCTTGGCGGGAGCTCACCGCCGCGCTTGCGTTCACTGTGATCGCCTGCATGCTGCGGTTGCAGGCCTTCAATCAATCCCATTACGCCGCGTTCCGGCTGGAAGTCATCCTGCGCAACGGTCTGGTGCGTCATATTTCGCGTCTGTCGTTCGGCGAGATACAGGCGCTGGGAAGCAGCGCGCTTGCAAAAGTTGTGCATGACGATGTTCGGGCGCTGCATACGTTCGTCGCGGACAGCACACCGCTTTATGCCCGGGCATTTGCCATGCCGGCGGTGAGCGTCGCGTTGCTCTTTGCGCTGGACTGGCGCCTGGCCCTGGTCTGCATCGCCGTGCTGTTGGCAGGCGGATGGGTCATGTCGCGGGCGATGCGCGGGCGCGGCGTCATGACCCGCCGCTACCACGAGGCGCGGGAGCAGGTCAGCGCGGCGGTGGTCGAATACGTCCAGGCCATGCCTGTCGTGCGGACTTTCGACACCGGGCAGACCACCTTCGGCCGCTATCATCGCGCGCTGGAACACTACCTCGTCATGCTGACGGACTGGTATCGCCAGGCAAGCTTTCCCGCACGTTTTTCCATTGCGATACTGGGGCCACTGCCCACCCTCGCCCTGTTGCTCTGGACGGGCGGCTGGTTGAGCACGCAGGGCCAATTGGCGTTTCCGGTCTGGCTGGCAGCGCTGCTGTTCGGCATGGGAATGGCCGAAGCCATGTTCCCCATGATGTCGCTGGCCCACATGATAGACCGCGCGAAAATCAGCGTCGCACGTATCCAGCAATTGATGGACATCCCGCCGCTGCCGCCGCCGCGCGCACCGGACAGGCGGCCTCTGGACAGCTCGGTCAGCTTTACGGACGTGAGCTTTGGCTACGAGGGAAAGCGCGCGCTCGATGCGCTTACCTTCACCGCCAAGGCGGGGCAGGTCACGGCCCTGGTCGGTCCGTCCGGGGCAGGCAAGAGTACCGTGGCCCGCTTGATCGCGCGCTTCTGGGACATTGATGCCGGCGCGTTGACCATCGGTGGCATCGACGTGCGCGACATGGAGCGGGCGGTGTTGTTCGAACACGTGGCCTTTGTCTTTCAGGACACCTTTCTGTTTTCAGGCAGTGTCGCCGAGAACATTGCGATGGGCCGGCCTGACGCCGCGCGCCGCGACATCGAAGCCGCCGCCGCCGCCGCCCACGCGCATGATTTCATTGCGGCTTTGCCCAACGGATACGACACGATGCTGCGCGAAGGCGGCAAGGATCTCTCGGGCGGCCAGCGCCAACGCCTGACCATCGCGCGCGCCATCCTGATGAACCGGCCGATCCTGGTGTTGGACGAGGCCACCTCAGCCACCGATCCCGAAAGCGCGCGCGCCGTCGGTGCCGCCCTGGCCGAGCTGATGCGCGGCAAGACCGTCATCATGGTCGCGCATCGCCTGAACTCTATCCGCCGCGCCGACCAGATCCTGGTCCTGGACCATGGCCGTCTGGCCGAATCCGGCACGCATGCGAGCCTGCTTGCCGCCAATGGCCTCTATGCCCGGCTGTGGGGCAGCCATCAGCGGGCTCGCCGCTGGGCCTTGGGTCAACAGCCATGAAAAATCGCCCCATCTCCTGGCACGAAACCTATCGCCGCCTCCTGCGCAGCGCTGGCCGGCAAGCCGGTCGCTTGCGCGTAAGTCTTGCCCTGCTGCTGGTGGCTGCGGCGCTGCAGGGGTTGGCGCTGGCGTGCATCGCTCCGCTTTTCCTCGCCGTCGCTCATGGCGCGCCATGGAAGACGTCGGCCGCTTGGCTCACGGTTTTTACCGTGTTGGCGCTGGCCGCCACCGCCCTGCGCTGGCGCGCGCAGGGATTCGATTACCTCGGCCATATGGCCGCCGCCTCGCATGACCTGCGGGTCCGGCTGGGCCAACAACTCCGGCGCATGCCGCTGGAGGCCTTGCACAGTCATCGCACGGGCGACATTGCCGCCAAGCTGCTTGGCGGCGTCGACGAACAGATGAATTACGCGCTGACCGTGGTGAACCTCATTCTCAGCGCCGCGGTGACGCCCGCCGTGGCTGCCTTGGCGCTGCTGGCGTTGGACTGGCGCATGGGCGTCGCGCTGCTGCTGGTGTTCCCCGCCATCATCCCGTTGTATCGGCGGCGTCGGCCGTTGATGGATCACAGCATGCAAGCGGCGGGACACGCTGGCGACGCCTTGAGCGCCGAGCTACTGGAATACATGCAGGGCATTCCGGTGTGCCTGGCGACGGGCCGCGCCGGCGCTGAAAACGAGCGCTTGCGCCACCGCTTCGAAGTGGTGGAACGCGTGCAGCGCGACTCCCATCGCCGCGGGTCCAAACCCGATCTCGTGATCGCCGGCATTGTCGAAATCGGCTTGCTCGCCATTCTGGCCTGCGGCGCGCTTTGGGTCACGCAAGGCAGCATGGATGCCGCCCTGCTGGCGGCTGTGCTTGTGCTGGTAGTGCGCTTTGCCGAACCTCTGGCGACTTTCGTCTCTTTTACCGCTGTGTTCGCGCTCATCGAAGCCGCGCTCGCCCGCATCGAAACCGTGCTGTCGGTGGCGCCGCTGCCGCAATGGCCCGCCTCTGGCGAGGCGCCGCGCGATGCCTCCATTCGTATCGCGGGCCTGAGTTTCCACTACGCGGGCAGCAAGGGGCCCGCCTTGCAAGGCATCGACCTGGATTTGCCGGCGCGCGGCTTGACCGCGCTGGTGGGCCCCTCTGGCTCGGGCAAGACCACGCTTGCGCGCTTGCTCATGCGGCATGCGGATCCTCAGGCGGGCGCCGTCGCGATTGGCGGCGTCGACCTGCGCCGCATGCGACCGGCGGAACTCCACGGGCTCGTGTCCACGGTGTTCCAGGACGTGCATCTATTCGACGATACGGTGCTGGCCAACATTGGCATGGCAAGGCCGCAGGCCAGCGACGCGGAAATCCGCGCAGCCGCGCGCGCGGCGCATTGCCTGGACTTCGTGGAACGCCTTGCGCAGGGATGGCAGACCCGGCTGGGCGAAGCGGGAAGCCGATTGTCGGGCGGCGAACGCCAACGTGTGTCGATTGCCCGCGCCATCCTGAAAGACGCACCCATCGTCATCCTGGACGAACCCACCGCCGCCCTGGACACCGAAAGCGAGTTGGCCGTGCAGGCGGCTATCGATGCGCTGGTGCGGCAGCGCAGCGTGATCGTGATCGCCCACCGCCTTTCGACCATCGTTGCCGCCGACCGCATCGTGGTCCTTGAATCCGGCCGCATTACGCAGTCGGGAACCCATGCGGAGCTCTTGCGCGTTCCCGGCCGCTATCGAGACATGTGGATGGCGCAGGAGACGGGCGCGCCCGGCCAGGACGGTCGGCTTTGACTGCAAGGCCTTAACCGTTAAGCCGTCACGCTGCGGCCGCCGCCGTCAGGTGCTCGTACAGGATCACCGAGCCGATGCCGATCAGCGCGATCCCGCCCAGCACTTCGGCCCGCTTGCCCGCCACGCTGCCCAGCGCGCGGCCCAGCATCACGCCGATCGTCACCATCAAGGTGGTGGCCAGGCCGATTGCGATGGCCGCCACCACGATGTTCACGTCGACGAACGCCAGGCCGACGCCCACGGCCATCGCGTCGATGCTGGTGGCGAATCCGGTCGCGGCCAGGAGCCAGAAGGAATGGCGGACGACCGGCGCGGCGTCTTCTTCCTCTTCCTTGAAGGCGTTGCGGATCATCAGCACCCCGAGAATACAGAGCATCCCGAACGCGATCCAATGGTCCCAGTCGGCCACGAACTTCGCCGCGACGGAGCCGAGCCCCCAGCCGATCACGGGCGTGATGGCTTCGATAACCCCGAAGATGACGCCGGTGCGCAGGGCTTCCGGCAGGCGGGGCTTGTGCAGGGCGGCGCCTTTGCTGATGGCGGCCGCGAACGCGTCCGTCGACATGGCGAACGCGAGGACGATGAGGGAGATGGCATTCATGGAGAGAGGGGTCCGACTGGGCGAGAACGGCACAGACCCTCCACACCGCCCAGCGTCGTGTGAAAAGTCCGTGGTCTCGCCAAGCGCAAATGCCGCTTACGCCATGGCCGGCTAGGGCCAAGAATGTTGACGTAAGCCCTTTCAGGACAGGCTGAAAGGCGGCTACTCCCCAAAGAGAGAACGCAGTCTAGCAGAGCTTGCCGTCGGGCGTGTGACAGTCCCTGGAGCGGGCGGGGGAGTGCCGGCGGGGACGGTACACCGGCAAAAGGCGGCCGCCGGATGCCGGATATGGCAAATTGAAACATCCATAGGCCATCCAAGTGGATGGTTTTAATATTCCGTCATGCCTCCTCGTGCCCCCTCCCTCGCCTCCGTCCCCAAGCCCCCCGATGAGAAGATCACCATCAATCTCGGGTACGTCGACTTGGGCCATATCGATCTTCTGGTGCAGGAAGGGTTCTACGCGAACCGCACCGACCTGATACGAACGGCCATCCGCAACCAACTGGCCACGCATGGCGAGGCCGTTCGCCAGGCGGTCAGCCGAAAGACGCTTGTTCTGGGCATCCAGCACTACACCTCGCAGGATCTGCTGGCGGTTCAGGCTGCGGGGGAAATGCTGCAGATCCGGGTGCTGGGGCTGGCGACCATCGCGCCGGACGTCACCCCCGAGCTGGCGCTTGCCGCCATCGAATCCGTGACGGTCCTGGGCGCGTTGCATGCCAGCGCCGCCGTCAAGGCCGCCCTGCGTCAGCGCATCCGCTGACTTTTCCCCTAGCCGTCAAGGTAACGCCATGCATCCCGAATTCCA
The DNA here is from genome assembly GCA_963530045.1 of uncultured Achromobacter sp. GTDB lineage: Bacteria > Pseudomonadota > Gammaproteobacteria > Burkholderiales > Burkholderiaceae_B > Achromobacter. Next base: position 21,660 of record CAUSDE010000028.1, read on the forward strand.
GCAACTCATGAACCAGGCGACCCGGCTGACGCGTTCCGGCGATCTCGCCGCTGCGACCGCCGCCATCCAAGCCGCGTTGCGGGGCGGGGCAACTGCCGCGCCTGCCCGCGAAGACGATGCCGACGTCATCGATGTCGAGGCTTGGGAGATCCCGGAACCCGCCGCCCGGTCGGCAAAGGCAACGGCTACGGTCGACGACGTCGCCCCGCTTGCGGACAAGCCGGCCACAGCGGGCGACACGTTCACCGCGGGATCCTTCCGCAATGCCGGGGGGCACCGCAGCTACAAGCTTTACGTGCCGCCCAACGCGGGCACGGAACCCCGTCCGCTGGTCGTCATGCTTCACGGCTGCACCCAGGACGCCGACGATTTCGCTGCCGGCACCGCCATGAACCAGGCCGCGCGGGCGCAGGGCTTCTATGTGCTGTATCCCGTGCAGTCGCGCGAGGCCAATCCGCAGAAATGCTGGAACTGGTTTAAGCACAATCATCAGCAACGAGGCCGGGGCGAACCTGAAATATTGGCCGGCATGACGCGCGCCGTCATCGATACCCATGCGATCGACCCGCAGCGCGTCTACGTGGCGGGCTTGTCGGCGGGCGGCGCGATGGCCGCCATCCTGGCGGGCGCCTATCCCGACCTGTTCGCCGCCGCGGGCGTGCATTCGGGGTTGGCCGCCGGTGTGGCGTCGGATCTTCCGTCCGCGCTTTCCGCCATGAAGGGGGCCGGCATTCATGCGGCGGGCCAGGCCGCGAGCGGGGTGCCCACGATCGTCTTTCACGGGGATCGCGACGCAACGGTGCACCCCGGCAATGGCCCGGCCGTGGCGGCGGCCAGCGTCGGGGCATCCGCGGCGGTAGAAACCTGCCGCATGCCCGGCGCTGGCGGCAAACGCCACAGCACCCGGTACTTGTACCGGAATCCCGCGGGCGACATCCGCGCCGAACGCTGGCAAATCCATGGCGCCGGCCATGCCTGGGCCGGCGGGTCGGTAAGCGGATCCTATACGGACCAATCCGGTCCGGATGCCTCGGCCGAGATGCTGCGGTTCTTCTTCGAACGTTCGCTGGGCGGCCAGCGGTAGCAGCGGTCCGCCTGGGCGCCTACGCCGTCCACAGATGCTGCGCCGCGTAGGCGCGCCACGGTCGCCATTGCTCTGACCGGGCCAACAGTTGGGCGGGCGTGATTGCCCGCGACTCCAGTTTTTCCAGCGCCCGGATCAGGCCGATGTCCGCTGACGGGAAGGCGTCGGGTTCACGCAGCTGGCGCAGGGCGATGTATTGCGCCGTCCATTCCCCCACGCCTTTGATCCGTCGCAGGCGCGCGACGGCGTCGTCCAGCCCGCTGCCTGCGTCAAACAGGTGCTTGTCCGCCACCGCTGCCGCGCCTACGGCGGACAGCGTGGCGGCGCGGCTTCGGGGCATGCCCAGCGTGGCCAGGTCGGCCGCGGCGATGACCGCAGGCTCCGGAAAGACGTGGGTCAGGGCGCCTTCGGGTTCGGTCATGGGCGCGCCATGCGCCGCCACCAGCTTGCCGCCCAGGCGTATGGCCGCGACGACGGTGATCTGCTGCCCCAGAACGGCCCGCAACGCCAGCTCGAAGCCGTCCCAGGCGCCGGGCACGCGCAGGCCGGGCCGGGCCTGGATCAACGAAGTCATGACCGGATCACCGGCGAATTGCGCGGCGATGGCCACCGGATCGCTGGCCAGATCGAACACGCGCCGTACCCGCGCAATGATCGTCGGCAGGGCTTGCAGGCGGGGAAAGCGCACAGTGACCTGCAAGGCATTGCCGGTGCCGGGCCGTACGGTGAGGGTGCCTTGATGGCCGTCCAGGCTGATGGTGCGCGCGTAGCTGTCCTGCGTCACGTGTTCGATTCCCGGAATCGCGCGTAGCCGCAGGAAGGCCAGCATGGCGTCCCAATCGTAGGGCGGGCGATAGCGCAGCAGCAGCTTGATCTCGCCGTGCCGGCCGGCGGATACCTCGGGTTTTTCGGAGCGGCGCAGCTCGCCGGGGGCGCGGCCGAACAGGTCCAGGAAAATCTCGTTGAAGCGGCGGATGCTGCCAAAACCCGAGGCGAAGGCGATTTCCGCCATGGGCAAATGAGTTTCGTGGATGAGCTGCTTGGCCAGCAGCACGCGGCGCGTCTGGGCCACCGCCACGGGGGAGGCCCCCAGATGCTGGCGGAACTGGCGGCGCAATTGGCGTTCCCCCACACCCAGGCGCCGGGCCAACGTGTCCACCCCGTCGTCGTCCAGCGCGCCCAGTTCAATCAATTGCAAGGCGCGCGCCACGCTGTCGGGCAATTCGTGTCCGGGGCCGATTTCCGGCGCGGTCTCGGGCCGGCAGCGCAGGCAAGGGTGAAAGCCGGCCTCTTGCGCGGCGGCAGCCGTCGAGAAGAACGTGACGTTCTTCGACAGCGGCGTACGCGCCGGGCACACCGGTCGACAGTAGATGCCGGTCGTCTTGACGGCCGTGAAGAAGCGGCCGTCGTAACGGGCATCGCGCACTTGGATGGCGCTATAGCAGGTGTCGTGGTTCAGGTCCATGAACCGATACTACTGCTGCGCCCGGGCGGGGATCTAGCGGTTTTCGGACATGGTTGTGACGATCGCACTGGTGTCCGAAAACCGCCAGCGGCGCGCCTTGCACGGTTCTATATTGGCCTTGTTGCGACTTCACCGGGAGCCGGCCATGCCGATCCACACATTCTCTTTGGAACGCGTCTCCACCCCGCTGGGCCAGATGCTGGTGCTGACGGATGCGCAGCAGCAACTGCGGGCCGTCGATTGGCAAGACTACGAATCCCGCATGCACACGCTGCTGCGGCGCCAATACGGCAAAGACGCCGTGCAGGTGCAGGACGCCGGCCAGCCCTCTGCGGCACGCCGCGCGTTGGAGGCGTACTTCGACGGCGAGGTGGCCGCCATCAACGATCTGCCCGTGGCGCTGGGCGGCACTGACTTCCAGCGGCAGGTCTGGCAGGCGCTGCGCGGCATCGCGGGCGGGCAAACCGTCAGCTACGGCAGCCTGGCCGGCCGCATCGAACGGCCCACCGCGGTGCGCGCGGTCGGCCTGGCCAACGGCGCCAATCCGGTCGGCATTGTGATCCCCTGCCACCGGGTGATCGGTGCCAACGCCTCGCTGACCGGCTATGGCGGCGGGCTGCACCGCAAGCGCTGGCTGCTGGAACACGAGGCCCGGCATGCCGCGCACTGAGCGCCACTTTCAACTCCAGGTTAAAGATGTTGTGAATTCCGGCGCCGTCTGAGGCGCCGGCGCTCAGTAAAGTGCCGACAGACCCTTATCGGAAGGAGCCCTGTCGGCCATGAAGACCTATCGCATCGCAACCATTCCCGGCGACGGCATCGGCAAGGAAGTGATTCCCGCCGGCCAGCGCATCCTGCAGGCGCTGGCCGAACAGGACGGCCTGCGTTTCGAGTTCCAGGATTTCGACTGGGGCGGCGACTACTACCGCAAGCACGGGGTGATGATGCCGGCCGACGGGCTGGATGCGCTGCGCGACAAGGACGCGATCCTCTTCGGTTCGGCCGGCGACCCGGACATCGCCGACCACATCACGCTGTGGGGCCTGCGCCTGAAGATCTGCCAGGGCTTTGACCAGTACGCCAATGTGCGCCCCACGCGCATCCTGCCCGGCATCGACGCGCCGCTCAAACGGTGCACGCCAGAGCAGCTGAACTGGGTGATCGTGCGCGAGAACTCCGAAGGCGAGTATTCGGGCGTGGGCGGCCGCGTGCATCAGGGGCATCCCATCGAAGCCGCCACCGACGTCTCCATCATGACGCGCGCGGGCGTGGAACGCATCCTGCGCTTTGCGTTCAAGCTGGCGCAGTCGCGCCCGCGCAAGCTGTTGACCGTCGTCACGAAATCGAACGCGCAACGCCACGCCATGGTGATGTGGGACGAGATCGCGCTGGAGGTCAGCCGCGAGTTCCCGGATGTGACGTGGGACAAGGAATTGGTCGATGCCGCCACCGCGCGCATGGTCAACCGTCCGGCGTCGCTGGACACCATCGTCGCCACCAACCTGCATGCCGACATCCTGAGCGACCTGGCGGCGGCGCTGGCCGGCAGCCTGGGCATCGCACCCACCGGCAACATCGATCCGGAGCGCCGCTATCCGTCCATGTTCGAACCGATCCACGGGTCGGCCTTCGACATCATGGGCAAGGGCCTGGCGAATCCGGTGGGCACGTTCTGGTCGGTGGTGATGCTGCTGGAGCATCTGGGCGAAACCGACGCGGCCGCGCGGCTGATGCAGGCCATCGAAAGCGTGACGGCGAATCCGGCCTTGCATACCCGCGACCTGGGCGGGCAGGCCACGACGGAGCAGGTGACGGCTGCAGTCTGCGCCCGGTTGGCCGCGGACGGGCAGGCCCGCGCGGCGTAGGCACGCACATTACCCGGAAACCCGATCCTGGGCGACAGACCCGGGGCGGCTTCCGGCAATACAAAAAGAAGCGAAGTCCATTCGTATCCCAAGGAGACAAGCATGTCCAAGCAAGCCTTACGCGCGCGCGCCCTGGCGTTCGCGTGCCTGTTGAGCCTGTCGCTGGCGGGCGGCGTTGCGGCGGCGCAGACGTATCCCGCGCGGCCGGTGAACCTGATCGTGCCGTTCCCGGCCGGCGGCACGACCGACGTGCTGGCGCGCGCGCTGGGGCAGGAACTGGCCAAGCGCCTGGGCCAGCCGGTGGTGGTGGAAAACAAGCCGGGCGCGGGGTCGACCCTGGGCGCGGACTATGTGGCCAAAGCGGCGCCGGACGGCTACACGCTGCTGATGGGCGCCGTGCACCACACCATCGCCACCAGCGTCTACAAGAGCCTGCACTACGATTTCCAGAAGGATTTCGCGCCGGTCACGACGGTGGCGCTGGTGCCCAATGTGCTGGTGGTCAATCCCAAGGTGGACGCCAAGGACGTGCAGGGGCTGCTGACTTTGGCGCGGGCGGCGCCGGGCAAACTGACCTACGGGTCCAACGGCATGGGCACCGGCCAACACCTGATCGGCGCGCAGTTCGAGCACGCCGGCCACGTGCAGTTGCTGCACGTGCCCTACAAGGGCAGCGGCCCGTTGACGACCGACCTGCTGGGCGGCCAGATCGACATGTCGTTCGACACCATCACGCCAGTGTTGGCGCATATCCAGAGCGGCAAGCTGCGCGCGCTGGCCGTGACGACCAATCAGCGGTCGGCCGCGTTGCCCGACGTGCCCACGATGGAAGAGGCGGGGCTGAAACCGTTCAACATGGGGACCTGGTTTGGCGTGCTGGCGCCGGCCGCGGTGCCGAAAGAGATCGTCACGACACTGAACGCCGAGATGGTGGCCATCATCCAATCTCCGGATTTCTCGCGCCGCATGGCCGAGATCGGCGCGGTGCCCATCGGTGATACGCCGGCGCAGATGCGGGCCCGCATCGGCGCCGACACCGAGAACTACGCCAAACTGGTCAAGGACGCGAAGGTCGCCATTAACTGAGCGCGGCCGGCAAGTGATAGCCGGCAAGGCGTGCGGCGGCCAGACGCCGCCCGCCAGCTGTTACGCGCGGATCCAGCCCCGCGCGATCGGCAAGGCCAGCAGCTTGCGGTAGATGCCCTGCACGATGCGCGTGAGCGGCGCGCCGACGCGGTTCCATACCGGGGCGGCCGCGCCGGCCGCAAGCGGCGCCAGGATCAGGCCGCCTGCGATATCCAACGGGAAGTGCACGCCCAGGTACACGCGCGAAGTGCCGACCACGGCGGCGGCCACCAGCGTTGCCCAGCCCCATCCCGCCCACCGCCGGTCGAAGATCAGCGCGCACGCGAAGGTGGCGATGATGATGGTGTGGTTGCTGGGGAATGACGACGTCGCCTTGTGCGGGAAGAAAGCCTGCCCCAGGCCGATGGCGAAGGGGCGCGGATGCGGCCACAGCGCGCCGCAGACGTAGCTGGCGAACAGCGCCACGGCGATGCTCGCCAGCACCTTCAGCGCCAGGCTGCGTTGCGCCTCGCCACCCCATAGCCACAGGGCGGCCAACGCGCCCGGCACCAGCAGGATGAGCTGGTTGGCCACCAGCATGGCTGCGTGGATCCGCCACACCGGGGTGGCCGGGTCGGCATTGATCAGAAGAAAAAGGGACTGGTTCAGGCCTTCCAGGAAATTCATGACACGTCATCGCGGCGTAATAATCAATAGCCGCGATGGTAAAGAGGTTTCCCGTCAGTCCGCTTACAAAATGCGCCAGCGTGCGCGCTTTTACTTCTGGATGCGTTTGCCGTCGGCGTTGATGACGAGCTCGCCGTCTTCCTTCGTGAATGCGCCTTGCTGGGGCGCCGGCAGGATATCCAGCACCAGTTCGCTGGGGCGGCACAGGCGCGCGCCCAGCGGCGTGGCCACGAAGGGACGGTTCAGCAGGATTGGGTGTTGCTCGATGGCGTCCAGCAGCGCGTCATCCGGCAAGGACACGTCGTCCAGGCCCAGCTCCAGGTAGGGCGTGCCCTTTTCGCGCAGCGCGTCGCGCACGCTGATGCCGGCCTGCTTGAACAGGGCCTTCAGCGTGGCGCGCGACGGCGGCGTTTCCAGGTACAGCACCACCTGCGGCTCAATCCCGGCGTTGCGGATCATGGCCAGCGTATTGCGGGACGTGCCGCATTTGGGGTTGTGATAGATGGTTACGTCGGACATGGGGGCTCCTTGGTGCGGTGTTTCGTCTGCAAGACGGTGAGCATAGTGCATCCGCTGCGCGCCTTCAGGCGCGCAGCTTCCTCCCCAGCCGGCGCCAGCCGATGACGACGCCCGTCAGGCTCAGCGCGGCGCCGCCCAGGCTCAGGAAGATCAGCAGTGCATCCCACAGCGGGCGGCGCGCCAGCAGGCCCGTCCAGTCCCAGCTATGCAGGAAGGCGAACAGCCAGCGGCTTGCGCGGTTGCTGCGGTCCTGGCGGCCCTGGATCTGGCCGGTGTGCGGATCCAGGTAGACCCACGTCGCTTGCGGATTGTCGTAGACCAGACGCCAGACGGGCAGGGGCTTTTCGATGTGGCCCAGCATGGCATGCTCGTCACGCGCGTAGTAATAGAGGTCATAGGCGTTCAACACCTGCACGTCGCGCAGGGCCGCGCCCGGCAGCAATCGCGCGGCCGCCTGGCGCAGGTCGGCCTGGGTGAAGGCATACGGCGTTGCCAGGGTGGCGGACAGCACTTGCGGCGCACCCGCCGGGCCGCGCGCCAGCACCACGTCCTGCCCGGCCGCGCGCGTCCAGCTGAGTTCGCGCGGCGCGGCGGGCAAGGCGGCGATCAAGGCTTCGGGCGAGGCCAGCGGTGCGTCCGACGCCCTGCCGGCATACGCCGCGCGGTCCAACGGCGCGGCCGTGCTGGTGAAGAGCTTCCACGGATTCATCGACATCAGCCCGCTGAAGATCCAGGTGATGGTAATGAGGGCGAACAGCAAGCCGCTGAGGTGATGCCAGCGCATCATGCTTTCGCGGTAGGGCGAGCGGCTGCCGCTGGCATAGGGGCGCGAAAACCGCCAACGCAGGATGCCCACCACCGTGCCCGTCAGCGCCACCGCCACCCCCGCCACCGACAGCCACACCACGATGTCGTGCCACCAGGGGTCCAGCGCATTGCCGCGAAACGGATATAGCCAGTGGATCCACGCGCCCGCATAGTTCCAGGCGCGTTCGTTGAACGTGGCGTCCAGCACCACGGCGCCTGTCGCCGACGAGATATAGAGCCGCGTCTGTTGCGGGTCGTCCATGTCCACACGATGCAGCGGCCGGTGCGGCTTGAGGGCGCCGGAATGCGTGTACACGTCTTCCACCACCGTGCCGTGGTAATGCGCAGCGTACTGGCCGCCGAACCAGGCGCGGGCGGTGGCTAGTGCGACCTCGGCATCGGCCGGCGGCAGCAGGCTGCCCGTGGCGGCATCCACGATCCGGGGCGCGTCGCGCATGCCGCCGGCGACGGCGTAGACCGGCACGCCGCCACGGGTGGCGGCCAGGCTCAGGCCGGAGGCGTTGCGGACGTCGGCGCCGGCCGCCGCCAGCGCCTGGGCAGGCGTGACGGCGATGGCGGCGCCATCCAGCGGCGCCAGGTGCGTCAGGCGTTCCTGCGGCGTCAGCTTGGGATAGCCCACGTACATCATCACCACGCCGCTGACGAACCACATGGCGAAGAACAGGCACAGCACGATGCCGGCCCAGCGGTGGATCAGGTACAGCCAGCGCTTGGCGCGGGTGGATAGCGGCGGCCCGGCCGGACGGGCGGGCGATCTGGTCGAGGTGGCGCTCATGGCATCTGGATGTGGGGCGGTCAGAAGCGGGCCTGTACCGTCAGTTCCACCGAGCGCGGCGCGCCCAGGTAGAACATCGTCGGCGTCGCGTTGGCGGCGTAGACCTTGTCGGTCAGGTTGCGCACGCGCGCCGTCACGTTCAGGTTGCGGTTGATCCGGTGCGACAGCGCCGCGTCGAACACGGTGTAGGACGGCGCCCAGACCGTGTTGGCGGCGTCCGCGTAGGTGCGGCCCACGTAGCGCGTCGCCAGGCTGGCGTTCCAGTCGGGTACGAAGGCGTAGTCCAGCCACACGTTGGCCAGGCGGCGGGGCGTGTTGGTCGGCACATTGCCATTGCGCGAGACCGCGACGCCGCCCACCGATTGCGAGAAATCGTCGTACTTCGGATCCACGAAGGCGACGTTGCCCTGCAGGGACAGCGTGGCCGTCAACTGCAGGCCGCCGGCCAATTCGATGCCGCGCGCCGATTGCGCGCCGACGGGGACGCTGACGCCGGGGTTGTCCGGGTCGGACGTGGCCATGTTCTTGCGCTTGATCTCATAGACCGACACGGTGGCGGAACCGCGGCCGTCCCAGAAGTTGAACTTGCCGCCCACTTCGGCTTGCGTGCCGGTGGTGAGCTTGTCGTTGTTCAACACGTCGGCGAACGACGCCGTGGCCAACAGGCCGGACGGGGGATCCGCCGCCGTGGCGTACTGCGCGTACAGCGAGGCCTCGGGGGTGACCTCCCAGTTCACGCCCAGGCGTCCGGTCAGGGGCGAGTAGCGGCGCGACGCGCTGGCGGGGGAGGCTGCCGTGACGGCGCGGCGGTTGGTCAGGTCCAGGTCGATGAAGTCCTTGCGCAGGGCCGACACGATCGCCACGCCGGGCAGCACTTCGCTGCGGTTCTCCAGCGTCAGCGCGACCGTGCGGATGCGGTTGTCGCGGTCGGCGCGGTGGCCACGCGTCATGCCGGGGATGTCGTAGAAATCCCCGGGGGAAAAGTCGTACGGATCCACGGCGTCCACCTGGCCGGGCAGGCTGGTGGGATAGCGGGTGATCTTGTTCTGGCTGATGTCAGCGCCGAACGACCAGTCGCTGGGCAGGCCGGCAAGCGTCGATCGAAGCACGCCTTCCACGCGGTTGCCCACAAGGCTCTGTTCGTGGCGCTGCAATAGCGCGCCGGACCGCAGCACCAGGCTGTTGCCGGCATTGAAGCGATAGTTCTCCAGATTGCGGAAATCGCGCTCGGCGCGGTAGTAGTACAGCGTATTCTTGAGCGTCAGGTTCGAGCCGGCGCGCCATTCGGTCATGGATCGCGCCCACAGCACGGACTGCTCGTACAGGCCGTCGTTCACGTTGTAGTTCTTGAACCGCGTGCCGTCCAGGATGCGCCCTGCGCCTTGCACCGCGCCGCCGGCGCCGGTTTTCAGCGGCGTGCCCCAGTAGGGGCGGTCGACCTGTTCGCGCTGGTACTCGAAGGCGAAGGTCTGGGTCACGTCGTCGCCCAAGTCGGACAGCAGCGAGGCCGCGATCTGGCTGGCGCGGGAATGGTTGCCGTCGACCCAGCCGTGGCTCGACCCCGTGTTGGCGTCGATGCGCAGGTAATGGCCGCGGCCACCGGGGTCGCCAGCCAGTTGCTGGTTCAAGCCCACGGAAAGTTGCCGGCTGTCGAACGAGCCCAGCCGGAACTGGCCGTCGTAGAAGGTGTCGCGCTGGGGCAGCTTGGTCACGTAGTTGATTGCGCCGCCGACCGCGCCCGCGCCGAACAGGAAGGTCGAGGGGCCGCCGATGGCTTCGACGCGATCGTAGATCCAGCTGTCGACCGGACGCCCGGCGACCGAGTCGTACTGCACCGAGATGCCGTTGAACAACTGTGTGACCTGGCCGCCGGAAAAGCCCCGGTAGCTGACGGCGCCGGCGTTGCCGGGGGGCGACGCGTTGTCCACGCGGGGATGCCGCGCGCGATGTCCTGGGTGTTCAGCGATCCGCGCGCGTCGATCTGCTCGCGCGAGATCACCGTGACGCTGGCCGGCGTTTCGCGCAGGGTGAGCCCCAGGCGGCTGCCGGTGCTGTCGCGGGCGTCCAGGTCGATCGGGCCGTTGGGGGCAGGTTCGGCTTGGCCGGCGCCGTAGACGGTGGTGGGGGCCAGCGTTTCCACGGCAGGTTCGGTGGTCAGGGCCTGGGCAGAGCCGCTGGCAAGCGCGCCGAGCAGCAGGGTGTAGCGAGTGGTCTTTTTCATGTCTGGAACCGGGGGACCGGCCAAGGCGCCCGGTACGCCGCCTGGGACAGGCGGGGCACGGCGGATCACAAGGCAGGTCGCAAGGGTCTGGGTGACGGCACGCGAGCGGGCGCGCAAAGTGCGCGGGCGCAACGTGCCGGCGGCGAAGGCGGACAGACGCGGACAGACGCCGCCATCAGGCGGCAGTGCGGCGCCGACTCAGTTCGCGGGCGGTGCGCGCGGCTGGGCCGCGCTCCAGGCATGAAGGGGATTGGCCGCCAGGAAGAACAGCGGCGGGTAGGTGATGGCGCGGCCGACGGGGGCGGGCACCACGGGCACGGGGGCGGGCAGGATGCCCACGTCGGCCTGAGGGTTGCGGCAAAGCGGGCAATGGTGGCCGTCGCCATGGGCGTCGGCCTGCGTGTCGTCGCTGCCGTCGTGCTGCACTTCCAGCGTCAGGGTGGACGGCGCTTCGCCTTCGCTGGCGCAGTAGTCGACGCTGATGCGGTGGGCGTGGTGGCCGCCTGGGGACAAGCTCAAGGCATGGGCAAGCGACGGCGCCAACGACGCCCACAGGATCGCGGCAAGCGCGATCCACAAGGTGGGGCGGGTCAGGAAGGAAGCGAAGCACATGGAGCCGGATTATATCGGAGCAGATCGGCGGTCCGCACGCGATATCCCGGCCCGCCTGCGGCATTTCGCCGCAGGCTCAGACCGAGAGGTGCCGCCGCACGTCCTCGCCGTCGATGGCGCTGCGGTCGCCGCTTGCCACCACTTCACCGCGTGACAGGACGACGAACTGGTCCGCCAGTTCGCGGGCGAAATCGAAGTATTGCTCGCACAGCAGGATGGCGATGTCGCCCCGTTGGCGCAGCATGTGGATCACCCGGGCGATGTCCTTGATGATGGACGGCTGGATGCCTTCGGTGGGTTCGTCCAGGATGATGAGCTTGGGTTCGGCCACCAGCGCCCGCGCGATCGCCAGCTGTTGCTGCTGCCCGCCAGACAGGTCGCCGCCGCGGCGCGACAGCATGCTTTTCAGCACGGGGAAGAGCTCGAATACTTCGTCCTTGATGCGGCGCGCCCGTGACGCCGGCTGGGTCGCCATGCCCATCAGGATGTTTTCCTCGACGGTCAGCCGGGCGAAGATGTCGCGGCCTTGCGGCACATAGGCGATGCCGCGCGCGGCGCGCTGGTGCGGCGCCAGGCGCGTGACGTCCGCGCCGTCGAACGCGATGCCGCCGCTGGCGACCGGCAGCACGCCCATCACGCATTTCAGCAGCGTGGTCTTGCCCACGCCATTGCGGCCCAGCAACGCCAGGCATTCGCCTTGGGCGACCGACAGCGATACGCCGCGCAGCGTATGGCTGCCGCCGTAGTATTGGTTGATCGTGCTTACGTCCAGCATCTCAGCGCCCCAGATAGACTTCGATCACGCGCGGGTCGGCCTGCACCTTGCTCATCGGCCCTTCGGCCAGGACCGAGCCTTCATGCAGCACCGTCACTTTGCCGTCGCCCGCGATCTGGTTGACGAAATCCATATCGTGTTCGACCACCATCAGCGAATGCCGTCCGCGCAATTCGTTCAGCAGTTCGCCCGTGCGTTCGGTCTCGGCGTCGGTCATGCCCGCCACGGGCTCGTCCAGCAGCAGCAACTGGGGTTCCTGCATCAGCAGCATGCCGATCTCCAGCCATTGCTTCTGGCCATGCGATAGCAGGCCGGCGGGCCGCCACACCTCGGGCCGCAGCCGGATCAGGTCCAGCGTCTCGCCGATCTTGTCGGCCTGTTCGCCGGTCAGGCGCGAGAACAGCGTGGGACGCACGCGCTTGTCGGTCTTCATCGCCAGTTCCAGGTTTTCGAAGACGGTGTGCTGTTCGAACACGGTCGGGCGCTGGAACTTGCGGCCGATGCCGGCGTGCGCGATCTGCGCCTCGTTCAAGGTCGCAAGGTCGATGCTCTGGCCGAAGAAGGCGGTGCCCGCCGTGGGCCGGGTCTTGCCGGTGATGACGTCCATCATCGTGGTCTTGCCCGCGCCGTTGGGGCCGATGATGCAGCGCAGCTCGCCCACGCCGATATCCAGCGTCAGGTCGTTCAGCGCCTTGAAGCCGTCGAAGCTGACGGTGATGCCCTCCAGATACAGGATGGCGCCGTGGCTGGTGTCCAGGCCTTTGGGGCTGACGCGGCCGTAGCCGGCGTCGCCACTGGGGCCGCCGTCCAGCATGGCGGATTCGGTGTGCGTGCTGGTCATGCCTTGTTCTCCTGGAAGCGGGCCGCCACGCGGCGGGCCAGGCCGACGATGCCGGTGGGCAGGAACAGCGTCACCAGCACGAAGATCAGGCCCAGCGCATATAGCCAGTATTCGGGCAGCACGCTGGTGAACCAGGTCTTCAAGCCATTGACCGCGCCCGCGCCGATGATGGGGCCGATCAAGGTGCCGCGCCCGCCGGTGGCCACCCAGATCACCATTTCGATGGAGGTCTCGGTGGACATCTCGCTGGGGTTGATGATGCCTACCTGCGGCACGTACATGGCGCCCGCGATGCCGCACAGCACGGCCGACAAGGTCCATACGAAAAGCTTGAATCCCAGCGGGTCGTAGCCGATGAACCGCAGCCGGCTCTCGGCGTCGCGCACGGCGGTCAGCACGCGGCCCAGTTTCGATTGCGTGACCATGCGCGCCACGATCAACGCGCCGGCCAGCGCCGCCAGCGTGATCCAGTACAGGGCGGCGCGCGTGCCCGGCGCCGTGATGTCGAAGCCCAGGATGCGCTTGAAGTCGGTAAAGCCGTTGTTGCCGCCGAAGCCCGTGTCGTTACGGAAGAACAGCAGCATGGCGGCGAACGTCAGCGCCTGCGTGATGATCGAGAAGTACACGCCCTTGATGCGCGAGCGGAAGGCGAAGTAGCCGAAGACGAACGCCAGCACGCCCGGCACCAGCACGACCAGCAGCATGGCGTACCAGAAGTGCTCGGTGAAGGACCAGTACCAGGGGTAGCTTTTCCAGTCCAGGAACACCATGAAGTCGGGCAGGTTGCTCTGGTAGACGCCGTCGCGGCCGATCGCGCGCATCAGGTACATGCCGTGCGCGTAGCCGCCCAGCGCGAAGAACAGGCCGTGGCCCAGCGACAGGATGCCGGCGTAGCCCCACACCAGGTCCAGCGCCAGCGCGGCCATCGCGTAGCACATGAACTTGCCCAGCAGCGCCACCGCATAGGCCGACACGTGCAGGGCGTGCCCGGGCGGGAAGACGAGGTTCAAGAGGGGCAGCAGCGCAAGCAGGGCGATGGCCACGGCCAGCGCCGTCCAGACACGGCCCGAGAACAGGGGGCGGCGGGCCAGCAGGTTCAGATCGGTCAGCGCGGTCTGTTTCATTCAACGCTCCGGCCGCGGGGGGCGAACAGGCCTTGCGGCCGTTTTTGGACAAACAGCACGATGAGCACCAGGATGGTGATCTTGGCCATGACGGCGCCCGCGTAGGGCTCCAGGAATTTGTTGACGCCGCCCAGGCCCATCGCGGCGATGACGGTGCCGGCCAACTGGCCCACGCCGCCCAGCACCACCACCATGAAGGAATCGACGATGTAGCCGCGGCCCAGGTCGGGGCCCACATTGCCCAGCTGCGACAGCGCCACGCCGGCCAGTCCCGCAATGCCGGAACCCAGGCCGAAGGCCAGCATGTCCACGCGCCCGGTCGGCACGCCCACGCAGTCGGCCATGCGCCGGTTCTGCGTGATGGCCCGCACGAAAAGACCCAGCCGCGTGTGGTTCAGCAGCACCCACACCAGGAACACGACGAAGAACGCGAAGCCGATGATCACCAGCCGGTTGTAGGTCAGCACCAGGCCGCCCAGCACCGTGATACCGCCCGACATCCAGCTGGGGTTGCCGACTTCCACGTTCTGCGCGCCGAACAGCGTGCGCACGCCCTGCATCAACATCAGGCTGATGCCCCAGGTGGCCAGCAGGGTTTCCAGCGGGCGGCCATACAGCCAGCGGATGACGGTGCGTTCCAGCGCCATGCCGACCAGCGCCGTCACGGCGAAGGCCAGCGGCAGCGCCGCCACCACATACCAGTCCAGCCAGCCCGGAAGCCAGGCGCGGAACAGCGTCTGCACCACATACGTCACATAGGCGCCGATCATCAGCAGTTCGCCGTGCGCCATGTTGATGACGCCCATCAGGCCGAAGGTGATGGCCAGCCCCAACGCGGCCAGCAGCAGCACGCTGCCCAGGCTGATGCCGTAGAAAAGATTGCCCGCCCATTCGATGGTGGCCAGGTGACGGTCGATTCGCTTCAAAGCATTGGCGGCCGCCTCGCGCACGCCGGCATCGGGTTCGGCGTATACGCCGCCTTGTTCCTGCGTCAGCGCGGCAAGCGTGGGGCGGAAGGCGGCGTTGCGGGTGGCGCCCAGCAAATCCACGGCATGGCGCCGCTTGGCCGGGTCGGTGCTCTTCAATTCCAGATTGGCCTGCGCGATCAGCAGCGCGTCGCGCACAGCCTCGTTCTTTTCGGACGCCAGCGCCTTTTCCAGCATGGGCAGGCGGGCGGGGTCGCCGGTCTGCTGCAGGCGTCGGGCGGCGTCCAGGCGTTCATTGGGCTTGTCGGAAAACAAGCGGGAGCCCGCCAGCGCGGCCTCGATGGCGCGGCGCAGGCGGTTGTTGATGGTGACGGTGCTGGCGCCTGCGGGCAGGTCGACGGCCGCCCCGGTCGCGGGATCGGTGGCGCGCGTGCCGCCCGCGCTGATCAGCACGCGGCCGTCGCCCGTCGCATACAGCTGGTCGTTGCCCAGGGCCTGCAGGACCGCTGCCGCGCCGGGCTCGGGCAGCTGGCCCAACGCGGCAATCGCCTGCAGCTTGGCGTCGGTGTCGTCGCCGGTCAGCGGCGCAAGCAGGGCGGGATCCACGCCGGCCGCGGCCGCGGGAGCGGCCAGCAGCGGCATGGCTAGCAGCCATGCAAGAAGGGAACGACGCAAGAAGCGTGTGATTGCCGCGATGAGCATGGCTGCTGTTTCCCTTAGAGGCCTTGCTTGCTTTCGTTGCCCGGGATGTACGGGCTCCAGGGTTGGGCGCGGATCGGGCCCTTGCTCTTCCACACCACGTTGAACTGGCCGTCCGCCTTGATCTCGCCGATGTAGACCGGCTTGTGCAGGTGGTGGTTGGTCTTGTCCATTTCGATGGTGTAGCCGTCAGGCGCGTTGAACTTCTGGCCGCCCATGGCCGCGATCACCTTGTCCACGTCGGTGGTCTTGGCCTGTTCGACGGCCTGCTTCCACATGTGGATGCCGACGTAGGTGGCTTCCATCGGATCGTTGGTCACGACCGTGCTGGAATTGGGCAGGTTCTTGGCCTTTGCGTAGGCCTTCCACTTCTTGATGAACTCCTCATTGACCGGGTTCTTGACCGATTCGAAGTAGTTCCAGGCGGCCAGGTGGCCGACCAGCGGCTTGGTGTCCACGCCGCGCAGCTCTTCTTCGCCGACCGAGAACGCCACGACCGGCACATCGGTGGCCTTCAGGCCGGCATTGCCCAGTTCCTTGTAGAAGGGCACGTTCGAATCGCCGTTGATGGTGGAGATGACGGCCGTCTTGCCGCCCGTGGCGAACTTCTTGATGTTGGCCACGATGGTCTGGTAGTCGGAATGGCCGAAGGGGGTGTAGACCTCGTCGATGTCGCTGTCCTTGACGCCCTTGGAATGCAGGAAGGCGCGCAGGATCTTGTTGGTGGTGCGCGGGTAGACGTAGTCGGTGCCCAGCAGCACGAAGCGCTTGGCGCCGCCGCCGTCTTCGCTCATCAGGTATTCCACGGCGGGAATCGCTTGCTGGTTGGGCGCGGCGCCCGTGTAGAACACGTTCTTCTCCAGCTCTTCGCCTTCGTACTGCACGGGATAGAACAGCAGCCCGTTCAATTCCTTGAACACCGGCAGCACCGACTTGCGCGACACCGAGGTCCAGCAACCGAAAACGACCGCCACCTTGTCCTGCGACAGCAGTTGGCGCGATTTCTCGGCGAACAGCGGCCAGTTCGACGCGGGGTCCACCACCACGGCTTCCAGCTTCTTGCCCATCACGCCGCCCGCGGCGTTGATTTCGTCGATGGTCATCAGCGCAACGTCCTTGAGCGACGTCTCCGAGATGGCCATCGTGCCCGACAGCGAATGCAGGATGCCGACCTTGATGGTGTCTTCGGCGGCGAATACCTGCGGCATCCACCCGGACATGGCCAACAGGCTCAAGGCGGTCAGTTGCTTTACGGCTAGTCTGCGATTCATGGTGACTCCTGGATGGAATGTGCCGGCCTGGCCGGCAGGAACGATATGAACAACACCCGACAACCTGGACTTCAAAGCAAAAGGCGTGCCAAGTGCGCAGGCAATGTCATGCCGCTGTATGAAGAGGGGGTGTTTACGCGAATGCGCAGGGCGGCCGCGTGGCGGGCGCGCCCGGATCAAAACAGTGCCGCATGCACAAAACAGGTGCGGCGTTTGCCCGCTTGCGGTGCGCGCGAGCGCGCGCCGACGGGGCCGGCAAACCGCGTTCGGCCTCTTGTCGCAGGCGGGCTCAGAGGGGAAACATAAAAGCCGGCCAACATGGCACGGCGATTGCTTGGGAATCCGTACTTGTATACAAGAAAGGATTCCAGCATGAATGCCGCAGCATCGCAGAAGCACCCCGTTGGTTGGACGATTGCGCAATGGCAGGCCGCCTATCGCGAAGGCGGGGCGCAGCCCGAAACGCTGCTGTCGGAATACGCCGCCACGCCCGATGACCCGGCGGACAACGCCTGGATACGGCGGGTGGACCGCGCCACGCTTGAAGAGCAACTGGACGGGCTGCGGCTGATGCTGGCGGCGGCCGGCGGCGACATAGCGCGACTGCCGCTGTATGGCGTGCCGTTCGCCATCAAGGACAACATCGATGCGGCCGGCTGGCCCACCACCGCGGCATGCCCCGAGTTCGCATATACGCCGGGCGAGGACGCGACCGTGGTGCACCGCCTGCGCGCCGCCGGCGCCATCCTGGTGGGCAAGACCAATCTGGACCAGTTCGCGACCGGACTGGTCGGCACGCGGTCGCCGCACGGCCCCGTGGCCAACACCTTCAACCCCGAATACGTCAGCGGCGGCTCCAGCTCCGGGTCGGCGTCCGTGGTGGCGCGCGGCCTGGCGGCGTTCTCGTTGGGGACGGACACCGCGGGCTCGGGCCGCGTGCCGGCGGGGTTCAACAACATCGTCGGCTTGAAGCCCACCAAGGGCTGGTTCAGCACCGCGGGCGTGGTGCCCGCCTGCCGCACGCTGGATTGCGTGTCGATCTTTGCGCTGACCGTGGCCGACGCCGCGCTGGTGGCGGAAGTGGCCGGCGGCTTTGACGAGCGCGACCCGTATTCGCGCGCGATGCCGGCCGGCGCGTCGCTGCCGTGGCCCACGGCGCCCCGCATCGCGATCCCCGCCACGCTGGAATTCTTTGGCGACACGCAGGCCGCCGCCGTCTTCGACGATGCCGTGCGCGCGTTGCAGGCGGCCGGCGCGGAAGTGGCCGCCATCGACTTCGCGCCGTTCAACGAGCTGGCCGCGCTGCTGTATCAAGGCCCGTGGGTGGCCGAGCGTTTTGCCGCCGTGCAAGCGTTGTGGCAAGAATCGCCGGAGGCCATCAACCCCGTGGTGCGCGGCATCGTGGAGCAGGCGGCGAACTACAGCGCGCTGGATGCCTTCAAGGCCGAGTACCGCCGCGCTGAACTGACGCGCCAGATCCATCAAACGCTGGCGGGATTCGACGCGCTGGTCGTGCCGACTTCTCCGTCCATCTACACGATCGCCCAACTGGAGGCGGATCCGGTCACCCTGAATTCGCGGCTGGGCGTCTACACCAACTTCGCCAATCTGGCCGACCTGTCGGCGTTGGCAGTGCCGGCGGGCATGCGCGCCGACGGTTTGCCGTCCGGCATCACGCTGATCGGCCTGGCCTGGCAGGACCGGGCCCTGGCGCAGTTCGGCAAGCTTTGGCAAGCGCAGCGCGGCCTGCCGCTGGGCGCCACCGGCCTGCCGCTGCCTGCCGGCGTCGCCGCCAGCCAGGCGCCTGCGGACACAGTGCGCGTCGCCGTGGTGGGGGCGCATCTGACGGGCATGCCGCTGAACCACCAGCTGACGTCGCGCCACGCGGTATTGGCCGAGAAGACCCGCACGGCCGCGGACTACCGGCTGTACGCCCTGGCCAACACCACGCCGCCCAAGCCCGGGCTGGTCAAGTCCGAATCCGGCGCGCCCATCGAGGTCGAGCTGTGGGATGTGCCGGTGACGGCATTCGGCGCGTTCGTCGCCGAAATCCCCGCGCCGCTGGGCATCGGCACGCTGGAGCTGGAAGACGGCCGCCTGGTCAAGGGATTCATCTGCGAACCGCGCGGCCTGGCGGGTGCGCGGGACATCACCGCCTTTGGCGGCTGGCGCGCCTACGTGGCCAGCCTGAACGCCACCCCCCGATAACTGCTGGACCCCAAGGGAGTCGCATCGTGTTCGATACCGTTCTGATTGCCAACCGCGGCGAGATCGCCGTCCGCGCCATCCGCACCCTGAAGCGGCTGGGCATCCGCAGCGTGGCGGTTTATTCCGACCCCGACCGCAACGCCGCGCACGTGCGCGAAGCCGATGTGGCCGTTGCGCTGGGCGGCGAGAAGGCCGCCGACAGCTATCTGCGCATGGACCTGCTGCTGGCGGCTGCCCGTGAGCATGGCGCGCAGGCCATCTATCCCGGATACGGGTTCCTGTCTGAAAGCGCGGAGTTCGCCGACGCATGCGAAGCCGCGGGCATCGCCTTCGTCGGCCCCACGCCGTTGCAGATCCGCGAGTTCGGCCTGAAGCACCGGTCGCGCGAACTGGCGGCGCAAGCGGGCGTGCCGATGACGCCCGGCACGGGCCTGTTGGCCAGCCTGGGCGAAGCGTTGACGCAAGCCGAGCGCATCGGCTATCCGGTGATGCTCAAGAGCACCGCGGGCGGCGGCGGCATCGGCCTGTCGCGCTGCGAGAACGAAGCCGAACTGACGGTGGCGTTCGACAGCGTGCAACGCATGGGCGAACACTTCTTCCGCGACGGCGGCGCATTCATCGAACGCTATGTGGACAACGCGCGGCATGTGGAAGTGCAGATATTCGGCGATGGCGCCGGAGGCGTGCTGGCACTGGGCGAGCGCGACTGCTCGGTGCAGCGGCGCAACCAGAAAGTCATCGAGGAAACGCCGGCGCCGTTGCTGCCCGCGGCCACCCGCAAGGCGCTGCTGGCGGCGGCCGTACAGCTGGGCGAATCCGTGAACTACCGGTCGGCCGGCACGGTGGAATTCATCTACGACCCGGCGCGTGACAGTTTCTATTTTCTGGAGGTCAACACGCGGCTGCAGGTGGAGCACCCGGTGACGGAAGCCGTGACGGGCCTGGACCTGGTGGAATGCATGCTGCGCGTGGCTGCGGGCGAAGCGCTGGACATCGCCGCCATGTCGCGCGCGCCGCAAGGCGCGTCGATTGAGGTACGGCTGTACGCCGAAGACCCGCTGCGCCAGTTCCAGCCGTCGCCCGGGGTGCTGACCGAGGTGTCGTTCCCCGATGACGTGCGGGTGGATGGCTGGGTCACGACCGGCACCGAGGTGCCGGCCTTCTATGACCCCATGCTGGCCAAGCTGATCGTGCATGCGCAGACGCGCGAGGCCGCGCTGGACAAGCTGGCGGACGCGCTGGCCCGCACGCGGCTGCACGGCATCGCCACCAACCTGGACTACCTGCGCCAGATCGTGGCCGACGAACGTTTCCGCGCGGGCAAGCTGTCCACGCGCTTTCTGGAAAGCTTTGCCTACCGGCCGGCCGCCATCGAAGTGCTGGAGGCCGGCACTTACACCAGTGTGCAGGACTATCCGGGCCGCGTCGGCTATTGGGACATCGGCGTGCCGCCGTCCGGCCCGATGGACGACTACGCGTTCCGCGTGGCCAACCGCATTGTCGGCAACGCGCCGGACGCGGCGGGCATCGAGGCCACGCTGGTCGGCCCCACGCTGCGTTTCCATGGCGACGCCATTGTGGCCCTGACGGGCGCCGAGTGCGCCGCCACGCTGGACGGCGAGCCGGTGCCGATGTGGCAGCCCATCGCCGTGCGCTCGGGCCAGGTGCTGGCCACCGGCCGCGCGCTGTCAGGGTGCCGCAGCTATCTGGCCGTGCGCAACGGCCTGGACGTGCCTGTCTACCTGGGCAGCCGCTCGACCTTCGCGCTGGGCCAGTTCGGCGGCCACGCCGGGCGCACGCTGCGCGTGGGCGACATGCTGCCGGTGGTGCGGCCGGAACTGGAGGGCGGGCAGGCGCCCGCGGCCGCGCCGCAGGCCGCGCCGGCCGACATGATCCCCGTCTACGGCAACACGTGGCAGATCGGCGTGCTGTACGGTCCGCATGGCGCGCCGGACTTTTTCCAGCCCGAGGCCATCGAGGCCTTCTTCGCCGCCGATTGGGAAGTGCACTACAACTCCAACCGGCTGGGCGTGCGACTGATCGGCCCCAAGCCCACCTGGGCCCGCGAGAACGGCGGCGAGGCCGGCCTGCATCCGTCCAATATCCACGATTGCGAATACGCCATCGGCAGCATCAATTTCACGGGCGACAGCCCCGTCATCCTGACGCGCGACGGCCCCAGCCTGGGCGGCTTCGTCTGCCCCGTCACGATTGCGCGGGCCGAGCTCTGGAAGGTGGGGCAGGTCAAGCCGGGCGACCGCATCCGCTTCGTCCGTATCGACTACCCGCAGGCCGTGGCGCTGGAAGCAGCGCAGGACCAGAGCGTGACCGCGTTGTCGGCGGCGGCGCTTGCCGCGACCGAGCCGTCGCCGGTTCCCGCGACGGTATCCGAGACCATCGTCGCGGCGCTGCCGGCGGCCGGCTCCCGCCCATCGGTGTCGTACCGCCAGGCGGGCGACGGCTACCTGCTGCTGGAGTATGGCGACAACGTGCTGGACCTGGCGCTGCGCATGCGCATCCACCTGCTGATGGAAGCGCTGAACGCCGGCCCGATCGCAGGCGTGCTGGAACTGTCGCCCGGCGTGCGGTCGCTGCAGATCCGCTATGACAGCCGACTGATCCTGCAGGGCGCGCTGATCGCGCGGCTGCTGGAAATCGAGGAAGGCCTGGCTGATGTGGCCACGCTGAAAGTCCCCACGCGCGTGGTCTACCTGCCGATGGCTTTCGAGGACTCGGCCACCCTGGGCGCCGTGCAGCGCTATCAGGAAACCGTGCGCGCCAACGCGCCATGGCTGCCGAACAATGTGGACTTCATCCAGCGGATCAACGGACTGGCCAGCCGCGACGACGTCCGCGACATCGTGTTCGACGCCAGCTATCTGATCATGGGTCTGGGCGACGTGTACCTGGGCGCGCCCTGCGCCGTGCCGATCGATCCTCGCCACCGCTTGCTGACGTCCAAGTACAACCCCGCCCGCACCTTCACGGCCGAGGGCACGGTGGGCATCGGCGGCGTGTACATGTGCATCTACGGCATGGATTCGCCCGGCGGCTATCAATTGGTGGGCCGCACCCTGCCCATCTGGAACAAGTTCCTGAAGAACCCCGTGTTCCAGGACGGCAAGCCCTGGCTGCTGCGCTTTTTCGATCAGGTGCGCTTCTATCCGGTGACGGAGGCCGAACTGGATGTGCTGCGCGAGGATTTCCGCGAAGGGCGGGCCACCGTCCGCATCGAGGAGGAAGTGTTCGACTTCGCCGCGCACCAGCGCTTCCTGGACGAGCAGGCCGATAGCATCGCCGTGTTCCAGACGCGCCAGAAGAGCGCCTTCGACGCCGAAGTGGCGCTGTGGAAAACCGAGGAGGCGGTGGTGGAGCACGCCCTCGCCGAACCCGAGGCCGAAACGGCGCTGCGCGACGGCGAACGGCTGGTCAGCGCCGACATGTGCGGCAACATCTGGAAGATCCCCGTCCAGGTGGGCCAGAGCGTATCCGCCGGCGATACGCTGGTCGTCGTCGAGGCGATGAAGATGGAGCTTTCCGTCATCGCCCCGGCCGCGGGCACCGTCACGGCCATCGGCTGCGTGCCGGGCAAGCCCGTGAACGCGGGCGATCCGCTGATCGTGCTGGCGGAAGACGCCACCTGCACCGTGGCCGGATGATGCGCCTGGAATCCGTACAGGTCAGCCCGGCCATCCGGCAGGCGCCTGCGCTGGCCGGGTCGCTGGCCGACCAGGTCTACCAGCGCATCAAGGATGACCTGTTCGACTTCCGCATGATGCCGGGCGAACGCTTCACCGAAGCCGATCTGGTGGCGCGGCTGGGCGTCAGCCGCACGCCGGTGCGGCTGGGCCTGGTCCGGCTGGAACGCGAAGGCTTCGTGCTGGCGCGCCCGCGCAGCGGTTGGCAAGTACGGCCGTTCGATTTCGAACGCTTTGAAGCGCTATATGACGTGCGCGTGGTGCTGGAGCAGGCGGCGGTCGACAAGCTGTGCGCGCGGGAAAACATGGACGACGCCGGCATCCTGGGCGCGTTGACCGACGTGTGGCTGGTGCCGCCTGCGCAGCGCATCCTGGATGGCAGGCTGGTGGCGCAGCTGGACGAGGCGTTCCATTGTTCGCTGGTGGCGGCCGCCGGCAACCCGGAGATGGCGCAGATCCACCGCGACGTCACCGAGAAGATCCGCATCGTGCGGCGGCTGGACTTCACGAAGGATTTCCGCGTGGACGCCACCTACGACGAACACGCTGCGATCCTGCGCGCCGTGTTGGCGCGCCGCGCGGACGAGGCCACGCGCATGTTGCGTTCGCATATTGAAATGAGCAAGGCCGAAGTGCGCAAGATCACGCTGCACATGCTGCATGCGGCCCGCGAAAACGGGGCGGGGGGATGACCCATCACCCCTGCAACTGCTTATAGACCTCTTGCGATACGCGTTGCAGTTCATCCCGGCTGACGGCGCCCGATAGCGCGTACCCGAACTGCCCTTCCACCCAATAGAACACCCGCACCGGGCCTTCCTGCGTGAATTGAAAGGCGGTCTGGCCGCCTGCGGCTTCGCGGGTCACGTAGAGCGTCAGGCGCTGGCCGTCTGCCGCGCCATACATGAACAGGGCCACGGGCCCGGCGCCGCCCGGCAACAGTCGGCCGCCCACCAGTTCATAACCTGCTTGCGTCAGCGACGGTGCACGCATCGGCGCACCCATGCGTTTGGTCAGCCATGTCACCAGGCCTTTCTCGTTTTCGGCACTGACTTCCACGGGGCGCCCCATGTCGGGCGCATAGACCGCGTGCGCGATGGCGGCGCGCTGGGCGTAGCCGCCGGCGGCGCGTTCCGGGCTGGCGGTGGCCAGCACGGTCTGCAGGTGGCGCGCATCCATCGCGCCCCGGGTGATCCAGGCCGCGCTGGCGCTGACGGCGGCGATCGCCACGCTGGCGGCCAGGGCGCGCCACGGGACATGGCGCGCGGGCGCCTTCAGCGGCAGCCGCAACGGCAGGGGTTCGTCCAGGACCGGGTCCAGCAGGGCATGCAGGGCGCGGCGTTGCGCCTGCCAGTCGTCGACCCGGGTCTGGTCCTGCGGGTGGGCCGCCAGGAAGGCGTCGACTTCGGCGCGGCGGGCAGGGGGCAACTGGCCGTCCGCATAGGCATGCAGATCGGCTTCGGTAATGGGGGTGCCGGTGCCGGGAACGGGATGAAGGTGTTTGTCGTTCATGTCATTTCACGCGATGCAGCCGGCTGACGGTGTCGCGCCCTTGCATCAGCGCACCCAGTTTTTCACGGGCGCGCGACAGCCGGGACATGACCGTGCCGATGGGCACGTCCAGTACCTGGGCGGTTTCCTGATAGGACAGGTCTTCCACGCAAATCAGCAACAGCACTTCCCGCTGTTCGGCCGGCAGGGCTTGCAGGCAGCGGTCCAGGTCGCGCACCTCCAGGTGGTCGGTCTGCGTGGCGCGCACCGGGGCGTCGGGCATGTCGCCCGGGGCGGTCTGGTCCGCCCGCCGGTTGTTGGCGCGCACGCCGTCGATGAAATGGTTATGCATGATGCCGAACATCCAGGCGCGGAGTTCTCCGCGCCGTTGCCATCGCGAATAGCGGCTCCATGCGCGCTCGAGCGTGTCCTGGACCAGGTCGTCAGCCCGGTGGAGGTCGCCCGTCAGCCCGCGGGCGTAACGCCGCAGGCTGGGGATGCAAGCCAGGATCAGGGCTTCGTCTTCGGCGCGCATGGTCTCGGGGACAACGGGGCGGGGCAGGCCGGATCAGGGCTTGATGACGTGCCAGACGTCCTTGAAGTTGTCGCCGGTCTTGTCGCCCGGCTTGGCGTCCTTGGCGTACAGGTAGATGGGCTTGCCCTTGTGGGCCCATTGCTTGGAGCCGTCGTCACGGGTGATGACGGTCAGGTCGCCCATGGGCTTGGCATCGGCGGCAGCGGTGACGGGGGGCCAGATCTTGGCGCACTGGTCGTTGCAGGCGCTTTTGCCTCCGGCGTCCTTGTCGAAGGTGTAGAGCGTCATGCCCGCGCTATTGACCAGGATGCCGTCCTGGGTCTTGACGGCCTGGGCGTGGGCGCCGGCCGAGAACAGGGCGGCGGAACCGAGAACCAGGGCGGCGGCGATGTGATTGCGCATGTTGTGCCTCGTAGATAGGAAAGTGGGGGACTGCCCTCTACAGACGCCGGCCGGTGCGGTGTTATTCCGCCCTGGCCAAAAGAATTTGCAAAGGTCAGCCGGCCGGCCGTACCGCGCCGGGTTCGTAACGCATTTCAAATTCCAGCGGGGTCTCCTCGATGGGGGTGAAGCCCAGCGACTCGTAAAGGCGTTGGGCGGGGTTGCCTTTCAACACGCTCAGGGTGACGGGCGCGCCTTCCGCGTCCGCCTGGTCCAGCACGCCTTGCAGCAGGCGGCGGCCCAGCCCCCGGCCCTGGAAAGCCGGATCGATCTGGATCTGCACGATGCGCCAGCCCGCCGGATCGCGGTAATGCTTGAACAAGCCGGCGGGCCGGCCGTCCAGCCAGACGATCTGCGCGTCGTCGAAGTGGTAACGGATGCGGGCCAGATGGTGTTCATCATCCAGCGGCGCGCCAGCGCGCTGCAGATGCGCCTGCATGGTGGACTTGCGCAGCGTCAGCAAGAAGGGCAGATCGTCGTCGGTGGCGGGCTGCAACGCCAGGGAGTGGGTCGGGGTCATGGGAATGGAAGGAGGGGGCCGGGGTAGCGTGCGGCCGGATTGCCGGCCTGATGGATGAGGTTATAGAGCGGTTGGACGGCGGACGCCAGGGGGCGGCCCGCCGGATGGGCACAGGCGTGCCGCGGAAACGGGCGCCTGCCCCCCGTCTCGCGCCCTCAGCGCATCAATGTGGCCAGATTTCCCGCATCGAAATGCCGCAAATTGGGAAACACCATCCCCAGCTCGTCGCGGCCGGCGCCGAACCAGGCGCCCAGCGAGGCTCCCAACTGGTCCACCGCCAGCGTGGGCAGCAGCCGCCCGTTGTCGACGAACCCGGGGCCGTCCAGGGCGATCTCGGGGTGGGTGCCGTAGGTGCGGCCGCCGTTGACCGCGCCGCCCAGCACCAGATGATGCGAGCCCCAGCCGTGGTCCGAGCCGTTGCCGTTGGATCCCAGCGTGCGTCCGAATTCGGACGCCGTGAACGTCGTCACCTGGTCCGCCACGCCCAGCGACGACAGCGCCGCCTGGAATACGGCCAACGATTGCCCCAGTTCCCGCAACAGCGCGGGATGGGTGTCGTTCAGGCCCGTGTGGTTGTCATAGCCGTTCTGGGACACGAAGAACACCTGGCGCCGCGCGCCCAATGCCTGACGCGCGCCGATGATGCGTGCCACGATCTTCAATTGCTGCGCCAGCGGCGAATTGAAATCTCCCGGCACGGCCACGTCGGCCAGCGCGGCGCGCAGCTGCGTGTCGGCGTTGATGGACTGCGCGGCGATGCGCGACAACTCGCGTTCCATCAAGTGTTCACGCGGTTGCGTGATCAGCTGGCGCAGCAATGCGGTGCAGGTGCTGGAGCCGTACATGTCGCGGTATAGCAGCTCGATCGGGGTGGACCCGTTGATGCCCACCCGATAGCCCGCGACTTTGCGCCCGGCCAGCAGCACCGTGCTGCCGCCTGCGGTGATGCCGGTAAACGTGCGCTGCGCATTGGCGCCCGCGAAGAGATCGGTCAAGCGGCCGCCCCAGCCCGACGCCGCCCCTTCCGGCGCAAGCGCCTGCCAATACGACTGCTGGTCGTTATGGGAAAACAGCTTGGGCGGCAGCGGCACGCGGGCGCTGATGTAGTCGGCCTTCGAGGTCGGCACGACCAGCGGCCCGACGTTCAGCAGCGCCGCCATCTGGCCGTTCTCGTACAGCGGCGCCAGTGGCCCCAGCGCGGGCGCCAGCGCGAACTGCGCGCCGGCGGCGGCAGGAACCTTGCCGCGCAAGGCCGTGGCGCGCAAGGCGTCGCGGGGCAGCGCGATGTCGCCGCGGGCGGCGGCATAGGCGCGGTAGGCGGCGTCGTCGAAGGGCACCAGCGTGTTGTAGGGGTCATTGCCGCCGTACAGGAACACGCAGACCAGCGCCTTGTACGAGGGCGGGGCGGATTGGGCGGCGGCGGCGCCCAGCGCCGCCAGGTTCAGGGCCAGCGGCGCAGCGGCGCCCGTCGCGCCCAGCGCGCAGGCCCGCAGGAGAAAGGCGCGACGGTCGGCATCGTGGGATCGCGTCATTTCTGCACCAGGTATTCAGGGGTGGCCGCCACCAGCAGGATGGCGGCGCGCACGCGGTCGCGCGGTCGACTGGCGGGCAGGGTGGCGACGGCGTCGGCGATGGCGCCGGCTGTTTGCGCGCTGAACGCGTCGCCGGCCAACAACAGCGCCACGCGCGCCACCAGCGCCTGCGGGTCGTGCGCCAGCGCGACTTCCGGCGCATAGGTCGTCTGCAGGTCTTCCCAGCCCCGGTCGGCGTAGATGGCCAGAAAGCTCAGATAGCCGGCGATGCTGGTCTCGTCGGTGATCTGCAGCTCCGGCGCTACCAGATGCCGCCTGGCCAGTTCCGTGACGGGCGGCGTGTAGCGGGGGCGGAAGAAGTTGAATACGGTGGCGGACCGCATCGGGCTTTGCGCCAGCCGGATCGTGTTGTCCGTCGTGTCGGGCATGGCCCAGGCGCCGTTGGTGGAGGTGGCGCCAAAGGCCCGCGCCCAGCCTGAGAAGCGCAGGATGGGCTCGCGCACTTTGCCCCAGCCCGGATCGCCCAGGTCGGGATTGCGCGCTTCGGGGTCCAGCAGGATCGCGCGCACGACTGCCTTGAGATTGCCGCGCCGGCCTTGCCCGTCGTCGCCGAATACCGCCGACACGCGGCCGACGTAGGCGGGGCTGGGATTGCTGGTCACCAGCCGCTGGATCAGTTGCATGCCGATGAAGGGGCCCACGTTCGGATGCGCGCAGATGACGTCCATGGCGCGCTTGAGCGACAGGCGCCCGTCCGTGCCCGGCGGAATCACGGCGCCCAGGAAACGCTTTTCGGCCATCGAGTGCAGCGCGTTGTTCAACGCCATCGGACGCCGGTGGAATTCCACGTCGGTCTCCGGCCCGTTGATGTCCCATCCCGTGAACACCTTGGCCAGCCCCTGCACGTCGGCGTTCGTATACGTTTCGACCGGGGCGCCGTCCACTTTCCTGACGGTGCCGTCCGGGGCCAGTTCCAGCAGGCCGATGCTGAACAGCTGCATGACCTCGCGCGCATAGTTTTCGTCGGGGTGGCGGCCGGTCTTGGGGTCTTCCTTGCGGTTGCCGCGATAGGTCAGCATGCAGCCCATCGACAGGTTCTGGGTGACGGCGGTCAGCAGGTCCTGGTAATTGCCCAGGGCGTGCTCGGCCAGCAGGTCCATGAAACCCGCCGCCCCGAACAGCGGCCATGACGCGGTGATGGATTGCACCCCCACGACGAAGATCTCGGACAGCGCGAACGCCACGCGCGTGCGCACCTGGTCTTCCGCGCTGATGAACTTGCGCCACAGCGTGGATTCCAGCGGGGCGTTGATGCCGTTGCCCTTGAAGGCCTCGGTGTTCTTCCTCTGTTGCAGCAGCCAGTCGAAATGGGTCTGCGAAGGCGGCATCGCCAACTGCGCGTCCAGCCACGCGGCATAGCCGTCGCGCACCACGGCGTCGATCTGGGACGGCGTGGGCCCGAAGGTGGCTTGCGCCAGAAAGCGCGACGCCTGGCCTGGGGTGACGGTCATCGCAAGCCTCTCGTCGAATGCGAAAACCTACGGTACTAAAAGCGCCGGGCGGCGTTCAATACCGTCATTCGGACGAGAGGCTTAATCCAAAAGCATGAGGCTCAGACCGAGCGCGTGATGCCGCCGTCGATGCGGATGTTCTGGCCGGTGATGTAGGACGACGCGTCGGACGCCAGGAACGCGATCAGGTCGGCCACTTCTTCGGCGGTGCCGTAGCGGCCCATCGGGATGCGCACGCGGCGGTCGTCCTTTTCCGGCAGGCTGTCGATGAAACCCGGCAACACGTTGTTCATCCGCACATTGTGTTCGGCGTACTCGTCCGAGAACACTTTGGTGAAAGCGGCCAGCCCCGCGCGGAACACGCCGGAGGTCGGGAACAGCGCTTCGGGTTCGAAGGTGGCGTAGGTCGAGATGTTGACGATGGCGCCCGATTTCTGCTGCTTCATCACCGGTGCGACCAGGCGCGTGATGCGCACCACGTTCAGCAGGTAGAACTCCATGCCCAGGTGCCAGTCGTCATCGCTGATCTCCAGCAACGGGCCTTTCGGGCCATGCCCGGCGCTGTTGACCACGGCGTCCACGCGGCCCCATTTCTGCAGGGTGGTTTCCACCAGGCGGGCCAGGTCTTCAGGAGAGCGGTTGGAGCCGGTGACGCCCAGTCCGCCCAGTTCCTGCGCCAGGGTTTCGCCTTTGCCGGACGAAGACAAGATGGCCACGCGGTATCCGTCGGCCGCCAGCTTGCGCGCCGCCGCCGCGCCCATGCCGCTGCCGCCCGCCGTCACGATTGCTACTTTTTCCGTGCTCATGCCTGCTCCTTTTCCGTGTTGTCGAGGAAGCGGCCATTGTAGGGGGGCGGATCGCGGCGCGGGCAGGTTCCCGCGTTGGCGGCAGGGGCGCCGCGATGGCGCCCGCGCTCCTGATGGAAACGGGCTCCGCAACCTTGGCGAACCAAGGCTGCGGAGCCCGTGCAGGCAACCGTCAGGGCGGCGTGCCGCCCCGGGCAGGTCAGTCGACCAGCTTCAGCGTGCCCTTCATCAGCGCGAAGTGGCCGGGGAAGGAGCAGAAGTAGGTGTAGTCGGTGCCGGCGGCAAGTTTGCTGACGTCAAACGTGACGGAATCCGTCTGGCCGCCGCCGATGACCTTGGTGTGGGCGATGACGCGGGCGTCGTCTTTCTTGACGTAGTCGTTGTCCAGGCCGGCGGCCATGCCGTCGTTCACCGCGCCTTGCATGTCGGCCGTGGTGGTCAGGACCCAGTTGTGGCCCATGACGTTCCTGGCCAGCGTGCCGGGGTGCTTCAGGTTCACGGTGAACTGCTTGCAGCTCTTGCTGACCGTGATCTCTTTCTTGTCGAACTGCATCTGGTCATTGCCGGCGATATCGACCGAGCATTCGGCGGCCAGGACCGGCGCGGACGCGACAGCGAGGACCGCCGCGACGCAGAGTTTCTTGAACATCATATTCATGCCTCCAATGTTTCGAGGGGAGCGGAATTTCCGGCCAGCGCAATGTGCCGCGGACCGGCGACACCACATTCTCGCCCCACTGTACGCCATAACGCGCGACGCCACCTGCAAGGGGTTTGACCGAACGCAAGGGGGCTGGCATTGGCTTGCGCCGGCGGCCCCGGAAACGTCACAGTTTCGGGCTGACGCGCCAGATCACATTGCCGACATCGTCAGCCACCAGCAGGTCGCCCTGGCTGTCGACGGCCACGCCTACGGGCCGGCCCTGCGCCTGCCCGCTTTCGTTCAAGAAGCCCGTCAGCACGTCGCGCGCTTCGCCCGCGGGCGCATTGCCGGAGAAGGGCACGAAGATCACTTTGTAGCCGCTGCGAGGGTCGCGGTTCCACGAGCCGTGCTGGCCCACGAACATGCCACCCGCGTAGGGGGCGGGCAGCCGGGTGTTGCCCGACCAGGCCAGGCCCAGCGACGCGGTGTGCGGGCCCAGTGCATAGTCGGGCACGATGGCGCGCGCCACCAGCTCCGGCCGCGGCGGCGTGACGCGGGTGTCCACGTGCTGCCCGAAATAGCTGTACGGCCAGCCATAGAAGCCGCCGTCGCGCACCGAGGTCATGTAGTCGGGCACCAGGTCGCTGCCTAGCTCGTCGCGTTCGTTCACGGCAGTCCACAAGGTCTTGCCGTCGGGCGCCCAGGCCATGCCGACGGGGTTGCGCAGGCCCGTGGCGTACAGGCGCTTGCTGCCGCTGGCCACGTCGATTTCCCAGATGGCGGCTCGGCCTTCCTCGATCTCCATGCCGTTTTCCGCGACGTTGCTGTTCGATCCGACGGAGACGTACAGCTTGCGCCCGTCAGGGCTGGCGATCAGGTTCTTGGTCCAGTGGTGATTGATGCCGGCGGGCAGGTCGGTGACTTTCACGCCCGGGGCCGTGATCTGCGTTTGGCCGGTTTCGTACGGAAAGCGCAGAACGGCGTCGGCATTGGCCACATACAGCTGGTTGCCGATCAGTGCCATGCCGAAGGGCGAGTTCAGGCCCTGCAGCAGCACGCTGCGCGTTTGTGCAACGCCGTCGTGGTCGGTATCGCGCAACAAGGTGATGCGGTTGGCGCTGGCGGTCCGGGCGCCGGCGCGCTTCATGACGAGGCCCGCGGCCCAGTCCTTCAACCCGCCGGAGGCTGCTTCCGGCTTGGGCGGCGCGTTGGTCTCGGCGACCAGCACGTCGCCGTTGGGCAGGACGTACAGCCAGCGGGGATGGTCCAGGCCACTGGCAAAGGCGTTGACGGCCAGGCCGGCCGCCGCCACGGGTTGCGCGCCCGCGATCCAGCCGACGGCTTTGGCCGTGTTGACGGTGGGGATCAGGGTGGTGTTGGGTGGGGGCAGTGCCGGCGTCGGACCCATGCCGGCTTCGACGGGCAGGGTGGCGACTTCGCCGCAGGCGCTTAGCGCGGCCAGGGCCAGGCTGGCCGCCGCCAGGATACGCAGGACAGGCATGATGCGACTCCAGGGCTATCTGTGCGTTCCATCATACTCACACGGCCCGCCCGCCGTACGTCCGGGTCAGTCGTCGAAGCGGCTGCGCGTGACCGCGCCCGATTGCGGGTCCACATACAGCTTCACGCGCTGGCCTTGCGGGTCATACGCCTTGACCTCGTAGCCGTGCTTGCTGGAGCGTTCGATCTCGGAGATATTGCGGTAGCCGGCAGCTTCCATCTTGTCGTACACCTGCCGGATCGTCAGCATCGGGGCGGCCGGGTTGGCGGCGGCGGCGGCGGGGGCGGCCGGCGCAGCGGCCTGCGCATGGACCGCGGTGCCCGCGACCAGGGACGAAGCGCCGATAGCCAGGGCGGCCAAGGTTTTCTGAATACGCGTCATGATGGGTAGCTCCTAGGGTAAAAGGGGGAAAAAGCAGGCCGTTGTGGTGACCTTGTGCCCATTATTCGGGTTGGCGCATGAACCATTTCTGAAGCCGCCGTTCATGTCAGGTTCATCGCCGGCGCGGTATAAAAGACGATCCATCCCCCAATTTTTTCCAAGAGGTCCGGCATTGCGGCAGCCCCACCCGACCCGGCGCACACGCGGCGGCATCCTGTTGTCCGCCTGCGCGCTGGCGCTTGCGCTGGCCGTGGGGCCGGTCAGCGGACTGGCCGGCGACAGCGACCACGAGCGCGCGCGCCAGGCCCTGGAAGCCGGCAAGGTCTTGCCGCTGGGCGCGGTGCTGGATATCGTCGAACGCGATTTTCCCGGGCAGGTGGTCAAGGTCGAGTTCGAAGAGGACGACGACGAATTCATCTACGAGATCCGGGTGCTGCAGGCGGGCGGCGGCATCTTGAAGCTGAAGATCGACGCGCGCGACGGCGCGCTGCTGGCCGTGAAGGGCCGCGACATCAAATTCAAGGGCAAGGACTGATGCGCATACTCGTGGTGGAAGACGAACCCACGCTGGCCGGCCAACTGGCCGACGCGCTGCGCGGCGCGGGCTACACCGTGGACGTGTCCGGCGATGGCGAATCGGCGCGTTTCCTGGGCGACGTGGAAGCGTTCGACGCGGTCGTGCTGGACCTGGGGCTGCCCGTCATGGACGGGTTGACCGTGCTGAAGCAGTGGCGAGCTGCCCAGCGCGACATGCCCGTCCTGATCCTGACCGCGCGCGACAACTGGCACGAGAAGGTGGCCGGCATCGACGCCGGGGCGGACGACTACCTCACCAAACCCTTCCACATGGAAGAATTGCTGGCGCGGGTGCGCGCGCTGCTGCGGCGCAGCACGGCGCATTCCAGCGCGCAATGGCGCTGCGGCCCGCTCATGCTGGACACGCGGCAGGCCAAGGTCACGATCGACGGCCAGGCGCTGACGCTCACCAGCCACGAATTCAAGGTGTTGTCGGTGCTGATGCAGCGCGCGGGCGACGTGGTGTCGCGCACGGAGCTGATCGAGCACATCTATGCGCAGGATTTCGACCGCGACTCCAACACCATCGAAGTCTTCATCGGCCGCCTGCGCAAGAAGCTGCCACCCGACACGATCGAAACCGTGCGCGGACTGGGCTACCGGCTGGCGGCGCAGGGATGACGCCGGCGCGCGCGGGCATGCTGGGTTCGTTGCGGCTGCGCCTGCTTGCCGGCACGCTGGCCTGGATCCTCGTGTCCGTAGCCCTGGCCGGCTGGGGGCTGGCCAGCCTGTTTCGCCAGCACATCACCCAGCAATTGCAGGCCGAACTGACCCTGCATCTGAATCAGCTGACCGCAGCGGTCAATGCCGGCCCGGAGGGCCGCCCGGTGGTGGACCCGCCGCCGAACGATCCTCGTCTGGAACAGCCGCTGTCCGGCCTGTACTGGCAAGTCGACCGGCTGGCCGACGGCGGCCGGCCGGCGATGACTGGCGCGGCGCGCTCGCGGTCCCTGTGGGACCAGACGCTTGAGGTGCCGTCCGTGCCACGACAAGCGGCCGAGGCCGGCGACCAGACGTATGACATCGCGGGACCGGGCGGACGCAGCCTGGAGGCGGTGGCGCGCATCCTGAAACCGGCGGAAGAAGACGCGGCGCCGCTGCGGCTGGTCGTGGCGGCCGACCGCCGCGTGCTGGCCGAACCCATCAGCCGCTTCAACCACATGCTGGCCATTGCGCTGGGCGCGCTGGCCGCCGGACTGACGGCGGCGGCGGTGGTCCAGGTGGTGGTCGGGTTGCGGCCGCTGGCGCGCCTGCGGCGCCAACTGGCCAAGCAGAACGCGGGCGACAGCAGCCGGATCGAAGGACGCTTTCCCAGCGAGATCCAGCCATTGGTCGACGACTTCAACAAGGTGCTGGCGATGAACGCCGACATCGTGCAACGCGCGCGCACCCAGGCGGGCAATCTGGCGCATGCGGTCAAGACGCCGCTGACCATCCTGGCCAACGCGGCGTCGCGCGAGGCCAGCGTGCCGGCGTCGTTGGTGCAAGAGCAGGTGGGGATGGCGAACCGGCAGATCGACTATCACCTGGCGCGCGCCCGGGCCGCCGCATCGTCCGGCGCCGCCGACGGCCGCGCCCCGCTGCCGGATGCGGTGCAGGGGCTGGTGCGCGTCATGCAGCGCCTGTACGCGCAGCGCGGCCTGCGCATCGATGCGGCGGGCATATCGCCGGGGCTGGTCTTTCGCGGCGAACAGCAGGACCTGCAGGAGATGCTGGGCAATTTGCTGGACAACGCCTGCAAGTGGGCGGCAAGCCTGGTGCGGATCACGGCCGAGCCGGCCGCCGCCGGACGCTTGCTGCTGCACATCGACGACGATGGCCCCGGCATTGAAGACCACGCCCGCGAACGCATCTTTCTGCGCGGCGTGCGCATGGATGAAAAATTGCCGGGTTCGGGCCTGGGCCTGGATATCGTGCGCGATCTGGCCGGCACCTACGGCGGCGAGGTCCGCGCAGGACGCTCGCCGCTGGGCGGGTTGCGGGTGTCGTTGTGGCTGCCTTCGGCTTGAACGCCCGCGTGGGCCTTACTTCACCAGCGTGACGGGTGCGTCCGCCAACTGCAGCACCTGATTGGCGACCGAGCCGATCAGGATGTTGGCCAGCGTGCCGTTGCCCCGCGTGCCCATCACGATGCGGGCGCAACCGTGGTCGCGCGCGTAGCCGGCGATCTCGGTGGCGGCATGGCCGAATTCGACGTGGCTCGTGTAGTCCACGCCCGCCACGTCCAGCAACTGGCGCGCCTCGTTGGTGGCTTCCTGGCCTTCGCGGGCATAGAACTCGTCGATCATGTCTTGCGTGATCAGCCGAGACAGCCCAGCGCGCCCTTGCGTAGGCGTCTGGACGTTCAGGAGGTGGATGCGCGCGGAGGCAGCGCCTGCGGCCAATTGGCGGGCATGCAGCACGGCGCGGTTGGCATTGTCGGAGCCGTCGACCGGGACCAGGATGTTCAGCATGGATGCTCCTTGATGCGTCATTTGACCAGCGTGACGGGCAATTCCGTCAGGTGCAGGACACGGGTGGCGACGGATCCCATGAACAGCGACGACACCGATCCCAGGCCGCGCGAGCCCATGAAGATCTCGTCGGCGCCCGTTTCGCCGGCGATGCGGACGATGGTGTCGGCGGCCGCGCCGATCTCGACGCGCGCCTCGAAGGGCACGCCGGCCTGCGACAACAGGCGGCTGGCCTCCTCCAGGGCGGCGCGGCCCTCGTCCTGGTAATAGGCGTCGATCTCGGCTTGCGACAGGCCGCGGCCGATCTTGCCGGATTTCAGGGGGATCTGGACGCTGAGCAGGTCCACGCGTTCGACGGGATCATAGGCGCGTGCCGTCAACATGGCCTGGACGGCATGGAGGGCAGGTTGCGAGCCATCCACGGGAATCAGGATGCGTTTCATCGTCGTCTCCTTATTGTGTGCGAGCCGCGGGAGGCGGAGGCTTCTACTGTATTCGAATTATTCGCCTGTTTTGCCCGCCCGGGCATGCGCCGGATCAACCCGCCCGCTTGTTCCGGGACTGGCTCAGCGCCAGCGCTCGGGCGTGGCCGCCGCCTCCAGCGGCGAGCCCAGCAGGCGGCTGGCCAGCGCCGCCAGCGCTGGCGCGCTGCCGGTGGTCTCCAGCCGCAATTCGCCCGGGCCGGCTTCGCGCAGCAGGCCGCGCTCCTGCAACTGGTGCCGCAGCCAGCGCGCCACGGGGGTCCCGGTTTCCAGCAGGGGAACGCCGGGGCCGGCGGCCGCCTGGATCGCGTCGCGCAAGAACGGGAAATGGGTGCAGCCCAGCACCAGCACATCGGCGCCGGCCGCGCGCAATTCCGCGACGGGCGCGCGCACGGCGGCCTCAACCCGGGACCCTGACAGTTCGCCTTGTTCGACCAGCGCGACCCATTCCGGACACGGCCGCAGCAGGATGCGCACCTCAGGCGCTTCGCGTTGGACCAGCGTGGCGAATTTGGGGCTGGCCAAGGTGCCGGTGGTGGCGAACACGCCCACGACGCCGCTGTGCGTCAGGTGGGCGGCGGGCTTGATGGCGGGCTCCACGCCGATGATGATCAGGCCGGGATGGCGGCGCCGCAACGGCGCGATGGCGGCAGCGGTGGCGGTATTGCAGGCCACCACCACGGCCTTCGCCTGGCGCGACACGAAATAATCGGTCAGCGCCTGGGCGCGTTGCTCGACGAAGGCCTGCGTTTTTTCGCCATAGGGCACATGGGCCGAGTCGGCCACGTACAGCAGCGATTCATGGGGCAGCGCGTCGCGGATGGCGCGCAGCACGCTCAGGCCGCCGACGCCGGAGTCGTAGATGCCGATGGGGGATTCGGAAATCATGGTCGGAAGTGCGGAATGCGGATGCCGGGCAGTGTAGCGCCGGCCCTAGTTCGCCTGTTGCTCGCGGTGGCGGCGCACCTCTTCGATCAGCTTGCGGGTGGCGCCGGACTGCGGCGCGTCGCGCCAGATCAGGTTCAGCGGGGCGCGCAATTCGACCGGATCGGTCACGCTGACGTACACCACGCCTTCGATGTTCACGCGGCGCAGCGATGCGGGCACCAGCGACACGCCCAGCCCCGCGGCCACCAGGCTCAGTGTGGACAGCATGCGCGGCGCCTCCTGCGCGATGCGGGGGCTGAAGCCAGATGCGCTGCACGCCGTGATGATGGCGTCGTACAGCCCGGGGCCGCTGTGGCGGCGGTACAGGATCAGGGACTCCTCGGCCAGTTCGGACAGCGCGATGTGCCGCCGCGTGCGGCCCTTGACGGCGGGATGGTCCGCCGGAAACGCCGCCAGCATGGTTTCTTCCAGCACGGTCTCCTCGACCACGCCAGGGCCGGGTCCGTACGAACCCCGGATGAACGCGACATCCACGCGGCCTTCGTTGACGGCTTCGCGCAGTTCGCCGGTGCTGCTTTCTTCAAGCACCAGCCGCACGTTGGGCGCGCTTTCGCGGAATCGCCGGATGACCGACGGCACGAAGGGATGGAACGCCGCCGATCCGGTGAAGCCGACGGTCAGCCGGCCGGCTTCGCCTTGCGAGACGCGGCGCACCCCGTCCACCGCCTGGTCCACCAGCGCGATGATGTTGCGCGCGTCGTCGACCAGCGCGCGGCCGCTTTCGGTGAGTTCCATGCCGCGCGGCAAGCGGTGAAAGAGCGTTACGCCCAGCTCCTGCTCCAGCACGCGGATCTGCTGGCTGAGCGGCGGCTGGCGGATGCCCAGCCGGGCGGCGGCCTTGGTCAGATGGGATTCCTCGGCCACGGCCAGGAAGTAGCGCAGAAGACGCAGATCGACTGAAGCCATATGCAATGAATATGATTGGTTAAGTAGTCATATATTAGACATTATCTGAGGCGAAGAGTAGGCTGCCATCTCGTTATCTTTCCCTTGGCGCGGCGACGCGCCGGCCTTCGCCCACCGGTCCCCGGACCGGCCATAACAACATGAATGCAGCACTTTCCACCTCCGAGGCCGATCTTCGGCCTCCCCCCACTTGCGGGCAGTTGTTCTACGGATTCCTGATGCTGGGCCTGACGGCCTTCGGCGGCGCGCTGCCACTGGCGCGCCGCATGGTGGTCGAGAAGCACCGCTGGTTGAGCGGGTCCGAGTTCACCGATCTGCTGGGCCTGTGCCAGTTCCTGCCGGGCGGCAACATCATCAACCTGTCGGTGGCGCTGGGCATGAAGTTCCGCGGCCCCCGGGGCGCGTTCGCCGCGCTGATGGGCCTGATCCTGGCGCCGTCCGCCATCGTCATTCTGCTGGGCATGGTGTACGACCGGTTCCAGAACGATCCCCACATCCAGCATTTGTTCGCCGGCCTGGCGGCCGCCGCCGCGGGCTTGCTGATCTCGATGGCGGTCAAGATCGGGGTGCCCGTGATCAAGCGCCGTGACTGGCTGGCCGGCGTGGTGGCCACGCTCTGTTTCGTGGCGATCGCGGTGCTGCGCATTCCGCTGTTGCCGACGATGGCGGTGCTGACGCCGCTGAGCATCCTGCTGGTCTGGAGGCAACGTCGATGATTCAGACCCTGATCTCGCTGGCCTTGATCTTTTCCCAGCTGTCGGTGCTGGCGTTCGGCGGCGGCAACACCATCCTGCCCGAAATGCAGCGCCAGGTCGTGGACGTGCACGGCTGGATGACGGCCGCGGACTTCTCCGCCTTGTTCGCATTGGGCCAGGCAGCGCCCGGCCCCAACCTGATGGTCGTCACGCTGGTCGGCTGGCATGTGGCGGGGGGATGGGGCATGCTGGTGACGACCATCGCCAAGTTCGGCCCGTCGTCCCTGATCACCATCCTGGCGCTGGGCTTGTGGGAACGGTTCAAGGACCGCCCGTGGCGCGGCGTCATCCAGGCCGGCATTTTCCCGATGACCGTCGGGCTGGTGGCGGCCAGCGCCGCGTTGATCACCGAGGCGTCCGTGCACAGCTGGCTGCTGGGGGCCATCACCGCCGTGGTGGCGTTGCTGGGCAGCGCCACGCGCATCCATCCGCTGTGGTTGCTGTTCGGCGGCGCGCTGGTGGGTTTGCTGGCGATCGGTTAGCGTAGGGCTCTTGCCGCGCGTAGGAGCCCCCATGACGAAGCCCATTCCGGACGATCCGAAAGCCGAAGACCCCGCGGCGTCCGTTGAAAGCCTGCCCTTCTTCCATGCGCACCGCCGGCTGGTGCTGTGCGGCCTGCTGTTCGTGGTGGCGGGCGGCATCGCCTATGTGTTGGGCCGCTCGCCCAGCCTGGCGCTGCTGCTGGGCTTTGACGCGGCCGCGCTGGTGTTCCTGGTGGTCACGGCCCGCGCGTTCGGCCAGGCCAGCCCGGCCTCCATGCGTGTGCACGCCAAGCAGCAGGACGTCGGGCGCTTGGGCGTGTTGTGGAGCAGCGTGGCGCTGTCCTGCATGGTGATGGTGGCGTTGTGGGTGGAACTGCGCGGCGAAAGCAATGCGGGCGGCGTGGTGGACATGCTGGCCGCGGCCGCGACCATCGTGCTGTCGTGGCTGTACATGAACATGATCTTCGCCCTGCATTACGCGCATGGCTATTACGGGCACCGCTCAGGCACGCACAAGGGCCTGGATTTTCCGGGCACGCACGAACCCGACTACTGGGATTTTGCGTATTTCGCGCTGGTGCTGGGCATGACGTTCCAGGTGTCGGACGTGCAGATCGTGAACCGGCGCGTGCGCCGTATGGCGCTGATGCACAGCGTCATCGCTTTCTTTTTCAATGTTTTCATCATCGCCATCAGCGTCAACGTGGCGGCGGGGAAAGCCTAGAGGGAGCCCCCACGCCGCGCACGCTACGCGTGCTTGCTGCCCCCCGAGGGGGCGCTTTCCCCCTTGGGGCGGCCCGGCGGGGGAAGGAGCCCCCATGCCGCGCACGCTACGCGCGCTTGCTGCCCCCCGAGGGGGCGCTTTCCCCCTTGGGGCGGCCCGGCGGGGAAAGGAGCCCCTGCCGCACACGCTATGCGCGCTTGTTGCCTCCTCGAAGAGGCTGCGGCGTTCAGGCGGCGGCGCCCAATCTCCACAAGGACGTGACTTCCTTCGAGCGCGCCGCGTACAGCGGATCGCTCGGGTCCTTGGCGCGGGCGTGCGTCGGGCGCGTGTCGATGCGTTCGATGACGCGCAGCCCCGCCGTCTCGATCATTTCCATCAACTGTTCGCGGGTACGCAGGCCCAGGTGCTCGGCCAGGTCCGACAGGATCAGCCAGCCTTCGCCGTTCGGCGTCAGGTGGGCGGTCAGGCCGTTCAGGAACCCGCGCAGCATGCGGCTGTCCGGGTCGTAGACGGCATGTTCGACGGGCGAGCTGGGGCGGGCGGGCAACCAAGGCGGGTTGCAGACGATCAGCGATACCCGGCCTTCGGGAAACAGGTCGGCTTCGACCACGTCGACCTGCTTGGCCAGGCCGAGGCGTTCCAGGTTTTCACGGGCGCAAGCCAGCGCGCGCGGATCCTGGTCGGTGGCGATGACGCGCTTGCCGCCGCGGCGCGCGATCACCGCGGCCAGGACGCCGGTGCCGGTGCCAATGTCGAAGGCGACGCCGCCACGCGGCATCGGGGTATTCGCCACCAGTTCCACGTATTCGCCGCGCAGCGGCGAAAACACGCCGTAGTGCGGGTGGATGCGGTTGTTCAGGGCGGGAATCTCCACGCCCTTCTTGCGCCATTCAAAGGCGCCGATCAGGCCCAGCAATTCGCGCAGCGACGCCACATAGGGCTCATCGGCCGGACCGTGGACTTCCTCGCAGGCTTGCCGGGCGTCGGGCGCGCGGCGCAGCGAAATGCCATGGCCGGCGTCGAACGGAATCAGCAGCATGCCCAGGATGCGGGCGCGCTGCGACTGGATCTGGCGGTGCTGGTTGAACGCTTCCAGCAAGGTTTCCACCGGTTTGCGCGGACGCTTGTCCACGCGCCGGGTCATCGCCTGCAGCAGCAGGCGGGCGTTCTGGAAGTCGCCGCGCCACAGCAGGCCCACGCCTTCGCAGGCTTGGCGATAGGCCATGTCCGCGGTCAGGGTGTCGTCCACCACCACCACGCGCTTGGGCGGCGTCGCGCCGGTTTCAGAGCGCCAGCGGGCGGAATGGGGGACACTATTTTCTTCCCAGTGCAATTCAGGGGCGGTCAACGCGGCGCTCCGGTAGAGACGGGGGGACGGGGCAGGATCATGGGCAGAAGATAAAAAGAAAGGGCGCGGGCTGCCAATGTAGCAGTTTCGCGCCCTTGGACGTTGCCCGTCGCCTCGGGAAGCCCCAGGGCGCCGCGCAGCCGGACCGGCTTTTAGTGGAACAGGACGACCGCCTTCTGCAGCGTGATCCAGATGCCCCAGGCCAGCGGAATACCCACGCAAGCCCAGGCGAACATCACCAAGGCGGCCGGCGTGCGGAACGTGGAGGTGCCGACCCCGTGGGTTTCGGCGGCGGCCGCGCGCTCGTGCGCCAGCGCCTTCTCCTGCGCGAGCTCTTCGTCCGTCATGAAGTACTTCGGGTTCACCGGGCGGATCGCCAGGTTGCACAGGAAGCCCACGACCAGCATGCCCGCCAGGATGTACATGGTGATGTCGTAGACCTGCGCGCGCGGCACGCCGATCGACAACTGGTATTCGCGGATGTAGTTCACCAGCACTGGCCCGAAGATGCCCGCCGCCGACCATGCCGTCAGCAGGCGGCCGTGGATGGCGCCCACCATCTGCGTGCCGAACAGGTCGGCCAGGTAGGCCGGCACCGTGGCGAATCCGCCGCCGTACATCGACAGGATCACGCAGAACGCCGCCACGAAAAGCGCCAGGGCGCCGATATGCGCGGTCCAGGGGATGGCGGAATACAGGATGAAGCCCAGTACCAGGAAGATCAGGTAGGTCGTCTTGCGGCCCAGCTTGTCGGACAGGCTTGCCCAAAAGAAGCGGCCGCCGATATTGAACAGGCTGAGCAGGCCGGTAAAGCCTGCCGCGATGGCGGCGATGGCAGCCAGTTGATCCTTGTCCAACTGGGCGAAACCCAGCTCCGGCTTGTTGATCAGGCCGCCGCCGAACACCTCCTGCAGCAAGGGGGAGGCCATGCCCAGGATGCCGATGCCTGCCGTCACGTTCAGGCACAGCACCAGCCACACCAGCCAGAACTGCGGCACGCCCCAGACGCGCTTCACGTGGACGTGGCCCTTGGTGATCATCGCGTTGTTGGCCTGCTTGGCCGGCGCCGACCAGCCTTCCGGCTTCCAGCCCGTGGGCGGCACCCGGTAGCCCAGCGCGCCGGACATCATGAAGATGAAGTACACCACCGCCATCGTCAGGAAGGTCTGCCAGACCCCGGGCGAGGTCGGCGTGGCGAAGTGGCGCATCAGCAGGTCGGCAAGCGGAGCGCCGATCATCGCGCCGCCGCCGAAGCCCATGATGGCCATGCCCGTCGCCATGCCGCGGCGGTCCGGAAACCACTTGATGAGCGTGCTGACGGGCGAGATATAGCCCAGCCCCAGCCCGATGCCGCCGATCACGCCGGACCCCAGCCACAGCATCCACATCTGGTGCAGATACACGCCGATCGCCGAGATGACCAGGCCGCCGCACCAGCACAGGGCCGACACGACGCCGGCCTTGCGGGGGCCGGCGCGTTCCAGCCAGCCGCCCCACAGCGCGGCGGAGCACCCCAGCAGCACGAAGAACAGGGTGTACATCCACCCCATGGTCGAGATCTTCCAGTCGCAGCTGGTCGTGAACAGCTCGGCGGCAAGGCTCATGTCGGCCGGGCAGGCCAGCGGCTTGGCACCGCCCACCATCTTGGACAGCGGCAGCCAGAAGACCGAAAAGCCGTAGGCCATGCCGATGCACAGATGGATGGCCAGGGCGGCCGGCGGCACGAGCCAGCGCGAGAATCCCGGCCCGGCGATGGTACGTTCTTTGTCAAAAAAACCCGGCCTTGAGCCGGGCAGGTCCAGGGTGGCGGTGCTTTCCATGTCGTCTCCTCAGGGGTGCGGCTTTATAGCGCGCGCCGACCGGAAATAGAACGGTGGCGCGGCCTCTTTTTGAATCCGTCACTGCTTGCTGACTGCGGTAAAGCGGTGTTTCCCGGCTATCCCACGCGGGGCGCAGGCGTCAGGCGCTGGCGGTTTTGCGTTACCGCGTCCAGCACCAGGGGATGCAACTGTTCTTCGCCGGCATCGCCGTCGGGGCGTTGTTCCAGGAACCCCAGCAATTCGTTGCGCATGCGGGGTTCCCAGAACTTGTGGATATGGTTGGCCACGCCTTCCAGCGCTTCGTGCCGGTCTGGCATGGCGTCGAAGAACTGGCCGATGCGGTTGGCCATGCGGATGAGGTTGCCGATTTCCATTGCGTGTCGGGGTCCGGTTCAGGGGATGAGGCGGTCGGGGTGGGAATAGAGCGTGGCGTCGTCGTTGCGCAAAAAGCCCACCAGGCTGACATGGGCGTCGCGCGCCAGGCGGATGGCCAGTGCCGTGGGGGCGGACACCGCCGCCAGCACGGCCACGCCGGCGGCCGCCGTCTTCTGCACCATTTCAAAGCTGGCCCGGCTGGACACCAGCACGATGCCGTCGCCGGCATGCATGGCCTGGCGCGCTAGCGCGCCGACAAGCTTGTCCAGCGCGTTGTGCCGGCCCACGTCTTCGCGCACCAGGGCCACGGCGCCGTCGGCGCCGGCCCAGCCCGCCGCATGGGTGGCGCCCGTGATGTCGTGCAGCGCCTGGCGGGCGCGCATGTCGCGCATGGCCGCCAGCACCGAGGCGATGCGCACCGGCGCCCCGTTCGTCACCGGCGCCACGGGGCGCAGCACTTCCGGCAGCGTTTCCACGCCGCACAAGCCGCAGCCGGTGCGTCCGGCCATGGCGCGGCGCCGCGTCTTCAGCCGCACCTCGCAGGCGCTGGAGATTTCCAGCTGGATCACGATGCCGTCGCATTGCGGCAGCAGGTCGATGCCGCGCACGTCGCTGACGCCGTCGATGATGCCTTCCGACAGCGCGAAGCCCACCGCGAAGTCTTCCAGGTCAGCGGGCGTGGCCAGCATGGTGGCGTGGCTGATGCCGTTGAATTCCAGGGCCACCGGGGTTTCCTCGGCGACGAAGTCGGTTTCGGCGGCGGGGGCGATGGCGCCGCCCCGCACGCGTTTGACCTGAGTCTGCGTGCAGTCGGGGCGGGAAGACGGGGGCGTGGTCATGGGATCCAGGGCGGTCGTGGCCGGCAGGGGGTTACTTCCCGGTCAGCGCCGCTTCGCTTTCGCGCGATCGCTCGCGCAGCAGCTTTTGCTGGATGTCGGCAAAGCGCGACCATTGGCGCTGCCATTCCGAAGGCTGGGACACGCGCGTGACCTGCACGGCCGTCACCTTGTATTCGGGGCAGTTGGTCGCCCAGTCGGAGGCGTCCGTCGTGACGACGTTGGCGCCGGAC
Organism: uncultured Achromobacter sp.; assembly: GCA_963530045.1. Taxonomy (GTDB): domain Bacteria; phylum Pseudomonadota; class Gammaproteobacteria; order Burkholderiales; family Burkholderiaceae_B; genus Achromobacter. The sequence continues at coordinate 65,622 of CAUSDE010000028.1, forward strand.
TCGGGAAAGTGGAACGTGGTGTATACCACGCCCGGCTGCACGCGGTCGGTCAGCGTCGCGCGCAGCACGGTCTCGCCCGCGCGGCTCTGGATGCCGACCCAATCGCCTTCGGCCACGCCCCGGTCTTCGGCATCCTGCGGATGCAGTTCCAGTACGTCTTCGCCGTGCCACATCACGTTGGGCGTGCGTCGCGTCTGCGCGCCCACGTTGTATTGCGACAGGATGCGGCCCGTGGTCAACAGCAGCGGGAAACGCCGCGTGCTGCGTTCGTCGGTGGGCACGTACTTGGTGATCATGAATTTGCCCTTGCCGCGCACGAAGGCGTCGATGTGCATGATGGGCGTGCCATCCGGCGCGTCGTCGTTGCACGGCCACTGCAGGCTGCCCAGCTTGTCCAGCTTCTCGTAGCTGACGCCCGAGAACGTCGGCGTCAGCCGGGCGATCTCTTCCATGATCTCGCGCGGGTGCTTGTAGTTCATGGGGTAGCCCAGCGCGTTCGACAGCGCCACCGTCACTTCCCAATCCGACTTGCCGTTCTTGGGTTCCATCACCTTGCGCACGCGGGAAATGCGGCGCTCGGCATTGGTGAAGGTGCCATCCTTTTCCAGGAACGACGAGCCGGGCAGGAACACGTGCGCGTACTTGGCGGTCTCGTTCAGGAACAGGTCCTGCACGACGATGCACTCCATCGCCGCCAGGGACGCCGCCACGTGCTGCGTGTTGGGGTCGGACTGCACGATGTCTTCGCCCTGGCAGTACAGGCCCTTGAACGAGCCGCCCAGCGCGGCTTCGAACATGTTCGGAATGCGCAGGCCGGGCTCGGGCTGCAGCGTCACGCCCCAATCCTTTTCGAATTGCGCGCGCACCACGTTGTCGGAGATATGCCGGTAGCCGGGCAGTTCATGCGGGAACGAACCCATGTCGCACGAGCCCTGCACGTTGTTCTGACCCCGCAGCGGGTTCACGCCCACGCCCTCGCGGCCGATGTTGCCGGTGGCCATCGCCAGGTTGGCGATGCCCATCACGGTGGTGGACCCCTGGCTGTGCTCGGTCACGCCCAGGCCGTAGTAGATGGAACCATTGCCGCCGGTGGCGAACAGGCGAGCCGCGCCGCGCACCGCCTGCGCCGGCACGCCGGTGATCTCTTCCATGGCTTCGGGCGAATTCTCGGGCAGCGACACGAAGTCGCGCCATTCGTTGAACGCCTTGGTTTCGCACCGTTCGGCCACGAAGGCCTCGTCGATCAACCCTTCGGTGGCGATCACGTGGGCCAGTGACGACAGCAGCGCCGTGTTGGTGCCGGGACGCACCTGCAGGTGGAAGTCCGCCTTGATGTGCGGCGAGCTCACCAGTTCGATGCGGCGCGGGTCGATCACGATCAGCCGCGCACCCTGGCGCAGCCGGCGTTTCAGGCGCGACGCGAACACCGGGTGGCCGCTGCTGGGGTTGGCGCCCATCACGATGACGACGTCGGTGTGCATGACCGAATCGAACGTCTGCGTGCCGGCGGATTCGCCCAGCGTCTGCTTCAGGCCATAGCCGGTGGGGGAATGGCATACCCGCGCGCAGGTGTCGACGTTGTTGGTGCCGAACGCCGCGCGCACCAGCTTCTGCACCAGCCAGGTCTCTTCGTTGGTGCAGCGCGACGACGTGATGCCGCCCACCGCGTCGCGGCCGTACTGGCTTTGGATGCGGCGGAATTCGGACGCCGCGTAGTTGATGGCCTCGTCCCAGGACACTTCCTTCCAGGAATCCGTGATGTGCTTACGGATCATGGGCTTCGTCACGCGTTCCTTGTGCGTGGCGTAGCCCCAGGCGAAGCGGCCTTTCACGCAGGAATGCCCGCGGTTGGCCTGGCCGTCTTTCCACGGCACCATGCGCACGACTTCCTGGCCCTTCATTTCGGCCTTGAACCCGCAGCCGACCCCGCAATAGGCGCAGGTGGTCACGACCGAGTGTTCGGCCTGGCCCATCATGATGACGGTCTTTTCCTGCAGCGTAGAGGTCGGACAGGCCTGCACGCAGGCGCCGCAGGACACGCATTCGCTGTCCAGGAACGGCTGGTCCTGCCCCGGCGACACGCGCGATTCGAAGCCCTTGCCCGAAATCGTCAATGCGAACGTGCCCTGCGTTTCCTCGCAGGCGCGCACGCAGCGGTTGCAGACGATGCACTTGGACGCGTCGTAGCTGAAGTAGGGGTTGGAGTCGTCGGTCTTCGCCTTCAGGTGGTTGGCGCCGTCGTAGCCGTAGCGCACGTTGCGCAGGCCCACCACGCCCGCCATGTCCTGCAGTTCGCAGTCGCCATTGGCCGGGCAGGTCAGGCAGTCCAGCGGATGGTCCGAGATGTACAGCTCCATGACGCCGCGGCGCAGGTCGTGCAGCTTGGGCGTTTCGGTGTACACCACCATGCCGTTTTCGGCCGGCGTGGTGCACGAGGCCGGATAGCCGCGGCGGCCTTCGATCTGCACCAGGCAAAGCCGGCAGGAACCGAAGGGTTCCAGGCTGTCGGTGGCGCACAGCTTGGGAATGTTGATGCCGGCCTCGGCGGCGGCGCGCATCAGGGAGGTGCCCTCGGCGACGCTGATTTCCTGGCCGTCGATGGTCAGGGTGACGGTCTTTTCCGAGACGCGCTCGGGCGTGCCCAGGTCGCGGTCGCGTTTGATGACGGTTTCTAGCATGTCGGTCTCTCGGGTTCAGGCCGCGTGCGCGGCAGACTGGGAGGACTCGATGCCGAAGTCCTGCGGAAAGTGGTTCAACGCGGACAGCACGGGATAGGGCGCCATGCCCCCCAGCGCGCACAGCGAACCGCCCATCATCGTGTCGCACAGGTCGCGCAGCAGGTGGACCTGCTGTTCGCGCTGTTTGGTGTCGGATCCGCCGGCCGCGATCTTGTCGATGGTCTCGACGCCGCGGGTGGAGCCGATGCGGCAGGGCGTGCATTTGCCACAGGATTCGATGGCACAGAATTCCATGGCGTAGCGCGCCATGCGCGCCATGTCGACGGTGTCGTCAAACGCCACCAGCCCGCCGTGGCCGATCATGGCCGAGATCTGAATATAGGCTTCGTAATCCAGCGGCACGTCCCATTGCGATTCCGGCAGATAGGCGCCCAAGGGGCCGCCCACCTGCACGGCGCGCAAGGGGCGCCCCGAGGCGCTGCCGCCGCCGAATTCGTAGAGCAGGTCGCGCAGGCTCAGGCCGAAGGCCTTTTCCACCAGCCCGCCTTGCTTCACGTTGCCGGCCAGCTGGAAGGGCAGCGTGCCGTGCGAACGGCCCACGCCGTAGTCGCGGTAGTACGCCGCGCCCTTGGCCAGGATGATCGGCACGGTGGCGAGCGAGATCACGTTGTTGATGACGGTGGGCTTGCCGAACAGGCCGGAGATGGCGGGCAGCGGGGGCTTGGCGCGCACCACGCCGCGCTTGCCTTCCAGGCTTTCCAGCAGCGAGGTTTCCTCGCCGCAAATATAGGCGCCCGCGCCCGTGCGCACTTCCAGGTCAAACTGGCGGCCGCTGCCGTGCACGTCGCGGCCCAGCCAACCCACGCTGCGCGCCCGCGCAATCGCGGCCTCCAGCGTGGCGATGGCGTGCGGATACTCCGAACGCACGTAGATATAGCCGTAGGTCGCGCCCACCGCCAGGCCGGCGATCGTCATGCCCTCGATCAACACATAGGGGTCGCCTTCCATCAGCAGGCGATCGGCAAAAGTGCCTGAATCGCCTTCGTCGGCGTTGCAGACGATGTACTTCTGGTCGCTGGGCGACCCGGCCACGGTCTTCCATTTGATGCCGGTGGGGAACGCCGCGCCGCCTCGGCCGCGCAGGCCCGACGTGACCATTTCTTCGACGATCTGCGCCGGTTCCATCGCCAGGGCCCGCTTCAGCCCCGCCAGGCCGCCGTGCGCGGCGTAATCCTGCAAGGACAGGGGATCGATCACGCCGACGCGGGCGAAGGTCAGCCGTTCCTGGTGTTTCAGGTACGGGATGTCTTCGGTCAGGCCCAGGTGCAGCGCATGCGCGCCGCCCGTCAGCCAGCCGGCATCGAACAGCGCGGGCACGTCTTCAGGCGCGACCGGGCCGTAGGCCACGCGTCCTTCCGGCGTGGCGATTTCCACCAGCGGTTCCAGCCACAGCAAGCCGCGCGAACCGTTGCGCACCACTTGCACGGACAGGCCGCGCGCATCGGCGATGCGTTCGATGTCGCGCGCCACCGTGTCGGCCTCCATGGCCAGCGCCGCGGCGTCGCGCGGCACGTAAATGATGACGGGGGCGCTCATGACGAAGCCTCCAGCATGCGGGTCAGCAGCCGGTCGAGTTTGTCGGGGGTGACCCGGGCATGCGGCTGGCCGTCGATCATCACGGCGGGAGATTGCGCGCACAGGCCCAGGCAATACACGGGTTCCAGCGTGAAATTGCCGTCCGCGGTGCTGGCGTGGAAGTCGCAGCCCAGCTTGGTGCGGGCATGGGCGGCAAGGTGTTCACCGCCCATGGCCTGACAGGATTCGGCGCGGCAGACTTCCAGCGTATGGCGCGCAGCGGGCTCGCTGCGGAAGTGGGGGTAGAAGGTGATGACGCCGTGGACTTCGGCGCGGGACAGGTTCAGGGCCTCGGCGATGGTTTGCACCGCCTCGGCCGGAATACAGCCCAATTCGTGCTGGACCTCATGCAGGACCGGCAGCAAGGGGCCGGGCAGGTCTTTGAGCCGGGCCACGATGCGGGCGGTGGCCGCAATGGCAGGGGTGGGCGACGCCTGGGCCGCGTCCAGGGCCAGTTTGCCGCCCCGCGCTCCGCCGCTGGACGCCAAGTCGGATTTTGCCTCGCGCTGATGCACGGTGGTCTCCTCCAGTAGTGCTGGGCCCCTCGTCGGGGTCGTTGTGTCCGGTGGCGTTTGGTGACCTTTAATATGTTTTTTTAAACATAAAAAGAACCCGTCCACCGCATTATTTGTGTACTCTAGCCTCGTACTTCATCGTCTTCAATAAGAAATAAATGACATATAAGTTCCGGATCGGCCTGCGGGCGCAATGGACCTTGGGTGGCGGCGACGATGCGGCGCCGATGCCGTTGCAGGACATGCTGGCCCTGCTGGCCGCGATCGACGCCACGGGCAACATCGCAGGCGCGTGCCGGGCATGCGGACTGTCTTACCGCCATGCCTGGGGCGTGCTGCGCCGTTTCGAAGGCATTTTCGGCACGCAGCTGCTGATCACCAACCGGCGCCAGGGAACGCAATTGGCGCCGTTCGCGCAGCGCCTGCTGTGGGCCAACCGCCGCATCGAGGCGCGGCTGATGCCCACGCTGGACAGCATGGCGTCGGAATTGCAGGAAGAACTGGAGCGCCTGTTGCCCGAAAGCGGTCCGCATCTGCGGTTGCACGCCAGCCATGGGTTCGCGGTGGAATCGCTGATGCAGCACATGAGCGGCCGCAAGCCCGGGCTGGAGCTGCGCTACCGCACGGCGATCGAGGCGCTGGCCTCGCTGGAGCGCCATGAGTGCGACCTGGCGGGGTTCCAGGTGCCGCTGGGCGACTTCGAATCGCCCATCATGGAACGCTATGCGCAGTGGCTGCATGCGGACGAATACGTGCTCATCCATCTGGCGGTGCGCAATACGGGGCTGTTCGTTACCGCCGGCAACCCCAAGCAAATCCGCGGCATGGCAGACCTGGCACGTCCAGACGTCCGTTTCGTGAACCGGCAGATCGGATCCAGCACCCGCTATCTGGTGGGCCTGATGCTGCAGCGCGCCGGGGTGTCGATCGGCGAGGTCCAGGGTTACGAAACCAACGAGTTCACGCATATGGCCATTGCCGCGCACATCGCCAGCGGCATGGCGGACACGGGCGTAGGGGTGGAGACGGCCGCCTGCCGCTTCGGACTGGATTTCATCCCCCTCGTGCGGGAACGCTATTTCTTCGCCATCCGCAAGTCGTCGTTGGAGACGCCCGCCATGCAGGATCTGCTGTCCATCATGCGCAGCCCCGATTACGTGGGCTATGTCGGGCAGCTGGTCGGCTACGACGCCCGGGATACCGGGCGGTTACAAACCTTGGAAGAGGCGTTCGCGTAGCGGCTCCACGCCGCTGCCGGGATATGATGACCCCATGAGCAAAGTGATTTTCCTTGCCGACCGCCGGTCCGACCGCGCGGCCTGGCCCGCACCCGGCGAATTGCCGCCGGACGGGCAGCCCGCGCTGGACTTGCGCGCGCGTCCGCTGCGCGACCTGCGGATCTCGGTCACGGACCGCTGCAACTTCCGCTGCACCTACTGCATGCCGCGCGAAGTGTTCGACAGCAGCTACACCTTCATGCCGCACTCGGACTTGCTGTCGTTTGAAGAAATCAGCCGGCTGGCCGGCATTTTCACGCAGCTGGGAGTGGAAAAGATCCGCCTGACGGGCGGCGAGCCGCTGCTGCGCAAGCACATCGAGAACCTCGTGGGCCAACTGGCCCAGTTGCGCACGCCCGACGGCCGCCCGCTGGACCTGACCCTGACGACCAATGGCAGCGTGCTGGCGCGCAAGGCCGCCGCGCTGAAAGCGGCGGGGCTCACGCGCGTCACCGTCAGCCTGGATGCGCTGGACGCCGCCATGTTCCAGGACATGAGCGATAGCGGCTTCACGCCGGATGACGTGCTGCACGGCATCGACGCTGCCGCCCGTGCGGGGCTGGCGCCCGTGAAGGTCAACATGGTGGTGCGGCGCGGCTTGAACGACGGGCAGATCCTGCCCATGGCCGAACGCTTCCGCCACAGCGGCCATGTCCTGCGTTTCATCGAATACATGGATGTGGGCAACAGCAACGGCTGGAACCTCGCTGAAGTGGTGCCCAGCCAGGAAGTGCTGGACCGCATCGGCGCCGTCCATGCGCTGGAACCCGTGCAGACGAGCGAAATGGGCCGTGTGGCCGAACGCTGGCGCTACCGGGACGGCGGCGGTGAGATCGGCGTCATCTCCAGCGTCACCCATGCGTTCTGCGGCGGCTGTACGCGCGCGCGCCTGTCGCCGGAAGGCAAGCTCTTCCTGTGCCTGTTCGCGCATGAAGGGCACGACTTGCGCGCACCGCTGCGCGAGGGCGCAAGCGACGCCGAACTGGCCGGCATCGTGTCGGGCATCTGGGGCGCCCGCAACGACCACTACTCCGAATTGCGCGGCCGCAACGCGGCGGCCCCGCAGCCGGACCCCGGCCGCAAGGTCGAAATGAGCTATATCGGTGGTTGACGCCGCATCAACGCGCGCGGGCGTCGCCGGCCTGATCCTGGCAGGCGGCCAAGGCGCGCGCATGAACCAGCAAGACAAGGGCCTGGTGCTGCTGCACGGGCAGCCGATGGTGGCGCACGTGGCGCGCCGCCTGGCGCCGCAGGTGGCGCGTCTGATCATCAGCGCCAATCGCCATCAGGGGCGCTACGCGCAATACGGGCAGGTGGTCGTAGACGGCGAACCCGAACTCGGCGCCTTCCAGGGGCCCTTGCTGGGGATCGCGGCGGGGCTAGCCGCCGCCGCGCAAGACGACTGGCTGGTGGCCGTGCCTTGCGATACGCCGTTCCTGCCGGCCGATCTGGCCGCGCGGCTGATCGGCGCGGCCGAATCGGCCCGCGCGCCGCTGGCTTATGCAGCCGCCAATGGCCGGCGTCACAGCGCCTGCATGGCGGTGCGCACGTCGCTGCTGCCCGACCTGCGGGACTATCTGCTGGGCGGTGACCGCAAGGTGGGCCTGTGGCAGGCCCGCGCGGGCGGCGTCGAAGCGCGCTTTGACGACACGCCCGACGCCTTCATGAACGTCAATACGCCCGAAGAACTGGCCGCGGCAGAGCGTTACGCCAGCCAGTGACGCAGGTCGTAGTAGGGCACGCGGTCCATGTCGTTGACCTGCACGTCGGCCGGCAGGCGCGCCAGGCCGGTCGCCCATGGCATCGAACTGATCACGCCCGAGCCCTGATGGCCATAGGCCACCAGCTCGCCGCTGCCGTCGTCGGCCACGCGGCGCTGGACGCGCAGGAATTCCTCGCGGCTGTCCTGGCGCGGATGTTCCGTGCGCAGGGGCAGGAGGCTGACCGGCGGGAAGATCTCGTCGCGGCCCTGCATGCGCCGCACGAGCGGCGACACCAGCATCGCGAACACGGCATACGCCGATACCGGATTGCCCGGCAGGCTGACTACCGGCTTGCCGCCAATCTGCGCCAGCGCCACCGGCTTGCCCGGTTTCATGCGCACCTTCCATAGCGACAGTTCACCGCCCAGCGTGGCCAGCGCCGGTTTGACCAGATCGCGTTCGCCGACCGACACGCCGCCCACGCTCAGCACGAGGTCGCAGTCCGCCAAGAGCGTCTTGAACGCCGCCATCAGATCGGCTTCGGTGTCGCGCGCATGCAGCACGTGCACGGGCAGGGCGCCCAGGCCGCGCGCGAGCGCCGCCAGCATCGGACCGTTCGAGTTGTAGATCTGTTCCGGCGCGCGGGGCGTGCCCGGTGGCACCAATTCGTCGCCGGTCGTCAGGATGCCGATGCGCAGCTGGCCGACCACCGACACGCGGGCAAGCCCCTGCGAGGCCAGCAGCGCCACGTGCGCGGCTTGCAGCACCGTGCCGGCGGGCAGCAGCGGCGCGCCGGCCATCGTGTCTTCGCCGCGGCGGCGGATGTGCTGGTTGGGCGAGGGCTGGCGGGTGATCTCCACCTGATTGTCGGCTTCGACGGTGTCTTCCTGCATGACCACGGTGTCGGCGCCGTCCGGCAGCAGGCTGCCGGTGAACAGGCGGATCGCGTGGCCGGGCTTGAGCGGTTCGGGCACGTCGCCTGCATAGCACCGCTGCTGGATGGGCAGCCGGCCGCCCGCGCGCCAGTCGGCCACGCGCAAGGCGTAGCCGTCCATGGCGCTATTGTCGGCCGGCGGAATGTCCACGGTGGCGGTCAGGTCGGCCGCCAGCACGCGGCCGGGGGCGTCATTCAGGCCGATGTCTTCATGGCGCTGCAACGGCCCTGCGGCATTGGCCAGCAGGGTCTGGGCTTGGTCAAAATCCAGCATGGGTCAGTTGTCTTCTTGTTTGGGCTTGAAATGCGTGGCGAAATTGCACGGCCGGTGGCCGCTGTCGAGCTGCTCGCGCAGGATCTGCGCCCACGCCGTTTCGCAGGCATTGTTGGAACCCGGCAGGCAGAAGATCAGCGTCTGGTTGGCCGATCCCGCAAACGCGCGCGACTGGATGGTGGAACTGCCGATCTCGGTGTACGAAATCTGGCGGAACAATTCGCCGAAGCCGGGGATCTCTCGGTCCAGCAGCGGCAGGATGGCTTCTGGCGTATGGTCGCGATGCGAAAACCCCGTGCCGCCCGTCGTCAGGATGATCTGCACGTCGGGGTCGGCGATCCAGTCGCTGATGACGCGGCGGATCTGATAGATGTCGTCGCGGACGATGTCGCGGCGCACGCACTGGTGGCCCGCATGCGCCAGGCTATGGGCAAGCAGGTTGCCCGAGGTGTCGTCGCCCGCGCTGCGCGTGTCGCTGATGGTCAGCACGGCGCAGGCCAGCGACATGGGAACGGGGGTGTCTTCGCTCATGGGTGTTCCTTCTTCGAAGCAGGATCTTCATCCCAGGCATCCGTGCGGTCCTGGTCGGATTGGCGTTGTTCGACCCAGAAGCTGCTGCCGCCCGAGAGCGTTTCGCGCTTCCAGAAGGGCGCGCGGGTTTTGAGCGCGTCGATGATGTATTCGCAGCCACGGAAGGCGTCGCCGCGGTGCGCGCTGGCTGCCGCCACGAACACGATCTGGGCGTTGCGGGTCAAGGCGCCGACCCGGTGCACGATCACGGTGCCATCCAGGTTCCAGCGCGCCCGCGCGGTGTCGGCGATCGCTTCAAGCTCGCGTTCGCACATGCCGGGATAGTGCTCGAGAAAGAGCGTTTCGGTGGGCGAGTCGGGCGCGTAGTCGCGCACATAACCCACAAAGGTGACGATGCCGCCTACGCCGGCCCCCGCCCGTTCACGCAGCGCCGCGGTCAGCGCGGCGCCGTCGAAATCGGCTTCCTGGACGCTGATCATGGCGTTCACCCTCCGGTAACGGGTTCGAACACCGCGACTTCGTCGCCAGGGCGGATCGGAGCCGTCGGTTTGGAGTGGGTCTGGTTGATGGCCAGTTTCAGGCGGCTGGCGGGTTCCAGCTGGGGATAGCGTTCACCCAGCGCGGCCAGCAGTTGCACACCCGTGGACTCGCCGTCCAGAGGCCAGCTTTCCGCGCGCTTGCCGACCAGTTCGGCCACGCGGGCGAAGTACAGGAGATCAATCGTTGCGCCATTCACCGCTTTTTCCTCCCGCCTTGTACTTAAGGCGTACTTGTTCGACCACGATGCCTTTGTCCGCGGCCTTGCACATGTCGTAGATCGTCAGCGCGGCCACGCTGCACGCCATCATGGCTTCCATTTCGACGCCCGTCTTGTAGCTGGTGCGGCAGGTGGCCAGGATGTCGATGCGGTGGGCGGCGTCGTCCAGCGAGAAGTCGATGCCCACGAACGCCAGCGGCAGGCTGTGGCATAGCGGGATCAGCTCGGCGCAGCGCTTGGCGGCCAGGACGGCGGCGACGCGCGCGGTGTTGAGCACTTCGCCCTTGCCCCGGCCGGGCTGGGTCAACAGGCCGTAGGCCACCGCATTCATGCGCACGCTGGCGGTGGCGATCGCGACGCGTTCGGAATCCGTCTTGGCGATGACGTCGACCATGCGGACCTGGCCGGCTTCATCCAGGTGGCTCAAGGTAGGGGTGGATGGTGGCATGGGAATCGGGATCGAGAATTGTTAATGTTTGAAAAGAGCGGTCCCGGCTGGCCGGGAGGGCCGCCGTTACGCCTATGATAGACGAGCGCTAACCGGGGCGCGATAATCGCCTTCAACTCGTATCAGGAGACTCGCGATGCCCTTGCGGAGCCTAAAGCTTCGGTTTACCCGGCGCGCCGGCAAGATTCTTCTGGGCATCGTTGCGGTTGCGCTGATCCTTTGCGGCATTGCCGCATGGCAAGTCCCCAAGGTGCTGCAAAACGTCCTGACCGGGGATGTGGCCAAGATGATCGGCCGCGAAGTTTCCGTCGGCAAGATCACCTTCAATCCGTTCACCCTGACCGTCCGCGCCCGCGACCTGGCGGTAGCCCAGCCCGGGTCGCAGACGCCATTGCTGTCGCTGGCCGAACTGGATGTCAGCGCCGCCTGGAGCTCCCTGTTCTGGTTCGCGCCGGTTGTCGATCGTTTGACGCTGCGCCAGCCTAACATCGCCATCGTCCGCGAAGACGTCACGCGGTTCAATTTCTCTGACATACAGCAACGCGTGGCCGAAATGTCGGCCGCCAAGCCCGACGAACCGCCCAAGCCGGACGAAGGACTGCCGCGCTTCTCGCTGAACAACATGGTGATCGAAGGCGGCAGCATCACGCTGGACGACAAGGTCACCGGCCGCAAGCAGGTGGTGGACGAACTGGGCGTTGGCGTGCCCTTCATCTCCAACTTCGGCTACGCCACCGATATCGACGTGCAGCCCCGGCTGCACCTGCGCATCAACGGCAGCCCGTTCGACCTGACCGGCGTGGCGCGCCCGTTCGACAAGGTGCCGTCGTCGACCTTGCGCGTCGCGTTCAACGGCCTGCAACTGGAAAAGTGGGCCGATGTCTGGCCCATGCCGCTGCCTTTCAAGCTGGAAAGCGCGCTGCTGGACTCCAACTTGCAAATCGTGTTCGAGCAGCCCAAGGACGCCGCGCCCAAGATCCGCGTGGTGGGCGACCTGGGCCTGCGCCGCTTCGATCTGCGCGACACGGCGGGCGAAGGCCTGGCCGCCTGGAGCGCCCTGACCGTCACCCGCCTGGAGCTGGAGCCGATCGCGCGCCGGGTGTACGTGGGCGAAGTAGGCCTGTGGGCGCCGCAGATCCATGTGCGCCGCTACGCCAACCAGCACCTGAACTGGCAGGACGTGGTGGCCAAGCTGAAGGAACTGGGCGGCGTGGCGCCCAACGAGACGCCGGTGGCCGACAAGTTGCGGCGGGACGTCGGATTGAAGGTGGCGCCGAAGACGGAGGTCGCCCGCGCGGATGCCCCCAAGCCGGATGCCCCCAAGCCGGACGCGACCACGCCGGACGCCGCCAAGTCTGACTCCGCCAGCCCCGACGCTTCCAAGCAGGGGGCCGCCA
>CAUSDE010000029.1:0-73484 GCA_963530045.1 uncultured Achromobacter sp.
GCTAGGCGCTCCCGGATCAGGACGATGCGATCGGTGGTTTCTGACATGGCGGCAATATATAAGTTCCGGCGCGCGCCGCCAAGGAAGGCTCGCGCGCCGAGGGAGGGTTGAGCCGTTTCGCGGATCAGGGCTTGCTGGGCGGGGTGTCCGAACCGGCGTCTTCGTCGGTCTGGATGTGCTTGCCCAGCCACACCGACTGGCCGATCACGAAGACGACCATCAGGCCCATCAGGCCAAACGCCTTGAAGCTGACCCACTGCGACTCGGTGAAATGGCCCGAGAACGCCACGTACAGGTTCAGGGCGCCGGCCACGAGGAAAAATCCTGCCCAGATCAGGTTCAACTTGTCCCACGCCGCATCGGGCAGCTGGATCTGCTTGCCCATCAGGTTGCGGATCAGGTTGCGGCCCATCAGCAGGCGGGCGAACAGCAGCGCGCCGCCGAACAGCCAGTACAGCACCGTGGGTTTCCACTTGATGAAGACGTCGCTATGCAGCCAGATCGTTGCGCCGCCAAAGACCAGGATGACCGTCAGGTTGATCCAGTGCATGGGCTCGGTGGGCCGTCCCGTTACTTTTAGCCAGACGATCTGCCCCACGGCCGCGGCCATCGCGACACCCGTGGCGATGTAGATGTCCGAATACCGATAGGCGATGAAGAACAGTAATAGCGGGAACAGGTCGAACAGAAACTTCTTCATTCAGTCTTCTATGGGTTCAAACGTCATCGACAGGGAATTGATGCAGTAGCGCAGCCCGGTGGGTTCGGGACCGTCGGGGAAGACGTGTCCCAGGTGCGAGTCGCACACATTGCACAGCACTTCGGTGCGCACCATGCCGTGGCTGACGTCGCGTTCCTCGCGCACCAGTTCCGGGTCCAGCGGCTGGAAATAGCTGGGCCAGCCACAGCCGGCGTCGAATTTGGTGTCGGATGCGAACAATGCCGTGCCACAGCCCACGCAGCGGTAAATGCCGGGTGTGGTGGTATTCCAATAACGCCCGGTGAATGCGCGTTCGGTACCCTTTTGCCGGGTGACCACGTATTCTTCGGGGGACAGTTGTGCACGCCATTCGGCGTCGGATTTGCGTACTTTTTCCATATGAGCTCTTGGAGTCCCGATGCCCGAAATGGTTCGGGCATAATCCCGCCCCATGTTAATCGAGTTTGACCAGGCGGTAGTGGCTACGCCCCAGGCGGAAGTATTGCGCGGGGTGAGCGTAACCCTGGCCGAACGCCGCATCGGCATTGTCGGGCCCAACGGCGCGGGCAAGAGCACGCTGGCCCGTCTGATCAACGGCCTGGTGCTGCCGTCCTCGGGCAGCGTTCGCGTGGGCGGGCTGGACACCCGGCATGACTTGAAGGCCGTGCGCCGACAGGTGGGCTTTGTGTTCCAGAACCCGGAAAATCAGATTGTCTTTCCCATCGTGCGGGAAGATCTGGCGTTTGGCCTGAAAAATCTGGAGCCGGATCGCACGCGACGCGAAGCCCGCATCGATACCCAATTGGGCGCCATGGGCGTGGGGCATCTGGCCGACCGGACCAGCCATACCCTGTCGGGCGGCGAGCGCCAACTGGTGGCGCTTGCCGCGGTGCTGGTCATGGAGCCGGCGTTGATCGTCTTTGACGAACCCACCACCCAGCTCGACCTGCGCAACCGCAACCGCGTGCGCCGCGCCATTGAAGGCCTGCCGCACGACGCCATCGTCGTCAGCCACGACCTGGAGCTGCTGGAAGATTTCGACCGGGTGCTGGTCGTGCGCGACGGGGGCATCGTGGCCGACGATACGCCGGCTGCCGCTTTGCGCTGGTACCGGGAGCACTGCGCATGATGGAGCCGCTCTACGTCGCCGGCCGATCGCCGCTGCACCGGCTGCCGGCCTGGCTGAAGCTGGCAGTGCTGGCGGCGGCGGGGGCCGGCCTGTTTATGTTGCGCGATCCGCGCTGGCTGGGCCTGGCCTTCGCCATGGCCGCCGCGCTGGTGGCGTCCACGGGGGTTTCCGCGCTTGGCGTCTGGCGTCAGGTGCGGGGGCTGCTGTGGGTATTGCTGGCGGTCGGGCTGTTCACCGGGTGGTTCCAAGGCTGGATCGACGCGCTTGCCGTGGTGCTGCGCGTGGGCGCGATGGTGGGGCTGGCGCTGGCCGTCACGCTGGCGACCCGTACCTCCGATCTGATCGCCGTCTGCGAAGCCGTGTTGAAACCGCTTGAGCGCATCGGCCTGGTCGATGCCGGCAAGGTGGCACTGGCTTTGGCCCTGGCCTTGCGTTTCGTGCCGGAAATATGGCGCAACTTCCAGGAGATTCGCGAAGCACAGGCTGCGCGCGGCCTGGGCGCCCATCCGGTGGCGCTGATCGTGCCACTGATCGTGCTGACGTTGAAGCGCGCGCAGGAAGTGGCCGAAGCGATTGACGCGCGCAGCCCCTGACGGGCGCGCCCATCGTACTGATTTCGAAGAGGGTAGACCATGAAATCCAATAACACCGTGCTGATCGCGCTGTTCGCGGCGCTGATCGTCGTTCTGAGCCTGATGCCGCCCATTCCGCTGCCGGGCATACCCGTGCCGATCACCTTGCAGACCTTGGGCGCCATGCTGGCCGGGGCGATGCTGGGGCCCGTGCGCGGGGCGCTGGCCTGCCTGCTGTATCTGGTGTTGGCGGCGATTGGCCTGCCGGTGCTGCCTGGCGGCCGCGGCGGCCTGGGCGCCTTCATGGGGCCCACGGGCGGGTTCCTGGTCGGGATGGTGGTCGGCGCGTTCGTCACCGGTTGGCTGGCGCGCTTGCTGGCCGGCCGCGCGACGAGCGCCTGGGCGAAGTGGGCGGGGTATGTCGTTGCTTGCCTGATTGGCGGCATTGCCGTGGTCTATGCGTTTGGCGTGCCGTGGCTGGCCTCGGTGACCAAGATGGGCTTGCCGAAAGCCGCCACCGCCGTAGCGGTCTTCTTGCCGGGCGATTTGGTCAAGGCCGTGGTGGCCGCCTGGGTGGCGTCGCGTGTGGAACGCGTCTGGCCGATGCTGGGCCGATAGGCCCAAGGGAATCCCCCTACTGACGCGTCAAAACGTTTTCTAGTACAAGTTCGCCATTAACGAATGCATTTGCTAAGACAAGGTTTCTGTAGCACATCAGGGATTTACCGTATTTGCGCGACGTCATCTGATACTGTTTTAACCATATAATATTTTTTTCTGTATAACTTTAACTAGGCTCGCTTCGCCTCAATCGAGGCACATAAGAGCCACCACAGGAGACAAAAATATGCGCAAGCACTTCGGCTTGTCCGCGGCGGCTGCCGCTGTAGCCCTGACTCTGCCGCTCCTGGCGAGCGCACAGGTCAAGGTGGGCGTGACGGTATCCAGCACCGGCCCCGCCGCGTCGCTGGGCATCCCCGAGCGCAACACCGTGGCATTGCTGCCCAAGGAAGTGGCCGGCCAGAAGATCGAATGGATCGTTCTGGACGACGCCACCGACACGACGCAAGCCGTCAAGAACTCGCGCAAGCTGGCCTCCGACGACAAGGTCGACGTGCTGATCGGCACGTCCGTGACGCCGGGCTCGCTCGCCATGGTGGACGTGGCCGCCGAAGCCAAGGTGCCGATGATCAGCGTGGCCGCCAGCGCCAAGATCGTCGAACCGGTGGACGAGAAGCGCCGTTGGGTCTTCAAGACCCCGCAAAACGATGCCCTGATGGCCGGCGCCCTGGCTGACGCCATGGCCAAGTCCAAGGTCAAGACGCTGGGCTTCATCGGCTTTGCCGACGCCTACGGCGACGGCTGGCTGGACGTGATGCAAAAGGCCGCCAAGGCCAAGGGCATCGAGATCGTCGCCATTGAAAAATACAGCCGCACCGACACCAGCGTGACGGGCCAGGTCCTGAAGCTGGTCGGCGCAAAGCCCGACGCGATCCTGATCGCCGGCGCCGGCACCCCGTCGGCCCTGCCGCAGAAAGAACTGAAGGCCCGCAACTACGGCGGCACCATCTATCAGACCCACGGCGCCGCCAACAACGACGTGCTGCGCGTCTGCGGCAAGGACTGCGACGGCATGCTCCTGCCGGCCGGCCCGCTGCTGGTGGCAGCCCAGTTGCCCGATTCCAACCCGGTCAAGAAGTCGGCCCTGGCCTACGTCGAGACCTACGAGAAGGCCAACGGCGCCGGCTCCACCAACACGTTCGGCGGCCACATGTGGGATGCCGGCCAATTGGTGGTTGCAGCATTGCCGGTGGCGCTGAAGTCGGGCGCCAAGCCCGGCACGCCGGAATTCCGCGTCGCCATGCGCGACGCGCTTGAAGGCGTGAAGGATCTGGCTGCCTCGCAAGGCGTGTTCAACATGTCGCCCACCGACCACGCCGGTTTTGACGAGCGTTCGCGCGTCATCGTCAAGGTCGAAGGCGGCAAGTGGGTCTATCAGCCCGGCCTGTAACTCCCCAGGATTGCCCGATCCACGGGTGCGCGACGTAAGGCAGGCGCCAGACGCTGGCGCTTGTCTTGCGGCACCCGAGCAATGCTTCGCACCGGCCTCTCCGGCCGGTGTGTCGTATCAGCAAGAAATCACAAGGTAGTTGTTCGATGGATTCCTCAATTGCGCTGATCCTGCTGCAAGACGGTGTCGTCAACGGCGCTATCTATGCCCTGTTGGGCATGGCTCTGGTGCTGGTTTTCGCCGTTACGCGCGTCATTTTCATTCCCCAGGGCGAGTTCGTGGCGTTTGGCGCCTTGACCCTGGCCATGCTGGTGGACGGCAAGGTGCCCGGCACCGCCTATCTGCTGCCGCTGCTGGGCGCCGTCTGCCTGGCGCTTGAACTGCTGCGCGCCGTGCGCACCCGCAGCTTTGCCGGCCTGCCCAAAGCGCTGGTGACCTGTGTCGTCCTGCCGCTGGCGCTGTTCTGGGTGACCAAGAGCTATACCGGACCGGACAACTCGCTGTGGCTGAACATGCTGCTGACGCTGCTGCTGGTGATCCCGATGGGTCCGATGGTTTACCGCATCGTCTACCAGCCATTGGCTGAAGCCACCGTGCTGGTGCTGCTGATCGTCTCCGTGGCCGTGCACTTCGCCTTGATGGGCCTGGCACTGGTGTTTTTTGGCGCCGAAGGCTGGCGCACGCCGGCGTTCGTCAGCGGCCAGGTGGATCTGGGCTTCATGGTCTGGTCCGCGCAAAGCCTGTTCGTGGTGGCGACCTGCGCGCTGCTGATCGTCGCCCTGTGGTTGTTCTTCGGCAAGACCTTGTATGGCCGCGCGCTGCGCGCCACGGCCGTCAACCGCCGCGGTGCGCGGCTGGTCGGCATCAGCACCACCATGTCCGGCAGCCTGACGTTCACGCTGGCCGTGGGCATCGGCGCCATGTCCGGCATGCTGATCGCGCCCATCACCACCGTCTACTACGACACGGGCTTCCTGATCGGCTTGAAGGGCTTCGTGGGCGCCATCATCGGCGGCCTGGCCAGCTACCCCATCGCCGCGGCCGGTTCGCTGCTGGTCGGCGTGCTGGAGTCGTTCTCGTCCTTCTGGGCCAGCGCCTACAAGGAAGTGATTGTCTTTACCTTGATTATCCCGGTTCTGGTGTGGCGTTCGTTCAGCACCCATCACGTGGACGAAGAGGAATAAACGCCATGAACCGCATTTTGCTTGCCGTATTCATCGTCGTCCTGGCGGGCCTGCCGTTGGTGCCGGTCACGCCTGAATTCTGGGTGACGCAACTCAATTACATCGGCCTGGCCAGTCTGGTCGTGCTGGGGCTCGTGCTCTTGACCGGCGTGGGCGGCCTGACCTCGTTCGGCCAGGCGGCGTTCGTCGGCCTGGGCGCGTACACCACCGCCTTCCTGACCACGCAGTACGACGTATCGCCCTGGCTGGCGCTGCCCGTCGGCCTGGTCATCACCGCCGTCGTGGCATATCTGCTGGGCGCGATCACGTTGCGCCTGTCGGGCCACTATCTGCCGCTGGGCACCATCGCCTGGGGCTTGTCGCTGTATTTCCTGTTCGGCAATATCGACTGGCTGGGCAAGCACGACGGCATCGCCGGCATCGAACCCCTCAGCGTTTTCGGCATTTCGCTGGCCAGCGGCCGGCACATTTATTACCTGATCTGGGTGTTCGTCCTGCTGGCGCTGTGGGCAACGCGCAATCTGCTGAACTCGCGTCCGGGCCGCGCCATCCGCGCGCTGAAAAGCGGCGCGGGCATGGCCGAATCGATGGGCGTGAACACGGCCGCGTACAAGGTCGTGATCTTTGTCTGGGCGGCATTGCTGGCCTGCATCTCGGGTTGGCTTTACGCGCACATGCAGCGCGCCGTCAGCCCCAGCCCCTTCGGCCTGAACTACGGCATTGAATACCTGTTCATGGCCGTGGTGGGCGGTGCGGGCTACGTCTGGGGCGCCTTGCTCGGTTCCAGCGTCATCCTGGTGCTGAAGGACCAGTTGCAGAACCTGCTGCCCAAGCTGCTGGACACCAACGCCAACTTCGAAATGATCGTTTTCGGCGTGCTGCTGATCCTGATGCTGCAATACGCCCGCAACGGCCTGTGGCCGATCCTGGCGGGCTGGTGGGGCAGCGTCACCGGCGCCGACGGGTCGCGCCGCAACCTGGCGCCGCCGGCCCCCGCGCCCGCCTTGCCGACGCGCGAGCGCCCGCAAGCGGGGCAGGTGGTGCTGGAAGTGGACGCCATCCGCAAGGAATTCGGTGGCCTGGTTGCAGTCAACGACATCACCTTCAAGGTTAGTTCGGGCGAAATCATGGGCCTGATCGGCCCCAACGGCGCCGGCAAGAGCACGACCTTCAACCTGATTAGCGGCGTGCTGCCGGTCACGCGCGGCAAGGTCACGTTCATGGGCCAGCGCATCGACAACCGCTCGGCGCGCGAGATCGCCAAGCTGGGCGTCGGCCGCACCTTCCAGCACGTGCAACTGCTGCCCGGCATGACCGTGCTGGAAAACGTGGCGCTGGGCGCGCACTTGCGCTCCGACGTCGGCGTGCTGGCGGGCGCCTTGCATTCGGACCGCGCCCGTGAAGCGCAGTTGCTGCACGAAGCCGCCGAGCAGATCAAGCGCGTGGGCCTGGGCGAGTACCTGTATGAGCAGGCCGGCAACCTGGCGCTGGGCCAGCAACGCATCCTGGAAATCGCGCGCGCCCTGGCCTCCGATCCCGTGCTGTTGCTGCTGGACGAGCCTGCCGCCGGCCTGCGCTACAAGGAAAAGCAGGACCTGGCGCGCGTGCTGGAACAGCTGCGCGCGGAAGGCATGAGCATTCTGCTCGTCGAACACGATATGGATTTTGTGATGCGCCTGACCAACCACCTCGTGGTGATGGATTTCGGCACCAAGCTGGCCGAAGGCGTGCCGGCCGACGTGCAAAAGAACCCGGCGGTGCTGGAAGCCTATCTGGGCGGCATCGACGACGACCTGCCCGAAGCGGATCAGGCCAAGCCCGTGTCGGCCGGAGGTGTGCAATGAGCGCGACGCAAACCCCCGTTCTGGAAGTCAGCAACCTGTCGGCCCGCTACGGCAAAGTCGGCGCGCTGGTGGGCGCCACCCTGACCGTGCCCGCCGGCAGCATCGTGACCGTGATCGGCGCCAACGGCGCCGGCAAATCCACCATGTTGAACGCCATGATGGGTTCCTTGCCGCAGACCGGCCATGCGGCCGGCACCGTGCAGTACGCAGGCACCGACGTGTCGAGCTGGCAGGTGGAGCGCCGCGTGGCGGCAGGCATGTCGCTGGTGCCCGAGCGCCGCGAGCTGTTCGGCACCATGTCGGTGGAAGACAACCTGCTCTTGGGCGGCTTTCGCCGCTACCGGGCGCGCGAGGCCGGCTGGCGCGACACGTTGAACGAAGTGTTCGACCTGTTCCCGCGCTTGCGTGAACGCCGCGCCCAGCAGGCCGGCACCTTGTCCGGCGGCGAACGCCAGATGCTGGCCGTCGGCCGCGCGCTGATGGCCAAGCCCACGCTGCTGATGCTGGACGAACCCAGCCTGGGCCTGGCGCCGCGCATCGTGCGCGAGATCTTCCACATCATCGCGCGCCTGCGCGAAACTGGCGTGGCGATCCTGTTGGTCGAGCAGAACGCCCGCGCGGCCCTGCAAGTGGCCGACTACGGTTACGTGCTGGAAACCGGTGAAGTGATCCTGCACGGCCCGGCGCGCGAACTGGCGGGCGACCCGAAGGTGATCGAAAGCTACCTTGGCCTGGGCAAGGGCGCGGAAAAAGACTGAACGGCCCCGAAGCCGACCCTGACAAAGCCGGACACCGACAGGTGCCCGGTTTTTTTATCTGTCGAACACCTCGACCACGCGGAAGCGTTCGCAGACCAGCATCATGTCCGGCGCATAGCCGCCATTGCGTTCGAAGTAGGCGATGTGCGCGTCCCGCCACACGTCGTAGGGGCCTTCGCCCTCGGCCAGCGCGAATGCTTCGTCCACCTGGTCAAAGCGCTGGATCAGCACGCTGATGGTCTCGATGACGCAAGCCGGCCGGCCCTTGCCGTCCAGCACCACGTCGCGCCGCCCGGCCGCGGGCACAGGTTCCTTGTCGTTGAAGTGATGAAGGGCGCCGCAGGTCGCCGTCTTGGTGCCGGCCAGCACCAGCGCCAGCAGTTCGTCGGCCAGCTCGGGCGAGTCGCCGAACTGGAACGTCACGGCGTTTTCGTAGGGGGCCGGGGGTTTCAAGCTTGGGGTGTCCATTGCAGGTTCAGCTCCTGGTCCATTTCGGGGTCGGACGTGGAAGGGGCGCCGGTTTCGATGCGTCCGGCCAGCCGGCGCGTACAGGCGGGGTCGTCAGGGACATGCACGGTAAGGTCATACCAGCCGCCCGTGCGCGTCATGTCCCACGACAATTCGACGGATTCGCCAGGCGCCAAGGCGGCGCCGGATTGTGGCGGGTAGCGGTAGGCGTTGGCGTCGACACGGAACGTGCGCGGTTCGGGGCCGGGGTTATGCACCGTCAGCCGCAGGGACGCGCCAGGTGCCGCATAGGCGGCGGTGACTTCCAAGGGAGGCGCTTTCCCGGCCGCCGCGCGCCCCGTGCAATGGCGGTGGAATCCGTTCGGCCCCAGCACCCACAAGTCGTAGCGGCCGTCGTCACCGGCCGTCAGCCATTCACCCTCCAGCCGCTTGCCGGCTTCCACGGTGTAGCGGCGCGGGCCGCGGTCCAGATGCAGCCGGTCGTAGACATGCAGTACCGCGGCGGCCGTACCGACGTTCTCGAATTGCAGCGTGACGCGCTCGCCGTCCACCCGTGCGTGGGTATGCAGCGCGTAAGGCAGCGCGCGGGAGGGGCGCGTGCCCGATTGCTGGCGCGCCAGCGCCGGTTGCGCCGGCGCGGGGGGCGTCACGGTGCCGGGCAGGGCGGAGGCTTGCGCAGCCCGCTCGGCCGTGGCGGGAAAGTCGCGCAGCAGGTCGGCGCCGTCGGGGTTGGCGAAGTCGAAGATCGACGTCAGGTCGCCGCAGACGGCACGGCGCCAGGGCGAGATATTCGGTTCGGCCACGCCGAAACGCTGTTCGACGAAACGCAGCACCGACGTGTGGTCGAACACTTGCGAATTGACCCACCCGCCCTTGGTCCAGGGTGACAGCACGTACATGGGCACGCGTGGTCCCAACCCGTAGACGCCGTGCAGATGGGCAGGCGTGTCGTCCTTTTCCACGCCGGTGATGAGCTCGTGGTATTCGCCGCGGGTGTCCACGGTGGACGCGCCGGCCAGTGCGCCCGTGGCGTCGCGCGAAGGCGGGGCGGGCGGAGGCATGTGATCGAAGAAGCCGTCGTTCTCATCGAACATCAGCAGCAGGACGGTCTTGCTCCAGACCTCGGGATTGGCGGTCAGCGCATCCAGGACGCGGGCCGTGTAGTCCGCGCCCTGCGCGGGGCTCGAGGGGCTGGGGTGTTCGGATCCCGCCTTGGTGGCGCAGATCCACGACACCTGCGGCAGCGTGCCGTCCAGCACGTCCTGGCGCAGCAGGTCCAGGCCACGGGTCGTCAGCGCCTTTTCCTTCAGCGCGGCAAGCGATCCCGGCACCCCGTGGTAGGCATCGCGATAGGCTTTGAAGCCCGCCGTGGGATTCAGCGAGTAGTTGTCCGCCATGTTCTGATAGATGCGCCAGCTGACGCCCGCGGCTTCCAACCGTTCCGGATAGGTGGTCCACGTGTAGGCGCGGGCGGGGTCTCCGCCCTTGAGCTTGTTGTAGACGTTGCCCAGCGCCGGGCCATTGCCGCGCCCTGCGCCGTCGTTCGTGCCGCTCCACACGAACAGCCGGTTCGTATTGGTGCCCCCGGTGAACGAGCAGTGGTAGGCGTCACAGAGGGTGAAGGCGCGCGCCATGGCGTACTGGAAAGGCATGTCGGCCTCGGTGTAGTACGCCATCGAATGGTTCTTCTTGGCGGCGGGCCAGCGGCCCATGCGGCCCGCTTCCCAGGCGTCCTGGGCGTTGGACCAGGTGTGCGGCGTGCTGGCCACGCGCAAGGTCTCGAAGGCTTCGCGCGTATCCAGGTGATAGGGCAGCACGGTGCGCGGGGCGCCGTCGTCGGGCTTGTCGTTGTATTGCGCCCAGACGGTGCGGTGGCGGGCCTCGGGGCTGTCCGGCACCGGGATGGGAAAGCGGTCGCCAAAACCGCGCACGCCCGCCAGGCCGCCGAAATAATGGTCGAACGAGCGGTTCTCCTGCATGAAGATCACGATGTGTTCGACATCGCGGATTGTGCCGGTGCGGTGGTTGGCGGGAATGGCCAGTGCGCGGCGGATGGAGGCCGGCAGCAGCGCCAGCGCACTGCTGGCGCCGGCCAGGGTTGCGCTGTTGCGCAGGAAGTCGCGTCGAGTCTGCATGGGGCGGGCATCGCTTGAATGCGACGCTGCCCGCGAGAGGGCGGGCAGCATCAGGGGTATGCGGGGAGATGGCGGCGCCGGTTCAGCGGCGGCCAGTGCTTTCCGCGTAGTCCATGTACAGCTTGTGGGCGCGGCGGGCCAGCGGGCCGTATTCCAGCGCCCGGCCTTCCACGCGGTTCACGTGGACCACCTTGCCGTAGTTGCCGGACGAGAACACTTCGTCGGCCTCTTCGACATCGGCGCGGGTCAGGCTGCGTTCCTGCACGTCGATGCCGTCTGCCTTCAGCAGCGCCAGCACGCGGCGGCGCGTGATGCCGTTCAGGAACGTGCCGTTGTCCACGGGCGTGGACACCACGCCGTTCTTGGCCAGCCACAGGTTGCTGGTGGCGAACTCGGCGATGTTGCCTGCGCCGTCCAGCATGATGGCGTTGTCGAATCCCTTTTCCGCGGCTTCGCGGATGGCGCGCTGGCCGTTGGGGTACAGGCACGACGCCTTGGCGTCGGTGGGCGCCATGTTGGGCCAGGAACGCGCAAAGCTGGAGAAGCACGCCGAGAAGCCTTGCTCGCCGGGCATCGGCACCTTGAACACGTGCAGCACGAATTGGGTCTTGTCGGCATCAGGCAGCAGGAAACCGTCGGCGCAGTAGAACATCGGCTTGATGTAGAGCTCGGTGCCGGCCGGGAACTTGGCCACGGCTTCCAGGCACAGCTTCTGGATCGCTTCCCAGCCGATCTGCGGCTTCATCAGCATCTTTTCGGCCGAGCGCACGACGCGCTGGCAATGCAGGTCCAGGTCGGGCGTCAGGCCGCGGAACGCGCGCGCGCCGTCGAAGACCATACTGGCCATCCAGAAGGCGTGGTCGGCGGGGCCGAGCAGTTTGGGATTGTCGGTGGTCCAGTGACCGTCGTGCCAATACAGGGCATCCATGTTCATCTTCCTTTGCTTGAATCGGGTAGGCGCTTCTTCGGCGCCGAAACGTCAGGATACATGAGGCGGCGGGCGCGTTTGGCTTGTCATTCGCGCGCAAGCGCTGCCTGGACGCGATCCGCCGCTTCCGCCGGCATCCATTGCCGCCACACGGGGCCGTACTGCTTCAGGAAATAACGCGCAGCGTCCTCGGGTTCCTTGCCTTCGTTCTCAAGCCACCCCAAGGTGGCGTTGATGGCGTCGTCGGGCACGGTCAGTTTGCTCAGGAACTCGGCGATCCGGGGCGCTTCCTTGGCGAATGCCGCGTTCACGCCCGTGACGACGGGGTTGGGCTTGAACTCGGTGGCGACCGGGTCCGGGCATTTGGGATCGGTCATGCAGGTGTAGGCCGCCTGGTCGAAGGCGGGCAGTTCCAGCTTCACAAGGTCCAGCGCGCCCACCAGCGACGTGGGTGTCCAGTAGTAGAAGACGATGTCGCGCTTGCGCTTGTAGGCCGACACGATGGCCGCCTTCTGCGCGGCGCCCGAGCCGGGCGCGAACAGCGAGTAGTCCTTGTCCAGTTTCAGGGCGCGCAGCAGGTTGTCGTTCAGGGTGCCGCAGGCCCAGCCGGCGGGGCAGCCGTAAATGCGGCCGCGGCCCGGGTCTTCGGGGTCGGTGAACACCTTCTTGAAGCGCGCCAGATCGGCCGCGGCCTTCAGTTCAGGGTGGCGTTCGACCGTGTAGCGGGGCACATACCAGCCTTCGCCAGCGTCGTACACGTGACCCACGCCCAGCACGCGGCCGCTGGCCAGCGCCTTCTTCCAGGCGCCTTCGATCTGGCCGGGCCACACTTCGGGCGTCACGTCGACGTCGCCGCGCTGCAGCGCCGCCAGCATGGGTAGCGTTTCGCCGATTTCCACCGTGGTCTTGCAGCCGTAACCGTGTTCCAGCACATAGCGTTCAATGCCGGCCAGCACCAGGTTGGACTCCCAGTTCAGGCCACTGAAGCGGATGGGGCGGTTGACTTCGCAGGTGGGGGCGGACGAGGCGGCCTGGGCAGCCGGGGCCAGCAGGGTTGCGGCCAGCGCCAGGGCGCCGATGACGGGGGCGAGCGGATGCGGGTTGCGCATGGTCAGGCACCTGTTTGATTGGGTGCGTTTTATTGTACGGGTGCTTGGCGGGACGCCAAACGCAAACGGGGCCGCATGGTGCGGCCCCGTCCGGACGGCAAGCGTGTGCCGGTCAGGCGCGGGCGGCGCGCCGGCGTTCGATGAAGGCGCCGACTTCGCCCACGATGCCGCGGCGGAAGGCCAGCACGCAGATCACAAAGATCAGGCCGATCACGATGGTGACGGATTCACCCAGGCGCAGGAACCAGTCCACGCCGGTCAGGTTGGCCATCATCTGGCCGAAATCGCCCACCTTGTTCTCCAGCAGCACCACGATGAAGGCGCCCAGGATCGGGCCCGTCAAGGTGCCGAGCCCGCCGATCAGCGTCATCAGGATGACCAGCCCCGACATCTGCCACGTGGCGTCCGACAAGGTGGCCGACACGAACACCAGCGTCTTGGTGGCGCCGGCCAGGCCGGCCAGCGCGGCCGACAGCACGAAGGCCAGCAGCTTGAAGCGGTCGACGTCGTAGCCCAGCGAAATGGCGCGCGGCTCGTTCTCGCGCAGCGCCTGCAGCACTTGCCCGAACGGCGAATTCACCGTGCGCCAGATGATGAAGTAGCCGATGACGAAGATGGCCATCACCACGTAGTACAGGTTGATGTCCTTGGACAGGTCGACCAGTCCCAGCAAGGTGCCGCGCGGCACGCTTTGCAGGCCGTCTTCACCGCCGGTGAACTTGGCCTGCAGGAAGAAGAAGAACACCATCTGCGCCAATGCCAGCGTGATCATGGCGAAGTAGATGCCGCTGCGCCGGATGGCGATGGCGCCCATCGCCAGGCCCAGCAACGCCGCCACGCCCACGCCGAACAGCAGGCCGATTTCGGTCGGGAAGCCCCAGACCTTCATCGCATGGCCGGCCGCATACGCCGCGCTGCCCAGGAAGGCGGCGTGCCCGAAGGACAGCAGCCCGGTAAAGCCCAGCAGCAGGTTGAACGCGCAGGCGAACAGCGCGTAGCACATGATCTTCATGGCGAAGATCGGATACACCCCGAGAAAGGGTAGAGCGGCCACCACGACGGCCAGGACCGCATAGCCCAGGAATTGACGATTCATTTTTCTTTTCCGAACAGCCCGGCCGGGCGGATCAACAGAACGATGGCCATGATGATGAACACGACGGTGCTGGAGGCTTCAGGCCAGAACACCTTGGTCAGTCCTTCAATCACGCCCAGGCCCAGACCGGTCACGATGGCGCCCATGATGGACCCCATGCCCCCGATCACGACCACGGCGAACACGACGATGATGAGGTTGGACCCCATCAACGGGGAAATCTGCAGGACGGGCGCGGCCAGCACGCCGGCAAAGCCCGCCAGCGCCACGCCGAAGCCGTAGGTCAGCGTGATCATGCGGGGCACGTTCACGCCGAAGGCCTCGACCAGGCGCGGGTTTTCGGTGCCGGCGCGCAGCAGGGCGCCCAGGCGGGTGCGTTCGATCACGAACCAGGTCGCCAGGCAGACGACCACCGACGCCGCCACGACCCAGCCGCGATAGTTCGGCAGGATCATGAAGCCCAGGTTGGTCGCGCCGCGCAAGGCCTCGGGCGTGGGATAGGGTTGGCCCGACACGCCGTAGAAGCTGCGGAACAGCCCCTCTATCAGCAGGGTCAACCCGAAAGTCAGCAGCAGGCCGTACAGGTGGTCGAGCTTGTACAGGTGCTTGAGCAGCAATTTCTCGATCAGGATGCCGAATAGCCCGACGACCAACGGCGCCAGGATCAGCATGACCCAGTAGTTCAACCCCAGGTACGACAGCCCCATCCAGGCGATGAACGCGCCCAGCATGTAAAGCGCGCCGTGCGCGAAGTTGATGACGTTCAGCAGCCCGAAGATAACGGCCAGCCCGAGCGACAACATGGCATAGAAGGAACCGTTGACCAGGCCCAGTAATAGCTGGCCGAACAAGGCCTGTATAGGGATGCCGAAAAGGTCAGTCATCTTGTGAAAATCCTGCGCGTACGGATGGAAGCGAGCAAATGCGAGCTGCGGCGGCGGCTTGCGCGCGACCGCAGCTCGGGGTCACATAAGCCGGGGATTACTTCTTGACCAGCTTGCAGGTGGACTCGGACAACTTGGTGTAGACCTCGTCGCCGGGCAGCGTCGCCACGACCTTGTAGTAGTCCCACGGGCCCTTGGACTCGGCCGGGGTCTTGACCTGCATCAGGTACATGTCGTGGATCATGCGGCCGTCTTCGCGCACATACCCGCCCTGGGCGAAGAAGTCGTTGACCTTGTTGGACTTCATCCACTTCATCACGGCGTCGCCGTCGTCCGTGCCGGTGGCCTTGACCGCGTTCAGATAGAAGCTGAGGGCGGAATAGTCGCCCGCCTGAAGCATGGACGGCTTGCGGCCGACCTTGGCTTCGAACTTCTTGGACCAGGCGCGCGAAGCGTCGGATTGATCCCAGTACCAGCCATCGGTCAGGTACATGCCCTGCGTGGCCTGCAGGCCCAGCGCGTGCACATCGTTGATGAAGACCAGCAGGCCGGCCATCTTCATGGTCTTGGTCACGCCGAATTCATTGGCGGCCTTGATCGCGTTGATGGTGTCGCCGCCTGCGTTGGCCAGACCCAGGATCTGCGCCTTGGAGGCTTGCGCTTGCAGCAGGAAGGACGAGAAGTCCGAAGCGCCCAGCGGCGCCCGCACCTGGCCTTTCACTTCGCCGCCCGCAGCCTTGACGACCGCCATCGTGTCACGCTCCAGCGCATGGCCGAAGGCGTAGTCGGCGGTCAGGAAGAACCAGCTCTTGCCGCCGTCCTTCACGACGGCGGAACCGGTGCCGCGCGCCAGGGCCACGGTGTCGTAGGCGTAGTGCACGGTGTAGGGCGAGCATTGCGCGTTGGTCAGGTCCGAAGCGCCCGCGCCAATTGCCATGAAAGGCTTTTTCTTGGCTGCGGCCACGCCGGCCATGGCCAGACTGGTCGACGAGTTCGTGCCGGCGATGATGACGTCCACCTTCTGTTCGTCGAACCATTCGCGCACGCGCGCCGACGCGACGTCGGCCTTGTTCTGGTGGTCGGCCGAGACGACTTCGATCTTCTTGCCGTTGATCGAGCCGCCGGCGTCTTCGATCGCCATGCGGATCGCTTCCAGACCGGCCTTGCCGTCGATGTCGGAATACACGCCCGACATGTCGGTGATGAAGCCGATGCGGATGACATCGTCGGAGATACCTTGCGCGTGGGCGGTCGCCCCTGCAAATCCCAGGCCCGCCATGGCCAGTGCAGCAGTGATGGTGTGCAGCTTCATGGGATGACTCCTCTTCCCTACGGTGTAGTGTTGCCGGGGTTCCGGCGGATGACAGGTTGTTTTAGACGCCCAGCAATTCGTTGAGCGTGTCCTGTTTTTCTGAAAGTTCCGCCGCTTCGAAATGCTCGACGATCTGGCCGTGTTCCATGACATAGAAGCGGTCGGCCAGGGGAGCCGCGAAGCGGAAGTTCTGCTCCACCATGACGATGGTGTAGCCGCGCTGCTTGAGCGTCGTGATCATGCGGGCCAGCGCCTGCACGATGACCGGCGCCAGGCCTTCGGAGATTTCGTCCAGCAGCAGCAGGTTGGCGCCGGTGCGCAGGATGCGCGCCACCGCCAGCATTTGCTGTTCACCGCCCGACAAGCGCGTGCCAGGCGAATTCCGGCGCTCTTGCAGGTTGGGGAACATGTCGTAGATCTCGGCGAGCGACATGCCGCCGCCCAGCGAGCCCACGACGGGGGGCAGCAGCAGGTTCTCTTCGCAAGACAGGCTGGCGAAGATGCCGCGTTCTTCAGGGCAATAACCCACGCCCAGGTGGGCGATCTTGTAGGTGGGCAGATCGATGGCTTCGGTGCCGTGGATACGCACCGAACCCTTGCGCGACCCGGTCAGGCCAAGAATGGCCCGCAGGGTCGTCGTGCGGCCGGCGCCGTTGCGGCCCAGCAGCGTGACGACTTCGCCTTGTCCCACGCGCATATCCACGCCGTGCAGGATGTGCGATTCCCCGTACCAGGCTTGCAGGCCCGAGATTTCCAGTGCCGGGGTGCTCATGCGTGCGCTCCTTGAAGTTCGCCGTCGGTGGTGCCCATGTAGGCTTGCATCACGGCCGGGTGGCGCGAGACTTCGGCGTACGTCCCCTCGGCCAGCACCGAGCCGCGCGCCAGCACGGTGATGGTGTTGGCAATGGAGGACACGACGTTCATGTTGTGTTCGACCATCAGGATGGTGCGCCCGGCGCTCACACGCTTGATCAACTGCGTGACGCGGTCCACGTCTTCGTGGCCCATGCCCTGGGTGGGCTCGTCCAGCAGCATCAGTTCGGGTTCCATCGCCAGGGTCGTCGCGATTTCCAGCGCGCGCTTGCGGCCATACGGCAGGTTCACCGTGGTTTCGTTCGCGAAGGCGCCCAGGTCCACCTGGTCCAGCAGCGCTCGGGCAGGCTCGTTCAGCGCGGCCAGGCGTTTATCGCTTTGCCAGAAATGGAACGACAGGCCGGTCTTGCGCTGCAAGCCGATCCGCACGTTTTCAAGCACGGTCAGGTGGGGAAACACCGCCGAAATCTGGAACGAGCGGATGACGCCGCGCCGCGCGATTTGCGCGGGGCGATCGCCGGTGATGTCGATGCCGTTGAACTTGATCGTTCCCGACGTGGGAGATAAGAACTTGGTAAGCAGGTTGAAGCAAGTGGTCTTGCCCGCGCCGTTAGGCCCGATCAAGGCATGAATCTCGCCCCGCTTGATACGCAAATCGACCCCATTGACCGCGACGAATCCGCGGAACTCCTTGGTGAGGCCTTTTGTCTCCAGGATTGTGTCATCCATGTCCGCTGCACCGGCGTTGATTTTTATGGTCTCAACCTGCCGTGATTTCGGCAGGCCCCCGCGGGGTCGTGAAATGCAGCGATTGTTCGCTGTTTTCCGATGAGTTGCCGGCGAGTATGCGGACCTCTTTATCAAAATTCCATGAGGGTTTTACATAGGTTTTGCAGTGCGGCATGTTGAATTGTCAACAGGCCGACAATACTTGGCGTACAAGGCGGGAAAACCCTTTTCCCATCCAATGCGTTGCAGCAAATAGGCGTTGATTGATATCAATGTCTTATGCGAATTTCATCAAGGGAAAACCCGGTTTTCCATCTATTGAAATGATTCCGCAATATTCGGAATGCCGTATTCACGCAGGCGTTTTCTGTTTGAATTCGCACAGGTCGGAAATGCCGCATTGCGGGCATTTCGGTTTACGCGCCACGCAGACATAGCGGCCTTGCAATATCAGCCAGTGATGGGCGTCCTGCATGTATTCGCGCGGCACGAACTTCACCAGTTTCTCTTCGACTTCCAGCACGTTCTTGCCGGGCGCGATACCCGTGCGGTTGGAAACGCGGAAGATGTGCGTGTCCACGGCCATGGTCGGCTGGCCGAACGCGGTGTTCAGCACCACGTTGGCCGTCTTGCGGCCCACCCCGGGCAGCGATTCCAGGGCTTCGCGCGTTTGAGGCACTTCACCGCCGTGGTGCTCGATCAGGATCCGACAGGTGGCGATCGTGTTCTTGGCCTTGGTGCGATACAGGCCGATCGTCTTGATGTAGTCGGACAGGCCTTCTTCGCCCAGGTCCAGCAGGGCCTGGGGCGTGCCGTACTGCGGGAAGAACTTGCGCGTGGCGATATTGACCGACTTGTCGGTCGCTTGCGCCGACAGCAATACCGCGATCAGCAATTGGAACGGGGTGTCGTATTCCAGTTCGGTGGTGGGGTGGGGGTTGGCCGCCTGCAGGCGGGCGAAGATCTCACGGCGTTTGGCTGCGTTCATGACTGCGTCGGATTGCGGCGGGCCCGGGCGCGGGCCAGCGCGGATTCAATGGCGGAGCGCTTGCGGTCTTCGCTTTGCGCGTCGGCGGTGGCGGGCGTCACGCCGGGGGCGGCGGCCTGAACAGGAGCTGCCTGAGCGGGAGCCTCCGGCGCCATCAGGCGCGCGTTGTCGGCCGCCAGACGTTCGGTGCGCGCCAGGTGGCTGCGATGGCGCTGCCGGCTGACGGCGGCGTCTTGCGCGCTCCAGGCGCGTCCGGCCGGGACCATCTGGATGCAGTCCACCGGACAGGGCGCCACGCACAGGTCGCAGCCCGTGCACCAATCGGCCAGCACCGTGTGCATGTGTTTGTTCGCGCCCACGATGGCGTCGACCGGACAGGCCTGGATGCACAGCGTACAGCCGATGCAGTGGGATTCATCGATGCGCGCGACCAGCAGCGGGCCAGGTTCGCCGCGTTCCAGGTCCAAGGGCAGGACGGGGGTCTCGAGCAGGGCGGCAAGCGCGGCGACGCCCTCGTCGCCGCCGGGCGGGCAGCGGTTGACCGGGGCTGCGCCCTCGGCGATGGCGTCGGCATAGGGCCGGCAGCCGTCATAGCCGCACTCGGTGCATTGCGTCTGGGGCAGCAAGGCGTCGATGCGGTCGGCAAGTGAGCGACAGGACATGTAAGGCCAATAAAAGAAAAAGGGGCCACTCGGGCCCCGTGGAATACGGATCTGGCTTGAGGGCGCGCGGGCCGGGCCCGCGCGTCACCTGCCGGACGGCGCTATGCCGTCGTCAAGCCGATTGCCGGATGAATTCGGCAATTTTAGGACAGATCATTTCGCGCCACCGGCGGCCGGAGAAAATCCCGTAGTGGCCGCAGTTCGGGGCGGTGTAGTGCGTCTTGCGTTCAGCCGGGATGTTCTTGCACAGCTTGATGGCCGCGCGGGTCTGTCCCTGGCCCGAAATATCGTCCAGCTCGCCTTCGATGGTGAACAGGGCGACCTGCTTGATATCGGCCGGGCGCACGGTCTGGCCGTCCACTTCCCAGGTGCCGCTGGGCAGCGCGAAGTCCTGGAACACCATGCGGATCGTGTCCAGGTAGAACTCGGCTGGCATGTCCAGCACGGCGTTGTATTCGTCGTAGAAGCGGCGATGCGCTTCGGCGTCGCTGTCGTCGCCGCGCAGCAAGTCCAGGTAGAACTCATAGTGCGACTTCATGTGGCGGTCGGGGTTCATGGCCATGAACCCGGCATGCTGCAGGAAGCCCGGATAGACCTTGCGGCCGGCGCCCGGATAGCGGGGCGGCACCGGGTGGATCACCTGGCTTTCAAACCACGAATAGGGCTTGGTCGTGGCCAGGCGGTTCACCTGCGTGGGCGACTGGCGCGGATCGATGGGGCCGCCCATCATCACCATGCTGCGCGGCTGGCAGGGATCATTGGCGGTCGCCATCAGCGACACGGCGGCCAGCACCGGCACGGTGGGCTGGCAGACCGAGATCACGTGCACGTCCGGGCCCAGGTGCCGGATGAAATCCTGCACATAGCGCACGTAGTCGTTCAAATGGAACGGGCCGGCCGACAGCGGCACCATGCGGGCGTCGACCCAGTCCGTGACGTAGACGTCATGGTTGGGCAGAAGGGCGCGCACGGTGTCGCGCAGCAGCGTGGCGTGGTGGCCGGACAGCGGGGCGACCAGCAGCACCTTGGGGTCATCGCGGCCGGCGGCGCGCACGTCGCGGTGGAAGTGCACCAGGCGGCAGAAGGGCTTGTCCAGCGCCAGGGTTTCGGTGACGCGTACGGGCTTGCCGTTGATCTGGGTCTCGGGAAGGTTCCAGGCGGGCTTCTGATATTCCTTGCCGATCCGCGTCATCAACTCGTACCCGGCGGCCATCTGGCGGGAAATCGGGGTGTAGGCGAGGGGACTGTAAGGGCTGGAGAACAGCTGGGAACCGGCATCCGTGAATGCAGCGAACGGAGTCAGGAAGGCGCGCTGCATTTCGTGCAATTGGTACAGCATTTGGGGGAAGTCCTTCTGGGTCGTGCGTGTGCCCCGATTATTGCGCCGAGGACTAAAGATATATCCAATCAGCCTGAAGAAACTGCCGCAAAGACCGGGATTCTGTTGCTAAAAAGAGACCCGTCATCCCATTAAGCACCAGTTTAGGGCGTTTTCCCGTCCAGGCCAGCGCCCAAACGGAGGATTTATGCACTAAGCCGGCTCGCGCGGGATCACCAGTAATTCTCGACCGCCAGGTTGCCGGGGATGCCCCGGCGGCCCGGCTTGAAGCCGCGTTCGCCCAGCAGCTTGCGGGCATCAGCCAGCATCTCGGGGTTGCCGCAAAGCATGATCTTGGCGTGCTCGGGGTCCAGTGGCAGCCCGGCCAGCTGCTCCAGCCGGCCATCGGCGATCAGCGTGGTCAGGCGCGCCTGGGGCATGCCCGGCAGGGCTTCGCGCGTGGCGATGGGCAGGTAGACGAGCTTTTGCGGGTCGGCCGCGAACAGTTCGGCCAGCTCGGGCCGTTCACCCCAGGACTCGATCTCTTCGCGGTAGGCGAGCTCCGCCGCGGTGCGTACGCCATGCACCAGGATGATGCGGCGGTAGGCGCGCCAGGTGGCGGGGTCGCGCAGGATGGACAGGTAGGCGGACAGCCCGGTGCCGGAGGCCAGCAGCCAGAGGTCGCCGCCCGGGGCGAAGCGTTCCAGCGTCAAAAAGCCGTAGGGCGTCTTTTCCACGTACAGCGCGTCGCCCGGCTGCAGCTGCGCCATGCGCGGGCTGAACAGGCCGTCGGGGACCACGATGGAATAGAACTCCAGCCCGGACTCGTGCGGGGCCGACACCATGGAATAGGCGCGCCACAGGGTGGGCGGGCCGTCGGGATCGTCCGCCCCGGGCAAACCGACCCGGGCGAACTGGCCTGGCAGGAACGTATACGCGTCGTCGCGCGTCACGCGCACCGAGAACAGCTTGTCGGGCACCCAGGTATGGATCTGGGTTACGGTCTGGCGCGTGTATTTGGAGTCGTCGGTCATCGGGGCATCGCACGATGCCGGCCGCCAGGCAGCAGCCGGCTGTCGCGGACTATTTTTCCAGGTATTGCAGCTTGTCCTGCTTGCCGTTCCAGTCGTCGGCGTCCGGCAGGGGCTTCTTGGCGCGGCTGATGCTGGCGAACTCGGGCGAGAGTTCGGCGTTCAGTGCGATGAAATTCAGTTGGTCCTGCGGCACGTCTTCTTCGGCGTAGATCGCATTGGCCGGGCATTCCGGGATGCAGACGGCGCAGTCGATGCATTCGTCCGGATCGATCACGAGGAAGTTCGGACCCTCACGAAAACAGTCCACCGGGCACACATCAACGCAATCGGTGTACTTGCACTTAATACAGTTTTCGGTGACAACGTGGGTCATTCAGGAACTCCGGGATCGGCGGCTTTTGTGTCTTGTTGGCCGGATTTTACCCAATGCGGGCGGGATGTGCCGGTAATACCCGTATTGACATCGTGGCCCATCGCCCTGAACCCCCGGTCCTCTATGCTATGGTGTCGCGAAACGATACGCGCAATCATGATAATCACTTCGCTGCTCGACACCGATCTGTACAAATTCAGCATGATGCAAGTGGTGCTGCATCAATTCCCCGCTGCGCAGGTCGAGTACCGTTACAAGTGCCGCACCGTGGGCGCCGACTTGCGCCCCTATCTGGATGAAATCCGCGAAGAAGTGCACCAATTGTGCCAGCTGCGCTTCACGCAGGACGAACTGGATTACCTGGGCGGCTTGCGTTTCATCAAGAGCGACTTCGTTGATTTTCTTGGGCTGTTCCACATGCCCGAGCGCTGCATCCACATCAGCGAAGGCGACGCGCCCGGCGAGATCTCGATCGAGGTCAAGGGCCCGTGGCTGCACACGATCCTGTTCGAGATTCCGGTGCTGGCCATCGTCAACGAGGTCTATTTCCGCAACACGCGCAAGAATCCAGACTGGGAAGAAGGCCGCCAGCGCTTGCAGTCCAAGATGCACCTGGTGCTGGACGATCCCGCGTTGGCCGATTTCCGCGTGGCCGAATACGGCACGCGCCGCCGCTTCTCGAAGGTCTGGCACCAGGAAGTCGTGTCCACCATGAAGGCGCAGATGGGGCCGCACTTTGCCGGCACCAGCAATGTGCTGCTGGCCAAGCAGCACGAAGTGCTGCCGCTGGGCACGATGGGCCATGAATACCTGCAGGCCTGCCAGGCGCTGGGCCCGCGCTTGCGTGATTCGCAGGTGTATGCCCTGGAAGTCTGGGCCAAGGAATACCGTGGCGACCTGGGCATCGCGCTGTCGGACGTCTACGGCATGGATGCCTTCCTGCGCGACTTCGACATGTATTTCTGCAAGCTTTTCGACGGCGCGCGCCACGACTCTGGCGACCCCTTCGTCTGGGGCGAGCGCCTGCTGGAACACTACCGGAAGAATCGCGTGGACCCCCGCGCCAAGACCCTGGTGTTCTCGGATTCGCTGACGTTCCCGCGCGCCATCGAACTGGCCCGCCAGTTTGCCGGGCGCTGCAAGGTGTCGTTCGGCATCGGCACCAACCTGACCAACGACCTGGGCCATGAACCGCTGCAGATCGTCATGAAGATGGTCCGCTGCAATGGCCAGCCCGTGGCCAAGGTGTCCGACGCGCCCGAAAAGACCATGTGCGACGATCCCGCGTACCTGGCGTATCTGCGCCAGGTGTTCCAGCTGCCTCCCGCCTGAAGGCGGCTCGGGGTAAATTGCTGGTTTCCTTGTATTGATCCACCCACCCAACTCGACTCTAGGGGAATATTCATGAGCAGCATCAAGCGCTTCCACGTCGCCAAGCGCCTGTCGGACATGGCCGTGTACAACGGCGTCGCGTATCTGGCAGGCCAGGTGCCTGACGATGCCAAGCTGGACATCACCGGCCAGACCGAGCAAGTGCTGGCGACGATCGATCGCCTGCTGGCCGAAGCCGGCACCGACAAGACCAAGATCCTGATGGCCCAGATCTACGTGGCCAACATGAAGGAATTCGACGGCATGAACAAGGCATGGGACGCGTGGGTCGCCGACGGCAATTCGCCTCCGCGCGCCACGGTCGAAGCCCGCCTGGCCAACCCGGACTTCAAGGTTGAAATCGTCGTGACGGCCGCCGTCTAAGCGATTTCCGCTTGCCAGCGAAAAGCCCTTCGGCATGCCGAAGGGCTTTTTCTTTTGGCGGGGCACCGCCTGATCGCGCGCACGCCATCAAGTCCCCATCAGCACGATCCCGGCCAGCAGGCCTCCCAATTCTTCACACCTGGCCAGGTCCCCCTCGCGCACCGTCTTGGGCGCCAGGATCTGCTCGGCCGTCTGCGCACCCAGGTTGACGATCAGCGCTGGCGCCACCGGCTTCAGGCGCCAGCCGGTGCAAATCCGTTCGACCTGCCGTGCCGCGCCCGCGCCGTCGCTGCCTGCGCTGATGGCGCAACCGTAGGGCAGGCCCTGGATCCGGTCCAGCACGGCGTAGTAGTTGCGGTCGAAGCATTCCTTCATTTCCCCGCTCAGGCTGGCCAGGTTCTCCGGCGCGCAGAACAGGTAGCCCTGGCTTGCCAGCAGGAGGTCGGCGTCGACCTCCGCTGCGCGCCGCAGCACGACGCGCAGCGCGTCCGGCTGCTCCAGCTGCGCGGCGGCCGCTACGGCGCCCCGCGCGGCGGCCTCGGCCAGCTGCCGGGCCGCGCCCGTGCGCGAATGCCAGACGATCAGCAGCTGCTTCATGCGTAGCGTTCCAGGGTGTCCTGCCGGTAGTACGCCCGCAGCAAGCCATACCATTCGGGCAGCGCCTGCTGCATGGGGATGGGGTCGACGAAGAAGTGCTCCGAGCTGACGGCGAAGAATTCCGCCTCGTCGGTGGCGGCGTAGGGGTCCATCGGCAATTGGCCGTACCAGGCGTCCGCCTCCTCGCTTTCCGGGTCCACATCGTGCGGGATGGCCGCTTCGACCGCGTCGAGCGCGGCGATGAAGCGGTCCAGGCTGTCGTCCAGCACTTGCCGCCAGACTTTCGGCTTCAGATCCGGGTGCGCCGCCAGCGACGGCATGCCGTCGGCAAATCCCGAGCGCAGGTCCAGCTTGTGGGCGAATTCATGGATGACCACGTTGAAGCCGCCTTCGGACAGTTGTGTGTCTTCCCAGGACAGCACCAGCGGGCCGCCTTCCCAGGCTTCGCCGGCCGCGTCCTCGATGTATTCGTGGACCACGCCGTCGTCGTCCTGGCGCGAACGGGGAATGCGGAAACTGGCGGGATACACGATGATCTCGTCCCAGCCTTCGTAGAGCTCGGGCGCCAGGTTCAGGATGGGCAGGCTGGCCTGCGCCGCGATGGACAGGCGCATGAAGTCCGAGACCTCCAGGCCCTGCGCGCCATTGATGGTCTTGCTGGCCAACAGCCAGGCCGACCGCGCCAGCAATTGGGCGGATTCGTCGGCGTTCAACGCCGCCAGGAAGGGGTAGGCATCCAGCACCTGCCGCCAGAGTTCGGGCGAGATCCGGGCCTGCATCTCGGCCACCTCTGAAGGGCGGGCGCCCCGGCCCTTGAGCCAGCGCAACATAAGCTTCGGTTCCTTCTATATACCGGGAGACGGCGGGGCATTCAGTGTTAACAGCCCCTAGGGCCTGTTAGCACTAAAAGGAGCCTCGCATGAGTACCCAAATGAGTGGCTATCAAGGCGCGAAGCGCAGCCATGGCGGGACCACGGCGAGCATTCGCAACGCCGAGAGGCGCTCATTTGGGTGTTCACCCTTCGGGCAGGCCGACTATCGGGAGCCTGGCGTCGTTGCAGCCACCTTGCGTGGCAAAGCCACGCGGCGGCGTCTGCGCCTAGCCAGGCGCCCGATAGCCGGCCTTTGCGAGGCTCCTTTTAGTGCTAACAGGCCCTAGTGTAGAGTGTCGGGATATCAACCCGCCACGCACGACGCCCTTCATGTCCGCCCCGCCTGTTATCGACGCGCCTTCGCCTTTCGACGCTTCCTGGCGGCAGGAGGTAGGGGCGGGCCTGGACGCCGACGGCATGGCGCTGATCGACCAGGCGGTCGCCTGGGCCATTCCCCGGTTTGAAGGGCAGCAGGCATTGACGGGCGAGCCGTTGGCCAGCCATGGCGCCGGGGTCGTCCGCATCCTGGCGGCCTTGCACACCGACGCCGCCACGCGCGCCGCGGCGCTGCTGGCTGCCTTGCCCACCGACTTGATGGCGCCCGCGCCGGCCCTGCGCAACGACCCCGTCGCCACGGCGTTCGGCGCCGAGGTCGCACGGCTCGTCCAGGGCACCCGCGCGCTGCTGCGCCTGGGTGTCGTGGCCCGCCAGGCCAGCGATGCCGAGGCCGAAAGCGGCTCGCAAAAGGAAATGCAGCGCAAGATGCTGCTGGCGATGGCGGCCGACCTGCGCATCGTGCTGATGCGGCTGGCCTCGCGGCTGCGCACGCTGCGCTGGCACGCCGAAAGCAAGGCCCCGTGCTCTATCGCTTTTGCGCGCGAAACGCTCGACCTGTACGCGCCGCTCGCCAACCGCCTGGGCATCTGGCAGATCAAATGGGAAATGGAAGACCTGGCCTTCCGTTTCCTGGAGCCTGACCGCTACAAGCAGATTGCCCGGCTGCTGGAAGAAAAGCGCGTCGAACGCGAAGCCTTCATCGCCGGCGCCATCGACCGCCTGCAGACCGCCTTGTCGAAATCCGGCATCGAGGCCGAGGTCAGCGGCCGGCCCAAGCACATCTACAGCATCTGGAACAAGATGCGCGTCAAGCGCCTGGATTTCGCCCAGATGTACGACCTGCGCGCCTTGCGCATCATCGTCGATGACGTGCGGGCCTGCTATACGGCGCTGGGGCTGGTGCACGAGATGTGGACGCCCCTGTCCGATGAGTTCGACGACTACATATCGCGGCCCAAGCCCAACGGGTACCGTTCGCTGCATACGGTCGTGGCGGACGACGACGGCCGGCCCTTCGAAGTGCAGATCCGCACGCGCGACATGCACCAGTTCGCCGAATACGGCATGGCCGCGCACTGGCGCTACAAGGAAGCCGGCGCCAAAGGCGGCCAAGTGGCGGCCTCCAGCGAATACGACCGTCAACTGGCGTGGATGCGCCAGTTGCTGGCCTGGAACAGCGATGTCGAGGGCGGCGGCGAACCGGGCGCGGAAACCGCCAAGCCGGAAGCCGCCAAACCGGCTGCCGGCAAGTCCGGTCCGGGCAAGAACCGCAACGTGGTGACGGCGCCCGCGCATACCGACGAACGCATCTACGTGCTGACGCCGCAGGCGCGGGTGATCGAACTGCCCGCCGGCGCCACGCCGGTGGATTTCGCCTATCACTTGCATACCGACCTGGGCCACCGCTGCCGCGGCGCCCGCGTCGACGGCCAGATGGTGCCGCTGCAGACGCGGCTGTCCACGGGGCAGACCGTCGAGATCATCTCCGCCAAGTCGGGCGGCCCGTCGCGCGACTGGCTCAACCCCCAGTTGGGGTTTTTGGCCAGCCCGCGGGCGCGCGCCAAGGTGCGCATGTGGTTCAACGCCATCGAGCTGCAGCAGCGCATCACCCAAGGGCAGGCGCTGGTCGAAAAGGAATTGCAGCGGCTGGGCAAGACGGCGGTCAATCTGGAGCAGCTGGCGCAGAACCTGGGCTTTGCCCGCGCCGACGACCTGTACGTGGCGGCGGCCAAGGAAGAGTTCAGCCTGCGCCAGATCGACAGCGTGTTCCAGCAACCGGCGCCGGCCGTCGAGCCGCAGCCGGCCGCGCTGCGCCACGCCAGTGCGGGCAGCGCCGAGAAAAGCGGCAAGAGCGGCGTGCTGGTGGTGGGGGTGGGGTCGCTGTTGACGCAGTTGGCGCGCTGCTGCCGCCCGGCGCCGCCGGACGCCATCGCCGGCTTCGTCACGCGGGGGCGCGGCGTGTCCATCCACCGCAGCGATTGCCACAGCTATCTGGCGCTGGCGGCGCGCGAACCCGAACGCGTGATCGAAGTCGCCTGGGGCGAGACCTCGGATACCTTCTATCCCGTGGACATCAGCGTGCGCGCGCACGACCGCTCCGGCCTGCTGCGCGACCTGTCGGAAGTCTTTGCGCGGTTGCGCCTGAATGTCGTGGGCGTGAATACGCAGAGCAAGCAGTCGCTGGCCCACATGGTGTTCACGGTGGAAGTGCGCGGGGGCGAATCACTCGCCCGCGCGCTGGACGCCTTGGCCGAGGTGGCCGGCGTGTCCTCGGCGACGCGCCGTTAGGACGAAGCCCCCAGGGCCGGACGGCCGTGGGGGAGGTGGCCTTAGTGGTCCAGGTTCTCGTGCGCGCGTTCGCGCATGAAGAACGAGGCAACGAGACCCAGCGCCACGCCGAACATCACGTAGTAGGCGGGCGCCATCGGTGAACCCGTGGTCTTGATCAGCCACGTCACGATGAACTGCGCGAAGCCGCCGAAGATCATCACCGCCACGTTATAGGCCAGGGACAGGCCCACGGAGCGCACGCGCGCCGGGAACAGTTCCGCCATCACCGTGCTGAACACGCCGAAGAAGGCCGACACGAAGAAGCACACCACGATCTGCACCGTCAGCAGGCGGCCGATCGACGGGGCGTCCGACAGCCAGTAGTACAGCGGGTACAGCACAAGCAGGTAGCCGATCAGCGAACCGATCACCAGCGGACGGCGGCCGATGCGGTCCGACCAGGCGCCCATGAACGGGGTCATCAGCACCATCAGCGCCGCGCCCGCCATCTGCACCATGAAGGTGTCCTTCATCGGCAGCTTCAGGATCTGCGTGGAATAGGTCACCAGGTACGTGAAGGTGATGTAGTTGGACACCGTCGCGGTCACGACCAGGCCCACGCCGATCATCGTCTCGCGCGTGTGGGTCTTGATCATCTGGACGAGGCTCAACCGCTGCACCTCGCCGCGCGCGGCGGCCTGGCGGTCCTCTTCCTGCATCTTCTTGAAGACTTCGGTTTCGTCGATGTTCTTGCGGATATAGATCGCGATCGGAACAATCACCAGGCCGAACGCGAACGGCAGGCGCCACGCCCAGTCGGCGATCTGCTGCTGCGTGAAGAACTCGGTGATCAGCGTGCCGCAGGCGGCACCGATCAAGAGCGCCAGCATCTGGCCGGCCATCTGCCACGACCCGTAGAAACCGCGTTTGCCGTTGGGCGCCATTTCAATCAGCAGCGCCGTCGACGTGCCGAATTCGCCGCCCGCCGAGAAACCTTGCAAGAGGCGCGCGATCAGGATGAAGATCGGGGCCAGGATGCCGGCGGCGTGGTAGGTCGGGGCAACCGTGATCAGCGCGATGGACACGGCCATCAACGAGGTCACCATCACCATCGCGGCCTTGCGGCCCTTCTTGTCGCCGTACATGCCCAGGATGATGCCGCCGACCGGGCGCATGAAGAAGCCGACGCCGAAGATCGCCGTCGTCATCAGGATGGCGTTCAGCTCGCTGCCGGGCAGGTTGGGGTCGGTGGGGAAGAACAGCTTGGCGATGATCGGCGTCATGAACGCGAACACCAGGAAGTCATACCATTCTAGGGCGTTGCCTATCACTGCGGCCACGATGTTGCGTGTGGGGACTGCTTTGTGCTGCACGGTTTCTCCTTGGGGGGTATTTTTGAATCCGGGCGCCATTCTAGGCGCTTAACCCGTGAACGGTGGGCGGGGCCGTCCAAGACGCGGGCGCTTCCTGGCTTTACACTTGCCGTTTTTCCCCAAAAGAGAAGTGACATGAACGCGCGCACCTGGCTGGAAACGCTGGTGGGTTTCGATACCACCAGCCGCAATTCCAATCTTGCCCTGATCGAAACCGTCCGCGATTGGCTCAAAGGCCAGGGCGTCGATGCGTGGCTGGCGCACAACCCCGAGCGCACCAAGGCCAACCTGTTCGCCACCCTGCCTGCGCAGGACGGCAACGAGCAGGGCGGCATCGTCCTGTCGGGCCACACCGACGTGGTGCCCGTGGATGGCCAGGACTGGAGCACGGACCCGTTCAAGCTCGTCGAGAAAGACGGGCTGCTCTATGGGCGCGGCAGCTGCGACATGAAGGGGTTCATTGCCGGTTCGCTGGCGCTGGTGCCGGAATTCCTGGCCATGCCGCGCAAGAAACCGATCCACCTGGCGTTCTCCTATGACGAGGAAGTCGGTTGCGCCGGCGCGCCGTACATGCTGGCCGACCTGCTGGAGCGCGGCATCCGGCCCGAAGGCTGCGTGGTGGGCG
This sequence comes from uncultured Achromobacter sp., assembly GCA_963530045.1. Taxonomy (GTDB): domain Bacteria; phylum Pseudomonadota; class Gammaproteobacteria; order Burkholderiales; family Burkholderiaceae_B; genus Achromobacter. The sequence continues at coordinate 29,877 of CAUSDE010000029.1, forward strand.
AACCCACGGGCATGCAGGTGGTCGTGGCCCACAAGGGCATCAATCTCTTCCGCTGCAAGGTGCATGGCAAGGCGGCGCACTCGTCCTTGACCCCGCGCGGCTGCAACGCCATCGAATACGCCGCCCGCCTGATCTGCCGCATCCGCGACCTGGCCGACAGCTTCAAGGCCAACGGCCCGTACGACCAGTTCTACGACGTGCCGTTCTCGACGATGACCACCAACCAGATCCGTGGCGGCATCGCGGTCAACACGATCCCCGAGCTGTGCGAATTCACCTACGAATTCCGCAACCTGCCGGGCATGCAACCCGACGAGATCCAGGCCGAAGTCGAAAAATACGTGCGCGATGAGCTCTTGCCGCGCATGAAGGCCGAATTCGACGGCGCCAGCATCGAAATCGAAACCGGCGCGGCTGCGCCCGCCCTCGAAGCCTCGGAAGAAGCCGCCATCACCCAGCTGGTGCGTGCGCTGACTGAAGACCGCACCACCCGCAAGGTGGCTTACGGCACTGAAGCCGGCCTGTTCCAAGGCATTGGCATCCCGACGGTCGTCTGCGGCCCCGGCCACATCGAACAGGCCCACAAGCCCAACGAATACGTCGCGCTGGACCAGATGGCCTCGTGCGAGACCTTCCTGCGCCGCCTGGGCCAATCGCTCTAGGCGCCGTGGGCGACCGGCCGGGGCAGGGGACTTCCCGCCCCGGCCGCGCCCGGGTCAGGTAAAATGACGGGTTGCAAACCGGATTTGCGGCCGGCAGTGGTCTGCCGCGATACCGGGGGAGATGCTTGGTGAAACCTTACGATTTTCCGGATGCCAAGGGCCATTTCGGCCCTTATGGCGGTGTTTTCGTGGCGGAAACGCTGATGCACGCGCTCGACGAGCTGCGTGCCGCTTATAACCATTACCGTGTCGACCCCGCCTTCCTGGAAGAGTTCAACTATGAACTCAAGCATTTCGTCGGCCGGCCCAGCCCGGTCTACCATGCCCGCCGCTGGTCGGACCTGCTGGGCGGCGCCCAGATCTGGTTCAAGCGCGAAGACCTGAACCACACCGGCGCGCACAAGGTCAACAACTGCATCGGCCAGGCGCTGCTCGCCAAGCGCATGGGCAAGCCGCGCGTCATCGCTGAAACCGGCGCCGGCCAGCACGGCGTGGCCACGGCCACGGTGGCGGCCCGCTACGGCATGGAATGCGTGGTGTACATGGGCAGCGAAGACATCCGCCGCCAGGCATCGAACGTCTACCGCATGAAGCTGCTGGGCGCCACGGTGGTGCCGGTCACTTCCGGTTCGCGCACCCTGAAGGACGCGCTGAACGAAGCCATGCGCGACTGGGTCACCAACATCGAAAACACGTTCTACATCATCGGCACGGTGGCGGGTCCCGACCCCTATCCCCGCATGGTGCGGGACTTCCAGACCGTCATCGGCAACGAATGCCTGACGCAGATGCCGGAGGCCATCGGCCGCCAGCCCGACTATGTCGTGGCGGCGGTGGGCGGAGGCTCGAACGCCATGGGCATCTTCCATCCCTACATCCCCTATGAAAACGTGCGCCTGATCGGCGTCGAAGCAGCGGGCGAGGGCATGGACAGCGGCAAGCACGCCGCATCGCTGGCCGCCGGCCAGGTGGGCGTGTTGCACGGTAACCGCACCTACGTCATGCAGAACGCCGATGGCCAGGTCCAGGAAACGCATTCGGTGTCCGCGGGCCTGGATTACCCAGGCGTCGGCCCCGAGCATGCCTGGCTGAAAGACACCGGCCGCGCGGAATACGCGGGGATCACCGACGATGAAGCCCTGAAGGCGTTCCACGACTGCTGCCGCATCGAAGGCATCATGCCCGCGCTGGAGTCCTCGCACGCCATCGCGCAAGCCGCGAAGATGGCGGCCACGCTGCCGCGCGACAAGGTCATCCTGGTCAACTTGTCGGGCCGTGGCGACAAAGACATGCATACCGTCGCCGAACGTGCCGGTATCGAGCTCTAACACCATGACAACTCGCATTGATCGTATCGCTGCCGCCTTTGCGCGCACCGCCGAATCCGGCCGTGCCGCGGCGCTGATTCCCTATATCGCGGCAGGCGACCCGTCGCCCGCCGCCACGGTTCCCCTGATGCACGCGCTGGTCGAGGCCGGCGCCGACGTGATCGAGCTCGGCGTGCCGTTTTCGGATCCCATGGCCGACGGCCCGGTGATCCAGCGCGCCGCCGACCGCGCCATTGCGCAGGGCGTGGGCCTGGCCCGCGTGCTGGAACTGGTGGCTGAGTTCCGCCAGCGCGACACCACCACCCCCGTGGTGCTGATGGGATACGCCAACCCGATCGAACGCATGGGCCAGACGGCGTTTGCCGTCAACGCCGAAAAGGCGGGTGTGGATGGCGTGCTGGTCGTGGACTATCCGCCTGAAGAAGTCATCGAGTTCGCCGCGACCTTGGGCGAGCACGGCATTGCCCCCATTTTCCTGCTGGCCCCGACCTCCACCGAGGCCCGGATCCAGGCGGTGGCGGAAGTGGCGCGCGGTTACGTGTACTACGTGTCGCTCAAGGGCGTCACGGGCTCGGGCTCGCTGAACACCGACGACGTCGCCGAACGCGTGGCCGTCATCCGCCGCCATGTGCGCAACATCCCGGTGGGCGTCGGCTTCGGCATCCGCGATGCGGAAAGCGCCCAACGCGTGGCGCGTGTGGCCGATGCGGTCGTCATCGGCAGCAAACTGATTGAAACGATGGAGCAGGCGGTGGCTGACGCCCCGGCTGCCCAGAAAACCGACGCTGCAGTCACCGCCGCCAGCGGCTGGCTGCGCACCATCCGGCAAGCGCTGGATCAAGTAAAACGAGAAAACGCGTCGGCCTGAATGGCGGGCGCGACCTCACACGGGATGAAATATCAATGAGCTGGATCGAAAAACTCCTGCCTCCTCGCATCAATAAGACCAGCGACAGCGGCGCCCGCCGCGTGCCCGAAGGCCTTTGGGTGAAATGCCCGTCGTGCGAATCGGTGCTGTACAGCGAAGACTTGGCGGCCAATCTGCATGTATGCCCCAAGTGCGACCATCACATGCGCATCGGCGCCCGCGCCCGCATCGATTCGCTGCTGGACATGGAAGGCCGCGTCGAAATCGGCCAGACCACGCGTTCCGTGGACACGCTGAAATTCAAGGACACCCGCAAGTACCCCGAGCGCCTGCAAGAGGCCGTCAAGCAAACCGGTGAAACCGATGCGCTGGTGGTCATGAGCGGCTCGATCCGCGGCGTGCCGGCGACGCTCGCCTGCTTTGAATTCGAATTCATGGGCGGCTCCATGGGCTCGGTGGTCGGCGAGCGCTTTGCGCGCGGCGCCCAGGCCGCCCTGGACAACAAGACGCCGTTCATCTGTGTGGCTGCCTCCGGCGGCGCGCGCATGCAGGAAAGCCTGCTGTCGCTGATGCAGATGGCCAAGACGAACGCCATGCTCACGCGCCTGTCCGCGGCGGGGCTGCCGTTCATCAGCGTGCTCACCGACCCCACCATGGGCGGCGTGTCGGCCAGCTTCGCCTTCATGGGCGACGTGGTCATCGCCGAACCCAAGGCGCTGATCGGCTTTGCCGGTCCGCGCGTGATCGAACAGACCGTCCGCGAGAAGCTGCCTGAGGGCTTCCAGCGCGCCGAGTTCCTGCTGCAGAAGGGCGCCATCGACATGGTCATCGACCGCCGCCAGCTGCGCGAGGAAATCGCCCGCCTGCTGGCGCTGTTGACCAATCAGCCGGCGGACGTGGTGACCGCTGCCTGATCTGCGTTCACCGCCTCGAAAAATGCCGTCGTCAGCCCTCGCGTTGTCGGCGGCATTTTCGTTGCTGGCTGCCCGCCGAATTGTTGTGCCACAGGCCAGATCTTGTATCGGGTGTGACCACGTTTTTCGGAACAGTGTTTTCCACGCCGAATTGTTGCCATATTGCGACAACGATCAAGCCATGCGGCCCGGATTTTGATATGTTGCCGGTTAGACCAGAATTCTACGGAGTTACCTATGCTGTCGACCAAGAAGAAAATGCTTACCTGCCTTGTCGGTTTGGCGCTTGCCGGTGCTGCCACCGTGGCCAGCGCGCAATCGTCCGAGGGCACGCAAGGCGGGGTCAGTATGCATTACGGCATCGGCGACCACTATCAACGCTTCACGCTGAACTACGAGACCCCTTCTGTCTGGACGCACCAGTTCGGAGGCAATTGGGGGCGCCTGGACCTGACGCCGGAATTCGGCGCGTCCTATTGGTGGGCTGACGGTTCGCGCTCGCCGGGCCACGTCTGGCAGTTGAACGCCATCCCGATGTTCCGCTGGTGGACGGGCGAACGCTTCTACCTCGAAGCCGGCATTGGTGCCACGGTGTTCTCCAGCACGCGTTTCGCCAACGAGAACATCAGCACCGCCTTCCAGTTCGGCGACCACGTCGGCATGGGTTTCCTGCTGACCCCGAACAACCGTATCGGCGTGCGCTATTCGCACTTCTCCAACGCCAGCATCAAGCGCCCGAATCCGGGTCTGGACGTGGTCCAACTGACGTACACCTACCAGTTCTGACCGCCGCCAGGCTGCAATATTGAAGCCCTCGGTCACGAGGGCTTTTTTTCGGCCTGCGTTCGCCGCTGCGGCTGGCGCCGAGCGTCCCAGGGGCGGTCCCAAGGCAAAAAAAAGCCCCCATCATGCGATGGGGGCTTTTTGTCGCGCTAGCGGCTTAGTGACGCGTTTCGACTTGAACCAGCGGTTCGTTCGAGACGGTCGCAACCGGCTTGCGCTCACGGCCCAGGCGGGTCGGCGTATGCGCGGCAGCGATACGCAGCTGGGTCTGGGCGTGGCGGTCCGGATCGGTTTCCACCCACTTCAGGCCAGCGGCGTTCACCACGTCGTGCAAGGCTTGGGCCTTGGCCGTCGGCGCCGTTGCCGGCACCACGATCGGTTGTTGCGCATCCACCGGCGCGGCAGCGACCGGGGCGGCGGCTTCAACCACCGGCGCGGGGGCCGTCACGACGGGTTCCGCGGCAGCGGGTTCCACGGGGGCAGCCACCGGTGCAGGTGCGGACACCTGGCTGGCGGGTTCCACGGCGACGGGCTGCGTCACTTCCGGTGCAATCGTTTGCACGGGCTGGGCCACGGGTTCGGCCGCGGCTTGCACGGGTTCGGCCTTCGGGGTTTCGACCTGTTGGGCTTCAACCGCCTGGGCTTCGACCTGCGGGGCGGCCACTTGGGCTTGCACCGGCGCAGCTTCGACCACCTGGGCTTCCGTTACCTTGGTCGGGACGGCTTGCGTCTGAACCGGGGCGGCTTGCTCAGCGGTCGCCGGGGCGGCTTCTGCTACCTGGACCGGGGCAGCGGGAGCGGGGGCGGCAGGAGTGGCTTGGGTCGCGACGCCTTCGGCTTGTTCGCCGGCCTCGTCATCCGTACCGTCTTCCAGCTGCTCGTCGCTACCTGCCAGACCGGCTTCGTCCGGGCTGCGGCGGCCACGGCGGCTGCGGCGGCGGCGGCGCTTGCGTTCCGGATCGGCTGCGCCTTCGGCACCTTCTGCCGTCGGGATGCCGTCGGCGGTTTGCTCGGCAGCGTCGGCCGCTTCCACAGGGGCTTCAGCGGCCGGCTTGGTGTCGGGCAGGGCGGTCGCGACGCTTTGCGCCAATGCGGCCACCATGCTTTCCTGTTCGCTCATCGGCGCGTCGGACTGGCCTTCTTCACGACGATTGCGGCCACGGCCACGACGGCGATTGCGGCCGGCGCCGGTGTCGTCGCCATTGGCTTGGTCAGCCTGGTCGGGACGGTTGGAGGCCAGGGCTGCTTGTGCAGCCTGGTCGCCGCGCGGCTCGTTGCGGTTGCCGCGGTCGCCACGTTCCTGGCGCTCGCCGCGTTCGCCTTCGGGGCGACGGTTGCCACGCACGTGGTGACGGCCGCCTTCGCTGCCTTCAGCGCCTTCGGCGCGCGATTCGCCGCGGCGGTTGCGGTTGCGGTCCGAACCATGGCGTTCGCCACGGCGTTCCTGGCCGTCATGGCCGCTGCGGCCCTTGCCGCCACGGCCGGAAGCCGCGCGCTTGGCGCTGTCTTCCTGGACGGCGGGGGCGGGCTTGGCGGTGTCGGCATTGCCGGTCAGCCAGCCGACCAGGCGCTTGAACAGGCCGCCCAGGCCACCTGCTGCGGCGGGCGCGGCAGGCGCGGCGACCGGGGCTGCGGGCGTCGAAACGGGAGCGGGCTGCGAGGGCGTGATGCCCTTGACCAGCGCTTCCGGACGGGCCTTGATCTCGCTTTCGCGCGGCTGCCAGGGGGCGTCCGTGGCCGGTGCCTCAACCAGCTCGAAGCTGGTCTTCAGTTCTTCCAGGCGCGGATCGTCGTGGCGCAGGCGCTCGATGTGGTGATGCGGCGTTTCCAGATGCTTGTTGGGGATCAGCATCAGGTTGACCTTCAGGCGGGCTTCCATCTTGGTGATGTCGGCGCGCTTTTCGTTCAGAAGGTAGGTGGCGACATCCACCGGCACCTGGGCGTGGACCGCCGCGGTGTTTTCCTTCATCGCTTCTTCTTGCAGCAGACGCAGCACGTGCAGGGCGCTGGATTCGGCGTCGCGGATGACACCGGTGCCGTTGCAGCGCGGGCAGGTGATGTGCGAGCCTTCGTTCAGGGCCGGACGCAGGCGCTGGCGCGACAGTTCCATCAGGCCGAAGCGCGAGATCTTGCCCATTTGCACGCGGGCACGGTCGAAATGGAGGGCGTCACGCAGGCGCTGTTCGACGGCGCGCTGGTTCTTGCTGTCTTCCATGTCGATGAAGTCGATGACGATCAGGCCGCCCAGGTCGCGCAAGCGCAACTGGCGGGCCACTTCGTCGGCCGCTTCGGAGTTCGTGCGCAGCGCGGTTTCCTCGATGTCGGCGCCGCGGGTGGAGCGGGCCGAGTTCACGTCGACGGAAACCAGCGCTTCGGTGTGGTCGATCACGATGGCGCCGCCGGAAGGCAGCGTCACGGTGCGCGAGTAGGCCGTTTCGATCTGATGTTCGATCTGGAAGCGCGAGAACAGCGGGATATCGTCACGGTAGCGTTTGACGCGCTGGACGTTGTCCGGCATCACCACGCTCATGAAGGCGGTGGCCTGGTCGGCGATCTCGTCGGTATCGATCAGGATCTCGCCGATTTCGGGCGAGAAGTAATCGCGGATGGCCCGGATGACCAGGCTGGATTCCAGATAGATCAGGATCGGCGCGGAGTTGTCGCGGGCGGCGCCGTCGATGGCGGTCCACAGCTGCAACAGGTAGGACAAGTCCCACTGGAGCTCTTCGACGTTGCGGCCGATACCGGCCGTGCGGGCGATGATGCTCATGCCCTGGGGCAGCTCGAGCTGCTCCATCGTGTCGCGCAGTTCCTGACGGTCTTCGCCCTCGACGCGGCGCGAAACGCCACCGCCACGGGGGTTGTTGGGCATCAGGACCAGGTAGCGGCCAGCCAGCGAGATGAACGTGGTCAGGGCAGCGCCCTTGTTGCCGCGCTCTTCCTTTTCGACCTGAACGATCAGTTCCTGGCCTTCGCGCAGCGCATCCTGGATGCGGGCGCTACGGACATCTACACCTTCCTTGAAGAAGCTGCGGGCAACTTCCTTGAAGGGCAGAAAGCCGTGACGGTCTTCACCGTAGTTGACGAAGCAAGCTTCCAGGCCGGGTTCGATCCGGGTGATGACACCTTTGTAGATGTTGCCTTTGCGTTGTTCGCGGCCGGCAGTCTCGATGTCGAGGTCGATGAGTTTTTGCCCATCGACGATTGCGACGCGTAATTCTTCCTGATGCGTCGCATTGAACAGCATGCGCTTCATGAGAGGGTTTCTCCGTTGTCATGACGCGCCGATATCGGCGCGTGACCTCGGGTCACTCGGGCTGCGGCTGAAGCGGGCAAGAAATGCGGACCGTACCTGGGCGGCGCCCAGGCGTATCCGCCGCGGGTCAGGCGGGCACGTCGTGCCGTGGGGCACGGGGTTCTGTCAGCAGGAGGGTCAGCTTCACTGAATGTGGTTTGACGGAAAAATTGCTGTGAACGGCAGTTGCGGTCGGATTGGTTGCCTACACGCAGCTGGTGCTTTAAATATGCGACGATTCTTGCAGTGCTTCAGAGCCGCTTGCGGCATGCAACGGACCTGCTGGGACAGCGGGCAAAGTGAATGCCACACCACTATCCGGCAGGGCGCGGTTGCGCCGGCGACCAAGAGACCCAGGGGTTGAATGAGCAGGCAGTACAATGGCGGCCCGCGCGCTCGACGGAGTTGCGTATTTAAATTGCATCTCTACGCCAGGCGGCTAGTTCAGCCCCTTAAGGCTGTCCCGATTATATGTCGCTTTCCGCAATGCGCAAAGAAACTTCCTCCCCCGTATCCCCCTCTAAAGCCCCCCCCGCCGTCCGAATGGTGGAGGTCGATGCCGAGCATGCCGGCCAGCGTCTGGACAACTACCTGATGCGGCTGTGCAAAGGCGTCCCCAAAACGCATATCTACAAAGCCATCCGCGGCGGCGAAGTGCGCGTAAATAAGGGACGCATTTCGGTCGACTATCGCGTCGTCGAAGGCGATATCGTGCGGATCCCGCCGCTGCGGCTGCCGGATCCGGGCAAGCCCCGGCCCGTGCCCGGCGCGGAATTCCCGATCGTGTTCGAAGACGATGCGCTGCTGGTGGTGGACAAGCCCGCCGGCGTGGCGGTGCACGGCGGCAGCGGCGTGTCGTTCGGCGTGATCGAACAATTGCGCGCCGCCCGGCCTGATGCCAAGTTCCTGGAACTGGTGCATCGGCTGGATCGCGAGACCTCGGGCCTGCTGATGGTGGCCAAGAAGCGCAGCGCGCTGCTGGCCCTGCATGCCATGCTGCGGGAAGGCAAGGGCGACAAGCACTATCTGGCCCTGGTCGAGGGCGATTGGGTCAATGACCGCCAGCACATCAAGCTGGGCCTGTCCAAATGGACCACCCAATCGGGCGAGCGCCGGGTCAAGGTGGATCCCGACGGCCAGACCGCGCACACCATCATCACGCTCAAGCAGCGCTTCGGCGGCTACAGCCTGGTCGACGCCGAACTGCGCACTGGGCGCACCCACCAGATCCGTGTGCACCTGGCCGCCAGTGGGTTTCCCATCGTGGGCGACGACAAATACGGCCATGACGATGTCCGGGCGGAATTCGCCCGGGCCGGGTTCGGCCGGATGTTCCTGCACGCCCACCAGCTGACCTTGGCCCATCCGGTCACGGGCGAGCCCATGACCCTTACCGCCGAACTGCCTCCCGCGTGCCGGCAAATACTGAAACAACTGGAGTCGGTCTGATTATGTCGTCGTATTCGCTGGTCGTTTTTGACTGGGATGGCACCTTGATGGATTCCACGCACAGCATCGTGGCGGCCATCCAGGGCGCTTGCCGTGACCTGGAGCTGGCGGTGCCCTCAGCATCCGAAGCCAGCTGGGTGATTGGTCTGTCCCTGGAAAGCGCCTTGCGCCGCGCCGTGCCGGAACTGACGCAGGCGATGATGCCCCGGTTCCTGGAACGCTATCGCACGCATTACCTGCTGCGCGACCCTGAGTTGCGTCTGTTTGACGGCATCCCGGAGTTGCTGGCCGAGTTGGCCGGGCAGAACGTGCGCCTGGCCGTCGCGACGGGCAAGAGCCGCGTCGGCCTGACCCGCGCGCTGGCGGCGACCGGACTGGGCCCCTTGTTCGACGCTACCCGCACCGCGGACGAAACCTTCAGCAAGCCGCACCCGGCGATGCTGCACGAGCTGATGCAGGAACTCGATGTCGACCCGGGCCGCGTCGTGATGATCGGCGATACCTCGCACGACCTGCAGATGGCGGCCAACGCCGGCGTCCATGGACTGGGTGTGACGTATGGCGCGCACACCCTGAAGGAACTCCAAGGTTGTGCGCCGCAGGCGGTGCTCGATAGCGTGCCGCGGGTGCGCGACTGGCTCTTGCCGCGGGTGTCCGCGGGCGCCTGATCCAGCCTCCGGCTGGGAACGTCCGGTGTCGCGGAGGGTCAATCTGGAAGTTCCCGTCCGCGGCGATGCCGCCGCGGAATATCATGGGATGGCGCAACGTCTATGGCTTGCGCAGGGCGCGGCCATCACTGGCAGGCGCCAGACCGGAGAGACCACGATGCTGATACGCAAGCCCGCCGATATTGTTCCGTCCGAAATCACCGACGAAGCCGTCTGGCGTTCGCGGCGCGAGTTGATGCTGCGCGCCGGCCTGACGGCTGCCGCCGTTGGCTTGCCAGGCTGGGCAACGCGCAGCGCCTTCGCCCAGGATGCCGGCGCCCTGACGGGCAAGCCCAACGCGTCGCTCAGCGTCATGGACAAGCAGACCTCGCTGGCCGATGTCACGTCCTACAACAACTACTACGAGTTTGGCGTCGACAAGGGCGATCCTGCCGCGAACGCCGGCAAGCTGCAGACGCGCCCCTGGACCATCAGCGTGGAGGGCGAGGTCGCCCGGCCGCGCACCTTCAGCATCGAGGAATTGCTCAAGCTCGCGCCGATGGAAGAACGCGTCTACCGCCTGCGCTGCGTCGAGGGCTGGTCCATGGTGATCCCGTGGGTGGGCTATTCGGTGTCTGAACTGTTGAAACAGGTCGAGCCCACGGGCAACGCCAAATATGTGGAATTCGTGACGGCGGTGCAGCGCGAGAACATGCCGGGCGTGCGGGCCGCCATCCTCGATTGGCCCTACGTCGAAGGGCTGCGCATCGACGAGGCCATGAATCCGTTGGCGATGCTGGTGTTCGGCGTGTACGGCAAGGTCCTGCCTAACCAGAACGGAGCCCCGCTGCGTCTGGCGGTGCCGTGGAAGTACGGGTTCAAGTCGGCCAAGTCGATCGTGAAGATCCGGCTTGTGGAAAAACTGCCGGTGTCGTCCTGGATCAAGGCGGCGCCGCAGGAGTATGGCTTCTATGCCAATGTGAACCCCAATGTGCCGCATCCGCGCTGGAGCCAGGCGACCGAACGCCGCATCGGCGAGGACGGCCTGTTCAGCCCCAAGCGCAAGACCTTGATGTTCAACGGTTATGGCGAACAGGTGGCGTCGCTCTATCAGGGCATGGACCTGAAAGCGAACTACTGAGGCATCGATGCCTGAAGGCACTTCGCAACCCGCCGCAACTGCAGCCCCGCGCAAGGCGTCCCTGTCCGCTCGGGCAGTCGGGCGGTTCAAGCCTGTCCTGTTCCTGCTGGGCCTGACGCCGTTCCTGCGATGGATCTGGCTGGGTTTCAACAACGGCCTGACCGCGAACCCGGTTGAGTTCCTGACGCGCTCGTCCGGCACGTGGACGCTGGTCTGCCTGCTGGTCACGCTGGCGATCACGCCGTTGCGCCGCCTGACCGGGCAGCCCGCACTGGTTCGGGTGCGCCGCATGTGCGGGCTGTTCGCGTTTTTCTACGGCGCCATGCATTTCACGGCCTGGGTATGGTGGGACCGGGGGCTGGATCCGGCCGCGATGCTGCAGGACATCGGCGAGCGCCCCTTCATCACGGTGGGATTTGCCGCCTTCGTGCTGATGACGGCGCTGGCGGCCACTTCCACGCAGTGGGCCATGCGCCGGCTGGGCAAGCGTTGGCAGCAGCTGCACCGCGCCATCTACGCGATCGGCCTGCTGGCGGTGCTGCACTATTGGTGGCACAAGGCCGGCAAGAACGACCTGGCGCAGCCGCTCCTGTACGCCTGCGTGCTGGCCTTGCTGCTGGGTTGGCGGATCGTGGCGTGGTGGCGCCGCAGGGCCTGACGGCCGCGGAGCGCGCCCGGATCAAGGCCTGGTCAAGGCGGCGCGCCCAGTGCTTGGCTAAGGCATCGCCAGCATGATCGCCGCAGTCTCCGCATCCGGCTGGCCATCGTGGTGGGCGGGGCGATAGTGCATCTGGAAGGCCGCCAGCGTGTTGATCGTTGCGCGGTCCAGGGCGCCGTCCTGTGGGCAGGCATAACCCAGCCGTAGCAGCTGCTTCTGGAACCAGGCCACGTCCGGCACTCCCTCGGCTTGCAGGCGCGCCAGGTGCTCGGTGGCGCCCGCCTCGTCGTACCAGCGGCCGATCCCCGCCGCAGCCAACGCTTTCCACGGGAAAAGCGGGCCGGGGTCCACTTTGCGCTGCGGGGCGATATCGCTGTGGCCGACCACGTTTTCGGGGGCGATGCCGTGGCGCTGGATGATGTCGCGCAGCAGGATCGTCAGTGCCCGCACCTGGCGCGCGTTGTAAGCGTGCCAGAGCGGCTTGCCGTCCGGGCCGTCCGTCCAGCCCGGGTTGACGACTTCGATGCCGATGGACGTGCTGTTCATGGCGATGTTGCCGTACCAGGAGCTGGCGCCGGCGTGCCAGGCGGCCCGGTTTTCATCGACCAGGCGATAGGCGCGCCCGGCGTCGTTGATCAGGTAGTGCGCGCTGACCTTGCCTTGGGACAGCAGCTTCATGGAGGTGGCGTCGTCGACCGAGGTGTAGTGCAGGACGACGCTGCGTACGCGGCTGGCCTGGCTGACGGCGGTGACGGAGGTGTCCAGGTCCAGCCCGGCGGGGCCGCGCGCGGCGCAGCCGGCCAGGACTGCCGTGGCCAGCAGTGTGGTGATCAGGCGGAGCATGGGGTCAGCGGGCCAGGTAGAGGAACAGCGTGGGCAGCTTGTCCAGTTGAGGCGCTGGGCGCTTTTTCCAGTCGGCCACGGTGTGCGTCACGACCCATTCGTCGGCCGTCGTGACCGAGCGGGCCACGCATAGCTTGGTGTCGCCCTTCAGGCTGGCCAGCAAGGTGGCGAACATGGCAGCGTTGCGGTACGGCGTTTCGATCAGCAGCTGGGTCTGGTTGTGCTTGGCCGAATGCTGTTCCCATGCGCGCAACTGCTTGGCGCGCTCGGCCGGATCCACCGGCGCGTAGCCGTGGAAGGCGAAACGCTGCCCGTCCAGGCCGCTGGCCATCAGTCCCAGCAGGATGGAAGAGGGGCCCACCCAGGGCTTGACGGTGATGCCCAGGCGATGGGCGGCGTCCACGACCTTGGCGCCGGGGTCCGCCACGGCCGGGCAGCCCGCTTCGGAGACCAGCCCGATTTCCGCCCCTTTCCTGACCGGGTCCAGCCACGCCTTGATCTGGCCGTCGTTGATCTTGTCGGTCAGGGTGTGGATGGTGATTTCCTGCAGCGGCCGAGTGGTGCCGATCAACTTCAGGAAGGCGCGCGCGGTCTTGGCGTTCTCGGCGATATATGTGTCCAGCCGCCCAGCCAGCGCACGGACGTCAGCGGGCAGCCAGCGCTCGGGCGGGGCGTCGCCCAGGCCGACGGGGATGAGGTGCAGGGCGCCGCTCATTGGCGTGCCTTCGCGCTGTGGCGCTGCGGCATCATGAGCCTTCGGAGCGGCCGGGCGGGTTATGGGCGTGCCTTCGCGCTCGTGCGCTGCGGCATCATGAGCCTTCGGGACGGCCGGGCGGCTCATGCCGTGGCTCCCGGCGCGTCCAGCGGATCCAGGCCGAACCGCGTCAGCATGCGCGTCAGCTCGATCAGCGGCAGGCCGATGATGGCGGTGGGGTCGTCGCTCTGGATGCTCTCCATCAGGGCGATGCCCAGGCTTTCCGCCTTGGCGCTGCCTGCGGTATCGTAGGGTTCCTCGGCACGCAGATAGGCGTCGATGGCGTGGTCCGACAGTTGCCGGAAACGGCAGCGCGTGACGATGTCGGCTTTTTCCACCCGTTGGCCATCCGTCACCGCCAATGCGCTGTGGAATTCCACGAGTTGCCCGGACAGTGCCCGCAATTGCGTCTGGGCGCGCAGGAAGTCCCCTGGTTTGCCGATCGGCTGGCCGTCCACGGTGGCGACCTGATCCGACCCGATGACGAGGCTGCCGGGGTGCTTTTCCGCCACGGCCATGGCCTTGGCGACCGACAGCCGAAGGGCTAGCGCGGCAGGCGTTTCACCAGGGTGTGGCGTTTCGTCTACATCGGGGGAAATGGCCGTAAAGGGCAGGCGCAGGCGGGACAGCAGTTCTTTGCGGTAACGCGAGCTGGACGCGAGGATCAGGCTAGGCTTGGAAGGCATGCGATATTTGACGTTAAAGCGTAAGTCGCAGTATTATCTAACGTTTTGCGGGATTTTTGCAGTGAACGGGTACCCAATTTCGGGGCGCGTTCTCGTCACGCTAGGTGTCACGGCTGGGCCTACCCGGCCCGAAACTGGAAGTTCTGGACGTTTTGTTCTGGAAGTTTTGTTCTGGAAGTTCCGGGAGTTGGCAAATACGTGATCCATCGCAAAGACCCGTAAATGCAAAGGATTGATCATTAAGCGCATCGATGCATTCGCATTTGCCCATAGTGGCAAGGAAGCGCATGGCACCATACCTCTTGTGCGGTTTTCGCGCGCGGTTGAAGGGTTACCCGAACAACCGCTGGGCGATGCCGGGCTTGTGACGTGGTCCGTGCGCGGTGAGGTGGGCAAGTCTGGTCTGTTGCTTGGCCGGCCCCTCCTGCACGTTCACGTGCAGGCCAACCCGGTGCTGGTATGCCAGCGGTGCAATGCGCCGTTCGTGTACCCCGTCGATAGCGAAGTCCTCTTGCAGCTGGTCAAGTCCGAAGCCGATCTCGACGATGGTTTTACCAACGGTGATTACACCGATGGTCATGCCGACGAGGACGATGAAGACGAAGAAGGAAATGGTTTTGTGTCCAACCAACCTGAAAAGGTGGTCGGTTCGCATCATTTTGATCTGCTGGCCCAGATCGAAGATGAGCTCATTCTGAGCGTTCCGTATGTGCCCAAGCATGAAGTATGCCCGGGCGCGCAGGCCAAAGTCAGCGATGCTCTTGATGAGCCCGCTGTCAAGCGTCCGTCGCCGTTTGCGGTGCTGGAACAACTGAAGCACAAAGATTGAGATCAACATCGGGCCGCATCGCGTACAATGCGCCCCGTTTCTAGGAGTCATCATGGCCGTTCAACAAAACAAGAAGTCCCCCTCCAAGCGCGGTATGCACCGTTCGCACGATTTTCTGGTTGCCCCGTCGACCGCCATCGAGCCGAACACCGGTGAAACGCACCTGCGTCACCACATCAGCCCCAACGGCTTTTACCGCGGCCGCAAGGTCCTGAAGACCAAGGCCGACGAATAAGGCCCCCGGGCCGAACTCGTACTCGGACCAATTCGGCTGAGCGCTGATACCTGGCACCCGTGATACGCATCGCCATAGACTGCATGGGCGGAGACTTCGGTCTGCCCGTCACGATTCCGGCTGCGATCGAGTTCGCCCGGCAATTTCCGGATACCCGGCTATTGCTGGTCGGGCTTCCCGACGCCATCGAAGCGGCGCTCTCCGAGCACCGCGGCGTTGCGCGTGATCGTATGGAAATCGTGGCGGCTTCCGAAGTCGTCACCATGGACGACCCGGTCGAGGTCGCCCTGCGCCGCAAAAAAGACTCCTCCATGCGCCTGGCCGCCCAGTCCGTCAAGGACGGGCGCGCCGACGCCTGCGTTTCCGCAGGCAACACGGGCGCGTGGATGGCCATTTCACGCTACGTGCTCAAAACGCTGGACGGCATTGACCGCCCTGCGATCGCCACGTCCATACCGAACCAGACGGGCCGCGCCACCACGGTGCTGGACCTGGGGGCGAATGTGGACTGCTCGGCCGAGCACCTACTGCAATTCGCCATCATGGGCGCCGCGCTGTCGCAGGCGGTGGACCATCGTGAGAACCCCTCTGTGGGCTTGCTCAACATCGGCGAAGAAGTCATCAAGGGCAACGAAGTCGTCAAGGAAGCTGCAGAGCTCCTGCGCGGCAGCCCGTTGAATTTCTACGGCAACGTGGAAGGCAACGACATCTTCAAGGGCACGGTCGACGTCGTCGTGTGCGACGGTTTCGTCGGCAACGTCGTGCTCAAGTCCGTCGAGGGGCTGGCGAAGATGCTGTCGAGCATCATTCGCGAAGAGTTCAAACGCAACATTGTCACCCTGCTGGCCGGCGCCATCGCCAAGCCGGTGCTCAACCGTCTGCGCAATCGCGTCGACAACCGGCGCTATAACGGCGCCGCGTTGCTGGGCCTGCGTGGCGTCGTCATCAAGAGCCATGGTTCCGCGGATGTCTACGCCTACGGTTTTGCGTTGCAACGAGCTCGCGAAGCCGTAGTGAGTAAACTGCTGGAGCGCACCGCTCAGACGGTCGCTCAGATTACCAAGCGCGTTCAATCGGGCGAGGGCGCCGCAGCGCCTTCGCGGAACGTGGCTGGGGACACCGCTTGATGGATACCGCAATGAAATATTCCGCAATCGCGGGCACCGGCAGCTTCCTGCCGGAACGCGTGGTTTCGAATGACGAATTGGCAGCGGAGCTGGCGACGCGCGACATCGCCACGTCCGATGAATGGATCGTTGAGCGCACGGGCATCCGTCAGCGCCATCTGGCCGAACGCGGCGTCACGACCAGCCAGCTGGCCACCGAGGCTTCGCGCCGCGCGTTGGCGGATGCTGGGGTCGACGCCTCCGAAATCGACCTGATCGTCGTGGCCACGTCCACGCCTGATTTCGTGTTTCCCAGCACGGCTTGCCTGGTGCAGGCTAACCTGGGCGCCAAGGGCTCGGCGGCGTTCGACGTGCAAGCCGTGTGCAGCGGCTTCGTCTACGCCCTGACCACCGCCGACAGCTTCATCCGCGCAGGCCGCGCCCGTTGCGCCCTGGTGATCGGCGCGGAAGTCTTTTCGCGCATCCTGGACTGGAACGACCGCAGCACGTGCGTGCTGTTCGGCGACGGCGCAGGCGCCGTGGTGCTGAAGGCTTCCGACGAGCCGGGCATCCTGGCCGCGCAACTGCATGCCGACGGCAGCCAGATGAAAATCCTGAGCGCCGCGGGCAACGTGGCCTATGGCGACGTGACGGGCGATCCGTTCCTGCGCATGGACGGCCAAGCCGTGTTCAAGCAGGCCGTGACCGTGCTGGACCGTTCGGCGCGCGACACCTGCGCCGAAGCCGGCGTGGAGCTTGCCGACGTCGATTGGCTGATCCCGCATCAGGCCAACGTCCGCATCCTGAACTTCCTGGCGCGCAAGCTTGCCGTGCCGGTCGAGAAAGTCGTCATTACCGTTGACAGCCACGCCAACACCTCCGCGGCCAGCGTGCCGCTGGCACTGGACGCCGCGCGCCGCGATGGCCGCGTCAAGCCAGGCCAGCTCATTCTGATGCAAGGCGTGGGCGGCGGATTCACCTGGGGCTCGGTACTCGCCCGCATGTAAGGGTGCGCCCGGGGCAGGGCGGCGCGTGCGCCGCCGCTGCCCGGAGAGCGCGCCTGACATTCCACACAGACACTGAATCAATCCAACCGGTCAATCATGAAAATCGCATTTGTCTTCCCTGGCCAAGGTTCGCAAGCTGTCGGCATGCTCGATGCCTGGTCGGACGTCGCCGCCGTCACGGACACCGTGGCGCAGGCTTCGCAAGCCCTGGGGCAGGATCTGGGCGCGCTGATCGCCCAGGGCCCGGTGGAGCAGCTCAACCTGACCACCAATACCCAGCCGGCGATGCTGACTGCCGGCGTGGCGTTCTACGCCGCCTGGCGAGCCGCCGGCGGCCGCAAGCCGGACGTCGTGGCCGGCCACAGCCTGGGCGAGTACGCCGCGCTGACCGCCGCCGGTTCGCTGGCGCTTGAAGATGCCGTGCGCCTGGTGCGCGTGCGCGCCGACGCCATGCAAGCCGCCGTGCCGGTCGGTACCGGCGCCATGGCCGCCATCCTGGGCCTGGACGACGACGCCGTGCGCGCTGCGTGTGCACAAGCCGCCCAAGGCGAAATCGTCGAAGCCGTGAATTTCAATGCGCCGGCGCAGGTGGTGATCGCGGGGCACAAGGCCGCCGTTGAGCGCGCCTGCGAACTGGCCAAGGCAGCGGGCGCCAAGCGCGCGCTGCTGCTGCCGGTATCCGCGCCCTTTCACTCCAGCCTGCTCAAGCCCGCCGCCGACGTGCTGGCCGGCGCGCTGGCCGGTGTCAACGTCTCGGCGCCGCAGATCCCCGTCATCAACAACGTCGACGTGGCGTCGCCCACGGAACCCGGGGCAATCCGGGATGCGCTGGTGCGGCAGGCATGGCATCCTGTGCGCTGGGTGGAAACCCTGCGCGCGATGAAGGCGCAAGGCGTCACGCACATCATCGAGTGCGGCCCCGGCAAGGTGCTGGCTGGCCTGACCAAGCGCATCGATCCCGAACTTACCGGCCTGGCCATCACCGATCCCGCGTCGCTTGAAGCCGCGTTGGCCGCCGTTAACGGAAATTAAAGACATGGACAACTCGATCGAACTGCAGGGCAAGATCGCGCTGGTGACCGGCGCCACGCGCGGCATCGGCCGCGCCATCGCCCAGGAACTGGCTGCGCGCGGCGCAACCGTCGTGGGCACCGCCACGTCCGAATCGGGCGCAGCCGCCATCACCGAAGCCCTGGCGCCGTCCGGCGGCCGCGGCGTGGTGCTGAACGTGACTGACGCCGACGCCTGCGACGCGTTGATCGACGCGTTGGGCAAGGAAGGTGGCGGTCCGCACATCCTCGTCAATAATGCCGGGATCACCCGCGATACGCTCGCAATGCGCATGAAGGACGATGACTGGTCGGCCGTGCTGGACACGAACCTGACCTCCGTTTTCCGCCTGTCGCGCGCCGTGCTGCGCAGCATGATGAAAGCCCGCTGGGGACGCATCATCAACGTCACGTCCGTGGTGGGTTCCAGCGGCAACGCCGGCCAAGCCAACTACGCGGCCGCCAAGGCGGGCGTGTCGGGCATGTCGCGCGCGCTGGCCCGCGAGTTGGGCAGCCGCAACATCACCGTGAACTGCGTGGCGCCGGGCTTCATCGACACCGATATGACGCGTGCGCTGGCTGAAAGCCAGACCACGGCCCTGCTGCAGCAGATTCCGCTGGGCCGTTTGGGCTCGCCTGAAGACATCGCCCATGCGGTGGCCTTTTTGTCCGGGCCGCAAGCGGGTTACATTACCGGCACCACCCTGCACGTAAACGGCGGGATGTACATGCAATAAATCACGAATTGCGCGCGGGCGGCCTAGGCCGCCGCGCCGCCGCCGGGCAACCAGCGAGGCTGCGCGCAGTTCATCCGGAAACGCCGCATACCGGTATTCCTGCGCCCTGATGGGCGACAGAACATGTGCGCGGTGTTATTTTTGTCACGGCCAGGCGTTGCTTTCCTCTACGCTTGGCTATAATTCGCGGGATTTTTCCCAATTGGAGATCTGCATGGAAAGCATCGAACAGCGCGTCAAGAAGATCGTCGCTGAACAACTTGGCGTGAACGAAGCCGAGATCAAGAACGAATCCTCCTTCCTTGACGACCTCGGTGCCGATTCGCTCGACATGGTCGAACTGGTCATGGCGCTCGAAGACGAATTCGAGACCGAGATCCCCGACGAAGAGGCCGAAAAGATCACGACCGTGCAACAAGCGATTGACTACATCAATTCGCACGGTAAGCAGTAAGCTCAGCCTATATCCTTCCGGTTGCCCGACTGTCGGGGCCAACCGGGAAACGGGGCGGTTTCAGGAATTTGCCGTGTGGTCCGCGTGCGGGAAGGGCGTAGTAATGCCCGACCCGCTTTCGCGTGGGCCACACGCGCAGCGCATCCCGAAAACCGCCTTTCTTTTGTCTGTTTGAGGAGTCATCCGTGAAGCGAC
The DNA here is from genome assembly GCA_963530045.1 of uncultured Achromobacter sp. Taxonomy (GTDB): domain Bacteria; phylum Pseudomonadota; class Gammaproteobacteria; order Burkholderiales; family Burkholderiaceae_B; genus Achromobacter. The sequence goes on from CAUSDE010000029.1 coordinate 49,517, forward strand.
GTGTCGTCATCACCGGCCTTGGTATCGTTTCCCCTGTAGGAAACGACCTGACCACCGCTTGGGACAATATCGTCAACGGACGTTCTGGCATCAGCCGCATCACCCGTTTCGATCCCTCGGCCATCACCACGCACATTGCTGGCGAAGTCAAAGACTTCGACATCAGCACCTATGTCTCGTCCAAAGAAGCCCGCCAGATGGATACGTTTATCCATTACGGCCTGGCTGCCGGGATGCAGGCATGGCGCGACAGTGGCCTGGAAGTCACCGAAGCCAATGCCGAGCGCATCGGCGTGATCGTGGGCTCCGGTATCGGCGGTTTGCCGCGCATCGAGGAAACCCAGGTCGAGTATCTGGCCAAGGGTCCGCGACGGATCTCGCCGTTCTTCGTGCCGGGTTCGCTGATCAACCTGATCTCCGGTCATTTGTCCATTGCCTACGGCATGAAGGGCCCCAGCTACGCCGTCGTCTCGGCCTGCACCACCGGCCTGCATTGCATCGGCGACGCCGCGCGCCTGATCGAATACGGCGATGCGGACGTCATGGTTGCCGGCGGCGCCGAATCGACCGTGTCCCCGCTGGGCATCGGCGGTTTTGCCGCCATGCGCGCCTTGTCGACCCGCAACGATGATCCTCAGACGGCTTCGCGTCCCTGGGACCGCGACCGCGACGGCTTCGTGCTGGGCGAGGGCGCCGGCGTTCTCGTGCTGGAAGAATACGAGCATGCCAAGAAGCGCGGCGCGCGCATCTATGGCGAGCTCGCAGGCTACGGCATGAGCTCGGACGCGCACCACATCACGGCCCCCGACAAGGACGGCCCGCGCCGCGGCGTGCTCAATGCGCTGCGCAACGGCGGCCTGAACGCGGATGACATCCAGTATGTCAACGCCCATGGCACGTCCACGCCCCTGGGCGACAAGAACGAAACCGATGCGCTGAAGCTGGCGTTCGGCGATCACGCCAAGAAGCTGGTGGTCAACTCGACCAAGTCCATGACCGGGCACTTGCTCGGCGCGGCCGGCGGCATCGAGGCCGTGTTCACGACCCTGGCCGTGTACAACCAGGTTTCGCCTCCCACGATCAACATCTTCAATCAAGATCCGGAATGCGATCTGGATTACTGCGCGAACGAAGCGCGGCAGATGAAGATCGAAGTGGGCCTGTCCAATTCGTTCGGCTTCGGCGGCACCAACGGCTCCATGGCCGTTCGCCGGGTCTGATTTGGAAGGCTCGGACGCAGGGCGCTGGTCGTTTCAGGTGCCTGCCGGGCAGCCGCCCGGCGTCCGTGCGCTTGGCGGCCTGGCAATCGCCGTGGCCGCAGCGTGCGCGCTGACGGCGGCGTCCTGGGGCGGTATGGCATGGGCGGCGGGCGCGGTGATCGCGCTGCTGCTTGTGCCGGCCGGGCTGTTACACTCGGCACGGAGCAGCCTGTCCCCGGTATCGGCAATACGCACGGCGACCGGGGCTGGCCGCTGGCAGGTATGCCTGCCGCAAGGCTGGCAAGACGCGGTGCTGCTAAGCCAGCAACGCGGTCCCCGCTGGCTGACGCTCACTTTGCAGCCTTTGCCCACCGGGAGTACGGCCTTCACCAATAGCACAATCACCCTCACCGTCTGGCAGCGGACGTTGCGACCCGAGTCCTGGCGGCGCCTGTGCCTGCTGACGGGCACGGCGCGGCGCGCGCAGCAGGCGGCACGCCCGCAGGAGGCGTCATGAGCGAGCGCGAAGTCGACGCCGAGCTGGTCGCGCGCGTTCAACGGGGCGACAAGAAGGCCTTCGATCTGCTGGTGCTGAAGTATCAGCGCAAGATCCTGCGCCTGCTGGCCCGGATGATCCGCGACCCCTCGGAAATCGAGGATGTGGCGCAGGAAGCCTTCATCAAGGCCTATCGGGCCCTGCCCCAGTTCCGGGGCGAGAGCGCGTTCTACACCTGGTTGTATCGTATCGCCATCAATACGGCGCGCAACTGGCTGGCCTCCCAGGGCCGGCGTCCCAGTGCGCCGAATGCGATAGAAACGGAAGACGGTGAAACTTTTAACGAAACCGACAACCTAACCGATATAAGCACGCCGGAGTCCATGGTTGCCAGCCGCGAAATCGCCGAGACGGTGAACGCGGCCATCGAGGAATTGCCCGAAGAGTTGCGCACCGCAATTGTCCTGCGTGAAATCGAAGGTATGAGTTACGAAGACATCGCCCAGAGCATGGATTGCCCGATCGGTACGGTGCGCTCCCGCATTTTTCGTGCGCGCGAGGCCATCGCGACCAAATTGCGTCCATTGCTTGGCACCGATGCCGAGCGTCGCTGGTAAGGAGTGGCAGTCATGCAAACCGCAGCCAAGTCCGTTGAAATCGCCGAATCCTCCTGGGAGGAATCGGTTTCCGCCTGGATGGACGGAGAAGATTCCGACGATATTCTTCCCAGTCTGTTGTCCAAGGAAGGACGTCAGACCTGGGACACCTATCATTTGATCGGTGATTCTCTCCGTAATGCCGATCTGGCATTGACGCCCAGCGCCGCCTTCCAGTCGCGACTGGCGCGGGCGCTGGACGCCGAACTGCCGATCGTGGCGGCGCCCCGGCGCCGTTCGCCGTTGCGCTACGGGCTGTCCGGCCTGGCAGTGGCCGCCGCCGTGGCGACCGTCGCCTGGGTGGCCCAGCCTTACCTGACGGGCACGCCGGCAACCGAAGTCCGCGTGCTGGCCGACGCCAGCGGCACGCCTGCCTCCGCCGATGATGCGGGCTTGCGCGACTACCTGGAGGCCCATCGCCAGATGGCCGGCCCCAGCGCGGTGCGCCAAGTCTCGTTCGACGTCGGAGCGGGGCGTTGATGGCACTGGTGTTACCGACACGTTGGCCGCGCGCTGCCTCCTGGCACGCGCATCGCGCTGGCTGGTTCGCCGCCACGCTTCTGACCGCTTTCCTGGCTGCGCACGAACCCGCGCGCGCCGCAGACCCCGCGCCGGCGACGGACGACGTGGTCCAGTTGCTGTCGCGCATCCAGCAGGCCGCGCGCAAGCAGGACTACGCGGGCGTCTTCATGTATCAGCAGGGCGAGATGATCCAGTCTTCGCGCCTGGTGCACGTCCTGGACGGCACCGGCGAGCGCGAACGGCTGGAAATCCTTGATGGCCAGCCGCGCGAATACCTGCGGCACAACGAAGATGTGCAGTGCCTGATTCCCGAGCGCAAGACCGTGCTGGTCGAACGCCGCCGCGGCGACCGTTTCCCGGGCCTGCTGCTGGGCGATCCGGCGAACCTGGCCGAGCACTACAAGATCAGCACCGAACCTGCGCTGCATCGGGTGGCCGGCCGCGAATGCCGGCTGATCACGATCGAACCGCTGGACAAGCTGCGTTACGGCTACCGCCTGTGCGCCGACGTGGAAACCAATCTGCTGCTGAAGGCCCAGACCCTGAACGCTGCCCGCGGCGTCGTGGAGCAAGTGTCGTTCACGTCGCTGCGGCTGGGGTCCGAAGTCGATCCCCAATTGCTGACCTCGCGCTGGAGCACGCGCGACTGGAAGGTGCTTGAGCCGACGATGGCGCCGGTCGACCTGTCGGCACAGGGTTGGCGCATCCCGGCGCCCAAGGGCTTCAAGGTGATCATGCAGGTGGCGCGCTCGATGGGGCGCGGCGCAACGGTCAGCCAGATGGTATTGTCCGACGGCCTGGCGGCCATCTCGGTCTTCATCGAGCCCTATGACAGCCAGCGCGGGCATCATCCCCCGCATGGCGCCGCGCAGCGCGGGTCGATTACCGTCTACGGAACGCGCATCGCGGACTTCTGGCTGACGGCCGTGGGTGAAGTGCCCGTGGCGACGCTGGAACAATTGGCGGAAGCGACAGAGTATGTGCCCGCCGCACCTGCGGCAGCAGCGCCGGCACCCGGGACGGCCGGGTCCAAGTGATCCATGCCCCGGGGCGGCCAGCAGCAATTTCGGAGTAACTTATGAAAGCAATGACGGTGTCGAACGCTTTTTTCCGGCGCTTTCTGACGGTTGTGGCGGCAAGCGTGATGATGTCCGCCGCGTATGTCCCCGCTTCGGTGGCGCAGACGCCCACCGTGGCGCTGCCCGACTTCACGGGCATTGTTGAAAAGGCCGACCCCGCGGTCGTGAACATCCGCACCACGGCCACCGTGCCGGTGCGCGGCCCCGGCCCTGGCGGCGGCAGCGGCGATCCCTACGAATTGTTCCGCTGGTTCTTCGGCCCGGATTTCCAGCCTCCGGGCCCGGGCGGCCAGTCCCCGACGCCGCGCCAGCGCCCGCAGCCTTCGCAGCCTGAAGAGCGCACGGTTCCGCGTGGCGTGGGCTCGGGCTTCTTCATTTCGGATGACGGCTACATCCTGACCAACAACCACGTGGTGGTCGACGCGACGGACATCTACGTCACGCTGACCGACGGCCGCGAGTTCAAGGCCAAGGTCATCGGCACGGATGAGCGCACGGACGTCGCGCTGATCAAGATCGAAGCCAAGGATATGATCCCGCTGGTCATCGGCGATCCCAAGAAGCTGAAGAAAGGGCAGTGGGTGCTGGCCATCGGTTCGCCGTTCGGCCTGGACTCCACCGTGACTTCGGGCATCGTCAGCGCGATCGGCCGCGATACCGGCGAATACTTGCCGTTCATCCAGACCGACGTGGCTGTTAACCCCGGCAACTCGGGCGGCCCGCTGATCAACCTGGACGGCGAAGTCGTGGGCATCAATTCCCAGATCATCTCGCGCAGTGGCGGCTTCATGGGTATTTCGCTGGCCATTCCGATCGACGAAGCGATGCGTGTGGTGGATCAGTTGCGCGCCACGGGCAAGGTGACTCGCGGCCGTGTCGGCGTGCAGATCGGCGAAGTGGGCAAGGACGTGGCCGAAGCCATCGGCCTGCCCAAGGCCGAAGGCGCGCTGGTCAGCAGCGTCGAAGCCGAAGGCCCTGCCGAACAGGCCGGCGTGCAGCCGGGCGACGTGATCCTGAAGTTCAACAACGAGCCGATCAAGCGCTGGTCTGACCTGCCGCGCATCGTGGGCGAAACCAAGCCGGGCACGCGCGCCGACATGGAAGTGTGGCGCAAGGGCAAGAGCCTGACGCTGTCGGTCAAGGTGGGCGAAATCCCGACCGAGAAGGCTGCGGCGGCGGGCAAGAAGCCTGCGCCGGCGCCGGAAGTCACCAATGCCCTGGGCCTGGGCGTGGTGGACGTGCCCGCCGACGTGCAGAAGAAGCTGCGCATCAAGGGCGGCGTCCAGGTGAAGGTCGCCGAAGGCGCGGCTGCCAAAGCGGGCCTGCAGGAAGGCGATATTGTGTTGGCCTTGAACGACACTGACGTCACCGGCGCCAAGCAGTTCGCCGAACTGGTGGGCAAGCTGGACAAGGCCCGCGCCGCAGGTTTGCTGGTCCGCCGCGGCGATCAGACGCAGTGGGTGGCGGTTCCGGCCTCGAAGTAAAGCCCTGAGTGGGGGTGCTTTTTGTCCCCGGGGCAGCCCGGTGGCAGAAAAAAAACCCCAAGACCAGCTAAAATGGCTGGTTGCCGCAAGAGGGGGCGCCTGGCGCCCCCTCGTTTTTGCCCGGGTTATTGGCCGACCAGCCTACCGGCGGCCCGCAGCACCCCTCACGTCAGCCGTGCGTACTCCGGCGGCGGTGTCTTCCGGCCATGTGCCGAGTGTTCCGTCCCTTATAATTTCAAGCATGCAGCATATTCGCAACTTCTCCATCATTGCCCACATCGATCATGGCAAATCGACCCTGGCCGATCGCCTGATCCAACGCTGCGGTGGATTGGCGGATCGCGAAATGTCGGCGCAGGTGCTCGATTCCATGGAAATCGAACGCGAGCGCGGCATCACCATCAAAGCCCAGACCGCCGCCCTGCAGTACAAGGCGAAGGACGGCAAGACCTACAACCTGAACCTGATCGACACCCCGGGGCACGTGGACTTCTCGTATGAAGTCAGCCGCTCGCTGTCGGCGTGCGAAGGCGCGCTGCTGGTGGTGGACGCCTCTCAGGGCGTGGAAGCCCAGACGGTCGCCAACTGCTACACCGCCATCGAGCTGGGCGTGGAAGTGGTGCCGGTGCTGAACAAGATGGATTTGCCGCAGGCCGATCCGGACGGCGCGCGCCAGGAAGTCGAAGACGTGATCGGCATCGACGCCTCGGAGGCCGTGCTGGCCAGCGCCAAGACGGGCATGGGCATCGACGAGATCCTGGAAACCATCGTGGCCCGCGTGCCGGCGCCCAAGGGCGATCCCGACGCGCCGCTGCAAGCCCTGATCATTGACTCGTGGTTCGACAACTACGTGGGCGTGGTCATGCTGGTGCGCATCATCAATGGCGTGCTCAAGCCCAAGGACAAGATCCTGCTGATGGCCTCCGGCGCCACCCACCTGTGCGAGCAGACCGGCGTGTTCACGCCGAAGTCGCAGCAGCGTCCGCATCTGTCGGCGGGCGAGGTGGGCTTCATCATCGCCGGCATCAAGCAGCTGGAAGACGCCAAGGTGGGCGACACCGTCACGCTGGCCAACAAGCCCGCGGCCAGCGCGCTGCCCGGCTTCAAGGAAGTCAAGCCGCAGGTGTTCGCCGGCCTGTATCCGGTGGAAAGCTCGGAATACGACCAGCTGCGCGATTCGCTCGACAAGTTGAAGCTGAACGATGCGGCGCTGATGTTCGAACCGGAAGTCTCGCAGGCGCTGGGCTTCGGCTTCCGCTGCGGCTTCCTGGGCCTCTTGCACATGGAAATCGTGCAGGAACGCCTGGAGCGCGAATTCGACATGGACATCATCACCACCGCGCCGTCGGTGGTGTACGAAGTCGAGCAGCGCGATGGCTCCGTGATCACCGTGGAAAGCCCGTCGCGCATGCCCGAAGTGGGCAAGATCCAGGACATCCGCGAACCCATCGTGAAGGTCACGCTGTTCATGCCGCAGGACTACGTCGGTCCCGTCATGACGCTGTGCAACAACAAGCGTGGCTCCCAGGTCAACATGAGCTATCACGGCCGCCAGGTCCACCTGGTGTACGAGATTCCGCTGGCCGAGATCGTGCTGGATTTCTTCGACAAGCTGAAGTCGGTGTCGCGCGGGTATGCCTCCATGGACTACGAGTTCCTGGAGTACCGCTCGGCCGACGTGGTGCGCGTGGACCTGCTGATCAACAACGACCGCGTGGACGCGCTGGCCGTGATTGTCCACCGCAGCAATGCGCGCCATCGCGCCCGCGACGTCGTGACCCGCATGCGCGGATTGATCCCGCGCCAGATGTTCGACGTGGTCATTCAGGCCGCCATCGGCGCGGAAATCATCGCGCGTGAAAACGTGAAGGCATTGCGCAAGAACGTGCTGGCCAAGTGCTACGGCGGCGACATCTCGCGCAAGAAGAAGCTGCTGGAAAAGCAGAAGGCCGGCAAGAAGCGCATGAAGCAGGTGGGTAGCGTGGAAATTCCGCAGGAGGCGTTCCTGGCCATCCTGCAAGTGGAAGACAAGTAGAACCAAAAGAAGGCGGTTAGCTGATGAGTTGGAACTTTGCCCTGATCCTGTTTGTTCTGCTGGTCTTGACCGGCATTATCTGGGTGCTTGATCTGGCGGTGCTGCGACGTGGTCGCGAAGCCCGTGCGCAAGCGGCAATGGCGCAGTACGACGCGGCCCTGGTCGGAGACGCTCAGGAAGCCGAACGCCTGCGCCGTGAAGCCGGTGATGCCGCGCGGCGCGTGCCGTGGTGGATCGAGTACGCCGTCAGCTTCTTTCCCGTCATCCTGTTCGTCTTCATGCTGCGTTCGTTCGTGGTGGAGCCGTTCCGGATTCCGTCGGGCTCGATGCTGCCGACGCTGCAGTCCGGCGACCTGATCCTCGTGAACAAGTTCAGCTACGGCTTGCGCCTGCCCGTGATCGACAAGAAGGTCGTCGACATCGGCAAGCCCCAGCGCGGCGACGTGTTCGTGTTCCGCTACCCCGTGGATCCGGACGTGGACTACATCAAGCGCGTGGTCGGCCTGCCGGGCGACGAGATCGCCTATCTGGACAAAAAACTGTACGTCAACGGCGAATTGGTGCCCCATGTGCGCGACGGCGACTATTTTGAGCCGGACCGCGTCTCGTATATTGCGCAATATAAAGAGAAGTTGGGCGACGTTGAGCACAAAATCCTGCTGGATGAGAACAAACCGCAGGATTATTCGCCGATGTGGCAATTTCCCAACCGGGAAAACTGCCAATACAGCCGCAATGGGGTACGCTGCAAAGTACCTGAAGGCAGTTATTTCGCCATGGGCGATAATCGGGACAACAGCGCTGACAGCCGATACTGGGGCTTCGTACCTGAATCCAATATCGTCGGACGCGCGTTCTTCATCTGGATGAATTTCAGCGATCTCAGCCGCATTGGCCGGTTCAACTGATTATGTCGCTAGCCACGCTAGAAAACCGCCTGGATCACCACTTCGGTGATCCAGCCTTGCTTGAACAGGCACTGACGCATCGCAGTCACGGTGCGCGCCATAACGAGCGATTGGAATTCCTTGGGGATTCCGTGCTGAACTTCGTCGTTGCGGCCATGCTGTTCGAGCGGTATTCCAAAATCGACGAAGGCGATCTGTCGCGGCTGCGGGCCAATCTGGTCAAGCAAGCTTCGCTGGCGGATATCGCGCAGCGCCTGGAGCTGTCGCAGTACCTGCGCCTGGGCGAAGGTGAATTGAAGAGCGGCGGATTCCGCCGGCCGTCCATTCTTGCTGATACGGTCGAGGCGCTGTTCGGCGCCGTCTTCCTGGATGCGGGCTTTGACGCCGCGCGCCGCGTGATCGTGCGCCAGTACCAGCCGGTGCTGGCCTCGGTCGATCCCAAAACGCTGGGCAAGGACGCCAAGACCTTGCTGCAGGAATTCCTGCAAGGCCGCAAGCTGGCGCTGCCGTTGTACACGGTGGTGGCCACGCATGGCGCGGCGCACAGCCAGCAGTTCGAAGTCGAGTGCGCCATCCCGGCGCTCGAGATCAAGGTTATGGCGCCCGGCGCCAGCCGCCGCGCCGCCGAGCAATCGGCGGCCAAGCTGGCGTTGGAGGCCGCGTTGGCCATCAGCCCGGCGACCAAGGCTGCCCGCAAGTCGGGCAAGGCGCGCAAAACCGCGCAATTGTCGCTGCCTGTGGCAGTGGCTCAAGAGACTAAATGAGCGATACCCCTTTTCGTACCGGCTTCGTAGCCATCGTTGGCCGCCCCAATGTGGGCAAGTCCACGCTGACGAATGCCCTGATCGGTTCCAAGATCTCCATCGTGTCGCGCAAGGCGCAGACCACGCGCCATCGCATCCATGGCGTGTTGACGCGCGAGCACGAGCAGTTCGTGTTTGTCGATACCCCGGGATTCCAGACGCGCCATGGCGGCGCGATGAACCGCATGATGAACCGCGTCGTGACGCAGGCGCTGGCCGACGTCGACGTGGTGGTGCACGTGGTGGAAGCGGGCAAATGGTCTGAAGGCGACGCCAAGCTGCTGCCGCTGCTGCCCAACCCCGAGCGCACCATCCTGGTCGTGTCCAAGATCGACGCGCTGAAGAACCGCGACGACCTGTTCGCCTTCGTGTCCAAGATCATGGCGTTGCATCCGTTCGGCGCCGTGGTGCCTGTCAGCGCCACCAAGAACCAGCAGCTTGACCAGCTGCTGCAGGAAATCGCTTCTCGCCTGCCGGAAGGCGAGGCGATGTTCGAAGAAGACACCCTGACTGACCGCCCCATGCGCTTCATCGCCGCCGAACTGGTGCGCGAGAAGATCTTCCGCCTGGTGGGAGACGAACTGCCCTACGGCTGTACCGTTGTCATCGAGCAATGGGAAGAGACCAGCAAGGGCGCCAGCATCAACGCCTGCGTCGTGGTCGAGCGCGACAGCCACAAGCCCATCTTGCTGGGCACGGGCGGCATGCACATGAAGCGTATTGCCACGGAGGCGCGGCAGGACATCGCCAAGCTGCTGGACAAGCCTGTGCACCTTGAGGTCTACATCAAGGTGCGCAAGGGCTGGTCCGACCGCGAGAGTGCGCTCCGCGATCTGGGCTATGAGTAGACGGGCGCCTCGCGTCCAGGATCGCCCGGGGTTTATGCTGCACGCCACCGCGTGGCGTGAGACCTCCCTTATTGTTCAGACGTTCTCCCGCGATCATGGCTGTGTGGCCATGGTCGCCAAGGGCGCCAAGCGCCCGTATTCCGTTTTGCGTCCCGTGTTGTCGGCCTTCCAGCCTCTGCTGCTGTCCTGGACCGGCAACGGCGAGGTCAAGACCCTGACCCGCGCCGAAATCGCCGGCATCCGTCCGCTGACGGGCACTGCCTTGATGTCGGCCTGGTACATGAACGAGCTGCTGCTGCGCCTGCTGCCGCGCGAGGACGCCCATCCGCTGTTGTTCGACGCCTATGACATGGCCTTGCAGCAACTGTCCAACGGAACCCGCGCCGCAGGCGCGCTGCGCCGATTCGAATGGACGCTGCTGCGCGAAACCGGCTATGGCGTGGACGAAGACGCGCCCGACTTCGAAGACCCCGTGATCGAGCCCGCGCTGCGCCGCGACTTGCGCGAGCGCCTGGCCGAGATCCTGGCTGGCCGTCCGCTGTCCACCCGCCGCGTGCTGATGGATCTGCAACGCATCTGAGCGCGTGGCGCCCCGCCCATGACCTTCACGCTAAAACAGGTCGAAACCTTCCGTACCGTCTATGAGACGGAAAGCGTCACTGCCGCTGCCCGGCGGCTGGACGTGTCGCCCGCGACGGTCAGCGCCACCTTGGCGGCGCTTGAAGCCAGCATCGAGTTGCGTCTCTTCGAGCGGGTGCGCCAGCGCATGCAGCGCACGCCGGAAGCCACGCTGCTGTACGAGGAAATCCGCCGCTTGAATGTCGGCCTGGAAAGCCTGGGACGCAAGATCCGCGCGATACGCGGGGCGGCCCAGCCCAGGCTGCGCATCGGTTGCATCCATGCCTACAGCGGCGCGGTCGTCAGCGACGCGATCTCGCGTTTCCGCGCGCGCTACCCCGACACGCCACTGTATCTGCAGATCCGCGACTCCAATACCTTGCGCGACATGGTGGTGTCGGGCGAGCTCGACCTGGCCGTGGTGGCCGACGAATCAGAACTGGAAGGGTTGCGCGGGCACCGGCTGGCCAGCTTGCAGGCGGTCGCGGTCTTTCCGGCGGCGCATGGGCTGGCGCGGCTGGAACGCGTGGATTTTCCGCATCTGGCCGATCTGGATGTGATTGCCCTGAACGCCGAGGACGGCTCGCGCAAGCGGCTGGATTCCTTGCTGCGCCAGGCAGGGCTGAGCTTGCGGGTGGCGATAGAAACCCCGTATTCCAGCACCGTCTGCCAATTGGCGCTGGCGGGGCATGGCGTCGGCATCGCGAACCCCGCGACGGCCGTGGGCATGGAGGCCGCGGGCCTGTGCTACCGACCGTTGACGGCCCCCGTGCATTTCGAATGCCACATGATCCTGCACGGCAGCCGACCCTTGTCCGAGGCGGGCAAATTCTGGGCCACCTGCCTGCGCGGCGCGCTGGCCCCGCTTGCGGACCGCTTCGGGGTCTAGGCGCCAAGCCCGGCCGGACTCAGCCGCGGCGTCCGTCGGACGTCACCATCAGCACCACCGACGATTCCGCATCAAGAACGCCCGAACGCCTGAGGCGGGACACGGCTGCCAGCGCGGCGGCCGAAGACAGTTCGGTGCTGAGCCCCCGGCGTTCAAGCCGTTGCTGCGCCTGCGCTGCCGCGGCGTCGGAGACTTCCACCGGCGTGCCGCCCGAGCGGGACAGGGCTTCCAGCGATTGCAGCGTGCAGGTGCCGCCTGCGATGGAATACTGGTCCGTTATGCCTTCCCACAGGCCGCGCGCATCGCCCGCGGCGCGGGCGCGCGACAGGCGTGCGTACGGTTCCACGGGGTGCAGGCGGGGCAGGCGCGCGATGCGTCCGTTTTCCAGCAGGTGCTGCCAACCCAGGAAAATTCCCCACAGCAGGTCGCCACGCGCCGTGGGCACGATGATGTCGGTGGGCGCGCCGCAGGCGTCCAGTATTTCCTGGGCGATGGGCTTGTAGCCTTCCACGCCGTAGGGGTGCGTGCCGACTGGGGGATTCAGGTAGTTGGTGCCGGCGAATGCCCCCTGGTTGCGGCACAGGTCCGCCACGTAAGGCCAGCGGGCCAGGCTGTCCTCGAACGCGCCGAGCTTGGCGCCGAAACGCAGCATGGCCTCGCGCTGCAGGGGCGGGCAGTTGCGGGTGATGGCGATATCCGCCTGCAAGCCGGCCGCCGCGCAATAGGCGGCCAGCGAGACGCCGGCGTTGCCGCTGGAAGCCGCCGCCACGCGGGTCGCGCCTGCCAGGCGGGCGCGTGATACCAGCTGGGCCGCCATGCGGTCCTTGTGGCTGCCCGTGGGATTGGCGCTTTCGCACTTGAGCCAGAGCTGGCCGATGCCTTCGGCTCGCGCCAGATCCATGGCTTCCAGGGTGGGCGTGGCGCCTTCCCCCAACGTGATGGGCGCCAGCACGGGCAAGGGGATGGCGCCGTCCTCGGCAGCGGGGTCGTAGCAACACTCCAGGGAGGCGGGATGGCCCGCCGCCAGGCAGCTGGGGCAGCCTTCGGGATAGTCGTCGGGCGACCACAGGCTTGCGCAGCGGATGCAACGCAGGGCGGACAATCTCGGGTTCATCAGCATGGGTCAATACTTCGAGGCAAGGGAGTCCAGGGGGAGGGCGGGGGCGACTTGCAGAAGGCAGTCGCCGTCGCCGCTGCGGGCGATGGCGCGCAGGCAGACGATCGTGCCCGCTTGAGGGCTGAGCAGGGCACGCATGGGCGTATCGGGGCGGGCCGGTTCGATCAGGCGGCCGATACGCTGGCCGGCCATGACCGATTGCCCCAGTTCGACGCCGGGCACGAACACGCCGGGTTCTCCTGCGCGCAGCGTGGCGGCGGGCGCGTCCAGGTCATAGAGCCGGATATTCGCAGGGCGTGGCAGGGGCAGGTCCGACAGCAAGCCGAGTTCGCCCAGGCAGCCCAGCAGGCCATCGCGGCATCGGTCGGCCAGGTCGCTGCTGGTTTCCCTGCCGCCGCCGATCTCCGCACTCAGGCGCAAGACGCCGTGGCGGCTGGCCGCGGCGGGTAGCGAGCCCGCTTCGCTGCCGCGGAAGAACACGCATTGCGGCAGGCCGAAGGCGCGCGCCAGGGCGGGCAGCCGTTCGTCGTAGGCGTCGTCGCCGTAGCGCGTGATGACCGATGACGGCAGGTAGCGCAGCGACGCGCCGCCGCTGTGCACGTCCACCATGGCCTGCACGCGAGGCAGTAGCCGGGCTTCAAGCGCGGCCGCCACGCTTTCGGTGTAGCCGCGCGCCGGCGCACCCAAAAAGGCGCGGTTCAGGTTGCCGCCGTCGGCGGGCGACAGCCGGGTGCCGGCTAGCGAGGCCTCGGCGTTGACCGCGGGCAGCAGGTAGACCGTGCCGCGCTGCAGAATGGCCGGCAGGTGGTGCCACAAGTCCAGGATGGCCGCCTGGCCTTCCCATTCGTCGCCATGTACGCCGGCGATCAGCGCAACGGCAGGGCCTGGCCCTGCCTCGATCCGCAGCATGGGAATCGTGATGCGGCGATACGCCGATTCGTTGGTGGCGGCGGCGACGGAAAAATCCTCCCGGCTCACGTTGACCATGCGGCGGCTCCTGTATGGGTATGCATCGGGGTCAATCCAGGGTGGCGGCCTTGATGATGTTCTCCCATTTGGGGAGTTCCTTGCGAATCTGGGTCTGTACGTCCTGGGGCGTGCCGCCCAGGGGTTCCTGGGAACGGCTGCGCAATTCCTTCTCGACGCTTTCAGAACGCAGCGCCTGGTTCAGCGCGGCATTCAGGCGGGCGACGGCGGCGGGCGGCGTGCCCGCGGGTGCGATCAGCGCGCTCCAGGCGGACTGCTCGTAATCGGGATAGCCCTGTTCGGCCACGGTGGGCACGTCGGGGTTGGACGCGGCACGGGTTTTGGTCGTGACGGCGAGCGCGCGCAGGCGTCCGTCCTTCAGGTTGCCGATCAGGGGCGGCAGGTTTTCCATCATGGCGTCAACGTGGCCGCCCAGCAGATCCGATAGCTGCGCGGCCGTGGCCTTGTAGGGAATCTGGCGCACGGCGGCGCCGGTCTGGGCAATGAAGAGCTTCACGCCGACTTCGCTGGTCGTGCCGGGATCCGCCGATGTCATGGTCAGGCGGTCGGGCTGGGCGCGGCTGGCGTCGATGAAGCTCTTCAGGTCGCGATAGGGCGAAGCGGCATTCACCACGATGACGTTCGGCGTTTCGGCCACCAGGCCGATGGGCGTCACGTCGCGGTCCAGGTTGTAGAGCTGCTGCTTGAACAGGAACCGGTGCAGCACCAGCGTGCCGACGTGGGCATAACCAATGGTGTAGCCGTCGGCCGGGGCGCGCACCACGGCCTGCGTGCCGATGCGCCCGCCCGCGCCGACGCGGTTTTCCACCACCACGGGCTGGCCAAGCTGGCGGCTCATTTCCTGGCCGACCAGGCGCGCGGTGATGTCCGCGTTGCCTCCTGCTGCGGCCGGCACGATCAGCGTGATCGCGCGCTCGGGATAGTCGGCTTGCGCGGAAGCGGCGGCAAGGCAAAGCAACAGGGCGGCAAGGCAGGCAGTGCGTTTCATGACGATTCCCGAGGCGTTGAGAGCTGCGCCATTGTGGGGGCGCCGCCGGGAGAATCCGTTTGCCTTGATAAGATGGATGTTCGGAAAAAACTAAGAGTGATCCGGCTTGCGCGCATCGGCCCGCTTGCCCAGCCCGTAGCCCACGGCGGCCGCGCCCAATGCAACCGCCGCACCCAGCAGCGCGATCAGCGCCGCGCCATAGCCCAGCATGTCGACGCCCGCCTTGACCCACCCGCTGGCGGCGTCTCCGCCGCGGTAGACCACGGTGTCGATGACGCTCTTGGTCTTGTACTTGTCTTCGGGCGGAACCGCCGTGAACAGCATTTCACGCCCGGGCCGGATCAGCGCGTACTCACCGGCGCGGCGCAGGATCATCGCAGCCGCCAGCACGCCGAAGACGGGAAACGCGGCCAGCGCCAGGAACGACAGGCCCACCGCCAGGGGCACCGCGGTCAACAGGAAGCGCAGGCCCAGGCGGGCGGCGACCCGGCCCGTGATGAAGAGCTGCGACAGCAGCGCCAGCGCCTGGACGGTGAAGTCCAGCGCGCTGAAGACGCGGATGCGTTGGGCGGTGTCGGTGAACGTGTCGGCCACCAGTCGCGCCTGCTCCATGTACAAGAACGTATTGAGCGTGGCCAGCAGCACGACCAGCAAGGAAATGCCCAAGAGGTAGCGCGAGCGAAAAATGCGCGAGATGCCGGCCAGGACGCTGCCCTCGATGGGATGCCGCATGTCCTCCAGGCCGGTTTCGGTGCGCGTGGCGGCGCGCCATCGCAACAGCCACTGCTTGAGCGGCAGCGTGGCCGTCAGCAGCAGCGCCGACAACAGGAGCAGCCCGGCCGGACCCAGGGTGCCCGCCAGCAATGCGCCCAGCAGCGGACCGGAAAGCCCGCCCGCGCTGGCGCCGGCGGCGATCAGCGCGAACAGGCGCTTGGCCGATTCCATGCGGAACACGTCGGCCATCAGGCTCCAGGCGATGGACACCACGAACAGATTGAAGACGGACAGCCACACGTAGAACGCGCGCGCCGCCCAGATGCTGTCGGGCCGCAAATGAAGCAGGGCGGCGAAACCTGCCATGGTCAGGGCGAAGAGGCTGTAGACCCAGGTCAGCAAGGTGGCGCGCGGCACGCGTGCCGAGAGCCAGCCGAACAGCGGCACCACGGCCAGCGTGGCGACGAAGGTGGCGGTGAACAGCCACTGCAGCTGGTTCACGCCCGCCTGGATGCCCAGGGTTTCGCGGATCGGCCGCAGCATGAAATAGCCGCAGAACAGGAAGAAGAAAAAGGCGAACCCGCAGGCGGCGGGCGCGATTTCCTCTTCGTGGATGCCCAGCGCCCGCGCTGCGCGTGCGCGCAGGGAGGAGGGGGCGGCGGCGGCCATGGCGTTATGCCAGCAAGGCGGCGATGCGTTCGCGCAGGGCGGCGTCCGGTTGGCGCCCGAAGCCGGCCAGCACGTTGTCGGCCATGTTGGCGGGTTTGGATGTGGCGGGGATGACGGCAGTCACGGCCGGATGGCCGATGATGAATTTCAGGAAGAGTTGCGCCCAGGAGGTGCACCCGATCTCGGCCGCCAGACCGGGCAGGGCACGGCCCTTGACCTGGCGGAACAGGGCCCCGTCCTGGAACGGGCGGTTGATCAGCACCGCGACGCCGTTTGCCTGGCAAGCGGGCAGCAGCCGCTTTTCGGCATTGCGGGCGCCGACCGACAGATTGACCTGGAGGAAGTCGGGCTTCTCGCGTTCGACCAGGTCGGTCAGTTCGTCGTGCGCCGAGTCGGTGTAGTGCGTGATGCCGATGTAGCGGGTCACGCCTTGCTGCTTCAGTTCGCGCAGCAGCGCCAGCTGGTTGCGGGTGTCGATCAGGTTGTGGATCTGGATCAGGTCGAGCTTGTCGCGGCCCAGGCGCTTCTGCGATTGCCGGATCTGGTCCATGGCGGATTCGCGGCCATGGGCGCCGATCTTGGTCGCCAGGAAGTACCCGTCGCCCGTGGGGCCCTGGCGGGCCAGCAGCGCCCCCACGACTGCTTCGGCCTGGCCGTAGCTGGGCGCGGTGTCGATCAGATATCCGCCTTCCCGGGTGAAGATGTCCAGCACCTGGGCCAAGGGCTCCATGGCCGCGGCGTCGTCGGGTGGCGCGTTGAAGGTGTCGGCCGTGCCCAGTCCGATGACGGGAATCTGTTCTTTCGACGTCGGAATGCTTCGGCTCAGCATGGCGGGCTTGACGCTGAGAGCGCGCGCGGCGCCGGCGGTTCCCAGCAGCGCGGCGCAGGCGGTGGTCTGGAGGAAGCGGCGGCGGTCGGGCATGGGGAACGCTCCAAAGAAAAAAGGCCTACACGCGAATGTAGGCCTTTTGCAGGGGTCTTTCGACCGGTGCTTACTCGCGGTTGCCGCCGAAGATGCCCAGCAGCATCAGCAGGTTCGAGAAGACGTTGTAGACGTCCAGGTAGATGGCCAGCGTGGCGGACACGTAGTTGGTTTCGCCGCCGTTGACCACGCGTTGCAGGTCAACCAGCATGAAGGCCGAGAAGACCAGGATGGCCATGACCGAGATGGTCAGCATCAGCGCGGGCAACTGCAGGAAGATGTTGGCCAGGGCGGCGATCAGGATGACCACGGCGCCGATGAACAGGAACTTCTGCATGCCGGACAAATCGCGCTTGATGGTCGTGGCCAGCGTGGCCATCGTGCCGAACACGATCGCCGTGCCGCCGAAGGCCGTCATGACCAGTTGCGAGCCGTTGCTGAAGCCCATCACGAAGCCGAGCAGGCGCGACAGCATGACGCCCATGAAGAACGTGAAGGCCAGCAGCAGCACCACGCCCATCGAGTTGTTCTTGTTCTTCTCGATGGCGAACATCAGGCCGAATGCGCCCACCAGGAAAACGATGGCGGACAGGCCGGGGCTTGCGCCCATGACGCGGTTGATGCCGGTGTAGAGGCCGACGGCGGCGCCCAGGACCGTGGGGATCAGCGACAGCGCCAGGAGCCAGTAGGTGTTGCGCAGGACCTGGTTGCGAGCGACCTCGCCCGGCGCGCCGGCAACTGCACCGGAACGGTTAAAAGGGGACGGACGATATTCGTTCATGGAGAACTCCTGTGTACGGCAAAAATAGTGATTGCCTAGAAGGCTTAGATGGGAAGGATACCTTACAGTTCCCTGAAGAATCCAGTTTTTGGAAGATTTAGACCGGTCGCCGGACACCCGCCGCCAGCCGGTTCAACCCGGCCGGACATCTTTCAGCACACGGGCAACGATACCCGGTAATTCGGCATCCATGCGGCTTTGAATCCGTTCGATGGCTTCGGCCAGGGCCTGGCGCATCAGCTGCTCGACTTCGGCCTGCAGGCGGGCGGTCAGGACCGTGGGATCGGGCAGGGCGGCCACGGCCGCCTCGGCTTGCGCTTGCGCGTCGGCTTCCGCCTCCTGCTCGTGGGCGACCTCGGTCAACAGGGGAAACGCATCGTCGTCGAAGGGGGGCTCGGCGTCATCGGCCAATTCCGTCAGCAAGGGCGCGTCCGCCTCGTCGGCCGGCGGGGCGTAGAGCGTTGGCTCGGCCCGCTGGGTCAGGGTGGGGATGCCGGGATCGTTGGGGCGAGTAGGCATGGGGGCTTTCCGAATATCGATGGGCGGGGCGGCAGGGCCCGCCGGGGCGGGCAGGGCGGTCAGTCGCCGGACGGCTGGCGGCTGAGGTCGTGGCTTTGCGGCGTGTGGCCGGCGTTCAGGTAGACGCGCCAGCGTTGGCGCGCCGCCTGCTTGTCGTCAGGGTCATCCGACACGATTTCGAGCAGACGTTCAAAGGCGTCGAAGCCCGGCGGGCACTCGTTGTCCAGATTCAGCAACCAGGGCAAGGGCTGATCGCCGCCATCCGCCGGCCGGGCAGCCTGCGCGGCTTGCTGCGGATCACCCGCCGTCAGCACCACCGGCGTCTCAGGCGCCAGCGGGTCATTGGCCAGCACGTGCGGCACGAACGACGTGTCGTCGAACGCCCACAGCATGCGGTCGAAGGCAGCCAGGCGGGAACCGTCTCTACAGTACACCACCAGCCGTTGGCCTGCCAGGAAGCGCTTGCGCACGACCTGGCAGGCCATGCGCAGGCGGTCGGGCGC
Source organism: uncultured Achromobacter sp. (assembly GCA_963530045.1). Lineage (GTDB taxonomy): Bacteria > Pseudomonadota > Gammaproteobacteria > Burkholderiales > Burkholderiaceae_B > Achromobacter. The sequence goes on from CAUSDE010000029.1 coordinate 68,254, forward strand.
GCCGAAGGCGAAGTCGATCCGCGTCATGCCCGGTTCCGTTGCAAGCGCTTCAAACCTGGTCCAGCAGGTATTGCATCAGCAGGGGCACGGGGCGGCCGGTGGCGCCCTTGTCCTTGCCGCCGCGCCACGCGGTGCCGGCGATGTCCAGGTGGGCCCAGCGGTAGGCCTTGGCGAAGCGCGACAGGAAGCAGGCCGCGGTGACGGCGCCCGCCGGAGGGCCGCCGATGTTGGCCAGGTCGGCGAAGTTGGACTTCAGCTGTTCCTGATAGGCATCGTCCATCGGCATGCGCCAGGCGGTGTCCAGCGACTGGCGGCCGGCGGCGGCCAGGGCGTCAGCCAGGGCGTCGTCCTTCGAGAACAGGCCGCTGTTGACGTTGCCCAGCGCCACGACGCAAGCGCCGGTCAGCGTGGCGATGTCGATGACGGCGGAAGGCTTGAAGCGTTCGGCGTAGGTCAGGGCGTCGCACAGGACCAGACGGCCCTCGGCGTCGGTGTTCAGGATCTCGATGGTCAGGCCGGCCATGCTGGTGACGACGTCGCCCGGTTTGTTGGCCGTGCCGCTGGGCAGGTTCTCGCAAGCCGGGATCAGGCCGACGACATCCAGCGGCAGTTCCAGTTCGGCCAGGGCGCGGAACGAACCCAGCACGCTGGCGGCGCCGCACATGTCGTACTTCATTTCGTCCATGGTGGCGGCGGGCTTGAGCGAGATGCCGCCCGCGTCGAACGTGATGCCCTTGCCGACCAGCACGATCGGGCCCTGGGCAGCCTTTGCGCCCTTCTTGGCGGCGGCCTTGGCGCCGGCGTGGCGCAGCACGATGAAGCGCAGCGCTTCGGCCGAGCCCCGGGCCACCGACAGGAACGAGCCCATGCCCAGCGCTTCGACCTGCTTCTTGTCCAGCACTTCCACCTTCAGCGACTTGAATTCGCGGGCCAGGCGCTTGGCCGTGTCGCCCAGGTAGGTGGGCGTGCAGATATTGCCGGGCAGATTGCCGAGCGTGCGGGTCAGGTCCATGCCGTTGGCGATGGCGCCGCCTTCGCGCAGGCCCTTCTGGGCCTGGGCGGCGTCGGCGCGCTCGACGATCTGGACGATCTTCTTCAGTTTGGGGCGGGCGTCGCGGTCGGGTTTGCCGAAGCTGGCGTCGTAGTGATAGGTAGCGTTGCCGGCCGCGATGGCGGCGCTGCGGGCGCGGGCGATGACGGCCACGTCCGTGACGGGGTTGGCCACCAGCGTGGACACGCCTTCAGTCAGTTGGGCAGCGACGCAGACCGAGGCGAATGCCTGTTCGGCCGACGCGTGGGCGCGTGCCGAGTATTCGTCCTGCTTGCCCAGGCCCACCAGCACCACGCGTTGCGCGGTCACGCCGGGCAGCGCGCGCAAGGTCAGGGTGGAACCGGCGCGGCCGCGGAACTCGGCCTTGACCACCGCGCGCACGGCGCCGTTGGAGGCACGGTCGATGATGTCGGCGGCGGGGCTCAACACGCCATCCGCGTATACGCCGACAGCCAGGGCGGCGGTTTTGACTTGGTGCAGGGAAGCAGTGGTCTGTGTGCTAAATTCCATGAGGGTTTCCCGTGTGCGTCTGTGTATGATGCGGTCGATTATCCCGCATATTCTCCCATGTCTCTATTTAAACGCTCTGTCGTCAGCGAGATCACCAGTCACGCTGGCGTTGTCTTTTCCACGTTGCTCGTCGTGTGGCTCAGCGTGCTTCTCGTGCGCCTGCTCGGTGAAGCCGCGGGCGGCAACATCGGAGCCGACGTCGTCCTGGTGCTGGCAGCGCTGTCGACCATCACCGCCTTGCCGACCATTCTTGCCGTCTCCGTGTTCATCGCGGTGTTGACGACGGTCACGCGCAACTACCGCGAATCCGAAATGGTGGTGTGGTTCGCCAGCGGCCTGTCGCTGGCCGACTGGTTGAAGCCCGTGCTGCGCGTGGCCATTCCCGTCGCCCTGGCGGTGGCCGGGCTGACGCTGGTGGCCGCGCCCTGGGCATACCGCCAGATCGGCGAATACCATGAACGCTTCGAGCAACGCTCCGACCTGTCCAAGGTCACCGCGGGGCAGTTCGCGGAATCTTCCGGCGGCAACCGCGTGTTCTTCTCGGAAGACCCCGCCACGCCGTCCGACGAACTGGGCAACGTGTTTGCGCGCGAAATCGGGCCGGAGTGGCTGAGCGTGCTGACCGCAAGCAGCGCGCACAGCGAGACGCTGCCCAACGGCGACCGCTTCCTGGTGCTGGGCGAAGGCCATCGCTACGACCTGAAACCGGGCACGCCCGAAATCCGACTGGTTCACTTCGACAAGTACGGCCTGCGCCTGGAAAGCAAGGCCGGGGGCGATCCCATCGGCGAAGCCCGGGCCGCCGCCGAGCGTTCGGCCAAGGCCCGCACCACGATGCAACTGATGGCGGACAACACCGACAGCAGCTGGTCGCAGGTGATGTGGCGGGTGTCGCTGCCGCTGGCGGCGCTGAACCTGGCGCTGCTGGCCATTCCGCTGGGGGCGGTGAACCCGCGCCTGGGCCGTTCAGGCGACCTGCTGATCGCAGGCCTGGTCGGGTTGCTCTATATGAACTTGATCAACCTCTCGCGCGCCTGGATCTCCAACGGCAAGCTCAGCTTCGGCGTCGGGGTGTGGGCAATCCACGGGGTGGTGGCCTTGCTGACCGTGTTCCTGCTCATGCGGCGCCGGCGGGTGAAGGCGCCCAAGAACAGCGCGCCGGCGTAGCGGGGACGGGGCCGCGCCGGCCCGGCGCGCCCCGCGCCCGCCCGGCCCGTCAGGGCAGGTATTTCATCGTGCCGCGCTTGCCGGCCAAGAGGTCGGCATTCTTCAGCACCGATTTCCGGATGAACTCCCACAGGACCGTCACGCGCTTGAGCTTGCGCAGGTCTTCGTGGCAGTACATCCAGAACGAACGCGTGATCTCCACCTCGTTCTCAAGCACCGGTTTCAGCCGCGGATCCTGCGCGGCGATGAAGCAGGGCAGGATCGCCAGCGACTGCCCCTGCAAGGCGGCGTGGTACTGCGCGACCACGCTCGTGCTCCGTAGCACCACCTTGCTGGCCGGCAGTAGATCCTCCAGATAGCGCAGGCGTTCACTGAACAGCAATTCGTCCACGTAGCCGATGAAGGTGTGGTCGGCCAGGTCCGCGCGGCTGGCGATCGGCGGGTGGCGCGCCAGATAGCCCGGCGTGCCGTACAGCCGCAAGGTGTAGTCGCACAGCTTGCTGCAGACGTAGGGGCCGCGCTGGGGACGTTCGATGGTGATGGCCAGGTCCGCCTCGCGCTTGGACAGGCTGACAAAGCGCGGCACCGGCAGGATGTCCAGCGTGATGTGCGGATAGCGGCGCTGGAAGTCGGCCGCCAGCGGCGTCAGCACATAGCTGCCGAACCCTTCAGTGGCGCCGATACGCAGGTGGCCCGACAAGGCCTGACCGATGCCCGACAGGTTTTCGCGGGCGGTGTGCACCGTGCTTTCCATCTGTTCGGCGTGGACGAACAGGCGTTGGCCGTCGTCGGTCAGCACAAAGCCCGCGCTGCGCGATTTCTCGAACAGCAGGGTGTCCAGCTCGGTTTCCAATGCCCGGATGCGTCGCGACACCGTGGTGTGTTCGACGCCGAGCTTGCGTGCCGCCGCGCTGACGCGCTGGGTGCGGGCCACTTCCAGGAAATATCGCAGGCTGTCCCAATCAAGCACGTTACGGCTCTCCAGGCGCCTCGCGCCAACTGGCGGGAGGCACAAATATTGATTGTGCATGAATGCACAAGGAATGTGCATTTCTGGTGTTGCTTGTTGATTTTCACACATCTACACTGGGTCGGCAGGCCTCGGGGCATTGCCCTGGGGTCGCAGGCCGCAAAGACGGCGCATAACGCTAGAAATCAGCGCATAACACTCAGGAGACAAATCCATGAAATTGCACGCACGCGGGCTGGCCGCAGGCTTGTGTCTGGGCGCATTGTTGGTGAGCCAAGCGCAGGCGGCGGACAAGCCGCCAGTGAAGATCGGCATTCTGACGGATATGTCCGGCACCTATGCCGGCATGGGGGGCGCGGGTTCGGTGGCGGCGGCGCAGTTGGCCATCGACGACTGCCTGGCGGCGGAATGCAAGGGCATGAAGATCGAACTGGTGTCCGCCGACAATCAGAACAAGGCGGACGTGGGCGCCGCGAAAGCGCGCGAATGGTTCGACCGCGACGGCGTGACGGCGATCGCCGACCTGACCAATTCCGCGGTGGCGCTGGCGGTGCAAGGCATCGCGCGCGAGAAGAACAAGGTCGTGATGTTCTCCGGCCCGGCCACGACGGCGCTGACCAACAAGGAATGCTCGCCCGTCGGTTTCCACTGGATGTTCGACACCTATTCGCAGTCCGCGGGCGGCGCCAAGGCCACCGTGCGGGCGGGCGGCAAGTCCTGGTATTTCATCACCGTGGACTACGCTTTCGGCCATTCGCTGGAGGCGGACACCGCCAAGGCGGTGCAAGCGCTGGGCGGCACGGTTGCCGGCAGCGTGCGCCATCCCTTGAACGCACCCGATTTCGCGTCCTATCTGCTGCAGGCGCAAAGTTCCAAGGCGCAGGTCGTGGCGCTGGCCAACGGCGGGCAGGACACCGTCAATGCGGTCAAGCAGGCGCGCGAGTTCGGCATCGTGGCGGGCGGGCAGCGCCTGGTGTCGCTCTTGATCTTCCTGTCGGACCTGCGTGCGCTGGGCTTGGAAAGCGCGCAAGGCCTGTCCTATGTGGACGGCTTTTACTGGGATTACGACGATGCGTCGCGCCAATGGTCGTCGCGCTTCGAGAAGGCCTTCCGCGGCCTGAAGCCGACGATGACGCAGGCCGGCGTGTATTCCAGCGTGCTGCACTACCTGCGTTCGGCCGCCGCCGCCGGCAGCACCGACGGCAAGGTGGTCGCGGACAAGATGCGCGAACTGCCCATCAAGGACCCGATCATGCGCAATGCGTCGATCCGTCCCGATGGCCGTGTCATCCACGACATGTACCTGTATGAAGTGAAGAAGCCCGCGGAATCCAAGGGCGGCTGGGACTACTCCAAGCTGGTGGCCACCATTCCGGCCGCCGAAGCGTTCCAGCCCCTGGCCGATTCGACCTGCTCGCTGGTGAAGAAATGACCCCTCGCGCGCCGGCCGGGCCCCTGGGCGCCCGGCGCCCCCCAAAATAAAAAAAAACCGAATTAAAACGCCAACGCCACGCAGTGTGCTGGGCAAAAAAA
>CAUSDE010000030.1:0-72507 GCA_963530045.1 uncultured Achromobacter sp.
GGCATAAGGAATCCCATGTCTTTCAGCTCTGACGCCTGGGCGCGCAACGCCGCGCGCCCGCCCAACGGCATAAGGGTATCAACTTCGGCGCATCCGCTGGCCTATTGCATGTACCAGCCGTGGCTGACGACGAACGATTGGCCGGTGAAGGCCGCGCTGGGAAAGGCGCACAGGAAGAGCGCGGTCTGCGCCACGTCTTCAACGGTGGTGAAGACGCCGTCCACCGTATCGCCCAGCATCACCTTCTTGACCACGTCCTCTTCGCTGATGCCCAGTTCGCGGGCTTGCTCCGGGATCTGCTTTTCGACCAGCGGCGTGCGCACGAAGCCCGGGCAGATGACGTGCGACCGCACGTTGTGCGCCGCGCCTTCCTTGGCCAGCACGCGGGCCAGGCCCAGCAGCGCATGCTTGGCGGCCACGTAGGCGGACTTCAGCGGCGAGGCTTCGTGCGAATGCACCGATCCCATGTAGATCACGACGCCGCCGCGGTTGTCCTGGTACATGTGCTTGAGCGCCGCCTTGGTCGTCAGGAAGGCGCCGTCCACGTGGATGGCCTGCATCTTCTTCCAATCCGAAAAGGCGAAGCTTTCGATGGGGTTCACGATCTGGATGCCCGCGTTCGAGATCAGGATGTCGATGCTGCCGTAGGCGGCCGCGACCTTGTCGATGCCCTGGTTCACGGCGTCTTCGCTGGTGACGTCCATCGCCACGCCCATCGCCTTGCCGCCGGCCTGCTCGATTTCGCGGGCAACGGCGTCGGCGCCGGCCTGATTCAGGTCGGCGATCGCGATGGTCGCGCCGGCGCGCGCAAGCGTCAGGGCGATTTCCTTGCCGATACCGCTGGCGGCGCCGGTCACGACGGCGACTTTTCCATTCAACTGGCTCATGCTGCAACCTCCGGTTCAGGAATGCCGGCAGGCCCGCGCAAGCTGCATCGTGGCGCGGGGCCGGCAACAGGCCTTGCAGGGGAAGGCGCGAACGCGCACCCTTTAGCGCAAGGAGCATCCCTGGATGGTAGTCCTTCAGCTTGAGCAGCGCCTGAACGCCATCGGGCCGCCGGTTGCCGGTAACATCTGATCCGTTCCGGCGGCTGGGCGGGGTCCAGCGGCCATCACTTCTTGCAGGCGGTCATCGGCGTGGCATCAGCTTTCATCCATCGTTTCCCGAGGGCCGCGGCGCGCGCGGCGCTATGCGCGGGCGCTCTGTGGGCGTTGCCCGCGCAGGCCACGCACATCGTGGTGGACACCGGGCACGCCCCCAACCGGCCTGGCGCGACGGGCGCAAGCGGGCGGGTGGAGTACCTGTACAACCTGGATGTCAGCAATCTGGTGGCGGCCGATCTGCGCGCGGCCGGCGACCGCGTGACCCAGGTGGCAGCCAATGGCGCCGAAGTCGAACTGGGCAAGCGTTCGCGCATGGCGCCGACGGCGGATTTCTTTGTCTCGATCCATCACGACTCGATGCAACAGCAGTACATCGACGCGGGCCGCCAGCGCGAGTTTGCCGGCTTCTCCGTGTTCGTGTCCGAGCGCAATCCCAAGTATGAACAGAGCCTGCGTTGCGCGCGCGCCATCGGCGAGGAGCTGGTGGCTGCCGGCGAAAAGCCTTCGCTGTACCACGCCGAACCGATTGCCGGCGAAAACCGGCCATTGATAGACCGCCGGTTGGGCGTGCACCGTTTCGACGGCTTGGCGGTGCTGAAGACCGCGCCCATGCCTGCGGTGCTGGTGGAGGTGGGGGTAATCGTGAATCCGGACGAGGAACGCCGGCTGGCTCGCCCTGACGTCATCAAACGGGTGGCCCAAGCGATCGCACGCGGCGCCCGCGCCTGCCAGCACCCCTAGCCCGCGCGCAACGGGTGGCGCGCGTAATCCTGCAACGCGTCGCGCAGCACAAGGGCCTGGTTATGTTCGGTGTTGCGAGCGCCGTACAGCAGCGTCAGGGGGCGCTTGCCGGCGGCTTGCAGCAGCGCCGCCATGCGGGCCTGCTGCTCGGGCGCGGCCAGTTGCGCCAGGTACTGGGCGCGGAATGCTTCCCAGCGTTCGTCCTCGTGGCTGAACCACTTGCACAGTTCGGCGGTGGGCGCGATGTCGCGGGCCCATTCGTCCAGTCCCAGGTCGGCGCGCCGCAGGCCGCGCGGCCACATGCGATCGACCAGCGCCCGGTAGCTGCCTTCGGGGCCAGTGCCTTCATAGACGCGCTGAACATGGATGGCGGGCTGTTTCATCATGCCTCCTGCGAAAACGTTGCGGCCAGTCTACCGCAACGTCCGCAGGGCGGTTCAGCGCGGCTGCGCGTGTTCCGCTGGCGTGCCGCTCATGCGCAGCAGCAGGAAGCCGATCACCGCCGAGGCGAGCGATCCTGTCAACACGCCGATCTTGGTGGCGTCCACGGTGGCGGCGTCGGTGAAGGCCAGCGCGCCGATGAAGAGGCTCATGGTGAAGCCGATGCCGCAGAGCAGCGCGACGCCGTACAGCTGCGTGAACGAGGCATGGCGCGGCAGGCTGGCGACGCCCATCTTGATGGCGAGCCAGGAAAAGCCGAACACGCCCACCTGCTTGCCCAGGAACAAGCCCAGCGCCACGCCCAGCGGCACCGGTTGCGCCAGGCTGGCCAAGCCCATGCCGGCAAACGATACGCCGGCGTTGGCGAAGCCGAAGATGGGCACGATCAGCAGCGCCACGGGTTTGTGCAGCGCGTGTTCCAGATCATGCAGCGGTGAATGCGCCTGCGGCTGGCCGGCATTGCGGGGCCGCAGCGGGATCGTCAGCGCCAGCGCCACGCCGGCCAGGGTGGCGTGCACGCCGGACTTCAGCACGAAATACCACAGCACGGCGCCGATCAGCAGGTATGGGGTGAGCCGCAGCACGCCCGCGCGGTTCAGGCAGAACAGGCAGGCCAGCAAGGCGCCCGCCATGATCAGGGCGAAGACTTTCAGTTGCGAGGTATAGAACAGCGCGATGATGACGATGGCGCCCAGATCATCCAGGATCGCCAGCGCCGTCAGGAAGATCTTGAGCGAGGTCGGTACGCGGCTGCCCAGCAGCGCCAGGATGCCCAGCGCGAAGGCGATGTCGGTGGCGGCGGGGATCGCCCAGCCGCGCAGGGTATCGGGGTTGCCCAGGTTGACCAGCACATAGATCAGCGCCGGCACCAGCATGCCGCCCAGCGCGGCAATGCCCGGCAGGACGATTCTTGCCGCCCCGCGCAATTGGCCATCCAGCACCTCGCGCTTGATCTCCAATCCCACCAGCAGGAAAAACACGGCCATCAGGCCATCATTGATCCAATGCAGCACCGTTTCGCGGAGCAGGACGGGCCCTGTGTGAAAGCCCAGTTTGGTTCCCAGCACATCGAAATAGATCGGGGCGGCCGGGCTGTTGGCGATGATCAGGGCTGCCAGGGCGGCGGCCATCAGCACATAGCCGCCCAGCGCTTCGGATTGCAGGAAAGCCTGGAGAAATGAGGGGCGGCGGGAATGAGCCGGAACCTGCTGGGTCACGGGGCCTCCTTGGTAATATTTTGTTAAGATGGCGAACTTGAACTGAATTTTAACTGAACAAAATCACAGTATCGGGCTTTTGCTGCCTAACGTCGGCTATTTCCGATTAATTGTTGCAAAAATTCGCTGAATTCGAAAAAAGATCGGGGGCGAGGTCTTGCGGTCCATACCGATGACTTCCTCAGAGATTTCGACTAAATTCCGATCCGCGGTGCGTCGACGCGTAATAAGTATTTCAGTCGATTTCTAAAACGGCTTTTTTCTTGAACATCTTGACCAGTTTGTGGCAAGCGATGCCGCCTGGCGACACCTGCTAGCTACATGACCCTGCCTTCCCTATCGGTGTTGATCTACACGCCCGCAAAGTCCGGCGCCACGAGTCGTCTGGTCGATGTGGGTGAGGCCCTGGATCCTCCTGCAGGTCAGCCTGCGCACGGCCGCTACGACGTCAAGCGCCTGGCGCCCAGCATGCGCCTTTTGACGTGGCAACGCGAGGGGGCACGCTTCGATCTGTCCCGCACCGGCCGAATCCGCGTGTGGACCGGCCGCGAACTGGCCGCGGCGGAGTGCGCGCACGATTGCCGGGCGCAATCCGTTGTTCCGCTGGAACCGCACGACATCACCTACCTTGAAGCCTTTCTGTTGTTCCAGAACCGCAGCTGGAACGATCTCAACGCCGCTGAAGACGAGTCAGCCCATGATGCCCACCCCCGCTGAACCGCAAGCCGGCAAGGCAAGCGCCCGCCTGCGCATCCTGCACACCGAGGCCGCCACGTCGTTCGGCGGGCAGGAATTCTGCATCTACAAAGAGATGATCGCCATGCGCGAGCGTGGCCATCATCTGGAACTGGTCTGCCAGCCCGGGGCCGAGCTCGGGGACCGCCTGAGCGAGGCCGGCTTCACGGTGCACCGCATCGTCATGGACGGTGCCGGCAACTTCCTGCGCGGCGTGATCTTCATGCGGCGCCTGCTGCGGCGCGAGCGGTTCGACGTCGTGAACACGCACAGCCGCCGCGACACCGTGCTGGCCGCCATCGCTGCGCGCCTGGCCGGCACGCCGTTGATCGTGCGCACGCGCCATCTGGCCAAGCCTATCAACTCGCTCTACGCCTATACCTGGCTGGCGCATCGGGTCATCGCCGTCAGCCGTTATGTGCGCAAGCAACTGCTGGATGGCGGTGCGCGGCCGGAGTCGGTCGCGACGATCCACTCCCCGGTCGTATTGCCGCAGCTGCGGGAAGGCGCTAGCGTGCGCGATGAATTGGGGCTTCCCCCGGATGCGCTGGTGGTGGGTTGCGTCGCCGTGATGCGGGCCGAAAAGGGCCACGGCGACCTGATCGACGCGTTCCACCGGGTTTGCCCCCGCTTCCCGTCGGCGCATCTGGTTCTGGTGGGCGACGGCATGCCCTTGTTCGACCAGCTGCGGGCCAAGGTGTCTGCGTTGGGGCTGGCGGACCGGGTGCATTTCACCGGACGCCGGCAGGATATCGGCAACGTGCTGATGGCCCTGGACGTCTTTGCGCTGCCCACGCACCGGGAAGCTCTGGGCACGGTGTTCATCGAAGCGGCGGCGATGGGCGTGCCCGTCATCGGCACGGATGTGGGCGGCGTGCCGGAAACCATGCAGGCGGGCGAGACCGGGCTGCTGGTGCCGCCGCACGATCCCGCCGCACTGGCGGTGGCGCTGGAAACGTTGCTGGCGGACCCGGCCATGCGCCGCCGCATGGGCGACGCGGGCCGCGAGCTCATTCGCGGCCAAGGCCTGTTTTCCGCCGAACGCACCGCCGGTCAGGTGGAGCGCGTCTACACGCACTGGCTGGCCGAGTTGGGCCGGCCCGTGCGCGCGGCCTGAGTCCTGGGCTACCGGACGGCGCCGGCGCTCAGTGCATGAGCAACGCGTTCATCGCTTCGATGACGCGGTTGCGGTAGCGCGGCAGCAGGGCCTGGGTACGGGCTTGCTGGTCGTGCCATTGTGCAGATTCCGAGCCGGCTGCGATGCGAGGGGCCGCCCAGATCGGATCGGGGAAGTGGCGGTCGCCGCGCCAGCGCGGAATCACGTGCCAGTGCAGGTGAGGCACCATGTTGCCCAGCGACGCCAGATTGATCTTGTCCGGCGCCAGCACCGATTGCTGCGCTTCTTCCACCGCATATACAGCGCGCATCAGCAGATCGCGCCCGTGCGTGGACAGGCTGGTCATTTCCGCCAGGTGCGCGTTCCAGATCACACGCGTGAAGCCGGGATAGTCCGCATCGCCGACTTCGATCACGCGCAGGTGCGGGCCGCGCCACAGCAGCGTGCCGCCGTCTTCCTGGCACAGGGGACAGTTCGGGTCGCGAGCGCTCAAGCCATCACCTTGCGGTACTGAATGAAGCCGGAGCGGTCCGCGATGCGGTCGTACAACTGCATCGCCGTCGCGTTGGTCTCGTGCGTCAGCCAGTACACGCGCGCGCAGTTGTTGGCGGCGGCCTGGGCGTAGACGTGTTCGATCAGCTTGCGGCCCGCGCCCGTGCCGCGCACGTCCGGGTCCACGTACAGGTCCTGCAGATAACAGTAGTCGCCTGCCGTCCAGGTGGAACGGTGGAAAATCCAATGCACCATGCCGACGGCGCGGCCGCTGTCGTAGGCAAGCGCGGCGTGCATGGGCTCGGCGGGGTCCAAGAAGCGGTCCCAAGTGTTGCGGGTGACCGCGTCGTCGATGCTGACGCGGTAGAACTCCTGGTAGCCCTTCCACAGCGGCAGCCAGACTTCGAAGTCGGCGGCGACGATGGGGCGGATTTCGGCGGTACTCATGGCGCAGGGTCTCCTGTCGGGATTCAGAGTTGGTTTTCCATCGCTTCGACGACGTGTCGCAGCACTTGCAAGCGAGCGTAGCGCTTGTCGTTGGCCGACACCAGATGCCACGGCGCGTGCGCGACGTCGGTGCGGGCCAGCATCTCGTTGGCCGCGGCCGCGTATTCCTTCCATTTATCGCGGTTGCGCCAGTCGTCGGGCGTGATCTTGAAATTCTTGAAGGGCGATTTCTCGCGTTCCTTGAAGCGTTCCAGCTGCACGTCGGCCGTGACGGCCAGCCAGAATTTCAGCACGATCGCACCACTGGCCGCCAGCTGTTCCTCGAAGTCGTTGATTTCGGCGTACGCGCGGCGCCAATGGGCGGGCGCGGTCAGCTTCTCGACGCGCTCGACCAGCACGCGGCCATACCAGGACCGGTCGAAGATCGCGACGCGCCCATGGCGGGGCAACTGCCGCCAGAAGCGCCACAGATAGGGGCGCGACAGTTCATAGCTGTTCGGGGCGGCGACCGGCGTGATGTCGAACTGCCGGGCGTCCAGCGCATGGGTCACGCGCCGGATGGCGCCGCCCTTGCCGGCGGCGTCCTGCCCTTCAAACACCAGCACCAGCGAACGATCCTGGAATTTCTTGGAACGTGCGGCGCGTGCCAGCCGGCCTTGCAAGAGGCCAAGTTCGGACTCGTAGTCGCCCTTGTCGACGCGGGCTTCGTAATCCAGTTCGCCCAGGCGGTCGACAATGCGGGCGGGCGCGGAATGCGCCAGGAACGATTGCGGAATACGGGGCACGCCGCGCTGGCGCATCGCCGCCAGCACCGCCTCGGCCGTGCGGGCCGACCGCAAGTTCTCGTCGGCGCTGGGGATGACCACCCAGGGCGCATGGCCGCTGTCGGTGTGGTTAATCACGACCTGGCCGCCCGCGCGGATGCGGTCGTATCGCTTGTAGACCTTCAGGTCCACGGGGCTGACCTGCCACGAGGTCTCGGGGCTGGCCAGCAGGCGCTGCGCCCGCTCCTTCTGCGCCTTGGCCGACAGGTGGAACCACAGTTTGACGATCTGCACGCCTTCGGCGGCCAGCATGGATTCGAAGCGGCGGATCGCGGCGGATTGCGCCTCGATGGCGTCCTGATTGGGCTTCTTGCGGGCCGATTCAATGATCAGCGGCGCATACCAGGAACCGAACACGATCCCCGTGCTGCCCTTCGCGGGCAGGTCTTTCCAGTAGCGCCAGAAGGGCGGCCGGTCCTGCTCGTCGCCCTCGGGCGGGCCATAGGCCAGCGTCTTGATGTGGCGCGGGTCCATCCATTCGTTCAGCAGGTTGACCGTGGCGCCCTTGCCGGCGCCGTCGATCCCCGCCACCACGATCAGCAGCGTCTTTTCCGCCTTTTCAAGTCGCTGGTATTGCGCGTTCAACAGGGCGACGCGCAGCCGCGCTTCCACCGGTTTGAATGCTTCCTTGGACAGGCTGGGGTCGGCTTCGGCTTCTGCGAACATGGGGGATCCGTCTGGTCGGCTATCGGGAGATCGGCCGATCTTGCGGGATAAGCGCCCGCCGCGCAAGTGCGGCGGGGGTGCGCCTGTCAGAGGCCGTCGACGGGGATTTTCAGGTAGCGCACGCCGTTGTCCTCCGGCGGCGGGAAATGGCCGGCGCGGATGTTCACCTGGATGGCGGGCAGGATCAGGGTGGGCATGGACAGGGTGGCGTCGCGCCGGGTGCGCATCGCGACGAACTCGTCTTCGCTGATGCCGTCATGCACATGGATATTGGCGGCGCGCTGTTCGGCGACCGACGTCTGCCAGTGGGCCTCGCGCCCCGCCGGCGGGTAGTCGTGGCACATGAAGAGCCGCGTGCCGCCCGGCAGGCCCAGCAGCCGCTGGATCGAACGGTACAGCTGATGGGCGTCGCCGCCAGGGAAGTCGCAGCGCGCGGTGCCCACATCCGGCATGAACATCGTGTCGCCCACGAATGCGGCATCGCCAACCAGATAGGCCATGTCGGCGGGCGTGTGGCCGGGCACATGGATCGCCGTGGCTTCAAGTGTGCCGATGCGGAAGCTTTCGCCGTCGGTGAACAGGTGGCCGAACTGGGAGCCGTCGAGCTGGAATTCGGGCTCCAGGTTGAAGATCTGCTTGAAGACGCCTTGCACGGTGCGGATGCTTTGCCCGATGGCGATGACCCCGCCCAACTGCCGCTGCAGATAGGGGGCGGCCGACAGATGGTCCGCATGGGCATGGGTCTCCAGCAGCCATTGGGTAGTGAGCCCCGCTTGGCGCACGTAGGCCGCCACGCGGTCCGCGCTGGCGGTGCTGCTGCGCCCGGATTTGGGGTCGTAATCCAGCACCGAATCGATGATGGCGCAGACGCTGCCGTCGTGTACGACGTAGGTGACGGTCGCGGTGACGGGATCGAAAAAGGCTTGGATGTGGGGAGTCATGGCCGCCGGCAGATAACAATATATATATTTAAATAATATTGTTTGATAATTTATCCGTCAATATAATGATCCGCTACTGCCCGACCTGCCAATACGCCTCATGAATGCCGCCCTGACCGATTGCGAACTAGCCGTTCTGCGCGAATCCGCCGCCCAAGCCTGCGCGCTGCTCAAAGCGCTGGCCAACGAAGACCGCCTGCTGCTGCTGTGCCAACTGGTGCAGAACGAACGCAACGTGAGTGAACTGGAATCGCTGACCGGCATCCGCCAACCGACCTTGTCCCAACAGCTGGGCGTGTTGCGCGACGAAGGGCTGGTCTCGACGCGCCGCGACGGCAAGTATGTCTACTACCAGATGGCCAGCTTCGAAGTCAGTCAGGTCATGAAGACGCTATCCAGTTTGTACTGCGGCCGCGCGATGGAGTCACTCACGTGAATCTGGACTGGTCCGCCTTGACGCCTGCGTCGGCCACGGCGGGCGGCCTGATGATCGGCGCCGCCGCCGTGTTGCTGATGGCAGGCGCTGGGCGCATCGCCGGCATCAGCGGCATCTTGGGCGGCTTGCTGCCGCCGCGGCGCGACGGCCTGTGGCGCCTGGCGTTCCTGCTGGGCCTGTGCGCGGCACCCTGGTTGTATCAATTGGGCGCGGCGCTGCCGGCGGTCGTCGTCGAGGCCGGTACACCGCGCCTGGTCGTGGCGGGCCTGCTGGTGGGCATCGGCACGCGTTTCGCGTCGGGCTGCACCAGCGGCCACGGCGTCTGCGGCTTGTCGCGCGGCTCGCGCCGTTCGTTCGTGGCGACCGCCTTGTTCATGGCTGCGGGCTTTGCCACCGTCTATGCCGTGCGGCATGGGGTGGGAAGCTGACATGGCGGCGTTGATCGCGTTCGCGTCGGGCCTGGTCTTCGGACTGGGCCTGATCGTGTCCGGGATGGCCAACCCAGCCAAGGTGCTGGGCTTCCTGGATGTCGCCGGCGCCTGGGACCCGTCCCTGGCTTTTGTGACGGGCGGCGCCGTGCTCGCCACGGCGGCGGGTTTCGCGATGCTGCGCCGCCAGCGCGCCAGCCTGTCAGGCGAGCCCCTGCGCTGGCCCACGGCCACTCGCATCGATCTGCGCCTGGCCGCGGGCAGCCTGGCGTTCGGCGCGGGCTGGGGGCTGGCGGGCTTCTGTCCGGGCCCGGCGCTGGTGGCCGCATCGGCGGGCGTGACCGAGGCGCTGATCTTCGTGGCCGCGATGATCGCCGGCATGGGGGTATTCTCGGCGTTTGAATCATTCAAAAGCCGGTGACCCGGCGCGGAGACAAGCATGCCCCAGGTACAGTCAGCAACCACCGTATCCGCCGATTTCGATGTCGTGGTGGTGGGCGGAGGCGCGGCAGGCATCGGCGTGACCGCCAGTTTGCTGCGGCGCCGGCCGGATTTGCGCATTGCGGTGATCGAACCCAGCGACAAGCACTATTACCAGCCGGCCTGGACGCTGGTGGGGGGCGGCGCATTCGATGTGAAGAAGACCGTGCGCCCGACCCGTTCGGTGATGCCGTCGCGGGCCACCTGGCTGCATACGTCGGCCGCGGGTTTCGAGCCGCAAGCAAACCGGGTGCGCCTGGCCGACGGCGGCAGCGTGACGTATCAGCAGTTGATCGTATGCCCCGGCCTGCGGCTGGCCTGGGACAAGATCGAGGGCTTGTCCGACGCGCTGGGCCAGAACGGGGTGACGTCCAACTACCGCTACGACCTGGCGCCCTACACCTGGGAACGGGTGAGGTCGATGCGGCAAGGGCAGGCGCTGTTCACCCAGCCCGCCATGCCGATCAAATGCGCTGGCGCGCCGCAAAAGGCGATGTATCTGGCCTGCGACCATTGGCGCCGGACCGGTGTGCTGGACCGCATGCATGTCGAATTCGACCTGGCGGGCGCGGCGCTGTTCGGCGTGCCCGCGTTTGTGCCGCCGCTGATGCGCTACGTCGAAAGCTACGGCATCGACCTGGCGTTCAATTCCGCGCTGGTGGCGGTGGACGGGCCGGCGCGCAAGGCTTGGTTCGATGTCAAGGGCGCCGACGGCGCCGTGTCGCGCGTGGAGAAGTCCTTCGACATGCTGCACGCCGTGCCGCCGCAAGTGCCGCATGACGTCGTGCGCGACAGCGCGCTGGCGGATGCGGCCGGCTGGTGCGAGGTCGACCCCGGCAGCCTGCGGCATGTGCGTTTTGACAACGTATTCGGCCTGGGCGACGGTATCAGCACCAGCAACGCCAAGACGGCCGCCGCCGCGCGCAAGCAGATCGTCACCGTGGCCGAAAACCTGATCGCGATGCGTGAAGGCCACGCCATGCCCGTCACGTACGACGGCTACGGCTCATGCCCGTTGACGGTCGAACGCGGCCGCATCGTGCTGGCCGAGTTCGGCTACGGAGGCAAGCTGCTGCCCACCTTCCCGCTGGACCCGACAGTGCCTCGCAAGAGCGCCTGGTTCCTGAAGGCCACGCTGTTGCCGTGGATCTACTGGAACGGCATGCTGCGCGGCCGCGAATGGCTGGCGCGGCCGCTGGGCAACTGAAGGCGCGCTACTCGTAGGTGCGCACGTCGTCGATGACCTTGCCGTCATTCGGCAGGCCGTCGGCGTCCACCCATTCCACGTCAGCGCGCAGCTTGGTCACGTCGCGCACGGATTCGGCGATGCGGTTGGACAACTCTTCGCCGCGCACCCGCGAATCCACCTTCAACACCATGCGGTCCGATCCGGTGCTGCCGCTGATGACCAGGCGGGCGCGCAGGATTTCAGGGTGGCGTCGCACTACGTCCGCGACCTGCGAGGGGTGGACGAACATGCCGCGCACCTTGGTGGTCTGGTCCGCGCGGCCCATCCAGCCCTTGATGCGGGTGTTGGTGCGTCCGCAAGGCGAGATGCCGGGCATGACGGCCGACAGGTCACCGGTGCCGAAGCGCACCAGCGGATAGTCCGGATTCAACGTGGTGACGACCACTTCGCCCACCTCGCCGTCAGGCACGGGCTCGCCGGTGCCCGGGCGCACGATTTCGACGATGATGTCTTCGCCCAGCACCAGCCCCTGGCGGGCGGGCGTCTCGAAGGCAATCATGCCCAGGTCGGCGCTGCCGTAGGCCTGGTAGCCTTCGATGCCGCGGGCCGCCAGCCAGTCGCGCAGCGATGGCGGGAAGGCTTCGCCCGACACCAGCGCGCGCCGCAGCGAATCCAGCTTCACGCCCAGCTCGTCGGATTTTTCCAGGATGATCTTCAGGAAGCTGGGCGTGCCCGTATAGCCGCTGGGCGCCAGGTCTTGGATGGCGCGCACCTGCTGTTCGGTCTGGCCAGTGCCGCCGGGAAACACCGTGCAGCCCACGGCGTGCGCCGCCGTCTCCATCATGGAGCCGGCCGGGGTGAAGTGGTAGGAAAAGCAGTTGTACGCCAGTTCTCCGGCGCGAAAGCCGGCCGCGTACAGGGCGCGCGCAAAACGCCAGTAGTCCGCGCGCGCGCTTTCCGGTTCGTAGATGGGGCCGGGCGAGGCGAAGACGCGCATCGCTTCGCCCCAGCCGATCGCGGAGAAACCGCCGAAGGCCTTGGCCGGGCCGGCCGGCACCGCCGCATCGTCGCGGCTGTGCTGCTGGCGTTCCAGCAATTCGTGCTTGCGCAGCACGGGCAGGCGGGCCAGCGCCGCGCGCGACGTGATGGTGGCGGGGTCAATGCCGCGCAGCTGTTCGGCGATCGCCGGGGCGCGCGCGATCGCCCGCGTGATCGCGCCGGGCAAGGCGGCCATCAGCTCGCGCTCGCGTTGCTCGGGCGCTCGGGTTTCCAGGACATCGAAAAACTCGGACATGGGATCGCACCCTCTCGTGTGCCGTACTGCGGTGTCGTTGCCGGCGGGGCGCCGGTCCGCACCGGCGCTGCCGCTCCAGGGATCAGGCCAGCCAGCGTTTGCGGCGGCGGTAGAACTTGTTGTCGCGGAAACTCTTTCTCTCGCCGCTGGAAATGCCCAGGTAGAACTCCTTGACGTCCTCGTTCTGGGCCAGGTCCTGCGCGGCGCCGTCCATCATCACGCGCCCGTTTTCCAGGATGTAGCCGTAGTCGGCATAGCGCAGCGCGATATTGGTGTTCTGTTCAGCCAGCAGGAAGCTCACGCGTTCGCGCTGGTTCAGGTCGCGCACGATCTCGAAAATCTCTTCCACGATCTGCGGGGCCAGGCCCATGGACGGTTCGTCCAGCAGGATCATGTTGGGGTTGGCCATCAGCGCGCGGCCGATGGCGGTCATCTGCTGTTCGCCGCCCGACGTGTAGCCGGACTGGCTGGCACGGCGCTGCTTCAATCGCGGGAAATACTGGTAGACGCGTTCCAGCGCGGCTGCGGTGTCGCCGCGGCTCATGCTGCGGGTGTAGGCGCCGGTCAGCAGGTTCTCTTCGATGGTCAGGTGGGCAAAGCAATGCCGGCCTTCCATTACCTGCACGACGCCGCGCTTGACCAGTTCCGCCGGGCTCAGCCGTTCGATGCGCTGGCCGCGGTATTGGATATGGCCCTTGGTGACGTCGCCGCGCTCGCCCTTGAGCAGGTTCGAGATGGCGCGCAAGGTCGTGGTCTTGCCCGCGCCGTTGGCGCCCAGCAGCGCGACGATCTTGCCTTCGGGCACCTGCAGGGACACGCCCTTGAGCACCAGGATCACGTGGTTGTAGATCACCTCGATCCCGTTCACGTCGAGCAGCACATTGGGCGCTTCGGCGGGGGAAGGGGCGATGGTTGCAGCAGTTGTTGCAGCGGTCATGACGGTTCCTGCGGCGTGGTGGCGGCGGGCGCCGGCGAAGGCGCCCGCCGCCGGTTCACATCAGTTCTCGCAAGTGCGGGGCGTGATGTTCTTTTCCTTGGCGTACTTGGCCGCGGCTTCCTTGACCATCGGGTCCAGAATGGTCTTGTCGGCCTGATACCAGTCGGAGGCGACCTTGAACTTGGCGCCGTCCCACTGCACGATGCGGGCCCAGTCGTCGCCCTTGTGGTTGCTGCACGAGGTCTTCACCGGGCGCATGATCTGGCCAAAGCCCAGCTTGTCCAGCTTCTCTTGCGTCAGGTTCAGGTTCTCGAAGCCCCAACGCACCTGGTCGGGCGTCAATGCCTTGCCCTTGCCGTACTTCTCCTGCGCCGTGCGGATCGCTTCCACCTGCAGCATCGAAATCATCATGCCGCGCGTGTGGGCGATGGTGCCCAGCGTGTTCTTGGCCGTCTTGTCCGAGCCCTGGCCCTTGTCGTAGACGTACTTCTTCAAGTCGTCATAGACCTTGTCGTGCTCGGCGCCGCTGTTGTGCACGGTGATGGCGTTGTAGCCCTTGGCGACATCGCCCAGGTCCTTCACGTCGCCTTCGGAGCCGGCCCACCAGATCGCGTACATCTTGTCGCGCGGGTAGCCGCTGGCCTGCGCTTCGCGGATGGCGGTGGGCGTCATGATGCCCGCGCTCCACAGCAGCACATAGGCCGGACGCGCCTGGCGGATCTGCAGCCACGTGGACTTCTGCTCAACGCCCGGCGCCGTCACCGGATACAGCACCAGCTCGAAGCCTTCCTTGGCGGCGCGCTTCTGCAGCAGCGGGATCGGCTCCTTGCCGTAGGGCGAGTCGTGATAGACCAGGGCGATCTTCTTGCCCTTGAGCTTGTCCATGCCGCCTTCTTTCTTGGCGATGTCCTGGATCATCACGTCGGCCGCGGTCCAGTACGTGCCCAGGAGCGGGAAGTTCCACTCGAAGACGCTGCCGTCCACCGATTGCGACAGGCCGTAGCCCATCGTTTCGACGGGCACCTTGTCGACCATGGCCTTGTCGCTGACCGCGAACGTGATGCCGGTGGACTGGGTGTCGAAGCCCGAGGCCCCGGTGCCCTTGCCCTTCAGACGCTCATAGCATTCCACGCCGCGGTCGGTGGCGTAGGCGGTTTCGCATTCTTCGTACGTGATCTTGACGCCGTTGACGCCGCCATCGCGCTCGTTGACCAGCTTCAGGTAGTCCAGCTTGCCATCTGCCCAGGGAATGCCCAGCGGCGCGAACGACCCGGTGCGATACACCAGCAACGGAACGAACTGCTCTTCGGCCGCCATTGCCGGCGTGGCCACGGCGCCGACGGCGCCGGCTGCGGCCACCAGGGCTGCCGCCAACTTCAGGTTAAGACGCTTCATCTCCATTTACCTCCTGCGTGGTGTTTGGGGCAGTAAACCCTGGGACACCGGGATTGGCCCGGTCTTGAGCCGGGTATTCAGGATGTGGGCCGCGGCACTTTTGCCGCCACGGTCCGCAGAAATCAATGCGAAAACAGAATGCGATCAGTGCGGGAAAGGCCAGATGCGAAGTTTCTCTTTGCCGATGCTCCACAAACGCGCCAGCCCGTGCGGTTCCGCGATCAGGAAGAACACGATCAGCGCGCCGAACACCATGTGTTCGATGTGCGCGGCGGTGTCCACCGACAGCGGGATGCCGAGCGCGTGCGGGATGTTCGACAGCGCCACGGGCACCAGCACGATGAAGGCCGCGCCGAAGAAGCTGCCGATGATCGACCCGAGCCCGCCGATGATCACCATGAACAGCAGCTGGAACGAACGCGTCAGGTCGAACGCCAGCGGCTCCCAGGAACCCAGGTGGATGTAGCCCCACAAGGCGCCGGCCACGCCGACGATGAACGAGCTGACCGCGAACGCGGTGAGCTTGGCGTACATGGGCCGGATGCCGATGACCGATGCCGCCACGTCCATGTCGCGGATCGCCATCCACTGGCGGCCGATGGCGCCGCGCACCAGATTCTTGGCAAGCAGGCTGAAGATCACCACCAGGATCAGCACGAACAGGTACTTCTCCAGCGCGCTCTGCACGGGCAGGCCGAAGGCCGTCAGCGGCGGCACCGATACGTTGCCCGACGACGAGTAGTTGGTGAAGAACGGGATGCGCAGGAAGGCCCAGTCCACGAAGAATTGCGCGGCCAGCGTGGCGACAGCCAGGTACAGGCCCCGGATGCGCAGGCTGGGGATGCCGAAGATCACGCCCACGATCGTGGCGAAGCAGCCGCCCAGCAGTATCTGGATGACCAGCGGCATGCCGGGAAAGCGCACGCCGAAGTTCCAGGCCGCGTACGCGCCCACCGCCATGAAGGCGCCGGTGCCCAGCGAGATCTGGCCGCAGTACCCGACCAGGATGTTCAGGCCGACGGCGGCCAAGGACAGGATCAGGAACGGGATCAGGATGGCGCGCAGCAGGTAGTCGGACGACAGCGCCGGCACGGCGATGAACGCCACGGCCAGCAGCAGCCAGATGAAGATGCGGTCCTGGCGGATCGGAAAGATCTGCTGGTCGGCCCGGTAGCTGGTCTTGAATTGGCCGTTTTCGCGATAGAACATGTTTTTATCCTAGAGGGCCTGGTGGTTACACGCGGTCGATGATCTTCTCGCCGAACAGCCCTTGCGGACGGAACAGCAGGAACACCAGCGCCAGCACATAGGCGAACCAGATTTCGATACCGCCGCCCACGAGCGACCCCAGGTAGACCTCGGACAGCTTTTCCCCCACGCCGATGATCAGGCCGCCCAGGATGGCGCCCGGCACCGACGTCAGGCCGCCCAGGATCACCACCGGCAACGCGCGTAGCGCCGCGGTGGACAGCGTGAACTGCACGCCGAACTTCGACCCCCAGATGATGCCGGCCACCAGCGCGACCAGGCCCGCCACGCACCACACGATCACCCAGATGCGGTTCAGCGGGATGCCGATGGACTGCGCGGCCTGGTGGTCGTCGGCCACGGCGCGCAGCGCGCGGCCGGTCGAGGTGTACTGGAAGAACAGCGCCAGCACCGCCACCAGCAGGGCGGCGATGACGGCGGCCGTCAGGTCTTCCAGGTTGATGAGCAGCCCGCCTTCGAAGACGGTGTCCAGGATCATCATCGGATCCTTGGGCATGCCCACGTTGATGGAATACACCGAGCTGCCGAACGTGATCTGGCCCAGGCCATCCAGGAAATAGCTGATGCCGAGCGTGGCCATCAGCAGCGTCGTAGCTTCCTGGTTGACCAGATGGCGCAGCACGAAACGTTCGATGGCGACGGCCAAGAGGAACATCACCATGGCGCTGACGATGAACGCCAGCACGTTCGCCAGGATCATGTTGTCAAAGCCGAGCCAACGCGGTATCCACTCCGAAAAGCGCGCCATGGACAGGGCCGCGACCAGCACCATCGCGCCTTGGGCGAAGTTGAAGACGCCCGATGCCTTGAAGATGAGGACGAAGCCCAGGCCGATCAGCGCATACATCATGCCGCTCATCAGGCCGCCGAATAAGGTCTCTAGAAAAAATCCCATGTCTGTTCGCCTTAGTGCGAGACGCCGAGGTAGGCGCGGATGACGTCTTCATTCGCGCGGACTTCGTCCGGACGCCCGTCGCCGATCTTCTTGCCGTAGTCCAGCACCACCACGCGGTCCGAGATGTCCATGACCACGCCCATGTCGTGCTCGATCAGCACGATGGTCGTGCCGAACTCGTCGTTCACATCCAGGATGAAGCGGCTCATGTCCTGCTTTTCCTCGATGTTCATGCCGGCCATCGGCTCGTCCAGCAGCAAGAGGCGCGGTTCCATCGCCAACGCGCGCCCCAGGTCCACGCGCTTTTGCAGGCCATAGGGCAGGCGTCCGACGGGCGTCTTGCGATAGGCCTGGATCTCCAGGAAGTCGACGATGTTCTCGACGAATTCGCGGTGCAGGGTCTCTTCGCGCTCGGCCGGTCCCAGCCGGAAGGCTTGCGACAGCAGCCCGCACTTCATGCGCAGGTTGCGGCCTGTCATGATGTTGTCCAGCACGCTCATGCCCTTGAACAAGGCCAGGTTCTGGAACGTGCGCGCGATGCCCATTTCGGCGGCGCGGCGCGGGTTCATCTTCGAGAAGCGCTCGCCCCGGAACGCGATGCCGCCATGCTGCGGCGTGTAGACGCCGTTGATGACGTTCAGCATCGAACTCTTGCCCGCGCCGTTGGGGCCGATGATGGCGCGGATCTCGTGCTCGCGCACATTGAAGGAAATGTCCGTCAGCGCCTTGACGCCGCCGAAAGACAAGGAGATGTTCTGCATGTCCAGCATGACGTCGCCGATACGCTGGTCGCGGTCGTTGTTGCTCATGATCTCTACGCGGCCTTGGCAGTGATGGCGGGGAACGTCTTGACGGGGCGAATCTTCAGGTCGGCCGAGATCTTGCCGGAGCGTCCGTCTTCGAACTTCACTTCGGTCTCGATGAACTGCGATTGCTTGCCGCCGAAGAGGGCGTCGATCAGGACACCGTACTTTTGCGCGATGAAAGCACGGCGCACCTTGCGCGTGCGGGTCAGCTCGTCGTCGTCCGGGTCGAGTTCCTTGTGCAGGATCAGGAAGCGGCTGACCTGCGAGGCCGACAGCTTCGGGTCGGTGGCCAGGTCGGCATTGACCTGCTCCACGCATTCAGCGATCAGCTGATAGACCTCGTCCTTGGCCGCCAGGTCGGTATAGCCGGCGTAGGGCAGTCCGCGGCGCTCGGCCCAGTTGCCTACGGCTTCCAGGTCGATGTTGATGAAGGCGCAGACGTCGTCGCGGTCGGCGCCGAAGGCCACGGCCTCCTTGATGTGCGGGAAGAACTTGAGCTTGTTCTCGATGTACTTGGGCGCGAACAGGCTGCCGTTGGCCAGCTTGCCCACGTCTTTGGCGCGGTCGATGATCTTCAACTGGCCGTCGGTGTCCAGGTAGCCCGCGTCGCCGGTATGGAACCAGCCATCGGCGCTGCGCGCTTCGGCCGTGGCGTCCGGGTTGCGGTAGTACTCCTTGAAGAGGCCCGGGCTCTTGACCAGGATCTCGCCGTTGTCCGCCACGCGGATCTCGACGCCGGCCACCGGCGGGCCGACGGTATCGTCGCGCACGTGGCCGTCGGGCTGCACGCACACGAACACGGACGTTTCAGTGGAGCCGTACAGCTGCTTCAGGTTGATGCCGATGGAACGGTAGAAGACGAACAGGTCGGGGCCGATGGCCTCGCCCGCGGTGTAGGCCACGCGCACGCGGCTCATGCCCAGCGCGTTGCGCAAGGGGCCGTAGATCAGGACGTTGCCCAGCGCGTAACGCAGGCGGTCCCAGGCGTTGACGGATTCGCCGTCCAGGATCTTGGTGCCCACGCGGCGCGCCAGGTTCATGCAGGCGCCGAACAACTTGCGCTTGATGAAGCCCGCGTCTTCCATGCGGATCATCACATGCGTCAGCAGGCCTTCCAGCACGCGCGGCGGCGCGAAGTAGTAGGTCGGGCCGATGTCGCGCATGTCGATCGACACGGTGTCGGGCGATTCGGGATGGTTCACGGTAAAGCCCGTGACCAGCAGCTGCGTGTACGAGAACATGTTCTGGCCGATCCACGCGGGCGGCAGGTACGCCAGCACGTCTTCCTGGTCGGTCAGCTTCTCCATGTCGGATACGGCGCGTGCGCGGTCGATCAACGCATGGTGGGTCAGCACCACGCCTTTGGGTTTCCCCGTGGTGCCCGAGGTATAGAACATGGCGGCCGGGTCGTGCGGCTGCACGGCGGCGATGGCGCGGTCAAGGTAGTCGGGGTGCTGGGCCGCGTATTCCTGGCCTAGTGTTTCCAGCTTCTCATAGGACAGCAGCATGGAATCCGCGTAATGGCGCAGGCCGCGCGGATCGTCGAACACCACGTGCTTCAACGCCGGGCACTGTTCGCGGACTTCCAGCATCTTGTCGACCTGTTCCTGGTCTTCCACGACGGCCACGCTGATCTCGGCGTCCTGCAGCACGTAGACCATTTCTTGTGCGACGGCATCCTGGTAGAGCGGAACGGGGATCGCGCCCAGCGACTGCGCGGCCATCATCGCCATGTACAGGCGCGGACGGTTTTCACCGATGACTGCCACGTGCATCCCGGGACGGATGCCCAACGAGGCAAGGCCGTTCGCCACGTGCCGGACATGTTCGGCCACGTCGGACCACGTAAGGGTTTGCCAGATCCCCAGATCTTTCTCACGTATCGCGGGCCGCGACCCACGAACGTTGGCATGCGCGAACAGCAGCGCTGGAAAGGTGTCCAGCGCCGCCGGCACCTGTGCAGATGCGGGCGATGAATGTGCCACGTTGTCTCCTCCGGTTTGGGCACATCGCGCCAGGGGGCCGCGGGAGCGGCAGTGGCGATGAAGGGCTTGACCAGTTGGTTTTAGATTTACGGCAGGAGTTAAGGTATAAGGTTGGGTTGCTACCAACTGTCACCATCGCGACATTCAAGGAACTTTTAGGGTATTCCCGATGCAGCTAGCCGACTCCCTGCAACTCGCCGCGGCCTGGTTCCGTTTGCTCAACGCCGAACAGCAAACGCGCGTCGAGCGGGACCTGACCGTGCAGCAAGCCGTTGCCGGATCGATCATAGAGCGCAAAGGTGAACTCGCCCAGGCTTGGATTGGCGTATTGGCCGGACTGGTCAAGGTGTCGGTCGGCAATGCCGAAGGCAAGGTCGCGTCGCTGACCGGCGTGCCCGCCGGCGGCTGGATCGGCGAAGGCTCCTTGCTGAAACGCGAAGTCCGCAAATACGACATCGTCGCGCTGCGCGATTCGGTGGTGGCGCGCTTGCCGGCCCCCACGTTCGATTGGTTGCTGGACACCAGCATCCCGTTCAACCGCTACCTGCTCCATCAACTGAACGAGCGCGTGGCGCAGTTCATCGGCAAGGCGGAGTACGACCGCCTGCTGGATCCGGATGCGCGCGTGGCCCGCTGCCTGGCCGAGCTCTTCAACCCTTTGCTGTACCCTGGCATGGGGATGCGCCTGACCATTACGCAGGAAGAAGTCGGCTATCTGGCCCGGGTGTCGCGCCAGCGCGCGAACCAGGCGCTGCGCAAGCTGGAAGAGGCGGGCCTCTTGAACGTGGAGTACGGCGCCGTCCGCGTGCTGGATCTTGAAGGCCTGAAACTGTACGGATCCGACCGCAGCGCGATCGAGGGCGAGCCGGCGATCTGAGCGGGCACGAATTTCTTTTGAAAAAGCGCTTGACGATAAATAGTGCGCTATTTAATATTGCGCAATGAAATCCAGATCCAAACCCAAAGGCGCATTCAACCCGCTGCTGCTGGACAGCCAGCTGTGTTTCGCCCTGTACTCGACCTCGTTGGCGATGAACAAGGTGTACCGCAAGCTGCTGCGCGGTCTGGACCTGACCTATCCGCAGTACCTGGTGATGCTGGTGCTGTGGGAGGGCGACGAGATAACGGTGACGGATATCGGCGACCGCCTGTTCCTGGATTCCGCGACGCTCACGCCGCTATTGAAGCGCCTGGAAGCCGCAGGCCTGGTCAGCCGCAAGCGTGCCGTCGACGACGAGCGCCAGGTGATCGTGTCGCTGACCAAGCAAGGCCGCGACCTGCGCGAGCAGGCCCAAGCCGTGCCCCACGCCATCGCGGGTGCAGCACAATGCACGCTGGACGAGGCGCAAGGCATGATGAAGACGCTGCACGCGCTGCGGGAAAAGCTGGCCGACAGTATTTGAAGTAACGGACGACGCGAGCCGTCATCCGATTAAATAAATAGTGCGCGATATAGTTGTGTGCTATTAATGTAGTCAGCAGGTTTGCATGTCATCGGTAAACGCCAGCGCGGGAGGGCCCGCCAGGCGAGGCAGTTCAACTTTCATCCTACAAAGGAAACGCACCATGTCTATCGAAAAAGTCCTCTACCGCGCCAATGCCACCGCAACCGGCGGCCGTGAAGGCCGTGGCGTCAGCGACGACGGCAACCTCGACGTCAAGCTGACCACGCCCCGTGAACTGGGCGGCGCAGGCGCGGCCGGCACCAACCCGGAACAACTGTTCGCCGTGGGTTACTCGGCCTGCTTCCTGGGCGCCATGAAGTTCGTCGGCGGCCGCGACAAGATCGCCATCCCGTCGGACGTGTCGGTGAACGGCATCGTCGGCATCGGCCCGATCCCGACCGGATTCGGCATCGAAGTCGAATTGAAGATTTCGTTGCCGGGCATGGAGCGTGAGTTGGCCGAGAAGCTGGTGGCCGCGGCGCATATCGTTTGCCCTTACTCGAATGCTACGCGCGGCAATATTGATGTGACGTTGACGATTGTCTGATCTTTGCTTGGTTTAGGGCGGGTGGGGGATCTTCGTAGGTCGCCCGCCAGCGGGGTCGGCCTGATGGCGCGCGCCCACGATTGCGGTCCGGAGCCTTCGCTCCGGACTTCCCCGTTGTCATCCTCGTACGCCTTCGGCTCCCTCCGGATTCCCTCGGGCGCATCGAGGTTGCGCGCCATCAGGCCGACCCCGCCGTCGGGCTGCCGGTGTCTTGGTTCGTTGCGCCGCTAGACCGCGGTTCAATGACGAGACTTGCGTTGCCCGCCGACTGCGGCCGCCCGGGCGGCGCGCAATCGGCACACGCGCTTGTGGTCGTCGTGGTGGTGGTCGCTTGCGCGCTGGTGAAGAGTGGTTTGCTGGTGGGTTCTCGGCACAAGGGATAGGTAGAGCGACGGGTGGCGCGCGGCAGGCAGACGCTTGCTTGGCAAGACCCGTACGCGCGCCACCCGTCTAATAGGAAGACTGTCTCGTGTTCGTCGCACGATGGGTTGCGTGCGGCATGCGTCCGCGTTCGCGGGTAGATCCGAACGCACTCCACCCATCCTACGCAAAATGGCGATACACACGCGCCACACGCGAAGCGGCATCATCACGACGCAAGACGCCGCGTAAGCCCCACGAGGCCGCCTGCGCGGCCGGCATGGGGCGGGCCCCGCAAGACCCTCCACCACACCCCAACATTGATGCGAAGCCAAAGAACACGGTTCGTCCCGGCTGCATTGAGATTGCGACTAACGGAGCCCGGCGCGGGGGTGGCCTGCGGGGCGCGGGGAGTCGATAAGCCCGAGGGAATCTGAAGGCAGCGGCCGCAGGCCGCAACGAAGATGACAAGGGGGCAGTCCGGAGCGAAGGCTCCGGACCGCGATCGTTGACCCGCTCCCCGCAGGCCACCCCCGTGCCGGGCGGCCTAAGAACACTGACCCCCGCACAACAATCACCCTCTAATGCCCACCCCCGAGATAAGCAGCAACCACCGCCGGATCATCTCGCAGCTTCTCCGCGCTGCCATGCACGGAAATGCGCCCGTTCTCCAGCACATACCCGTAATCCGCCACATTCAACGCCGCGGCTGCGAACTGTTCCACCAGCAGCATCGTCACCCCCTCGTCCTTCAACCGCGCAATGATCCGGAACACCTCCTCAACGAGGATCGGCGCAAGCCCCATCGACGGTTCGTCCAGCAGCACCAGTTCGGGATTCAGCATCACCGCGCGCGCCATGGCGAGCATTTGTTGTTCACCCCCCGACAGCGTGCCAGCCAACTGCTCGCGGCGTTCCTTCAGACGCGGGAACAGGTCCATGGCGCGGCCCAGGTCGGCCTGCACATCGCCCTTGGGGCGGCTGCCCGTCAGACGGGGAAAGGCCCCCAGCAGCAGGTTGTCGGTCACCGACAGCGTGGGGAACACCCGGCGGCCCTCCGGCGAATGGGCCAGGCCCAGCCGCGCAATGCGGTGGGATTCCAGGCCGTCGATGCGTTTGCCGCTTAGCGTGACTTCGCCCGCGGTCGGGCGGATCATGCCGGACAGCGCACGCATCGTCGTGGTCTTGCCGGCGCCGTTCGAGCCGATCAGCGTCACCACCTTCGCCTTCGGCACCTCCATGCTGATGCCGTGCAGCACCTTCACCTTGCCGTAACCCGCTTCCAGATTCTTGATCGATAGCATTTTGTTGTCCTCTTGGCGTCAGGCGGGCGCGCCGCCCAGATACGCCTCGATAACCTTGGCGTTGCTTTGCACTTCGTTCGGCAGGCCTTCGGCGATCTTCTGGCCGAAGTCCAGCACCGACACCGTGTCGCACACTCCCATCACCACATCCATATGGTGTTCGATGAGGATCAGCGTGATGCCGTGGTCGCGCACCTTGCGGATGATGGCCAGCAGCTCGACGATGTCGGGGGCGGTCAGGCCGGCCGCCGGCTCGTCCAGCAGCAGCAGCTGCGGGTCCAGCGCCAGCGCGCGGGCGATTTCCAGCAGGCGCTGCTTGCCATACGGCAGGTTGCGGGCTTCCTCGTTGGCCAGCGACTCCAGGCCCACGAATTCCAGCAGCGCCATCGCACGGGCCCGGGCGCCTTGCTCTTCGCCCTTCCACTTCGGGGTGCGCAGCGCGATGCCGGCCAGCCCCGTGGTGAAGGTGTGATGCAGGCCCACCAGCACGTTCTCCAACGCGGTCATTTCTCCGAACAGCTGCACGTTCTGGAAGGTGCGCGCGATGCCCGCGGCGGCGATGTCCGCCGGCGCCAGGCCGACCAGCGACTTGCCCGAGAACTCCACCGCGCCGGCGGTCGGCACATAGATGCCCGTCAGCACGTTCATCATGGTGCTCTTGCCGGACCCGTTGGGACCGATCAGGCCATGGATGGTGCCGCGCTTGATGGTCAGGTCCACCTCGTTCAGCGCCTTCAGACCGCCGAACTGCATCAGCACGCTCTTGGCCGTCAGCAGCGTTTCGCCCTTGCCGGCCACGGCTGCCGCCTCGGGCACCGCGTCCTGCTCCTTCACCAGGTCCGTCTTGACCGTCAGCGCCGCGCGGCGGGTCGAGAAGAACAGGTTGCGGACGAAGCCGACGATGCCGTCGGGCAGGTAGTACACGACGAACAGGATCATGGCGCCGAAGATGGTCAGGCGCCAGTCGGTCACGGCGTCCAGCCAATACGAGAAGACCGCCAGCACGATGGTGCCGACCACGGGGACCACCACGCGGCGCGGTTCAGCGCGACCCTTGGACACTGCGACGATGCTGCCCACGGTCACCAGGATGGCCACGGCCAGCGCGATCAGACGGAAGGTGCCGATGTCGTCCAGCATCTTGGGCAGCAGCACGATGATGGACGCGCCCAGCAGGGCGCCCGTGCGGCTCTTGCGGCCGCCCATGATGATGGCCAGCAGGAACAGGATGGTCAGTTCGAAGTTGTAGGTGTTGGGCGAGATGTACTGTTCGGAGTACGAGTACAGCGCGCCCGCCAGGCCGGCGAAACCGGCGCTGATCACGAAGGCGAACACCTTGTGCCGGTAGACCGACACGCCCATGCAGTCCGACGCGATCGGGCTGTCGCGCAGGGCCTCGAACGAACGGCCCAGGTGCGACTTCAGGATGCGGTGCACGACGATCAGCGAGATCACCAGCAGCGCGCCCACCAGCCAGAAGTACTCGCTTTTCGTCAGGATGTGCCCGCCGATGGACGGTTTGGGGATCTTGATGCCCAAGGGGCCTTCGGTCATGAAGGTCATCTCGTTGATCAGGATCTGGATGATGGTGCCGAAGGCCAGCGTCACCATGGCCAGGTACGGCCCTGTGACCCGCAGCGCGGGCAGCGCCAGCACCGCGCCGAACGCCGCCGCGATCAGGATGGCGGCGGGAAGGATCACCCAGATGGGCATCTGCAGATGGAAGAACAGCACGCCGGCGACGTACGAGCCGATGCCGAACAGCCCGGCATGGCCCAGCGACACCTGGCCGGTGTAGCCCACCACGATATCGAGCCCGAACAGCAGGATCGAATAGATCATGATCGTTTCGATCAGGTGCAGGTAGTACGTGTTGGTTACGCCCAGCGGCACGGCGGCCAGGCAGGCCACGGCCACGACGGATAGCAATAGGTGCAAGGGTTTCATCGCTTACACCTTCTTGATCGCGGTCTTGCCGAACAGGCCGGCGGGCTTGAAGGTCAGAACAAGCAGCAGCAACACCAATCCCGGCACGTCTTTGTACCCCGTCGAAAGATAGAAACCGGTGGTCGTTTCGGCGATCCCCAGGATCAGCCCGCCCACCACGACGCCCATCCCGCTGGACAGGCCGCCGATGATCGCCACGGCGAACGCCTTCAGGCCCAGCACCGCACCCATGGTGGCGCCGGTCAGCGTCAGGGGCGCCACCAGCACGCCCGCGAACGCCGCGGTCAGCGACGACAACGCGTACGAGAACGTGATCACCATGCCGGTGTTGATGCCCATCAGGCCGGCCGCATCGCGGTCGTTCGACGTGGCCACGAAGGCCTTGCCGTAGATGGACTTGCGGTTGAAGATCTCCACCAGGATCATCATGCCCAGCGCGCCGAACACGACCAGCAGCTCCATGGGCAGCACGTTGGCGCCCAGCACCTGGATCGGCGCCTCGGGCAGCGGGGAGGGGAAGCGCAGGTCGTCGCGGCCCCAGATGTTCTCGGCCACGTTCTTGAAGATGATCCCCAAGGCGATGGTGGCCATGATCCAGCCGAATTCCGACCGCGTCTTGATGGCCGGCCGCACGCCGACCCGCTCGACGAGCGCGCCTTGCGCGAAGCCGAAAATGCAGACGATGGGGATCATGACCCAGTAGTTCACGCCCAGGCCGACCAGCGTCAGCCCGACCAGCGCGCCCAGCATCAGGGCTTCGCCCTGGCCGAAGTTCAAGGTGCCCGACGTGGCGAAAGTAAGCTGGTATCCGAACGCGATGACGGCATAGATCATGCCTAGCGCGATGCCGCTATAGATAAGCTGTAGAAGAATCATGGTGTGTGTCTTGAGGCGCTGTGTTCCGTCCCAACCCCCTTGGGCAGAACGCTGTTTTCAGGCGGCTGCATGCCCCGCGCCCGATGTCCGGGGCGCGGGCGGCGGCGGCCGGGAAGCCGCCGCCTTCCTGCTGTGTTCCAGGCTTAGTTGGCCTTGACGACGCGGCCGCCCTTGACCTCGCCGATGACCACTTCCTTCGCGGTGATCGCGTCGTGGTTGTCGTGCGTGAACGGCTTGTTGTAGGTCATCACCACGCCTTCGACCGGCGTTTGCAGGTTTTCAAGCGCTTCGCGGACCTTCGGGCCGTCGGTGGAGTTGGCCTGCTTGATGGCGGCTGCCAACAGGAAGATCGAGTCGTAGCCCTGGGCCGCCGACACCGGCGAATCGATGCGGTTGTTCTTGGGCTTGAACTTGGCCAGGTAGGCGTCGATGAAGGCCTTGCGCTTTGGGGTGTCGGGGTCCTGGATGAAGGTCTGCGGCATGCGCGCGCCTTCGCCGTTGGTGCCCGAGTTGTCGATGTAGTTGGCCATCGAGAGCGTCCAGCTGCCGATGATCGGCACCTTCCAGCCCAGCTTGGTCATGCCGTTGGCGATCTGCGCCAGTTCGGGGCCGATGCCGTAGGTCAGCACGGCTTCGGCGCCGGCGGCCTTGGCCTTCAACAGCTGGGCCGTCATGTCGACGTCCTTGATGTTGAATTTTTCGACGGCCACGGCCTTGATGCCCTTGGCGTCCAGGGCCTTTTCCAGGTCCTCGCGGCCCAGCTGGCCGTAGTTGGTGGAGTCGGCCAGGATCGCGACCTTTTTGAAGCCGCGGCGGGTGACCGCTTCTTCCACGATCATCGGGGCCTGGATGCTGTCATGCGCCGCGTTGCGGAACACGTAGTTGTCGGGGAATTCCGGGGCCTTGAACTGGTGCGTGATCACGCTGCCCGTGGCCACGTTGTTGAAGACGGGAATCTTGGCGTCCTGGTAGAAACGCTGCGAGGCCAGCGCCACGCCCGTATTGATGTAGCCGACCGTGGCCGCGACCTGTTCCTTATTGATCAGTTCCTGGGCGATCTGCACGCCGCGTTCGTTCTTGGCTTCGTCGTCGCGCTCGACGGCCACCAATTGGCGGCCCAGCACGCCGCCGCTCTTGTTGATTTCCTCAATGGCCAGCCGCACGCCGTCGCGCATGCTCACGCCCATGGACGAGGAGCCGCCGGTGTAGGGGCCAGCCACGCCGATCTTGATGGGGTCGGCGGCGTAGGACGCGGCCGATGCGGCAAATGCAAGGGTTCCTGCTAGCAGCTTCAAACGAAAATCCATGGATGTCTCCGTTGTAATTAGATGAACTGCGTGGAAAACCGGTTGCCGGCGCCAGACGGCGGGAAATCTGATGTTGCGGCGCTCTCCTGTGTTGCGTGTTGTGACTGTCTGCTTAATCGCTTACGCGAATCTGACCCGGCGGGCTTTTTCCGCGTAAATACCTAGTACGGGCGCAAGGGGCGCGGGCCATGCGTTGCAATGCAGCATGGGCTGGCGGGCAAGACGGGGCTTGCGGCGCGCCAAGGCGTGCGACGGGCGGACAGCCGCGTTGGCCGCATGCTAGCCAGCGCAGGCGGCAGGCGCGCGGAAATTCATTCCGCCCTTTACTGGAAATTTATTCCTGACGGCCCGGCAGGCCGCGTGGCCATTGGGATGCCAGTTTGCAGACGTCTTGCAGCCATAGGGAAAACGCTTGGACCGCGCGGCCCGGCGGGCGTGCGGTTTCGGTGCACAGGTGGTACTGGGATTCGCCGGGGATGTCGATGTCCAATACGCGCACCAGTTTGCCTTCATCCAGCCATTCGGCGGCCAACGTGCGGCGGGTCAGGGCCAGGCCCTGGCCGGCGCGCGCGGCGGCCAGCATCATGCCCAGGTCCACCAGCCAAACCCCGCGCGAGGGCTCGGGCCAGTCCAGGCCGGCCGCGTCCAGCCAGGGGCGCCAGGGCTCCATGGGGCAACGCAGCAGGCCGGCGGGGGCCAGGTCGGCGGGACGACGGAACGGGCCATGCTTGGCCAGGTACGCCGGCGAGCACACGGCGAACACCGGGTCCGCCGTGAGTTGCCGCGCCTGCAGGCCGGGATACTTGCCGCTGCCGAACCGTATCCAGACGTCGGCGTTGGGCGGCATGATGTCCAGGTAGGGGATGGACAGCATGATTTCCAGTTCGACGTCGGGATGCGCGGCCGTGAAGCCGGGCAGATAGGGGATCAGCACCTGGCGGGCGAAGGTGGGCGTGGAGACGACGCGCAGCGGTTCTGGTTTGGGTTCGCCGCGCTTGTGCAGCGAGGCGTCTGACAGCAGGTCCAGCGCGGTGCGTACCTGGTTCAGGTAGTCCCGCCCGGCGGCGCTGAGGGTGGCGCCGCGGCTGCTGCGGATGAACAGCGACACGTCCAGCAACGCTTCCAGCGCGGCGATGCGCTTGCCGATGGCGCTGGCGGTGACGAAGAGTTCTTCACTGGCGCGCTCGAACGAGCCCAGCCGGGCGGCGGCTTCGAAGGCCTGGATAGCGGCCAGCGGGGGCAGGCGCACATCTTTGGAAGGGGAGGGTCCGCGCATGATCGTCTGGCGGGCCGGCCGTGCGCCCGACGAAAGAGTGGCAACGGAGGCATTATAAAAGTGATGGCGGCGCGCGCTCCGGGCGCGCCGCGGTGGCCCGGACAAGCCGGGCCGGCCTAGACGCCCTTGATGGCCAGGCTGACCGCCAGGCCGGCCATGACCACGGCGATGACGCCGTCCAGGACGCGCCAGGCCGACGCGCTGGCGAAGAAGCGCGCGAACAGGCGCGAGCCGATGCCCAGCACCGCCAGCCACAGCAGGCTGGCGGTGAATGCGCCGGCGGCGAACGCCATGCGGGCGTCGTCGAAGCCGTGCGCGAGCGAACCCACCACCACCATGTCGAGCCAGAAATGGGGGTTCAGCAGCGAAAAGCCCAGCGCGCCCAGCATGGCCGCGCGGCGCGAGGGCACCACGTCGCGTGCGGCGGCCAGGCCGCCGGTGGCGGTCCAGGCGCGGCGGGCCGACTGCAGCGCGTACCAGGACAGGAAGGCCACGCCGAACCACAGCACGGCGGTGGTCAGCCACGGGAACCAGGACGTCAGCGCCTGCAGGCCGGATACGCTGGCGAAGATGAACACGGCGTCGATCAGCGCGCAGATGGCGACGACGCTGAGCAGATGCGCCCGCATCAGGCCTTGGCGCAGGATGAAGGCGCTTTGCGCGCCCACGACGGCGAACAGGCCCAGCCCGGTGGCGGTTCCGCTGGCCCAGGCGGTCAGGAAGAGGGGGGATGACAAGGTGGCGAACATGATGCAAATACCTGTGACTGCAACGCCTGTGGCGGCGCTTTGATGATGGTTCCAGAGACATTGCGCACTCTGGTGATAGCGTATTTTCGCTTGCGTGCCAGATGAAATACAGCTAATTTTCCTTCACTATATTAAGTAAAACTAATCAATGAAACTCGATCACGGAAACTTGCGGGCGCTGGCCGCCGTTGTGCGCGAAGGCAGCTTCGAACGCGCCGCGCTGTCCCTGAGCGTGACGCCGTCGGCGGTGTCGCAGCGGATCAAGGCGTTGGAAGACCGGATGGGCCGCTTGCTGGTCCAGCGCACCGTGCCGGCCGCCGCCACGGCGGACGGGCAAGTGCTGGTGCAACTGGCCGAACAGACGGCGCTGCTGGAGCACGATGCGCTGAACCGCCTGGGGGTGTCGGACGACGAGGTCCCCCACGCCAGTATCCCCATCGCGGTCAACCACGACAGCCTGGAGACCTGGTTCGTCGACGCGGCCCTGCAGTTCTCGGCACGCACCCGGGCCACGCTGGACATGCTGTCGGAAGACCAGGACCACACCGCGGCCCTGCTGCGCAACGGTTCGGTGCTGGGCGCCGTGACCACGTTGGCCGACCCCGTGCAGGGCTGCCGCATCCACGCGCTGGGCAGCATGCGCTACGTGGCCACCTGCACGCCGGATTTCCACAAACGCTACTTCGCGCAGGGCGTGAATGCGCAGACCCTGGCCGAGGCCCCGGTGCTGGTGTTCAACCGCAAGGACGCCTTGCAGGCGCGCTTTGCGCACAAGATCTCGGATCCCGCGCCGTGGCAGCCTCCGGTCTGGTGGGTGCCTTCCACGCGCGCATTCGTGCAGGCCACGCTGGGCGGCCTGGGCTGGACCATGAATCCGCTGCCGCTCGTCCAGGAGCACCTTGATGCGGGTCAGTTGATGCTGCTTCGGGGCCGCGCCTGGGAGGATGTGCCCCTGTATTGGCAGCATTGGCGGGTAAACTCCGAGGCGATGGAAGCCTTGACCGATTCGGTTCTGTCGGCCGCCCGCAGCTTGGTCCGGCGGCGTTAACCCACTAGGAGGACACCCCATGAACATCCGCAAGTTCGCAGTCATTGCCGCCCTGGGCCTGTGTACGGCCGGTTCGGCGTGGGCGAAGGACTACAAGGTCGGCCAGATCGAGATCGACGACCTCTGGGTCCGCGCGTCGGCGCCGGGCCAGTCCAATGGTGCGGGGTATATGGATATCGACAACGACGCCAAGACGGAAGACCGCCTGCTGTCGGTGTCGTCGGACGCTGCCGAACGGGTCGAGCTGCACACCGTGCAGACGGAAAATGGCGTGTCGAAGATGCGCCAGGTCGAAGGCGGCATTGCGCTGCCCGCCGATACCGAGGTCAAGCTCAGCCCGGGCGGCTACCACGTCATGTTCATCAAGCTGAAGGCGCCGTTCACCGACGGCGCGACCGTGCCGGCCACCTTGAAGTTCGAAAAGGCGGGCGAAGTCGCCGTGCAGTTCAAGGTCAAACCGGCCTCGCACAACCCCGGCATGAGCCACGGCGGCATGGACCACGGCGCGATGAAACACTAAGCCCTGTGCGGCCCGCGCCTGATGGCGCGGGTGTGTTTCACCTGAAATATCCGAGAAGTCAGCCTGATCGGCTCAGTCGGCCCGCCGCCGACATGGCTGACCGTTGCAACAGGTTCTTCTCAATCGGGCAGGCCTGCTCCAAATCGGGCCGGTCTGCCCCAATCGGGGCCGCGCGGAGCCGGCTTCGCCGGTCCGCAGCGGCGCCCCCCTG
This sequence comes from uncultured Achromobacter sp., assembly GCA_963530045.1. Lineage (GTDB taxonomy): Bacteria > Pseudomonadota > Gammaproteobacteria > Burkholderiales > Burkholderiaceae_B > Achromobacter. Next base: position 31,429 of record CAUSDE010000030.1, read on the forward strand.
GGGGGAAGCGCGCAGCGCTTCGGGGGGGGATTAATACAAGCCTTGCTGGCGCATCGCGTCGGCCACCTTCACGAAACCAGCGATGTTGGCGCCGTCCAGGTAGTTGACGTATTCGCGCTCGCTATGGCCGTGACGCACGCAGTTCTCGTGGATGTCGCGCATGATGGCGTGCAGGCGGGCGTCGACTTCTTCGCGTGTCCAGGCCAGGCGTGCGGAGTTCTGGGCCATTTCCAGGCCCGACACCGCCACGCCACCGGCGTTGCTGGCCTTGCCCGGGGCGTACAGCACGCGGGCGGCGATGAAGGCCTTGGCGGCTTCCAGCGTGGCCGGCATGTTGGCGCCTTCCGCCACGCACAGCACGCCGTTCTTGATCAGCGTTTGCGCATCGGCCAGTTCCAGCTCGTTCTGCGTCGCGCACGGCAGGGCCACGTCGACAGGCACGTGCCACGGGCGCTTGCCGGCTTCGTACTTCAGGCCGAATTGCTGGGCATACGTGTGCAGGCGGCCGCGCAGGTCTTTCTTGATGTGCATCAGGGCGACCAGCTTCTCGTGGGTGAAGCCGGCTTCGTCCACCACGGTGCCGTTGGAGTCCGACACGGTGACGACCTTGGCGCCCAGCGACATGGCCTTTTCGATGGCATATTGCGCCACGTTGCCCGACCCCGAGACCGACACGCGCAGGCCGTCGAAGGACTTGCCGACGCGCTTGAGCATCTCTTCAGCGAAATACACGGTGCCGTAGCCGGTGGCTTCGGGGCGGATCAGGCTGCCGCCGAAGGTCAGGCCCTTGCCCGTGAAGACGCTGGCGGTGGAGTTCGACAGCTTTTTCATCATGCCGGCCATGAAGCCCACTTCACGCGCACCCACGCCGATGTCGCCGGCCGGCACGTCGGTGTCCGGGCCCAGGTGGCGATACAGCTCGAGCATCAACGCCTGGCAGAAGCGCATGACTTCGGCGTCGGACTTGCCCTTGGGGTCGAAATCCGAACCGCCCTTGCCGCCGCCCATGGGCAGTGTGGTCAGCGAGTTCTTCAGTGTCTGTTCGAACGCCAGGAACTTGAGGATGGACAGGTTCACCGAGGGGTGAAAGCGCATGCCGCCCTTGTACGGGCCGATGGCCGAGCTGTGCTGGATGCGGAAAGCGCGGTTGACCTGGGCGCGGCCCTGGTCATCGGTCCAGCACACACGAAACTGGATCACCCGTTCGGGTTCCACCAGGCGCTCAAGCACGGCGTGCTCGGCGTAGTGGGGGTGCTTTTCGATGAAAGGCCACAGGCTCAGCATCACCTCCTGGACGGCTTGCATGAATTCAGGCTGCTGCGGGTCGCGCGCGGCGACGCCACGCAGGAAGTCGTCCAGACTCTGCACTTTCAACATGATCTCCTCGGGGGTGCTTCGAACAGGTGCGGGTGTGCGCCGTTTTGGGGCGCGAATTATGGGTTCTGGTGCATTGTTCGCACCAGCATGGTGCGGAATTGTAGGGGTAAATTGTTGCCCTGCGCAAAGCCAGAAACGCCGCCATCACCTTGATATTTAAGACCTTTTTTATCTACTTTATTAGGGACGCATTAAATCATGGGGAACGGGGTTTACCGGGGTGAAGGCGTGATCCAGGGGCATTAGCCTTGTATTTACAGGGAAAATAAATATGTCCCCATTTTTTGGGCCGATTTCCGAAGGCTGCAAATTGGCGCATCCCTCAGGAAATATAGGCCTCGCGGCGGTCTCCGGCTGTCCTGAGCCCCGTTCTTTCTCTTTTATGCGTCCCCAATTAATTATTTGAGAAAGATCACCTGAATCAGAGTGGAATCAGACCTGGACGGCCGCCAACGCTGCGCCCAAAGCCATCAAGATGGCGCCCACCACCTTGTCAGCGGTGCGTTGGTGGTCCAGCAGCAGGCGGCGCAGGATCACCGACGACACCGACCACGCCACCACGCTGAACCACACCCAATGTGCGAGGGACATGAACAGTCCGTAGCCGAACTGCTGGGGCAGCGGCGTGCCCGGCGCCACCACCTGCGTGTAGGTGCTGATGACGAACAGGGTGGTCTTGGGATTCAGCGCATTGGTCAGGAAGCCGCTGTAGAGCGCCTGCCAGGCCGAAATCGGGGGGCGCGCGGACAGGTCCCGGCTGACGGGCGTGCGGTTGAAGAAGGTCTTCCAGCCCATGTAGACCAGGTAGCAGGCGCCAGCCAGTTTGATGCCTTGCAGCACCGGCTGCGCGTAGTGGGCCAGCAGGCTCACGCCGAACATCGTGTAGAACACGTGGACCTGTACGCCCAGGGCGATGCCTAGCGCACAGACGAGGCCTGTGCGCCGGCCGAACAGGTAGCTGTATCGCGTCACCATCGCAAAGTCCGGCCCGGGGCTGATGACGGCAAGGACGGTGATAAGGGCAACGGCGATCAGTTCGGTCATGGCAGTGGCGGCGGGAAAGGCGCGCGACAAAGGCTTCGGAAGGGGCGCCCATTGTGTGGCGCTGGCGCGGCAATGAAAAACGATTTTTAATGGCTGATATTCGTCAGAAAAAATCACCTATTGCGATGAAACTTCCCCCGCTCGGTTCCTTGCGTGTCTTCGATGCGGCGGCCCGTCATGAAGCCTTCGGTCGGGCTGCCGAAGAGCTGCACGTCACCCATGGGGCCGTCAGCCGCCAGATCAAGCAGCTGGAGCAGGCGTTGGGGTTGGTCTTGTTCGAGCGCCGGAATCGGGCTGTTTTCCTGACCGATGCCGGCCGCCAGCTGCTGGTGCTGACGCGCAGCCTGTTCGAGCAGTTGGCGGCGGGTTTGGCCCAGCTGCGCCAGCCCGCCGCCGACGCGCCGCTGGTGCTGTCGTGCGAACCGACGATCGCCATGATGTGGCTGATTCCGCGCCTGCCCGACTTCCAGCGGGCGCATCCCGGCATCCAGGTGCACCTGTATGCGGCAGGCGGCCCGGTGGACTTCGCGGCGCAGGGCGTGGACGTGGCGCTGCGGCGCAACGATTTCGAATGGGACGCGGCCCTGCATGCCGAGCGCGTGTGCGAAGAATGGACGGGCCCGGTCTGCCGGCCCGGCGTGGCGGGCCGTTCAGGCGAGCTGGCGTGGAACGGCGCGGCGGCCCTGGGTAGCGCGACCCGGCCGGGCGCATGGCGGCAATGGGCGCAGGCGTCGGGCCACAAGGCTCCGAGCAAGGCTGGGCCGGTGTACGAGCATTTCTATCTGAGCTTGCAAGCGGCCGCGGCAGGCTTGGGCCTGGCCATCGGCTCGGCGCTGATGGTGCGGGACGCGTTGCGCGACCATCGGTTGGAGGCGCCTTGCGGATTCATCCGCGACGGTTCGGCGTACTTCCTGCTGTCGCCCCGTCCGTACGGGGACGATCCGCGGGCGGCGGCGTTCCTGGCATGGCTGCGCCAGGAGGCTGCGGCGTCGTTGCCGGACACTGACAGCAACGACGCCGGGCCGGGTCAGAGCGTGGCGTCGTAGTCGATCGTCAGCGGCGCGTGGTCCGAGAAGCGCTCGTCCTTGTAGATGGCCACGTTACGGGCGCGGGCGGCGATGCCGGGAGTGGCGATCTGGTAATCGATGCGCCACCCGACGTTCTTGGCCCAGGCTTGGCCGCGGTTGCTCCACCAGGTGTACTGGTCGGGGCGGTCGTCGATGGTGCGGAACACGTCCACGAAGCCTCGCTTGTCGAACACGTCGGTCAGCCAGGCGCGTTCCTCGGGCAGGAAACCGGAATTCTTCAGGTTGCCCTTCCAGTTCTTCAGGTCGATTTCCTTGTGCGCGATGTTCCAGTCGCCGCAGATGATGAATTCGCGGCCGGTGGTCTTGTGCTCGTGCATCAGGGCGTCGATCCAGGGGCCGAAGCGGTCCAGGAAACGGTACTTGGCTTGTTGCCGTTCGTCGCCGCTGGAACCCGAGGGCAGGTAGGCGCTGATCACCGACAGGTTCTTCCAGTCGGCGCGGATGATGCGGCCTTCGGGGTCGAACTCTTCGCAGTCCAGCCCGACGTTCACGCGTTCGGCGGCGTCGCGCAGGTAGATGCCCACGCCGCTGTAGCCTTTCTTGACCGCGTGGTGGAAGTGGCCGGTATAGCCGGGCGGGTGGCGCAGATCATCGGTCAGGTCCGCGTCGGCGATCTTGATTTCCTGAAGGCAAAGGACGTCTGCGGCATGCTTGTCCATCCAGGGTTGCAGGCCCTTGCGGAAGGCGGACCGGATGCCGTTGAGATTGATGGACGTGATGCGCAGCAAAGCGAGACTCCTGTAGAGCGGCCGCGGGGGGCCGGAACAATGTCAGGAATTTAACCGACTCGGCGGCGGGGCCGGGCAATAGCCCTGACACCGGATAAAATGCCGGGGTTTGCCATCTACCGGATCCCCCTCGTATGCCCGCCGCCACCACTTCCGCCACCTCCCTCGATTTCGTCCGCTTTGCCCTGAACGAAGGCGTGCTGCGCTTTGGCAGCTTCAAGGTCAAATCGGGCCGAATCAGCCCCTATTTCTTCAATGCCGGCCTGTTCAACAGCGGCGGCTCGGTCGGCAAGCTGGCGCAGTTCTACGCGCAGGCGCTGCTGGATTCGGGCGTGGCATTCGACATGCTGTTCGGCCCGGCATATAAGGGGATCCCGTTGGCGACCGCAACGGCCGTGGCGCTGGCCGGCCATCCGGCCATGCAAGGCCGCGGCGACGTGCCGTTCGCCTACAACCGCAAGGAAGCCAAGGACCACGGCGAAGGCGGCACCCTGGTCGGCGCACCGCTTAAGGGCAAGGTCGTCATCATTGACGACGTGATCACCGCGGGCACGTCAGTGCGCGAATCCGTGGAAATCATCCGCAACGCCGGCGCCGAACCGGCCGCCGTGCTGATCGCCATGGACCGCATGGAACGCGCTGGCCCGGACGATGCGCTGTCGGCGCATTCGGCCGTGCAGGACGTGGCCAAGACCTACGGCATCCCGGTGGTGGCGATCGCGTCCCTGTCGGACATCATGGCGCTGCTGCAAGACGACGCATCGTTCGCCGAAAACCGCGACGCCGTGCAGGCGTACCGGACGAAGTACGGGGTGAAGTAAGGGGTCAGGGGTAGGCGCCTTGTGGCGTCCAGCCCTAACCGTATCGAAGCGTCGGTTCCGCCAGACCGTGAGGCCGTCCTAATACCTTGACGCCACATGCGCCGGCGGCGTCTGTCAGCTTTCGATCAAACGTTGCCAGATATCCGCCGTTTCTCAGTGCCAGTTCCAGATAGCTGGCGTCATAGGCGGTCAAGGCGTGCCGGCGGGCCAACAGGTTGATGGGTGGGATCCGGAAGGCCGCGCTGCTCAGATCCGGATATATCGGTAGCCGGTCCAAGAGCTGATCGAACGACGCCAGTTGTTCGTCAGAGGCGATGCGGCTTCGCGCCGCGCGCAGCATGCCATTTGCGATCTCCAAGTACCAAATGGGCGGAACCGCGTTTCTTGAATCGTGGGCGACTTCGAGCAGGTGGTCGGCCAGCCTGCTTTCCCGGGCATCGGCTCGCCCAAGTAGCCAGGCGAGCGTGACGGAAGCGTCCAACACCACGGTGATCGCAGTCATTCTCGCCCCTCGTCAATCCAGGAGCGGACGACGTCGTGGGGTACCGCAGCCGATCGCGGGAACAGCTTCATTTCTTCGATGGCGTCATGGGCGTCCAGCGTTGTCTCGGGAAGCGTCGGGGTCAGTCTTGCGCAGCGCACGCCATCAACGGTAATGATGAAATGTTGCCCCTTGCTGACGGCTAGCAGATGCTCCATGAACTGCTCCCGCAGCAGTTCATCGCTGATCTCGATGTATTTCATAGCTAAATCCTCCGCTCCGAAAAGTCGACCTCCCATTCTTCGCAAAAGAAAAGGCCGCGGCAATGTGCCGCGGCCTTTTATCAGCCTGATTCCCGACGGAACTGTCAGCTGTCGAGCTTCTGCTTGAGCAGGTCGTTCACTTGCTGCGGGTTGGCCTTGCCGCGCGCGGCCTTCATGATCTGGCCCACCAGCGAATTGAACGCCTTTTGCTTGCCGGCCCGGTACTCTTCCACGATGGCCGGGTTGGCGGCCAGCACCTCGTCGATCATGGCGCCGATGGCGCCCGTGTCGCTGATCTGCTTCAAGCCGCGCGCGTCGATGATGGCGTCGGCGTCGCCGCCGTTCTCGCCGGCCCACATGGCGCCGAAGACTTCGCGGGCGATCTTGTTGGAGATCGTGCCGTCGATGATGCGGCCGATCAGGGCGGCCAGCGCCGGCGCCTGCACCGGCGAATCGGCGATGCTCTTTTCGTCCTTGTTCAGGGCGGCGGCGACTTCGCCCATGACCCAGTTGGCGGCCAGCTTGGCCTGGCCCGCCGGCAGCGCGCGCGCCACGGCTTCGAAGTAGGCGGCCAGATCGCGGCTGACGGTCAGTTGGGCGGCGTCGTAGGCGGGCAGGCCGAATTCCGATTCGAAGCGGGCGCGCTGGGCGGCCGGCAGTTCAGGCATGGCGGCGCGCACCTCGTCGACCCAGGCGGGCGAAATCACCAGCGTGGGCAGGTCGGGGTCGGGGAAGTAGCGGTAGTCGTGCGCGTCTTCCTTGCTGCGCATGCTGCGCGTTTCGTCGCGGTCGGCATCGTACAGGCGCGTTTCCTGCACGACGGTGCCCCCGTCTTCGATCAGTTCGATCTGGCGGCGCGCTTCATAGACGATGGCGCGTTCCAGGAAGCGGAACGAGTTGACGTTCTTGATCTCGGTGCGGGTGCCGAATTCCTTCTGGCCCACTGGGCGCACCGATACGTTGGCGTCGCAGCGAAACGACCCTTCCTGCATGTTGCCGTCGCAGATGCCCAGCCAGACCACCAGGCTGTGCAAGGCACGGGCGTACGACACGGCCTCGGCGGCCGAGCGCATTTCAGGCTCGGTCACGATTTCCAGCAGCGGCGTGCCGGCGCGGTTCAGGTCGATGCCGCTGGCGGGCGAACCGTTGGCCAGCGTGAAGTCGTCGTGCAGCGATTTGCCGGCGTCTTCTTCCAGGTGGGCGCGCGTCAGGTTGACGGTTTTCTCTTCTTCGCCGACGAAGAACGACAGCGAACCGCCCACGACCACCGGCAGCTCGTATTGGCTGATCTGGTAGCCCTTGGGCAGGTCGGGGTAGAAGTAGTTCTTGCGCGCAAAGACCGAACGCGGCGCGATCGTGGCGCCCACGGCCAGGCCGAAACGGATGGCGCGTTCGGCCGCGCCGCGGTTCATGACCGGCAGGCTGCCCGGCAAGGCCAGGTCCACTTCGTTGGCATGCGTATTGGGCGCGGCGCCGAATTCAGTGCTGCTGCCCGAAAAAATCTTGGAGCCGGTGGAAAGCTGGGTATGCGTTTCCAGGCCGATGACGATTTCCCAGTTCATGTCAGGCGTCCTGCTTTACTGGCGATTGCTTATGCCAGTCGGTGACTTGTTGGTAGCGGTCGGCGATGGCCAACAGGCGGCCTTCGTCGAAGTAGTTGCCGATGATCTGCAGGCCGACCGGTCGGCCCGAGCCGAAGCCGCACGGGATCGACATCGCGGGCAGGCCCGCCAGGCTGACGCCCAGCGTGTAGACGTCGGCCAGCCAGTCGGCGGTCGGGTCGTCGCGGTTGTCGCCGATGTTCTTGGCGACGGTCGGAGTGACCGGGCCCATGATCACGTCGCACTGGCCGGCGTAGGCGCGCTGGAAGTCCTGCGCGATCAGCCGGCGCAGGCGTTGCGCTTGCAGGTAGTAGGCGTCGTAATAGCCGTGCGACAGCACGTAGGTGCCGATCAGGATGCGGCGCTTGACCTCGCTGCCGAAGCCTTCGGCGCGCGAGCGGCTGATCATCTCGGTGAGGTCGCCGTACTGCTCGGTGCGGTGGCCGTAGCGCACGCCGTCGTAGCGGGCCAGGTTGCTGGACGCTTCCGCGGGGGCGATGACGTAGTAGGCGGGAATGGCCAGTTCGGTGCGCGGCAGCGACACCGGCACGCGCACGGCGCCCAGCGCTTCGAATTGGGCCAGCGCGGCTTCCACCGCGGCGGCCACGTCGGCGGCGAGACCGGCGCCGAAATACTCTTGCGGCACGCCGATGCGCAGGCCCTTCAGGGGCTGGCTGCCGGCGGCGTCGAACGCGGCCTGGGCCGAATCGAAGTCGCGGCGCACGCGGCCCGGCTCGTTGACGGCGGCGTCGCACTTTTCCAGGCTGGTGGCGTCGCGCGGATCGAACCCGCTGACGACATCCAGCAGTTCAAGCAGGTCGCGGCTGCTGGCGGCCAGCGGGCCGGCCTGATCCAGGCTGGAGCCGAAGGCCACCATGCCATAGCGCGAGACGGTACCGTAGGTCGGTTTGATGCCGCTCACGCCGCACAGGGCGGCGGGCTGGCGCACCGAGCCGCCGGTGTCGGTGCCGGTGGCGGCGGCCACCAGGCGGGCGGCCACGGCGGCGGCCGAACCGCCCGAGGATCCACCGGGCACGGCGGCGTGGTCCCAGGGGTTCTTCACGGCGCCGTAGGCCGAGTTCTCGTTGCCGGAACCCATGGCGAATTCATCGCAGTTCAGCTTGCCGATGGACACGGCGCCGGCCGCGCCCAGGCGCTCGACGACGGTGGCGTCGAAGGGGCTGACGTAGCCCTCCAGCATCTTGCTGCCGGCGGTGGTGCGCCAGCCGCGGGTCACGAACGCGTCCTTGTGGGCGATGGGAACGCCGGCCAGCGGGCCAGCCGAGCCATCGGCCAGGGCGGCGTCGGCGGCGCGGGCCTGGGCCAGCGTCAATTCAGCGTCAATATGTAAAAAGCAATTCAGGTCGCGGGCCGCGTCGGCGGCCGCCAGGGCGCTTTGCGCCAGTTCGACGGCGCTGACCTGGCGTTGGGCGAGGGCCGCGCGCAAAGCGGCGATCCCCTCGAATTGGGTGTGCAAGGCGGGTTTCGTCATGGCTCAGTCCAGGACTTTAGGGACCAGGAACAAGCCTTCCTGGGCGTCGGGGGCGTTGGCCAGCAGCGCCTCGCGGCGGGCTTCCGAGCTGGCCTCGGTCACGGCGTCTTCACGCAGGCGCAGCACGATGTCCTCATGGGCGGACAGGGGGTGGGCCAGGGGTTCGACGCCTTGGGTGTCGACGGCCTGGAGCCGTTCGATCAGGTGGAGGATGCCGTTCAACTCGGCCTGCGCAACGATGCGCTGGTCGGGGGTCAGTTCGATTCTGGCCAGCCGGGCAATGCGGGCCACATCTGTGTCATTAAGCGCCATAGGGATTGCAAAATCGATAAGCGAAGGCCGAAGGGCGGGACTGGGCAGTATGTACGCGCCAAACCCGTTACAAAGCTTGAATAGCCTGCATTTATGCGCTATTTCCGGTGAAATTATAAGTTATGATTCACGGTTTAATCGCCGTGATGACAGGCGGACCCGACGTTTTTCGGGCCAAACGCCCCATGGCATGAACCCAATTCCCCCCAGAATTTAGCTGAGCTCCCATGTTCGGATTCCTGCGCAGTTATTTTTCCAGCGATATGGCGATCGACCTCGGTACCGCCAATACGCTGATTTACGTCCGCGGCAAGGGCATCGTGCTCGATGAGCCCTCCGTGGTCGCAATCCGTCATGAAGGCGGGCCTCACGGCAAAAAGATCATCCAGGCCGTCGGCCACGAAGCCAAGCAGATGCTTGGCCGAGTTCCCGGCAATATTGAGGCCATTCGGCCCATGAAGGATGGCGTTATCGCCGACTTCACGGTCACCGAACAGATGCTCAAGCAGTTCATCCGCATGGTGCACCCCCGCAACATGCTGGCGCCCAGTCCGCGCATTATCGTCTGCGTGCCCTGCGGCTCCACCCAGGTTGAACGTCGCGCCATCCGCGAATCGGCGTTGGGCGCAGGCGCGTCCCACGTCTTCCTGATCGAAGAACCCATGGCCGCGGCCATCGGCGCCGGCCTGGCCGTCTCCGACGCCAGCGGCTCCATGGTCGTCGACATCGGCGGCGGCACCACCGAGGTGGCGGTCATCTCGCTGGGCGGCATGGTCTACAAGGGTTCCGTGCGCGTCGGCGGCGACAAGTTCGACGAAGCCATCGTCAACTATATCCGCCGCAACTACGGCATGCTGATCGGCGAACCCACGGCCGAACTGATCAAGAAGGAAATCGGGTCCGCATTCCCGGGTTCCGAAGTCCGCGAAATCGAAGTCAAGGGCCGCAATCTGGCCGAAGGCGTGCCGCGCAGCTTCACGGTCTCGTCCAACGAGATCCTGGAATCGCTGACCGACCCCCTGAACCAGATCGTGTCCGCGGTGAAAATCGCGCTTGAGCAGACCCCGCCCGAACTGGGCGCCGACATCACCGACAAGGGCATCGCCCTGACCGGCGGCGGCGCGCTGCTGCGCGATCTGGATCGCCTGCTCCAGGAAGAGACCGGCCTGCCCGTCGTGGTGGCCGACGATCCCCTGACCTGCGTCGTGCGCGGTTGCGGCGAAGCGCTGGAACACCTTGAGAAACTGGGCGCCATCTTCATCAACGACTAATACCGCCCGCCAGCCCGGAGCCTCGCTTTTTCACGGCTCCGGCCGCTGCGGGAGCTACGGACGCGGGTGCCCGGGCTGAGATTCATGCAACGACAAGGGACCCCCCCCCTATTCAGGCGCGGCCCACCTGCGGAGGTGCGGCTGGTCGTTCTGGTCGTCCTTGCTTTGGCCCTGATCATCATGGATTCGCAATGGCGCATGCTGGAACCGGCGCGCCGTGCGATGTCCGTGGCGCTTTACCCCTTCCAGCGTGCCGTCATGGCGCCGCGCGACCTCGTCCAGCAAGTCAATGAGTGGGTCAATGCGGCCAACCTCATCCGCAGCGAAAACGAAGCCTTGCAGCGCCAGCGCATCGAACTGGCCCAGGTGGCAAGCCACGCGGCGCAACTGGCCGCCGAAAACGCGCAACTGCGCCGCCTGCTGGGCGTGACCGACACCGTGGCGCAATCGGCCGTGGTGGTCGAAGTCATGTACGAACCCACCAACGCGTTCACTCAGCGGCTGGTGTTCAACAAAGGCAGCAAGGCCGGCCTGGCGCCGGGCATGCCCGTCATCGACGAAGGCGGCGTGGTCGGCCAGATCGTGCGCGTGACGCCGATGACGGCCGAAGCCGCCCTGGTGACGGACGAGCAGGTCTCCATCCCCGTCCAGCTGCTGCGCAACGGGCTGCGCCTGATCGCGTTCGGCGGCAATTCGCCGGGCAAGATGGAAGTCCGTTACCTTGCCGCCAATGCCGACATCAAGGAAGGCGATACTATCGTTACCAGCGGCGTCGGCGGTTTGTTCCCTGCCGGCCTGCCCGTGGCCAAAGTGACCTCGGTCGAACGCGATACCGCCTCCGGTTTCGCGCGCGCCGTGTGTGAACCGCTGGCCCACCCCGAACGCTATCGCCACTTCCTGGTCTTGCAGGTGGATGTGGCCCGCGCCGAGTCCAACCGTCAGGAGGTCGATTCCGGTGGATCGGACTAATCAATCCCAGCCCAGGCGTCGCCTGGGCACTCCCAGCAACGTGCATCCCGACCGCCTGTCGGGGCCGGCGCACGGCGTTTTCGTCTGGGCCACGGTCCTGCTGGTATGGCTGGTTTCTCTCCTGCCGTGGCGCTTGTGGCAGGGCGCGCCCGACGTGCTCTTGCTGATCATCGCCTTCTGGTGCGTGCACGAGCCGCGCCGCGTGGGGCTTTTCACCGCGTTCTTCTTCGGCTTGCTGATGGACGTGCACGACGCGGGCCCGCTGGGCGAGCACGCCTTGTCGTACACGCTGGTCGCCTACGGCGCCGTCGTGCTGCATCGGCGCCTGCAACGGTTCGATCTCTGGAGCCAGGCGATGCACATGCTGCCTGTCTTCTTCATCGCCCGGTTCCTGACCCAGATCATCCACGCCTGGCTGGCCGGCAAATGGCCGGGCTGGGACTGGTGCATCAGCGTGGCCATCACGGCTGCCCTGTGGCCGTTGGCGGGCTGGGTCCTGCACTTGCCGCAGCGCGGTGCCGACGACGCCGAATCTTCCTCCGCCTGATGGCGGCGTCGCTTCATGTTTGAATTCAAGAAAACCGGCCAGCAGCAGAAGCAGCGCTTCCGCCTGCGCGCTTGGGTGGGCGGCGTGTTCGCCCTGGCGTGCTTCGGCGTGCTGGTGGGCCGGTTCTGGTATCTGCAGGTCGACCGCTACGAAGGCCTGTCCGAACGCGCCGACCGCAACCGCATCGCGGTCGTTCCCATCCCGCCGCGCCGCGGCGAGATCCTGGACCGCAACGGCGAAATCCTGGCGCGCAACTACCGCACCTACACGCTGGAAGTGGTGCCTGCCCACGCAGGCAACATGAACGAGCTGTTCGAACGCCTGACCGAAGTCGTCTACATCAGCCCCACCGACCAGCGGCGCTTCAAGCGGCGCGCGGCGGAGTCCAGCCGCTACGCCAGCTTGCAGCTGCGCAACAACCTGAACGAGACCGAGGCGGCGTGGTTCGCCGCGCACTCCTTCCAGTTCCCGGGCGTCGAGCTGCGCGCCCGGTGGGTGCGCGAATACCCGCAGGGCCTGTCGGCCGCGCACGTGGTGGGCTACATCGGCCGCATCGCCGAGGGCGATAACGAAGAGCTGGAACGCGCCGGCCAGTTGGGCAATTACCGCGGCACCGACGTCATCGGCAAGAAGGGCATCGAGAAGACCTGGGAAGAGCAGCTGCACGGCCGCACCGGCCTGGAAGAAGTCGAAGTCACTGCCGGCGGGCGTCCGATGCGCACGCTGCGGCGGATCGACCCGGTGCCGGGATCGGACATCATGCTGTCCATCGACCTGGGCTTGCAGAAAGTGGCTGAAGAGGCCTTCGAGGGCCAGCGCGGCGCGCTCGTCGCGATCGACCCCGACACGGGCGAAGTCCTGGCCTTTGTGTCGCAGCCGTCCTTCGACCCCAACCTGTTCGTGGACGGCATCGATGTGGACAACTGGCGGATGCTGAACGAATCGCCGGACCATCCGCTGATCAACCGCCCGCTGTACGGCACCTACCCGATCGGTTCCACGTACAAGCCCTTCGTGGGCCTGGCCGCCCTGGAACTGGGCAAGCGCCGCGCGACCGACCGCATCTCCGACCCCGGCTACTACGAGTTCGGCGGACAGAAATTCCGCAACGCAGGCGGCGCCGCCTATGGCATGACCGACATGCACAAGGCGATCGTGGTGTCGTCGGACACGTATTTCTATACGCTCGGCCCCGAGATCGGCGTGAACGCGCTGCACGATTTCACCAAGCAATTCGGTTTCGGCCAGATCACCGGCATTGACCTGGAAGGCGAAAAGCGCGGCGTGCTGCCGTCCACCGATTGGAAGCGCTCGGCCTACAAGGACAAGGACCGCCAGCGCTGGTACGCCGGCGAGACCATTTCCGTGGCCGTGGGCCAGGGCTACAACGCCTTCACCTTGCTGCAGCTGGCGCAGGGCACGTCGACGCTGGCCAATAACGGCCTGTATCGCCGTCCGCATCTGGTGCACGCGGTGCGCGACCCGCGCACGGGCGTGGCCAAGCCCACCGAGTCCGCGCCCGATTACCGGATTCCGTTGAAGCAAGCCAACGTGGATGTCATCAAGAACGCGATGGCGGACGTGGTGCGGGCCGGCACGGCGCGGCGCGCCTTCGCCAACGCCCCGTACCAGGCGGCAGGCAAGACCGGCACGGCGCAGGTGTTCAGCCTGCGCGGCGGCCACTACCGCGCCAGCGCCATCGACGAACGCCTGCGCGACCATGCGCTGTTCATGGGGTTCGCGCCGCTGGAGCATCCCCGCATTGCCGTGTCGCTGATCGTCGAGAACGCCGGCTGGGGCGCCAGCGTGGCCGCGCCGGTCGCGCGCAAGGTGTTCGACTACTGGTTGGCCAAAGACCGGCAGGACAAGATCGTGCGGCCGGAACGGTCCGATCCGCTGGCCTCCGTTGAATCCATTACTTCCGACGTGGTGCGCCAACAATGAAGCGCCTGGGCCTTATCCTGCTACGCGTGTTCACGGCGTTCGATTGGCCGCTGCTGGCGATCCTGATGATGTTCGCGGCGTTGGGCCTGACCGTCATGCATTCGGCGGTGGGCGGCACCGACTGGCGCTTCGCGGAGCAGTCGCGCAACTTCATCATTGCGTTCTTCGCGATGTGGACCATGGCGCTGATTCCGCCCAAGTGGCTGATGAAACTGGCCTTGCCGTTCTATGTGGTGGGCGTGGTGTTGCTGCTGGGCGTGGAGTTCTTCGGTGAAACCAGCAAGGGCGCGACCCGCTGGCTGAACCTGGGCGTGACGCGCATCCAGCCTTCCGAGATGATGAAGATCGCCGTGCCGATGATGCTGGCCTGGTATTTCCAGCGCCACGAAGGCGCGGTGCGCATCCGCGACTTCCTGGCGGCTGCCGCGATGCTGGCGGCGCCGTTCGGCCTGATCGTGCTGCAGCCGGACCTGGGCACGGCGCTGCTGGTGTTCGGCGCGGGCTTCTTCGTGATCTATTTCGCGGGCCTGTCGTTCAAGCTGCTGGTGCCGGTGATGCTGGCCGGCATCATCGCGATCGGCACGCTGGTGTATTACGAAGACCAGCTCTGCGAGCCGGATGTGGACTGGGTGGTGCTGCATGACTACCAGAAGCACCGGGTCTGCACGCTCTTGAACCCCAGTTCCGATCCGTTGGGCAAGGGCTTCCATACGATCCAGTCGATGATCGCGGTGGGCTCGGGCGGCGTCTACGGCAAGGGCTACATGAAGGGCACGCAGACGCACCTGGATTTCATCCCCGAACGTACGACCGACTTCATCTTCGCGGTGTACGCCGAGGAATTCGGCCTGTACGGCGGTATCGCGATCCTGGTGCTGTACGGCCTGATGATGGCGCGCGGCCTGACGATCGCATCGCGCGCATCGTCGCAGTTCGGCCGCTTGCTGGCGGGGGCGCTGACGATGATGCTGTTCATCTATGTGTTCGTGAACGTGGGGATGGTGACGGGGATCTTGCCTGTCGTCGGCGTGCCGTTGCCGTTCATGAGTTACGGGGGGACGGCGTTGTTTACGATGGGGATCGCGTTCGGGATCATGATGAGTATTAGCCGACATCGGTCGGTTAAGGCTTGATTGCTGGTGTCGGGCGGGCTGGTGGTTCCTTGGTCGTGCTGCGGGTGATGTGGTCTCGGTGCTTCGGATAGTGCTTCCCCTCGCTCGGAATCGTGCTTCGCCTTACCGGGAATTTTGCTTCGTAGGTCGCCCGTCGGCGTGGGCGACATGGCCACTCGCGCCCACGATTGCGGTCCGGAGCCTTCGCTCCGGACTCCCCCTTTGTCATCTTCGTACAGGCCTGCGGCCTTCCCTTCAGATTCCCTCGGGCGCATCGAGGTTGCTCGCGCCCATGTCGCCCACACCGACGGGCTCACGCCGTCTTGGTCTGGTGCGCTGCTGGACCTGTGCTCAGTGTCGAGATTTGCGTGGCCCGCCGATTGCGGCCGCGCGGGCGGCCGTAATCGGCTACGCGCTGTGCGTCGTCGGGGTGGTGATCGCTTGCGCGCTTGCGTGAGGTAGTGTGCTGATGGGTCCGTAATCATGGGGGGGTAGAGATGGGCGGCGCGCGGCAGGCAGCCCGTTGCGCATGTAGACCGTCTCGCGCGCGCCGCCCATCCGGCACGGGTGTTCAAGTGACGATTAGCGGCGGCCCATTTTCTTACCCGCACGCACTCCACCCATCGAACGAAGGCCAGCTTCCTGGCCTACAAGCGTAGAGCGGCCATCTTCCGACGCAAAACACCGCGTAAGCCCCCAAAGGCCGCCCGCGCGGCCGGCCGGGGGCGGGCACCGCAAGATCCTTCTCACCCCAATACCCGGTGCAAGAACCTTAAGCACACTACTCGTCCCAGCGGACGTCAGATTTCGACTATGCGAGCACGGCGCGTCTGGGGCCTGCGATGCGCGGGGAGTCGATAAGCCCGAGGGAATCTGAAGGCAGCGGCCGTAGGCCGCAACGAAGATGACGACGGGGCAGTCCGGAGCGAAGGCTCCGGACCGCAATCGTTGACCCGAGCACCCCGGGCCACCGGCGCGGCGGGCGTCTTAAGAACCCGCCCCGCCGCAAATCAACCAATCAACCATCAACCAAAAATCAATTCAAACTAGCCCCAGAAATCTTAACGATCTCCTGATACTTCGCCTTCTCGCCCTTGACGAACTCAGCAAACGCCTCTGCCGTCATCGGCCCCGTCTCCGACCCCATGGTCAACAGACGCTGCTTCACGTCCGGTTGCTGCATCGCTTCCGAATACGCCTTGTTCAGCTTAGCCACCACGGGCGCCGGCGTGCCACCGGTCGTGAACACGCCGAACCAGGTTCCAAGGTCGAACCCCTTGACGCCCGACTCTTCGACCGTCGGCACATCCGCCAGCAACGACGAGCGTTTGGCGGTCGTGACCGCCAGGGCCTTCACCTTGCCGTCCTTGATCAACGGCGCGGACGCCGCCAGATTGTCGAACATGAAATCCGACTGGCCCGACAGCAGCGCCAACTGCGCCGGCGCCGCGCCCTGGTAAGGAATGTGCTCGACATTGATGCCCGCGCGCGCCTTCAACAGCTCGCCCGACAAATGGCCCGCGCTGCCGTTGCCGCCCGAACCGTAGTTCAGCTTGCCCGGATTCTTCTTCGCGTACTCGATCAAATCGGCCAGCGTCTTGATGTTGTTCTTCTCGGCGAACTCCACGTTCATCACCAGCACGTTCGGCACCGAGGCGACGATCGTGACCGGCGCGAAATCCTTCACCGGGTCGTACGGCAGGTTGGCGAACAGCCACGGGTTGATCGCATGCGTGGCCACCGCGCCCATCACCAGCGTGTAGCCGTCGGCCGGCGCCTTGGCCACCAGGTCGGCACCGATGTTGCCGCCCGCGCCGGAGCGGTTTTCCACGATCACGGCCTGGCCCAGCGAACCACGCACCTTCTCGGCCAGCATGCGGGCCATGGTGTCCAGCGGGCCGCCGGGCGGGTAAGGCACGACGAAGCGGATCGGCTTCGTCGGGAAATCAGTGGCTTGCGCCAGGGCGGGCGCGCAGAAAGGCAGGGTGGCGGCAAGCGCCACGGCGCCTTGCAGCAGTGCGCGGCGCATAGCGCGGCTAGGGGTGGTCGTCATGATGTTGTTCTCCTCACTCCGGATCAATGGCGGTCCGTAGCATACCGCAGGAGCACACCTGAGTAACAAAGCGATACGACACCCAAAAGGCAGAAACTGCCGCCTTAACCCCTTAGTTATAAGAAAAAACCGCCCGAAGGCGGTTTTTTTGGCAGATTAATGCAGGATCTGACTCAGGAACAACTTCGTCCGTTCGTTCTGCGGGTTGTCGAAGAACTCGTCCGGGCTGTTCTGCTCGATGATCTCGCCGCGGTCCATGAAGATCACGCGGTTGGCGACTTTGCGCGCGAAGCCCATTTCGTGGGTCACGCAGATCATCGTCATGCCGCTTTCCTGGGCCAGGCTCACCATCACGTCCAGCACTTCCTTGACCATTTCCGGGTCAAGCGCCGACGTGGGCTCATCGAACAGCATGATCTTGGGGTTCATGCACAGCGACCGCGCGATCGCCACGCGCTGCTGCTGGCCGCCCGACAACTGGCCGGGAAACTTCTTGGCCTGTTCCGGAATGCGCACGCGCTCCAGGTACTTCATGGCCGTCGCCTCGGCTTCCGCGCGCGGCTTCTTCAGCACCCACATGGGGCCCAGCGTCAGGTTTTCCAGCACCGTCAGGTGCGGGAACAGGTTGAAGTGCTGGAACACCATGCCCACGTCCTTGCGGATCGTCTCGATGTGCTTCAGGTCATTGGTGAGCTCCGTGCCGTCCACGATGATGTGGCCTTTCTGGTGCTCTTCCAGACGGTTGATGCAGCGGATCATCGTGGACTTGCCCGACCCCGAGGGGCCGCACACCACGATGCGCTCGCCTTGCGCCACGTCCAGGTTGATGTTGCGCAACACGTGGAACTGGCCATACCACTTGTTCACGTCCTGCAAACGAATAATGGCATCGGACATGCCTGTACTCCCGTAAATATCGCTGTGCGCGCCCGCCTTGCGGCGGACGCGCGGCATTGGCTAGCGTTTGTGATCAGTCGCAAGACGTTTTTCAAGCGCCTGACTGTACTTGGACATGGAAAAGCAGAACACGAAGTAGATCAGCGAGATGAAGAGATACGCCTCTACGCCGAATCCGCGCCATGCCGCGTCGGACAAGGCCGCCTTGGCTGCCAGCGTCAGGTCGAAGATGCCGATGATCACCACCAGCGACGTGTCCTTGAACAGCGCGATGAAGATGCTGACCAGCGGCGGGATCACGATCTTCAGCGCCTGCGGCAGGATGATCTTGCGCATCTGCTGCCAGTAGTTCAGGCCCAGCGAATCCGCGCCTTCGTACTGCCCCTTCGGGATGGCCTGCAAGCCGCCGCGCACCGTTTCCGCGATGTAGGCCGCGGCGAACATGATGATGGCGATCTGCGCGCGCAAGAGCTTGTCGATGGAAAAGCCTTCCGGCAGGAACAAGGGCAGCATCACCGACGACATGAACAGCAGGCTGATCAGCGGCACGCCGCGGATCAACTCGATGTACACGACGCACAGCGCCTTGATGGCCGGCATCTTCGAACGCCGGCCCAGGGCCAGCAGCACGCCGATGGGGAACGCGAAAGCGATGCCGAACGTGGACAAGATCAGCGTGAGCGGCAGGCCGCCCCAGCGCGCGTTTTCCACATAGGTCAGGCCGAACACGCCGCCCCACATCAGGAGCGCCACGGCGGTGAGGCCCACGGTCCAGATGACGGCCAGCTTCCAGTTCCAGAAACGGCGGATGCCGCTGCAGACGATCACCGCCACCAGGATGATGGTGGCGATCAGCGGACGCCACTGCTCGTCGAACGGATAGGTGCCAAACAGGATCAGCCGGTGCTTCTCGATGATGAACGCCCAGCAGGCGCCACCCGAAGCACGGCATTCCTGAGCGCTCGTCGCGTTGAAGTTGGCTTTGATGAATGCCCATTCCACCAGCGCCGGCACCGCCATCAACAGGAACCACGCAAGCAGTACCGTGATGAGGATGTTCAGCGGCGACGAGAACAGGCGGGACTTGAGCCATGCCCATGCGCCCACGTGCGTGCTGGGCGGCGGCAGGCCTTCGCTGGGGGTATGCGTAGTGCTGCTCATCTCAACGCTCCACCAGCGCGATGCGCTTGTTGTACCAGTTCATGAATATCGAGATCGACAGGCTGACCGTGAGGTACGCGCCCATGATGATGAGAATGCCCTCGATCGCCTGGCCCGTCTGGTTCAGCGTGGTGTTGACCACCGACACGATGTCCGGATAGCCGATGGCGACCGCCAGCGAGCTGTTCTTCGTCAGGTTCAGGTACTGGCTGGTCATCGGGGGGATGATCACGCGCAGCGCCTGCGGCAGGATCACCAGGCGCAGCACCTGCTTTCTGCGCAAGCCCAGCGAACCGGCGGCTTCCCACTGGCCGTTGTTCACGGCCTGGATGCCCGACCGCACCACTTCGGCGATGAACGCCGACGTGTAGATCACCAGACCCGCCAGCAGCGCGGCGAATTCCGGCGACAGCGTCAGGCCGCCCGAGAAGTTGAAGCCCTTCAGTTCCGGCATGTCCAGCGTCAGCGACGCGCCGCTGACCAGCCAGCCGATGAACGGCAGTCCGATCAAGAGACCGATGGCCCAGCGGCCCAGCGGGAACATGTGGCCGGTGGCCTCATGGCGCTTCTTGCCGTAATGGCCCAGGAAGATGATGGCCACGATGGCCAGTCCCAGCCCGGCCAGCATCCAGTCCAGCGAGTTACCTTCCAGCCCGGGCACTTTCAGGCCGCGGTTGGAAATGAAGACGCCCGGCAGCGGGTTGTGCGCCTGGCGCGGGCCCGGCATGTTCTCGGTGATGAGCGCGTACCAGAAGAACAGCTGCAGCAGCAGCGGCACGTTGCGCATCACCTCGACATACACCGACGTGATCTTGGCCACCAGCCAGTTCTTGGACAGGCGGCCGATGCCGATCAAGGTGCCGAGGATGGTCGCCAGCACGATGCCGATGACGGCGACGCGAAGGGTGTTGAGCAGGCCCACCAGGATGGCGCGGCCGTAATCGTTTGCGGGGGTGTAGGCGATGGGCGTTTCGCCGATCGCGAACCCGGCCTCGCGGTTCAGGAACCCGAACCCCGTGGCGATGTTGCGCACGGACAGGTTGTGAAGCGTGTTGGAAACCAGGAACCACACGGCCCAGGCGACCGCTGCCAGCGCAAGCACCTGGTAGACCACGGAGCGCACGCCGGGGTCGTTCCAGTTCAGCCGCCGGCGGGGCGCCGAAATCGGGGCGTTTTTATTGGAAGTCGTCATGTTGAATCTACAGAAGTCGTACACCGGGTGGCAAAGCCGGCAAGGCCACGCCCCCCACTCCTGCCGCCCGCCCTATGGCGGGGTAGGGCCGGTTAAGGCCCTAGGCAAAACGGAGCCCGAAGCTCCGTTTTGCCAGGCAGCCGTGTGTTAGCGCACCGGCCAGCCGTACATCAAACCGCCCTGCTTGTACGACGCGTTCAAACCGCGCTCCAGCTTCATCGCGCTGTTCTTGCCCAGCGTGCTTTCGAAGCTTTCACCGTAGTTGCCCACGTTCTTGATGATGTTGTATGCCCACTTGTCATCGACGCCCAGGTTCTTGCCCATGCCCGGGGTCACGCCCAGGATGCGCTGGATGTTCGGGTTGGGGCTCTTGGCCATTTCTTCGACGTTCGCCTTGGTGATGCCGTATTCCTCGGCTTCCAGCATGGCGTTCAGCGACCAGCGGACCACGTTGAACCATTGCTCGTCGCCCTGGCGGACCATGGGGCCCAGCGGCTCCTTGGAGAAGTCTTCCGGCAGGATGATGAACTTGTCCGGATTCTCGAGCGTCGTGCGGGTGGAAGCCAGTTGCGACTTGTCGGTCGTGAAGGCGTCGCAGCGGCCGGCCGAGAAGGCGCGGATGATTTCGTCGTACTTGTCGATCACGACGGGCTTGAATTCGATCTTCTGGCCACGGAACCAGTCAGCCAGGTTCAGTTCGGTGGTGGTGCCCGGCTGCACGCAGATGGTGGCGCCGTTCAGTTCCTTGGCGCTCTTGACGTTCAGGTCCTTCGAGACCATCACGCCTTGCGAGTCGTAGTAGTTCACGCCCACGCCGATCAGGCCCAGCGTCGTGTCGCGGGTCAGCGTCACGGTGGTGTTGCGGGTCAGCACGTCGACTTCGCCGGACTGCAGCGCGGTAAAGCGTTGCTGCGTGTTCAGCGGGGTGAACTTGACCTTGGTGGCGTCGCCGAACATCGTGGAGGCGATGGCGCGGCACAGGTCAACGTCGATGCCCTTGTATTCACCCTTGCTGTCGGCGATCGAGAAACCCGGAATGCCCGTCGACACGCCGCATTGGACAAACCCTTTCTTCTTGACGTTATCGAAGGTCGCGCCCGCATTGGCGGCCGCGGATGCAGCAAACAGTGCCGCGCCAATAGCAGCGAGTTTCAGTACTTTCATCGTGATCTCCGTGTGGGATAAATCGAGCCGTACGCGGGCCGGGTTGGGCCGACGCATGGGGCGGATGGTAGCGTCCGCGCAGCAGGCGGCGCATCCGGGAATTCCCTTGAAATATAGGGACACTGGCGAAATCAAACGTTGTTTTCGTACGAAAACAGGGACGCGTTTTAGCGCGTCAGATTTGTCCTAAGACGCATTCATTTCGTTCTGGCGAAAACGTGTCCGACTGGTCACATGGATACGCTTTTTCACAGCCTGCCCACCAAGAGGCTTAGGCCACCTTACTGTCCCCGAGTTACTATTGCGGCTTCATCTGACAGCCGCCATGATCGAATTCCAACACGTATTCAAATCATATGGTCGCGGCCGCAATATTCTGGCCGACATCAACTTCCGCGTCAGCGCGGGAGAATTCGTTTTCGTATCGGGGCCGTCCGGCGCCGGTAAGTCCACGCTGCTCAAGCTGATCGGCGGGCTGGAGCCCGCCAGCCGCGGATCCATCCAGGTCAACGGCCAGCGGCTGGACAAGCTGCCCGCGCGCGCCCGGCCGTATCTTCGCCGCGCCGTGGGCGTCATCCTGCAAGACACCCATCTGTTGTTCGATCGAAGCGCGTTCGAAAACGTGATGCTGCCCCTGGCCGTCCAGGGGCAGCCCTGGGATTCGGCCGCCGCGCGCGCGCGCGCCGCGCTCGACAAGGTGGGCCTGTCCGGCAAGGAAGACCTGAACCCCATCGAATTGTCTGGCGGCGAACAGCAACGCCTGGCGATCGCGCGTGCCATCGTGAACCGGCCGGCCATCCTGATCGCGGACGAACCCACCGCCAACCTTGACCACGACAACGCGCAACGCATCATGAACGTGTTCCGCGACTTCAACCGCGTGGGCGTGACGACGCTGATCGCCTCGCACGACCAGGACCTCATGGCGCGCTACGCCACCCGCACCTTGCGCATCGACCCGGGCAAGTTCGCCGATTCCGCCGGCACCGCGCCCCCGCCCGACGCCGGGCAAGCGCCGCCCGCTGCGGCCCGCACGGGCGGCGGCCGCGCCGAGCCCGGCTTTGGCCATCCGGGAGAGTCCGCATGAACGCCTGGTTGCGGCAACACCGCTACGCGCTGATGGTCACCCTGCGCCGCCTGGCCAAACAGCCGTTTTCGTCCCTGGCCAATCTGCTGGTCATGGCCCTGGCGCTGGCCCTGCCGTTGCTGGGCAGCGCCATCCTGGTGTCGGTCCAGCCCGTGGCGCGCGAAATGTCCGTCACGCCCGAAGTCACCGTATTCATGCGCGTGGACGCGCCGGCCGGCGCCGCCGCCGACGTGGCCAAACGCATCAAGGACGACTACTCGCAAGACGTGCGCGCGGTGCGTGTCGTGGGGCGCGACGCCGCGCTGGCCGACCTGCGCGCCAACCCTGCCTGGCAGCAGGCGTTGGCCGTGCTGCCGGGCAATCCGCTGCCGGACGCCGTGGTCGTGACGCTGGCCGATGGCGACAACCTGGCCGGGCGCGCCGACAAGCTGGCGGCCGCCTGGAAGCAATGGAACCACGTGGACCTGGTGCAGCTCGACAGCGCCTGGGTGCAGCGGCTGGAAGCCATCCTGAGGTTCGCCCGCATCGGCCTGGGCTTCCTGGCCGCGTGCGTGGCGGTCGTGGTGCTGGCCACCGTGTTCAACACGGTGCGCATGCAGGCGCTGTCGCAGCGCGAGGAAATCGGCGTGGCCCGCCTGGTGGGCGCCACCGAATCCTTCGTGCGCCGGCCATTCCTGTATCTGGGCGCGCTGTCGGGCGCCGTGGCCTCGCTGCTGGCCATCGGGGTTGCCGCCATCGCGCTGTCCCCGCTGAACGACGCCCTGCTGGGGCTGGCCCGCAGCTACGGCGCCGAGTTCGCCCTTCACCTGCCCGGCGCATCCGTGCTGATCACCGCCGTGGTGGCTTCGGCCGCCCTGGGCGCGCTGTCGGCCCGTTGGTCGGTCACGCGCAGCACGCGCTTCTGACGCCGCCCCGCTGCGGCCCGGTTCCCGATGCCCCGCGCCTTGGGAACCGGAGCAGGCCGCCGCATTGAAAATCCCGCCTAAAGCCACGTAAGAAGCCCGATCCTCCCCGTGATCCGGGGAAAGGCGCGCCATCCGCCCGGCTACGATGATTGCAAGCCATCCGGGTGAACGGCCGCTGACGCCTGCGGGCGCTTGCCCTCCAGGCTGCCCATCCCGCCAAACAGGAAACTGCGAGAAAGCGCGTTAAAAATCAGGGACGTATCGTATCGCCGCAGTTACAAGCATTTCCCCCGCTGTAAGCTGGGATATGCAAGAATAAAGCGACATTTTTTTACACTTTTTGAAACATTCATTGTTTTACCGAGCGCCGTCCTTCGTGTCCCAATCGCTGTTCTTGCCCCTTAAGTCCCATGGTCGCCCGTCTTGAAGCCCGTGCAACGCGCCACTATTTCGATAGCGCGTTCCAGTGTCAGGCGGTGAAAGTGCTCCCCAACGAGTACTACGTCACCGACGAAGACCTGATGATCTCGACCGTACTCGGGTCGTGTGTCGCCGCCTGCATCCACGATCCGGTCACCGGCGTGGGCGGCATGAACCATTTCATGTTGCCGGAAGGCGACATGCAGTCGCCGGCCTCGGCCACGATGCGCTATGGCGCCTTCGCGATGGAAGTGCTGATCAACGAACTGCTGAAGGCGGGCGCCGTGCGCGACCGCCTGGAAGCCAAGGTGTTCGGCGGCGGCGCAGTGCTGAGCGCCATGCAGCAGATGAACATCGGTGAACGCAACGGCGAATTCGTCCTGAACTACCTGAAGACCGAAGGCATCCCGGTCAAGGCACAGGACCTGGGCGACGTGCACGCCCGCCGCATCAACTACTTCCCGCGCGACGGCCGGGTGATGGTGCGCAAGATGGCCCCGCACCATCAACGCGCCGAAGAGATCATCGCCAAGCGCGAGCAGGCGGCGGCCCAGAGCGTGCAGGCCAAGACGCAAAGCCCGCCGCGCGTCGAGCGTTTCACCCGGCCCGGGGTCGAGCGTTTCGACAAGCCCGCGCGCCCCGGCGTGGAACGCTTCGACCGCCCGGCCCGGCCCGGCGTCGAACGCTTCGACACCGCGCTGAGCCGGCTGCGCAAATCGGAAACCACCGATAACTGAGGCGCGCGCCGCCTAAAACCCGAAGCTTGCGCGGTACCGGCTGGGCGACACGCCCAGTCGGCGCGTGAACACTTCGCGCAGATGGCGCGCATCGCGAAAGCCGCATTCGTAGGCCACGGTCTTCAGCGGCCGGGCTTCGCGCTCCAGGCGCGCCCGCGCCGCATCCACCCGCACGCGCTCGACGAACTCGGCCGGCGTCACCCCCGCGTCGCGCAGGAAGACCCGCGAAAAGTTGCGGCGGCTCATGTTGGCCACGGCCGCCAACGCATCCAGCCCGAGGTCCGCGTCCAGGTGACCCAGCACGTGCTGCTGCACCTGCGCCACGGCCGACGTCTCCTCCACGAATGGCGTGAGGAACGGGCTGAACTGCGATTGCCCGCCCGCGCGTTGCGTGAACACCACCAGCCGCTTGGCCACGTTCAGGGCGACATCCTGCCCGACGTCCTGCGCCAGCAGATACAGCGCCAGGTCGATGCCTGCCGTCACCCCTGCAGACGTATGCAGGCGCCCGTCCTGCACGTACAGCCGGTCCACCTCGACCCGCAGCGCGGGGTAGCGCGCCGCCAGCACCGGCGCATCGTTCCAATGGGTGGTGACGGTGGCGTCCTGCAACAGGCCGGCGCGCGCCAACAGGAAGGTGCCGTTGCAGATGGAGCCGTAGCGCGGCGCGCGCAGGCACATCGCGCGCAGCCAGGCCAGGGCCTCGTCGGGTTCGCGCTGCCCGGGCAAGGCCGGCCCCCCCGCCACCAGCAGCAGGTCAGGAGGATCGGCCACGTCCGCGTAGTGGCGCTGCGGCACCAGCGCCATGCCGTTGGAACAGGGCACCGTGCCGCGCGTCAGGCCGATGAGCTCCAGCTGGTAATGCTGGGCGGGCAACAGGAAGCGGTTGGCTTCGGCGAACACGTCCAGCGGACCGCTGACATCCAGCGACTGCACGCCGGGAAAGACGACGATGGCGACGGTTTTCATGGGGAATCGTTGGCAGGCCGAACGGCGGGGACGCGCAAAACGCTACCTTAGCCGACCGCCAGGGCTGCGGCGTGGCCCCGCGCACCGGCGTGGCCTGAAAACGCGGCATCGCGGCCGGAAACCGCCCCTGCCCGCCCCGTTGGCCGCCCGCCGCACCACGCTGGCGCGATTCCGTCCACGCCAGTCCCGCCGCATCGCCCGCCGGGCCGGCAAGATTGCCCTGTCCGGCCCGGCATGCCGCCGCGCCCCTCCCCCCAAAAGGATTTCCCCATGACGATGCCCCCGTCTCTAGCCAGCGAACGCGTCGGCCCCGCGTTTTCCGTGGACGGCATGCTGGCCGCCCGCAACAAGACCCGCCAGGCCATTGCCGACGTCGCGGCACGCATCCGGCCCGGCATGGTCGAAGAAGACGCCGTGCAACTGGCCCGGCAAACGCTGATCGACGCCGGCATGGCGCTCAGCTGGCACCCGACGCGCGTGCGCTTCGGCGCCAACACCATGAAGGCCATGCGCGAGGCCTCCGAACCCGGCGTGGTACTGGGCGAACACGACATCTTTTTCCTGGACATCGCGCCGCGCCTGGACGCCTGGGAAGGCGACGGCGGCAAGTCGTTCACCGTGGGCGGCAATGCCGACCAGGCGCGGTGCGCCCGCGATGCCGAAGCCCTGTTCCACGACGTGCGCGGCGTATGGCGGCGGCAGGGGCTGACCGGGCAGGAGCTCTACGCCTACGCCGACCGTCAGGCGCGCGCGCTGGGGTGGGAGCTGAACTTCGACCTCCCGGGCCACCGCGTGTCCGATTTCCCGCACGCCGCGATCCACACCGGCTCGCTGGCGGACCTGGCCACCTCCCCGTCGGAGATGCGCTGGATCCTGGAGATCCACTTGCGCGATCCGGCCGGCCGCTTCGGCGCCTTCTTCGAAGACATGTTGCTGGGCGACGAGCACTACGCATAGGACGCAGGCCGCGCCTACAATCGGCGCATGTCCACCGTCCGTCTCTTCTTCGCCCTGTGGCCGTCGCCCCCGTTGGCCGCGTCGCTGGCCGGCTGGGCGGAACAGGCCCGCCTGGCCTGCGGCGGCCGCGTCATGCGCACCGAGACGCTGCACCTGACCCTGGCCTTCCTGGGGCCGGTGGACGCACAACTGGCAGACACGCTGGCCTCTGCCACGCCCGACCGCCGGCTGGTCCCGGGCGAGCTGGCGCTGGACCACTACGGCGTATTCAACCGCCAGCGCATCCTGTGGGCCGGCCCGCGCGACACGCCCGCCGGCTTGCAGGCGGCGCACGACGGCCTGTGGGAATGGCTGGCCGGGTTCGGCCTGGCCGCGCCGCCCCAGCCCTTCCGCCCGCACGTGACCTTGCTGCGCAACATCGAACACGCGCAGCCGCCTGACGCGGCGCCGGCGCCGCTTTCCTGGCGCTATGACCGCATGGTGCTGGTGGCGTCGGAATCGCTGTCGGGCGGCAGCCGCTACCGCGTCATCGCGCAGTCGCGCCCCGACGGCGCGTAGCCCGGCTCTGGCACAATCAGGCGGTTGCAACGACCTGGGATCACCATGATCATCCTGCTGGACCAAGACGGCGTGCTGGCGGATTTCGAACACGCGTTCATCGACGCCTGGCGCGCCCGCCATCCGGACATCGCCCCCGTCGCGTTCGAAGACCGGAAATCCTTCTACATCCGCGAGGACTACGCGCCGGAACTGCGCGGCATGGCCGAGGCCATCTATACCGCCCCGGGGTTCATCCGCAATCTGCCGCCCGTGCCTGGCGCGCTGGATGCCGTGCGCGAACTGCTTGCGCTGGGCATGGACGTGCGGATCTGCACGTCGCCGCTGTCGCAGTTCGAAAACTGCGTGGCCGAAAAGTACCTGTGGGTGGAAAAGCACCTGGGGCGCGAGGCCACCAACCGGCTGATCCTGACCAAGGACAAGACGCTGGTGCAGGGCCATCTGCTGATCGACGACAAGCCCTTGATCGAAGGCGCGGCCAAGCCGCGCTGGAAGCACATTCTGTTTGACGCCCCCTACAACCGGCAGGTCACCGACCGTCCCCGCATCACCTGGGCGAACTGGCGCAACGTGCTGGCGGGCGAGCTCTATACGGCAGACGAATGAGTCCGCGCGGGTCCTGTTCAGCGGTCATGATTTAGGGCTATTCTGTGTTGGCTGTACCCCCACCCCGGAGGAGCCCGCACCATGAATCTGCACCGCCTGCTCAAGCAGCGAGAAGCCGACCACAAGCCTTTGCGAGTTGCATTGCTGGGCGCCGGAAAGTTCGGCGCGATGTTCATGAGCCAGGCGCCCCGCACTCCCGGGATGCGGCTGGTGGCGGTGGCCGATCTGGCGCCCGCCCGCGCCCGCGCCGCGCTGACCCGCGTGGGCTGGCCCGCCAGCGCGCTGAACGCCGCCAGCACCAATGACGCGCTGAAGAACGGCAAGGTCTTTTTCAGCGACGACCCCTACGCCATCATCGCCAGCCCCGACATCGACATCGTCATCGACGCCACCGGCCAGGCCGCGGCCGGCATCGGCCACGTGCTGGCCTGCTGCGAACACGGCAAGGACATCATCATGGTCAACGTCGAAGCCGACGCGTTGGCCGGCCCGCTGCTGGCGCGCCGCGCGCGCGAGGCGGGCATCGTGTATTCACTGGCCTACGGCGACCAGCCGGCCCTGATCTGCGAAATGGTGGACTGGGCCCGCGCCGCCGGCTTTGAAGTGATGGCGGCGGGCAAAGGCACCAAGTACCTGCCGGAATTCCATACGTCCACGCCGGATACCGTCTGGCCCTACTACGGCTTCACCGCTGAAATGGTGGCGGCCGGCGACTTCAACGCGCAGATGTTCAACAGCTTCCTGGACGGCACCAAGAGCGCCATCGAAATGGCGGCAGTGTCCAACGCCACGGGCCTTTTGCCGTCGCCCTCGGGCCTGCATTTCCCGCCTTGCGGCGTGGACGATCTGGCCCGCGTGCTGCGCCCGCGCGAAGACGGCGGCATCCTGCACCATCGCGGGCAGGTCGAAGTGATCTCGTCGCTGGAACGCGATGGCCGGCCGGTGTTCCGCGACCTGCGCTGGGGCGTCTACGTGACCTTGGCCGCCGACAGCGACTATGTGCGGCGCTGCTTCCAGGAGTACGGGCTGGTCACCGACCCCAGCGGCAACTTCACCGCCATGTACAAACCCTATCACCTGATCGGGCTGGAACTGGGCATCAGCGTGGCAAGCGTGGGGCTGCGCCGCGAACCCACGGGTGCGCCGGCCGGCTGGCACGGCGACGTGGTGGCCACCGCCAAGCGCGACCTGCAAGCTGGCCAGTTGCTGGACGGCGAAGGCGGCTATACGGTGTATGGGCGGCTGATGCCCGCGCCGGACTCGGTGGAAGAAGGCTATCTGCCGCTGGGCCTGTCGCACCAGGTCAAGCTGAAGAATCCGGTGCGCCAGTCGCAGGCGATACGCTGGCGCGACGTGGAATACGACGACCGCTCCACCGCCGTGCAGTTCCGCCGCGAAATGGAACAGACCTTCGCCTGAGCCCGCGCGGACGCGCCGCGCGCGGCTAGACCGGCGCGGGGCGTTCGGCCTGGAACAGGCGCAGCCGGTCTGCGGCGTTGCGCAGGTGCTGTTCGGCGGCTTGGCCGGCGGCGTCCGGATCCGACCCTTCGATCGCGGCGAAAATGGCCTGGTGCTCGCTTTGCACGGCGGCCATGCGTTCGGCGTACCTGCGCGCCGTGTTGTTGCGCGCACTGCGGATCACCCGGCGCACATTGGCTTCCAGGTAATCGTTCAACGCGACCAGATGCGGGTTGTGCGTGGCCTGCACGATGGCCTGATGGAACTGGTAGTCCTCTTCGTCGCCCAGCTTGTCGTTGATCAGCGCGTATTCCATCCCCACCAGCGCCTGGCGGATCTTCTTGAGGTCTTGTTCGGTGCGGCGCTGCGCCGCGTAGCGCGCGGCGGTGACTTCGATGGACAGCATCAATTCCAGGATGTGCTCCAGGTCCTGGCTGTCGCCCGGCGTGGGCGCGGCGATGCGAAACGCGTTGCGCTGGAAGTTCGGATCGACGAACACGCCGCTGCCTTGTTGCGACGTGATCAGCCCTTCCGACTTCAAGCGGGCCAGCGCTTCGCGCACGACCGCCCGGCTGACGGAATAGGTTTCGGTCAGCTGCTTTTCGGTCGGCAGGCGATCGCCGGGGGCAAGCACCCCCTGGCGTATCTGCTCGGCCAGCGCGTCGCCCAAGGCCGCGGAAAGCGAACTCTTGGGCGCGGCGCGCGGCGGGTCCTGTTCTTGGGTAGGCTGCATGGAAAATCGTTGGATCGTGATGGCGGCGTCCTGAACTTTAAGCGATATAGATGCCGCCGTTGACCTGCATGACTTCGCCCGTCACAAAGCCCGCCAGCGGCGAACACAGGAATGCGATCGAACCGGCGATTTCCTCGGCCGTGCCAAAGCGGCGCAACGGCGTGCTTTCCAGCAACTGCGCGCCCTTCTGGCCGATCAGGTCATGCGTCATGGACGTTGCGATGATGCCGGGGGCCACGGCGTTCACGCGGATCTGCGGCGCCAGTTCCAGCGCCAGGCTGCGCGTGAAGCTCTGCACGGCGCCCTTGGACGCCGAATACGCGGCGTGCGCGTAGCTGCCGCGCTGGGCGGCCAAGGACGTCAACAGCACGATCGACCCGTTGTGGCGCAGGTGGCGCTGGGCCGCGCGGCACACGTAGAACGTGCCGTCCAGGTTCACGCGCATCAGCGTGCGCCAGGCTTCGTCGCTGGTGTCCTTGACCAGTTGTTCCGGGTAGATGCCGGCGCAGTGAACCAGATGGTCCAGCCCGCCGAAATGCTTGGCGGCCGATTCGAACACGCGTTCGCAATCGTGCGACACGGACACGTCCAGCGCGTGGGTGTAGACCCGCTGGCCCGTGGGATCCAGCTCGGCCGCGACCGCCTCCAGGCGCGCGTTGTCGATGTCGGTCAGCACCAGCCGGGCACCGTGGGCGGCCATCAGCCGCGCCGTCGCCAAACCAATGCCATTGCCTGCGCCGGTGATGACGGCCACCTGTCCTTCGAACGAAATCATCCTGTCTCCAAAGCTCTCTATGGGCGGGCCCGCGGCCTTTCAAGCGCCAGCGGCTTCCTGGATTGAACTCCTGAATCCGCTGCTTGACACGAGAAAAACGCATGCCCTATGATTTATCGGACAACTTAATAAAGTTGCCTGACAACTTATTCCGAAAGCGTAAATCAAGTCGCGCTTTCAGGCAAGAAGGGTCGGAAAAACACGGCCGCAGGCCGCATGACAGGCAGGGGACAACCAGGTGGAAATCACCGGCAGCACTACCGTATTCGCGATCGCCGCGGACCCGATCGCGCACGTCAAGACGCCCCAGCGGCTCAACGCCCTGCTGCGTGAACGCGCGATCGACGCCGTCATGGTGCCCTTCCACGTGTCCGCCGACGCGCTGCCCGGCCTGTTTGCCGGCCTGCGCGGCTTGGCCAACCTGGGCGGCATCGTGGTCACGGTGCCCCACAAGGAACATGCCGCCACCCTGTGCGACGCCCTGACCCCGGCAGCCCAGCTGATCGGCGCGGTCAATGCCGTGCGCCTGCAGGACGGCGTGCTGACCGGCGGCAACTTCGACGGCCTGGGCTTTGTGGCCGGCCTGCGCAGCCAGGGGCACGACCCCGCCGGCTGCCATGTCTACCTGGCCGGCCTGGGCGGCGCGGGCAAGGCCATCGCCTGTGCGCTGGCCGACGCCGGCCCCGCCAGCCTGCGCCTGTACAACCGGTCGGCCGACAAGGCGCACGCCTTCGCCGCCCACCTGGCCCGCCAATACCCCGACCTGGACATCCGCGTGGCGGACTCCGCGCCCGAACCCTGCGACATCGCCATCAACGCGACCTCGCTGGGCCTGCAAGACACCGATCCCCTGCCCTTCCCCCTGGACGCCCTGGCTCCCGGCACCGTCGTGGCCGACGCCGTGATGAGCCGCGTCGACACCCCCCTGCTGCGCGCCGCCGCCGCGCAAGGCTGCCGCACGCATCCGGGCCTGTACATGCTGGAAGGACAACTCACCGAAATTGCCCGCTTTCTGGGCGTAGAAGAGCCGCAACAAAGCGCGCTTGCTTGATTCACGGACTCACCACTCCCGTTCCACGGAGGAGACACGCATGAAATTGGCTTTCACCACCGGCCTGCTGTGCCTGGCCGGCTTTGCCGCATCGGCGCACGCCGCACCCGTCAAGATCGGTCTGATCGAAACGCTGTCGGGCCCGCAGGCCTCGACCGGCCTGATGTTCCGCGCCGCGGTCAAGTACGAACTGGACCGCATCAACGCCGCCGGCGGCTGGAACGGCCAGCCGCTGGAACTGGTCGAATTCGACAACCAGGGCGGCCCCGTGGGCGCGTCCGACCGCTTCCGCGCCGCGGCGGCCGAAGGCGTTCAGGTCCTGGTGCAGGGCTCGTCGTCCGCGATCTCGGGCCAGCTGACCGAAGACGTGCGCAAGCACAACCTGCGCAACCCGGGCAAGGAAGTCGTCTTCCTGAACGTGGGCGGCGAAGCACTGGAACTGACGGGCCAGAAGTGCCACTTCTACCACTTCCGCTTCACCACCAATGCCGACCTGCGCGTGAAGTCGCTGGCCTCGGTGATGTCGGCCGACGGCACGCTGGGCAAGCGCGTATACGCCATCAACCAGAACTACTCCTGGGGCCAGGACATGGAGGGCGCCACCGAGCGCTTCGCCAAGCAGTACGGCTATGAAGTGGTGGGCAAGACGCTGCACGAAGTCAACAAGATCCAGGACTTCGCGCCCTACGTCGCGCGCATCCGGTCGGCGTCGCCCGACACCGTCATTACCGGCAACTGGTCCAACGACCTGCTGCTACTGATGAAGGCCACGCAGGCCGCCGGCCTGAAGGTGCGCTTTGCCACCGTGTTCCTGGACCAGGTGGGCAACCTGGCCAATGCAGGCGAAGTCGCGCTGGGCCATTACATCGCGCACCCGTACAACATCGAAGCCGCGGGCGACGAAGGCGCCAAGTTCGCCGAAGACTACAAGGCCAAGACTGGCCACTACCCCAGCTACACCGAACCGCAAACCGTCATCGGCGTGCGCTTCCTGGGCGAAGCGTTAAAGCAGGTGCCGCCGCAGGACGGCAAGCTGTCCGTGCCGGCGCTGGCGAAGGCCTTGGAAAAGGTCACCTACACCTCGTCGCTGGGCACTTACACGATGCGTGCCGAAGACCACCAGGTGCAGCTGCCGATGGTCGTATCCAAGGTAAGCAAGAACGCCAAGTACAAGGCCGACGGCACCGACATGGGTTTCGAGCCGGTGAAGGTGCTGGCGGCGGCGGACGTGTCGGCGCCGGTGCAGGCGACGTGCAAGATGCAGCGGCCGGATTGATGGCGGCTTGACGGGTTTGCGCGCGCTGAAAGTCCGCGCGCGCGACCCGTCGATAGCCTGCAAGCATTTATAAGCGCACACCGGCGCGGGCCGGAAAAACAACGTGCGCGATCGCTCGCGGGGCGCCTCGCGCCCTAGCGCAAGAATTATGGAGCGGACATGGAATTCTTTACCGTCTCGCTGTTGAACGGCGTGATTTACGGCCTGCTGCTATTCATGGTGTCGGCAGGCCTGACCTTGATTTTCGGAATGATGGGCGTGCTGAACTTCGCGCACGCCTCGTTCTACATGATCGGCGCGTATGCCGCCTACACGTTGACGCCCGTCACGGGCTTCTGGACGGCGCTGGTGCTGGCAACGATCATCGCGGGCGTGCTGGGCATGGGCGTCGAGCGCTTCTTCCTGCGCCGCGTCCACAAGTTCGGCCACGCGCAGGAACTGCTGGTGACCTTCGGCCTGGCGTTCATCGTGGCCGAGCTGATCAAGCTGTTCTACGGCGACTTCCCCGTGGACTACCGCGTGCCGACGTTCCTGAACTTCGCGGCCTTCCGCGTGTTCGACGCGGACTACCCCTTCTACCGCCTCTTGATGGGTGGCGTGTCGCTGGCGATGTTCGCCGTGATCTACCTGCTGCTGTCGCGCACCCGCGTGGGCATCGTGGTGCGTTCGGCCATCTACCGCCCGCGCATGGCTGAAGCGCTGGGACACAACGTGCCGCTCGTCTTCATGAGCGTGTTCGGCGTGGGCGCGGCGATGGCCGGCCTGGCGGGCGCGGTCGCCGGCGCCTTCTACACCACGAATCCCAACATGGCGCTGGAACTGGGCGTGCTGGTGTTCGTGGTGGTCGTCGTGGGCGGCCTGGGTTCGCTTGAGGGCGCGATGATCGCGTCGCTGCTGATTGGCCTGATCAGTTCGTTTTCGGTGGGCATCGACGCCAGCCTGGCGTCCTTGTTCGGCCTGTTCGGCGCCGGTGAGTGGGCCGAAAGCGTGGGCGGCCTGATGACCGTGAAGATATCCAGCCTGGCGGCCACATTGCCCTTCCTGCTGATGCTGGTCGTGCTGCTGGTCAAGCCGTCCGGCCTGAAGGGAGAACAGGCATGAGCCAAACCCGTAGCGCCTCGGGCGCCCTGCTGTTGATCGTCTGCGTGGGCGTGCTGTGCGCGCTGCCCTGGCTGCTGCCCCCGGGCCAGCTCGTGGCCGCAGTGCAGATGCTGATCGCCGCGCTCTTTGCGTGCGCCTTCAACCTGCTGGCGGGCCAGGGCGGCATGCTGTCCTTCGGCCATGCTGCGTACTTCGGCGTCGGCACGTTCGCCACCATCCACGCCATGAATGCGCTGGGCGGCGCGGGCCTCTTGCCCACGCCCCTGATGCCGCTGGCAGGCGGCGTGGCCGGCCTGCTGTTCGGTCTCGTTGCCGGCTGGTTCGCCACCATGCGTTCCGGCGTGTACTTTTCAATGATCACGCTGGCGCTGGCGGAACTGCTGCACGCGCTGGCACCGCACCTGAAAGGCGTGTTCGGCGGCGAAGCCGGCGTGTCGGCCATGCGCATGCCGGCCTGGGGCTTCACCTTCGGTTCCGACGTCGAGGTGTACTTCCTGGTGCTGGCCTGGGTGCTGATTTCGCTGGCCGCCTTGTATGGCCTGACCCGCACGCCGCTGGGCCGCTTGACGCTGGGCCTGCGCGAAAACGCCAACAGGCTGCGCTACCTGGGCTACCGCCCGCATGCGTTGAAGACGATGGTGTTTGCGCTGTCGGCCATGTTCGCCGGCATCGCGGGCGGCTTGCAGGCCTTGAACATCGAGGCCGGCAACTACGTGCTGTTCGAGGTCAAGCTGTCCACCGACGCGGTGCTGTTCGCCTACATCGGCGGCGTCAACGCCTTCCTGGGCCCCGTGCTGGGCGCCTCCATCCTGACGTTCCTGTCGCAGACGCTGGCCGACATCACGCGGTCGTGGTTGCTGTACCAGGGCGTGCTGTTCGTGCTGGTGATGCTGTTCGTGCCGGACGGTCTGGTGGGCCTGGTGCAGCGCGCGGCCAAGTCGCTGCGCGAGCGCGGACTGGCCAACTGGCTGCCGCGCGCCGCGTTGTCGGTCGCCGCCGGCCTGCTGCTGACTGCCGCCACCGTGTTCTCGGTCGAGATGTTGCAGCGCATGTTTGCCCGCGATTATCGCGCGCTGCTGGCCATGAACCCCGAGGCCGGCTGGCCCGCCATCCCGCTTTTCGGCCAGGAGTGGGCGCCGCTGGCGCTGTCCACCTGGCTGATCCCGCTGGCGCTGTTCGCCGTGGGCCTGGCGGCCTGCCGCTGGGCGCTGGCCCTGTGGCGCGACGACGGCGCCGCCGCCCCTGTGCTGGAGCCCGCAAAATGACCCACGAGATCCTGACCCTGACTGACGTGCGCAAGTCCTTCGGCGAAGCGCAGATCATCCGCGGCGTGAACCTGGCAATCGAAGCCGGCGAACGGCACGCGGTCATCGGCCCCAACGGCGCCGGCAAGTCCACCTTGTTCCACCTGATGTCGGGCTCGTTCGCGCCGACCTCGGGCGACATCAGCCTGCGTTCGCGTTCCATTGGCGGCCTGGCGCCTGAAGCCATCAACCGCCTGGGGCTGGCGCGCTCGTTTCAGATCACCAACGTATTCCCGCGCCTGTCGGTGCGCGAAAACCTGCGCCTGGCCGTGCTGCGCATGCACGGGCTGGTCTACAACTTCTGGCGCCCCATCGCGCGCAACCGCGCCGTCAATGAAGACGTGGACCGCCTGCTGGAGAAAGTGCGCCTGACCGCCAAGCAGGACACGGCCGCGGGCGACCTGAACTACTCCGAGCAGCGCTCGCTGGAAATCGGCATGACGCTCGCCTCGCGCCCGAAGGTCATCCTGCTGGACGAGCCGATGGCCGGCATGTCGCAGCACGAAGTCGACTACACGGTCGAACTCATCAAGGAAGTGACGCGCGATTGCACCCTGCTGATCGTCGAACACGACATGCAGGTGGTGTTCTCGCTGGCCGACCGCATCAGCGTGCTGGTGTACGGCGAAATCCTGGCCACGGGCACGCCCGCGGACATCCGCGGCGATGCCCGCGTTCGCGAAGCCTACC
Organism: uncultured Achromobacter sp.; assembly: GCA_963530045.1. GTDB lineage: Bacteria > Pseudomonadota > Gammaproteobacteria > Burkholderiales > Burkholderiaceae_B > Achromobacter. Next base: position 67,573 of record CAUSDE010000030.1, read on the forward strand.
TGGGAGAGGAAACGGTATGAACATGGCATCAAACCCGCAATCCCCCCTGCTCAGCCTGCAAGGCGTGCACGCGCACTACGGCAAGAGCCACATCCTGCACGGCATCGACCTGTCCATCGGACGCGGCGAAGTCGTCAGCCTGTTGGGCCGCAACGGCGCGGGCCGCTCCACCACCATGAAAAGCATCATGGGCCTGGTGGACGTGACCGGCGGGCGCATCGCCATCGAAGAGCGCGACATCACCAACAAGCGCCCCTTCGAGATCGCGCGCGCCGGCCTGGGCTTCGTGCCCGAAGAACGCGAAGTCTTCGCCAACCTGACGGTGGACGAGAACCTGCGCATGGGCGAGCAACCCAAGCGCGACGACGCGCCCTTCTGGACGGTCGCGCAGATGTTCGACTACTTCCCGCGCTTGAAGGAACGCAGCAATACAAAAGCCGGGAACCTGTCGGGTGGCGAACAGCAGATGCTGACCATGTGCCGATCGCTGTTGGGCAATCCCAAGGTCATGTTGATCGACGAACCCACCGAAGGGCTGGCCCCGAAGATCGTGGAAGTGATCGCGGATGTCATCCGCGACATCCACAAGCGCGGCGTCTCGGTGGTGCTGGTGGAACAGAAGCTGACCATCGCGCTGAAGGTGTCGACCCGCGTCAGCGTCATGGGCCACGGCCGCATCGTGTTCGAAGGCCCGCCTGCGCAGCTGCATGAGCGCCAGGACGTGGTGCAGGAATGGCTGGCCGTCTGACGCGCCGTCACGCAAATCCCCTACAGGCAAATACCTTGGACAATCCTACTGAAGTCATCCATAGCGACCTGCGCGGCCAGACCGTCGTGATCACCGGCGGCGCCAAAGGCATCGGCTTTTCCACCGCGCAGGCTTTCGTGCGCCAAGGCGCGCGCGTCGCGCTGCTGGACATGGACGCCACCGCCCTGGACGCGGCCGTGGCAGACCTGACATCCGCCGGCGGCGAAGCCATCGCGGTGCAGGCCTCCGTCACCGACGCCGAGGCCGTCGAACGCGCCTTCGCCCAGGTGGAACAGGCCTGGGGCCGCATCGACGTGCTGGTCAACAACGCCGGCATCTCGGCCAACAAGCCCACGCTGGAAGTGACCGTGGACGAGTGGCGCCGCGCCGTCGACATCAACCTGACCGGCGTCTTCCTGTGCGCGCAGGCCGCAGGCCGCCGCATGGTGCCGGCGGGCGCGGGCAGCATCATCAACCTGGCCTCCATGTACGGCGTGGTGGCCGCGCCCGACCGCGCCGCCTACTGCGCGACCAAAGGCGCGGTGGTGCTGCTGACCGAAACGCTGGCCGTGGAATGGGGCCCGATGGGCGTGCGCGTCAACGCGCTGGCGCCCGGCTATGTCGAGACCGACCTGGTGCGCGACCTGGCCGCGCGCGGCCGGCTGGACCCCGAACGGCTGAAACAACGCACTCCGCTGCGCCGCATGGCGCAGCCGGCCGAAATGGCCGATCTGGCGGTCTTCCTGGCGTCGCGCCAGGCCGCCTACATCACCGGACACACCCTGGTGGCCGACGGCGGCTGGAGCCGCTACAGCTACCTCTAACCGCACCGACGCTTAAAAACATTCTGGAGATTCACTCATGGCCACCTACCAACCGCTTGAGCCCCAAGCGCCCTGGCGGCAACTGACGGTCGAGGCAAAGGATTGGCAGCAGGCGGACCCCGCCCTGCTGGGCACCATGCTCACCCAGCTGCACTGGATCCGCGCCTTTGAAGAGGCTGTGCTGGACCTGGCCGCCGAAGGCCTGGTGCACGGCCCCGCGCACTCGTCCGTGGGTCAGGAAGGCGGCGCCGTCGGTTCGGTGCTGGCCTTGGGCGCCGGCGACCAGATCAACGGGTCGCACCGCGGCCACCACCAGTTCCTGGCCAAGGCGCTTCAGCACGTCGCGCCGCTGGGCCTGGATCCGCGCAACCCGCTCACTCCCGCCATCGACGAGGTCCTGCAGAAGACGCTGGCCGAGATCATGGGCCTGGCCCAGGGTTATTGCCGCGGCCGTGGGGGCAGCATGCACTTGCGCTGGCTGGAGGCGGGTGCGCTGGGCACCAACGCCATCGTGGGCGGCGGCGTGCCGCTGGCCGCCGGCGCTGGCTGGGCGCACAAGCACGCCGGCACCGACCGCGTGGCGGTGACTTACTTCGGCGACGGCGCGGTGAACATCGGTTCCGTGCTGGAAACGATGAACCTGACCGCCGCGTGGAAGACGCCGCTGTGCTTCTTCATCGAGAACAACCGCTACGCCGTATCGACCACGGTAGAAGAATCCACCGCCGAGCCGCGCCTGTCGGCGCGCGGCCTGGCGTTCAACATCCCGTCGTGGAAAGTCGACGGCATGGATCCGCTGGCCGTGCATCTGGCCATGTCGGAAGCCGTGGCGCACATGCGCGCGGGCAACGGCCCGACCATCGTGGAAGTCGACGTGTACCGCTTCTTCCACCAGAACGGCCCCTTCCCCGGCAGCGCCTTCGGCTACCGCACGAAAGACGAAGAGGCGCAATGGCGCCGCCGCGATCCGCTGGACAAGATCGCTTCCGAGATGATCGGCCGCGCGCTGATCACGCAAGCGGAAGTGGACGCGCTGCGCCAGCGCTGCAAGGACGTCATGAAAGACGTCTGCGGCCGTCTGACCGAAGCCGCTGAAGGCGGCAAGCGCCGCGTGCGCGCCGACCTGTGGCCCAGCCCCGACTTCCGCGACGTGGGCCTGCGCAGCGATGGCGCCGAATTGGCCGGCCTGCGCTACCAGGACGTGGCTGACTACGCCGGCGACAAGGTCGAGCGCAAGTTCGTCGACGCCGTCGCCGACGTGCTGGACCGCCGCATGGAAACCGATGGCGGCGTGGTCGTGCTGGGCGAAGACGTGCACCGCCTGAAGGGCGGCACCAACGGCGCCACGCGCGGCCTGAAGGACAAGTACCCCGACCGCGTGCTGGGTACTCCGATTTCCGAAAACGCCTTCGCCGGCCTGGGCGGCGGCCTGGCGATGGACGGCCGCTACAAGCCCGTCGTCGAATTCATGTACCCCGATTTCATGTGGGTCGCGGCCGACCAGATCTTCAACCAGATCGGCAAGGCCCGCCACATGTTCGGCGGCGACATCGACGTGCCCTTCGTGCTGCGCACCAAGGTCGCGATGGGCACGGGCTACGGCTCGCAGCACTCGATGGATCCGGCCGGCATCTTCGCCACCGCGCCCGGCTGGCGCATCGTGGCGCCGTCCACGCCGTTCGAGTACGTGGGCTTGATGAACACCGCGCTGGCCTCCAAGGACCCCGTGCTGGTCATCGAACACGTCGACCTGTACGCCTCGTCGGGCGACGTGCCCGCGGGCGACCTGGACTACGCCATCCCCTTCGGCCGCGCGCGTGTGCGCCGCGCGGGCGGCAAGGTCACCATCCTGACCTACCTGTCGATGGTCAGCCGCGCGCTCAAGGCCGCTGAAGAAGCGGGCGTGGACGCCGAAGTGATCGACTTGCGCACGCTGGACCGCGCCAGTCTGGACTGGGACACCATCGGCGCCAGCATCCAGAAGACCAACAACGTGCTGATCGTGGAGCAAGGCGCGCGCGGCACGTCCTACGGCGCCATGCTGTCCGACGAGATCCAGCGCCGCTATTTCGATTGGCTGGACCAGCCGATCAAGCGCGTGACGGGCGGCGAAGCCTCGCCCAGCATCTCGAAGGTGCTGGAACGCGCGGCGTTCGCGGACACCGAGGAAGTGCTGGCTGGCCTGGCCGACGTGCTGGCCGACCTGGGAGAACAGGCATGAGCACCCTGCAAATGACCGTGCCGATGGAAGTCGGCATCTGCTGCAAGGACCTGGACACGCAACTGGCGTTCTACACGGACGTCGTCGGCCTGACGCTCGTCAACCGCGTCAGCGTGCCTGCCGACAAAGCGCGTGCCACGGGACTGACCGTGCACGGCTACGACGTGGCGCGCCTGCAGACGCCCTACGGCGAACGCATCAAGCTGCTGCAGCCCAGCGTCGCCCCCGAGTCCGCCGTGCGCGGCGCGGCGATCCTGGACCGCCAGGGCGCCACCTACCTGACCTTCATCGTGCGCGATCTGGCAGGCGTGGTGCGCAGCCTGGAATCCCGGGGCGTGGTGTTCGACAGCGCGCCTGCGCCCATGGAAGTGCGCCCCGGCACCTGGCTGGCGTTCTTCCGCGACCCGGAAGGCAATGTGCTGGAACTGGTCGAATACGACGACCCCGCCGCCTATCGGCCCGATCTGGCCGCCGCCGCAAACTAGGACGAACATCGTGGCACACCTTATCAAGCTCCCCTCCGTCGCCGCCGACACGTCGGGCGGCAACCTGCACCAGTGGCTCAAGCAAGAAGGCGACAAGGTCGCCGTCGGCGATGCGCTGGCGGAAATCGAAACCGAAAAGGCCATCGTCGAGATCAACGCCGAACACGCCGGCGTGCTGGGCCGCATCGTGGTCCAGGCCGGCGCCGCGTCGGTGCCGATCAATACCGTGATCGGCGTGCTGCTGGCCGACGGCGACGACGCCTCGGCAATCGACCGCGCGCTGGCCGAACACGGCGGGGCGGCGACGGCCGCGCCGGCCGCCGCTGCCGAACCCGCGGCAGCGACCGCTTCAAAGGTTGCCGCTACACCGCCTGCTGCAGCACCAGCTGCCGCAGGTTCGCCTGCCGCAGGTTCGCCTGCCGCAGGATCGCCTGCCGCATCCTCTTCCGCCGCCGTGCCGGGCGGGCGGCTGTTCGCCAGTCCGCTGGCGCGCCGGCTGGCCGCGCAATGGCATGTGGACCTGCTGGGCGTGACGGGCACCGGCCCGCACGGCCGCATCGTACGTCGCGATGTCGAAGCCGCGCGCGACCGCGCGCCGGTTGCTGCCGCGCCGTCGGCCGGCCGCCCCGCCGCCCGCCGCGTGCCGCACACCGGCAT
>CAUSDE010000031.1:0-67436 GCA_963530045.1 uncultured Achromobacter sp.
CCCGCAGCAGCCGGGGCGGCACGCGGGCATCGGCCAGGCCCAGCGCGGCGGCGCGGCGGGCGTCGGCGCCACGGCCGGTCAGCATCATGTCCAGCGCAGCCGGCGCGCCGATCACTTGCGGCAGGCGCAGCATGCCGCCCCAGCCGGGAAAGATGCCCAGCATGACTTCGGGTAGCGCCAGCGACGTGCCGGGTTGATCGGCCACGAGCCGGTACCGGCAGGCCAGCGCCAGTTCCAGCCCGCCGCCCAGGCAGTGGCCCTGGATCAGCGCCAGCGTGGGATAGCGCACGGCGGCCAGGCGCTTGAACAGGTTCCAGCCGCGGGCCACCAGCGCGCGGCCTTGTTCGGGCGTGTCCAGGCTGGCGAATTCATTCACGTCGGCGCCCACGATGAAACCCGTGGCCTTGCCGGATTGGATGATCAGGCCCTTGGGCGGCGCGGCGTCCAGCGCGTCCAGCACCAGGGCGAGTTCGGCCATGGTGTCGGCCGACAAGGCGTTGACGGCGCTGCCCGCGCGGTCGAACGTCAGCCACGCGACGCCGTCGGCCTCGCGCTCCAGGCGCCAGTGGGAAAGCGAGTCCAACGTCGTCATGGGCGGTCCTCGTCCAGGGTTTCAACCAGCATCGCGCCGCCTTGGCCGCCGCCGATGCAGATGGCCGCCATGCCGCGCCTGGCGCCGCGGCGCTTCAGGGCGTCAAGCAGGTGCAGGACGATGCGGGCGCCAGACGCGCCCACGGGATGGCCGATCGCGATGGCGCCGCCGTCCACGTTGAGCTTGGCAGGGTCAAGCGCGCCCCATGCTGGCGTACCGAAGTGTTCTTGGCAATAGGCGTCGTCGCGCCATGCTGCCAGGCAGCCTAGCACCTGGGCGGCGAACGCCTCGTTGATCTCCCACAAGTCCAGGTCATTCAAGCCCAGGCCGTGGCGCTGCAGGATGGGGGTGGCCGCATGCACGGGCCCCAGTCCCATTTGCGCCGGATCCAGCCCTGCCCACTGGCTGTCGACGATGCGGCCGAGCGGGCGCAGGTTCCATTTGGCGACGGCCGCTTCGGATGCCAGCACCAGCATCGCGGCGCCGTCAGTCACTTGCGAGCTGTTGCCGGCGGTGATGTTGCCCCAGGGCTTGTCGAACACAGGCTTGAGCTTGGCGAGTTTTTCCGGCGTCGAGTCCTCGCGCACGCCGTCGTCATCGGGATACAGCTTGCCCTGGGTATCGATGAGCGGCGTGATCTCGGTCATGGCGCCTGCGGCGCGGGCCGCCAGCGCGCGCTGGTGGCTGCCGGCTGAATAGGCGTCCATGGCCGCGCGGTCGATGCCGAAGCGGGTAGCGACGTTTTCGGCGGTCTGGCCCATCGACAGGCCCACCACGGGGTCCGTCAGGCCTTTCAGCAAGCCGATGACCGGAGCCAGGTTCTTCAGCCGGAAGCGGCGCAAGGCGGCCAGTTTGGCGCCCACGCCACGGGCCGCATACCAGCCGGCCAACCAGCGCACCATGTCGTCCGAGAACAACACCGGCGCGCGCGAGAGGGCATCCGTGCCGCCCGCCAGCACCAGTTCCGAGCGGCCGGACTGAATGTTGGCGATGCCCGAATCCAGTGCCTGCATGCCCGATGCGCAATTGCGCATCACCGTCCAGCCTGGCACCTTGTTGCCGCAGCCCAGGCGCAGCGCGATGACGCGGCCGATGTTCACCTCATCGGGGGAAGGGGCGGCGCAACCCACGATGACTTCGTCGAAGTCCGTGGGCGTGAAGGGCTGGCGCAGCAGCAGGCCGCGGCCCGCCTGCACGGCCAGGTCGCTGGCGGAGAAGGGGCCGGGCCCGGTGCGCGCTTTCAGGAAGGGCGTACGGGCGCCGTCGACGACGTAAACCGGTTTGAATGCCATCCGTTCCCTCCCTTAGGCGACCTTGAGCTCGGCGGCGGGCCTGGTTGCACCCGACGCGCCAAGGTCAAAGGGGAAATCATCCACTTTCACGACGGTATCGCGCAAGCTGTTGCGGCGTTTCACCACCGCATATTCTTCGGCGGTGATGCCGCCTGCAGCAAACGCGGCATCCGCGATGTCGCGCACGTTGGCCTGCGGGTTGCCTTCCAGCGCGCCGCGTTTTTCCAGTTCGCGGATCTTGGCTTCAATGGGCTCGGCCTCCAGCGTGGCGGCCAGCGCCTGTTCGATGGCGCCCACCGGCTCATCGGCCGAGGCGGGCAGATGGCAGCCCGCCGTCAGCCGGTCACGCGTGGCGCCGGGGTTGATCAGCAGGCGCGCCACCTCCTGGCCAAGCTGGTCGGAGGGCAAAGACTGCGTGCGGCCCCAGGGGAAGATGATGCGCGCCAGGCTCCAGGCCACGAAGCGGTTGGGGTAGTTGGCGAGCACGCCGTCGAACGCCTCCTGCAGCTTGAACAGCGCGTCCTGGATCGACCAGTGCGCAAGCGGCGCGTCGGCGGCCTGGCGGCCTTCGTCTTCGAAGCGCTTGAGCGTCGCGCTGATCAGGTACATCTGCGACAGCACGTCCCCCAGCCGCGCAGACAGGCGTTCGCGGCGCTTCAGGCTGCCGCCCAGCACCAGCATCGAGGTGTCGGCCAGCAAGGCGAAGGCGGCGGAATACCGGCTAAGCAGTTGGTAGTACCGCAACATGTCCGGCGCGACATCGGCGTTCACGCTGACGTAGCGGGCTCCGGTCAGCGCGGTGCCCAGGGCGCGCAGCTTGTTGCGGGCGACAAAGCCGACGTGGCCCCAGAAGGCGCGGTCGAAATCGGTCAGGCCTTGCGTCTTGTCCGGTGATTGGGCGGCCTGCATTTCGGCCAGCACATAGGGGTGGCAGCGGATCGCGCCCTGGCCGAAGATGATCAGGCTGCGCGTCAGGATGTTGGCGCCTTCGACGGTGATGCCGATAGGGATCTGCTGATACGCCCGGCCCAGGAAGTTGTTCGGACCCAGGCAGATGCCCTTGCCGCCAATCACGTCCATGCCGTCGTTGACGACCTGGCGCGCGCGTTCGGTCACGTGGTACTTCACGATCGCCGAGACGACGGACGGCTTCTCGCCCAAGTCCACGGCGCCCGCGGTCATGCTGCGTGCCGCGTCCATCATGTACGTATGGCCGCCGATGCGCGCCAGCGCTTCTTCGACGCCTTCGAACTTGCCGACCGGCATGCGGAACTGGCTGCGCACGCGGGCATATCCGCCCACGGCGCGGGCGGTCAGCTTGGACATGCCGGTGTTGGAGGAGGGCAGTGAAATGGAACGGCCTGCGGCCAGGCATTCCATCAGCATGCGCCAGCCCTGGCCCGCCATGGCCGGACCGCCGATGATGAAGTCCAGCGGCATGAAGACATCGGTGCCGCGGGTGGGCCCGTTCATGAACATTGCATTCAGCGGGAAGTGGCGGCGGCCCGTGTCCACGCCGGGGTGGTCGTGCGGCACCAGCGCGCAGGTGATGCCCAGGTCTTTCTTGCCGCCGAGCAGGCCATCGGGGTCATACAGGCGGAACGCCAGGCCCAGCAAGGTGCAGACAGGCGCCAACGTGATGTAGCGCTTGTCCCAGGTCACCCGCATGCCGATGACTTCACGCCCCTGCCACTCGCCTTTGCAGACGATGGCGCTGTCGGGGATGGCTGCGGCGTCCGATCCGGCCCAGGGGCTGGTCAGCGCGAAGGCGGGCACTTCTTCGCCGCGCGCCAGGCGGGGCAGGTAGTGGTTCTTCTGTTCGTCGGTGCCGTAGTGCAGCAGCAGCTCGGCAGGGCCGAGGGAATTGGGCACCATGACCGACACGGCCAGCGCGGATGAGCGCGTGGACAGTTTGGTGACGATCTCGGAATGCGCATAGGCCGAGAAGGCCAGGCCGCCATATTCCTTGGGGATGATCATGCCCAGGAAACCCTGGGACTTCAGGTAGGTCCAGACATCGGCGGGCAGGTCGTAGCGTTCTTGCGTGACGCTCCAGTCGTTGACCATGCGGCAGGCTTGCTCTGCCTGGTTGTCCAGGAAGTGCTGCTCTTCGTCGGTCAGGCGCGGACGCGGATAGGCCAGCAGGCGGCTCCAGTCGGGTCGGCCGCGGAACAGTTCCCCCTCCCACCACACTGTGCCGGCCTCCAGCGCGTCGCGCTCGGTGTCCGACATCTGCGGCAGCACTTTCCGGTACAGGTTGAAAATCGGCGCGGACAGCAGCGCCCGCCGGATGGGGCGCACGCCCAGCACGACGGCAGCAAGGAGCGCGATGACGACCAGCGCGATGAGGACTGCGTTCATTTCTTTGTCTCCGTATGGGTTCTGTTCTGGCTGCCGGTCCGCAGGGCGCGCTATGTGCCGGCCAGGGGGGGCAGCGGCGCGCGCAGGCCGCCCAGCAGGAAGCTCATCAGCCGGGGCAGCAGCAGGTCGGGGTTGTCGGGTTGTTCGGCTTCGTCCAGCGTCCATCCCGTGACGGACCGCAGCAGGTCCGTGCCGATGATGGCGTACGACGTGGCGCCAAGCATGAACTGGAAACGCCACACGATTTCGGCCTTGGGCACGTCGGGCAGCGCCGCGAACAGGGCATTGCGGTAGCGCTCCAGCACGTCGGCGTATTCCTCGGCGAACAGCGCGCGGATGAAGTCGGACGGGTCGGTCATGGTGCGTTCGAGCAGCGGCAGGAAGGTGCTGCCCGCCTGGGCCGGATCGGCCGCCAGGCGCAGTAGCGTGCCGAAGAAAGCGTCCACGATGAGCGACGGCTTCAAGGGCTTGCCGCCGGATTGCGACTCCAGTTCATCCAACAGGCGCAGGCGTTCGCGGTTCAGGACCTCCAGGCGCCGTTTGAGCACCGCCTGCACCAGTGACTCCTTGGAGCCGAAGTGATAGTTCACCGAGGCCAGATTGACGCCGGCCGCGCCGGTGATCTGCCGCATCGATGTTCCGTCATGGCCTTGTTGCGCAAAAAGCGCTTCGGCCGTGTCCAGGATGGATTCGCGAGTGTTGGGGGTTCTGATTTCTTGCATAAGGTTGAATTCAAACGTTTGTTTAAAAGCATTATGGGGTAGCGAAGCGCGGGAAGCGAGCCTCGGCTATCCCCAATAGGGTTTACCCGTAATGGCGCTGCCGCACCGGTTGATCTGCGCCTTTCAGGTACTGAAGCACCAGTCGCTCTGAACCCTTCAGGTATCGAGGCACCAGGACAGCTAGACCAGATGGATGAAGCGACTCGCGCAGTCGGACGACCCGAATATCGGCCGTCGGTGGGGGGGGCTGAGCCGTTCGCCCTCGGACGGTCGACCTAGGATGAATGTGGTCTGGAAGGCGCGCCCAAAACGCCGCAGTATCAGCGCGAGGACTTGAACGCATTGCACCGGCGATACGTGACGCGGGCCCGTTTGCCGCTGCGGCCACCCGTGCGCCCTGACACAGGAGCAGGACAAATGAAGACCTACCGAGTGGGACTGCTGGTTGACGGGTATGAGCAACCCGGCTGGATGCATGAGATGGCGGAGTGGTTGATCCACAGCCAGGACTTCGACATGTCCGCCTTGTTGGTGATATCCCCCGAAGGCATGGGCAAAGCGCCGCGATTGGGCATGAAGGCGCTGTTCGGGACGTTGTCGCGCTTCGAAGCCCGGCTGCTGCCGGTCAAGCAGCGCCAGATGCTGGCGAATTGCCGCGACATGCGGCAGAGCATGCCCGCCGGCGTGCCGGTCTTGCCGTTGACGCCGCGCGAACCGGGAGAGGGCGCGCTGGGCGAGGACGTCGTGGCCGCGCTGGGGCTGGACCTGGTGATCACGCTGGGCGCGTCGCTGGCGACGCGCGCCCAGATGATGGGGTGGGCGCGTCTGGGCGTCTGGCAACTGAGCTATTCGGATATCGCGGTGTCGACCAGCCGGTACGCCGGTTTTTGGGAGGTTTATCAACGCGAGGATCACACCACGGTGAAACTCTGGCGCGTCGGTCCGGATGCGGATCAGGATGAGCTCCTGGACCAGCGCAGTTTCAACACGGAAGTGTTCTGGTTGAAAAACCAGGCACGGGCGTTCAGCCTGGGAAATTTCATGGTCTACGACGCCCTGCAGGCGCTGGCGCGCGCCCGGCAAGCCTTGGCGACGCCCGAAATGCAGATCATGAGCGGGCCGCGCCGGGCGGATCCGGCGGAGTGGGACAGCGCGGCATATATCGCGCGTCAAGCCTGGTTAATATCGGATTTGATTGTGCGCCGCATCATGAAACGCAATGTCCGATGGCGGATCGGCATGTTCCCCTCGTCCCGGCAACAGGCGGTGGTATCCGAGGCAATGGTGCTGCAACCCCCGAAGGGGCGTTTTTTCGCAGATCCGTTTGTATATACCCACGACAAGAAACCATATATTTTTTTCGAGGATTACGACTTCACTTCCCGCAAGGGGACGATTTCGGTCGCGACCTACTCCGACGGGGCTTTCCGGCTGCTTGGCACCGCCCTGAACCTGCCTTATCACCTGTCGTTTCCTTATATATTCGAACATGACGGTGTGACCTACATGGTGCCGGAAACGTGCGGAAATAGAAGTATTGAATTATGGAAATGCACCGATTTTCCGCTTAAATGGGAGCTTGATGTCACACTGATGACCAATATATCCGCCGTTGATACTATTATTTTTAAACACGGTGAATATTGGTGGTTATTAACGAATATTGATCGAACAGACGGGCAAAGCCACTGTGACGAGCTGTTCGCGTTTTTTTCGGATTCGCCTCGTTCCACCGTCTGGACGCCGCACGCCTGCAACCCGATCGTGCGCAACCCGATGCGGGCCCGCAACGCCGGAATCGTTGTCTCGCCTGAGGGAGACGTCATCCGCTGTGCCCAGTACCAAGGCTTTTGCCACTACGGCAAGGGCGTCTCGCTGAACCGGATCGAGGAGCTGTCGCCAACCACCTACGTGGAGACAGACGGCGAAATCCACTACGCGAGCTTTTTAAGGAAGCGTCATGCTTCAATGCACCATTGGCATCATCAAGGGGGTCATACGGTATTTGACTTCGCCTATATGGAGTAAATGACGCCTCCGGCACAAAAATAAAAATGTTACCTATATTTCGATTGAAAGATGCCTGCACGGGCAGCGTGTGTCCGTGGAAACATATCGATAGGCTTTTCATCCAAAACCGGACTTTCGAGCTGCGGCGGGGGCGTGCCCCGGCGCGGCTTTTTTTCGGCTGTTTCCGCCCGTCATCCCCGTCCCCATTGCGCTTGCGCAGGGTGAACACCGAGGGGGATCTCCTGGGAACACCGTGGCATCCTGGTGAAAACCCTAGCGGTAAAAAGGGGGAGACAGTCATCTCATCCGTATTTACGATAGTGATTAAGGCTAACGAATGATTTCTGTTTTTATCGGATTATATCGCCCTGAAACGTCTTGATTTTGGCAGTTTCGAACCATAAGATGGGTTCATGCCATCCGTTATGTTGGCTACCAAAGTTGCCCAGCCCAAACGCCCCGGTCCAGCTTCATTAGATATTCCGGGATAGTGCGGACCACCCACCGCGGGGCTGGAAAAAAAATAGTCTTCAGCACAGCGAAGATCCCTTCTAGGCCCGTCGAAAAACCGGGAGGACACCATGGCCAAGATGGTCCTGATTGAAGCTCATCCGCTATTGCGGTTGGGGTTGTGGCAGATACTTAGCAAGTTGGACGATGTGTGGGAAATCGAGGGGATGGGCCTGGCGGATTTGTCCAAGGCCGACGGCGCGCACGCGGGCGCCGATCTTCTGATCTACGGGTTGCCGGTAGATACCGACGAGGCATGGAGCGCATTGCACGAGATCCAGCGTGTGCTCACCCCGAAGCGGATTCTGCTTCTGACGGACGTGATGCCCTTGCCGATGCCGGTGCAGGGCCTGCCTGGCGCAAGCGTGTACGGCTGCCTGATGAAGACCGCTTCGGTCGAAATCCTGGAAGCCGCAATACGCCTGGTCATGGCGGGCGGGCAGTGCTTTCCCAGCGAGCAGGCATTGCAGGCGCCTGCGGCTACCGTTTGCGCTTTGCCTTCCCGCGATGCCGACGACGCATCCGGAAAGGGCACGATGCCGGTCAGCGCCGGGGCGCAGTTGCTCCAGATCACCCCGCGTCAGTACGAAGTCCTGGTGTTGCTGGCCAGGGGCTATCCGATCAAGACGGTCAGCCGCATGCTCAATATTTCGGTCGCCACCGCCAAGACGCATGCCTGCACGCTTTACCAGCGTCTGCATGTCAAGAACAAGGGAGAGGCCGTATACGCGGCGTTGCAGCGTGGCGCGACCCTGGAATGGCATGATCCCAATGGCAGGGATACGGACGCCGGGCAGATCTATGGGCGCAAGCTGGGGTAGTAGCAGTTTGCGCTGCCTGCCCGGCAGCCTGGAACGCGCAGGTTCCGTTGCTGCCGGGTCCTCATAGCCATCCTGGCTAAGGCATACACAGCAGGGCCCGGCGTGCCGCTCGGCACGCCTTTCCTCCACCAATCATCCACCTGACCGAGATTCAGCGGACGTAGCCGCTGATAGCATGGGTTGTGTCCGCAAGCATGGGTTGAGAGCGCGAATCACAACGCCTCGCGATCGCTATCCAATAGCGCGGACGAGATTCCCGTCATGCCGGCGCGCCGCCACAACCTGCCTTGGCAGCGTGATGCGCCGATGTGACGGGAACCGTGTATGGGCCATGCGTCACAAGGTTCCTCCCGGGATGACAACCGTACTGATCGAAGACTACGCTCTGCTTCGCGTCGCAATCCAGCATGTACTGGAACGTGTCCGGAACGCCGACGACATCCTGGCCATTTCGCCAGCCCATCTGCTCAACATGTCCAGTTCGATCAACCGTCCAGTGGAATTGCTGGTCGTCGGTTGCAGCGGCATGGCCGAGCAGGACATCGGGCTCATCTCCCAGGCGATGGCCTTCTTCATGCCCCGGCTGGTCCTGGTGCTGTACTCCGTGCTGGATCCCTCGGTCATGGGCGTGTGCGCGCGGACCGGCGTTGCGGGATATCTGCCCAAGGCGTCCAGCCCGGACGCCCTGGCTGCTGCCGTCAGCCTGGTGATGGCGGGCGGCGAGTGCTATCCCCAGCCAGCTGGCCGGGCCCAGCCCGTATCCCACGCGCCGGTCCAGGAACTGCGCGAGCTGACGCAGCGCCAGGAAGAAATACTGCAGCTGCTGGTGCAGGGCAAGACGATGCGGGAGATCGGCCAGCAAGTCGGCATATCCGTCGCCACGGTCAAGAGCCACGCGCGCACGCTGTACTGGAAGCTGAACGCGCGCAATCAGGCCGAGGCGGCTTACATCGCGGTGCAGATGGGACTGGTCAGAAGCGGCGGTACGCCGGCGCAGGGCAAAGCGGACAGCAATGGATAGGGGCGGGGGCGCTTGTCCCCGCCGCGATCACCTGATGGGAAACCGTAGGACGGGTGGAGCGCGAGAATCATTGGGCAAGGACGCTTGCGTCCAGCGCGCGCAACCCATCAGGCAGCGGTTGTGTTGTGGCTGAACTCGCCCTCCACCCATCCTACGTATCGCTTTCGCGGGTTCGGCTTTTCAGGGATGCCGGCTTCGCCTTGGCGCCGACGACGGACGCGAACTCGCGTTCGGCCGCCGCCAGCACCGCGTCCACGTGCAGGTGGGTCAGCGCGTAGTGGCGCGCCGAGGCGCCCAGGGTTTCGCGGGCGTGCGCATCACGGCTTAGCGTGCGCACGGCCCGGGCCATGGCGTCGGCATCCTCGGGCGGGGTGAGCAGTCCGCAATGCGCGACGACGTTGGCCAGTTCCGTGCCGGCCGCGGCCCCGCAGACGACGGGGCGGCCGCTGGCAAGCATGCCGGTCAGCTTGGACGGCATGACGAGGTCGGCCGCGCCGGCGCGTTGCGGCAACAGGTGGATGTCGGCCGTGTTCAGCAGCGCGCCCAGCCGGGCCGCCGGTTGCAGGTCCAGGAACCGCACGCGCGGCAAGCCTTCGCAGCGCGCCTGCAGCGGCGCGCGTTCCGGTCCCTGGCCGCAGAACACGAACCAGACCCGCGCGTCGTCCGCAAGCTGGCGGGCCACGTCGGCCAGCGTCTGCAGCCCTTGCTTTCCGCCCATGTTGCCCGAGTACAGGGCAACGATCGCGTCAGCGGGAATGCCGAGTTCGGCGCGGTAGTCGCCGCCGTCCGCGCGGGGCGTGATGGCGTTGACGTCGATCCAGTTTGGCAGCAGCACGGCGCGGTCAGGCGCCACGCCCTTGGCCAGCGCCAGGTCCAGCATGCGGTGCGAGATCGTTGATACGCGGTCGAAGCGGCGCATCAGCCAGCGTTCGGCCCGCTTGACCATGGCGCGCAAACCGGCGCCCTTGAGCAGCCCCAGCTCGAACGCCGCGTCGACTTCGTAGTCCTGGATGTGCAGCCACGCGCGGGCGCCGCACAGCCTTGCGGTCAGCCAGGCGGCAGGCGCGCAAAACAAGGCGGGTTCCACCACAAGGATGAGGTCCGGTCTGCCGGCCGCCGCGCGCAGCAGCGACGGCACGCTCGACACCGCGAAGCTGGCCAGGTGGATCAGGCGCTTGAGCCCGCCCGGGCGCGCCGGCACCCACAGGGGCGCGCGGCGCACCGTGACCCCGGCCCGCGCCTCCTTGCGGTAGCGGCCAGCGCGGTAGCCGTCGTGGACCTGCCATTGGGGGTAGTAGGGCGGGGCCGTCACGACACTGACCTCATGTCCGTGCGCGGCCATCCATTCAGCGAGTTCGGCGCTGTACTTGCCGATGCCGGTCAGTTCCGGCGCGTAGTTGATGCCGTAGATCAGTATCTTCATGGCGGCGTCGGCATGCGGGGGCGGACAGGCCGGCACGGGTTGCCGTGGCACACCATCGCGGGCGGCATGTTGCGAAAGACCGAGCTGCGGGCGCCCACCACGGCTTCGCGGCCGATGGTCACGCCCGGGCCGACGAACACGTCGGTCGCCACCCAGGCGCCGTCCTCGACGCGCACCGCGCGTTCGCGCAAGGGAAAATCCGGCTGGCCCGCATCATGGTCCGCCGCGCACAGGTAGCTGCGTTGCGACACCACGGCATGCGCGCCGATATGGATAGGCCCGAGGCTGTAGATCACGGCATCGTCGCCGATCCAGGCATAGTCGCCGATCTGGACCTTCCACGGATAGGTCACCGTGGCGGTCGGCCGGATCAGCACCTTGCGGCCGACCTGCGCGCCGAAGCAACGCAGCAGCCAGCGGCGAAAACCGTACGCCACCTGCGGCGACCACCGGAACACCGTGCCTTGCACCATCCACCACAGCTGCACCGTCAACGCGGAGCGGCCGCGCTGGCCGGGGGCCAGCGCAAAGCGATCCAGTTGCTGAAGCGTGCTCATTTGGCGGCTCCCGCCACGGTGTCGGCCTGCGTGTCGCCGGCACGCGCCTGGCGCGCCTTCTGGAGTTCTTCGGTCTTGATGCGGATCTGCCAGTAATACATGGCGCGCGCCACCGCATAGTCGTAGCCCGCCTTGCCATCCAGGAAGCCCAGGCGGAAGACGTAGGAATGCAGGAAAGAGATCGGCGCCTTGAAGGGCATGGCCTGGAAGATGCGCTTGAGCAGCGCGCGCGCGCCCACGTTGGCTTCGCGCGGGTCGTTCATCAGCCCCTTGGTGCGCAGGTTCGCTTCCCAGTCCGAATAGCGGTTGTGCTTGTCGAAATAATGGAAAAGCGAGTCGTGGTCGTTGTGCACCATGCGCTGGCGCAGCGCAAAGGTCTCGCCCTTGACCTGCGGCTGGTAGTGGCCTTCGACTTCCCACATGTGGGCCACGTCCAGATCGTCGTAGTCCAGGAAGCGGGACTGGTCGCGCGCCAGCAGCGCCAGCTTGTAGACGCGGTGGCCGTGTTCCAGCTTCTTGCCGCAGAACACGTAGTCGAACGGCACGAAGGCGCCGCCGGCGCCGGCGGCGAAGCGCGGCAGCACCTCGCGGATCTCGGCGGCCAGTGCGGGCGTCATTTCCTCGTCGGCGTCCACGTACAACACAACGGGGTGCGAGAACGGCAGCTGTTCCAGGCACCATTGCTTTTTCTTGGGATACTTGCCGTTCCACTGGAAGTTCGAGACGCGGGCGCCCAGCGCCGTGGCCATCGCGCAGGTGGCGTCGGTGCTGTCGGAATCCACCACGAACACTTCGTCGAATTCCACCAGCGCTTTCAGGCACTTGGCGATATTGCGTTCCTCGTTTTTCGTCATGACCACTACGGAAACCGGTATTTTCTGCATGATGCTGTCCTGTTCAAGGCGTGCCGCGTTGCATCAGCGGCTGGAATAGCGCGATGACGTTGCGGCAATGCCGCTCTAGGGAAAAGGCGTCGGCGCGCTCGGGGCCTTGGGCGGCCAGCTGTTCGCGGATGCTGCCGTCATAGGCCAGGCGGCGGACCGCGTCGGCCAGCGCTGCGGCGTCCCCCACCGGCACCAGCAGGCCGTAGCGGCCCGCATCCAGGATTTCCGCCGGGCCATGGGGACAGTCGGTCGAGATCACCGGCACGCCCAGGCACAACGCTTCGACGAGCACATTGCCGAAGCTCTCGCGGATGGAGGTCAGCGCGAAGGCGCCCGCACCGGCGATCACGGGGAAGGGGTTGTCGATGTGGCCGGCCAGCGTGACCGACGTGCGGGAAGGGCGATCGTCGATGCGCTTTTGCAGCGCGGCGTGTTCGGAACCTTCGCCCAGAATGGTGAAGGCGATGCCGGGATCGTCCAGCAGCGCCGCGGCGTCGATCAGGGTGGCGTAGTCCTTCACCGCTTCCAGCCGGCCCACCGCCACCACCTGGTACGGGCTGTCGCCTTCGCCGTCCGGGCGCTGGGCGCCTTGCTTGCGCACGTTGTCCAGCGGCACGCCGTTGTAGATGGTGTGCACCTTGCCGCGCAACGGCGGGAACATGCTGACCAGATCCTCCTTCACGCCGCGCGACACGCCCACTACGGCGTCATGGCGGCGGTAGGTCTGGCTGACCAGCCAGCACTTCAGGCGCCGCATCCGCGACGCGCCGTAATGGATGGCCGGGCTGCTGTGCTCGAACGCGACGGTCCGGAACGTGCCTCCCAGGAGCTTCCTGGCCAGCACCACCAGCATGTTGCACAGCAGGCCGTGCGAGCACACGATTGCCGGCTTGTCGCGCCGGATCTGGGCCACCAGGCGCATGAAGGCCACGGGAAGCATCAGCCTGAGCTTGGTGGGCGATTCGATGACCGGCAGCGCCCGGGTGACCTTCGGGTTGCCAACGGGGTATTCGCGGTTGCGCGAACGCAGCAGGAACAGCGCGGAATCGACGCCCTGTTCCGGCAAGGCGTCCACGATGAAGGCGACGCATCTTCCGACGCCGCCGTGCAAGTCGGGCGCGACAAACAGGACATCAGGCATGGGGAATCACTCGCGGTAGCGCCCGGCGCGCGGCGTCCGGACGGTGGCTGGGGGTGAGCGTCGCGCCAGGCGTGTCGGCCTGCGGCACGGGCATGATCTGCGCATTGCGCATCAGCGACAGGCAATAGCACAGCAGGAAGCCGGTGAACGCGGTCTTGGGCGCGTACGCCAGGCCGCCCGACAGCGAATCGATGAAGATGTAGATGGGGGCGGTCGCCAGCAGGTAGCGCCGGTGCATCTCGAGCCCGGGATGGTTGTATCGCCTGAGCAGCGTCAGCAGCAGGATCAGCAGTGGCGGCAGCATGATCATGATGGTGCCCACCACGCCGAACTTCATCAGGTAGAACGCCCACGAGTTGTGCGCGAAGGTGCTGAGCTCGAACCCGTTCTCGCCCATGACCCAGCTGCGGAATCCCGCGCCCTTGCCGAACACGGGGCTTTCGGCGAAGAAGTCCATCTGCCCCTGCATTTCCTGGATGCGGGCGCCGTAGCTGGAGTCCTCGTCCAGCTTTTCAACGCTGAAGATGCGGTTGGTCAGCACGTCCAGATAGCCGATGCTGGCGAATACCAGCACGCCCGCGACGGCGGCCGGCGCGAAGATCAGCACGGCGCGCCGGCGGATCTCGGGGCCGGACCCCAGCAGCACGGCGATCAGCACCGATACCGCCAATTGCAGGTACTGACTGCGGTTCAGCGAGAACACCAGCGCCAGCAGCATGTACACCGTCAAGGCGTAGGCCCTTGGCCCGGATACGTTCAACGTGCGGCGAAAGTACAGCAGCGAGACGACGCCGAACGGAATGGCCCAGACGCCCAGCCGCACGTTGCGCAGCGGGTTGGCCACGCTGAAGCCCTGCAGCTGCTCAAGCAGCATCAGCGTGGCGACGGCCAGGCACGCCGCCACGATGTACTTCTGCAGCACGGCGTAGGCGGCGGGGCTGTCGATGTCCTTGTAGCAAAGGAACGGCGTGCACAGGAAATAGAACACGATGCGCAAGTCGCGCGCCACGTCGCCCGTCTCGATGCCGGGATGATGCACCGACACCAGCAGCAGATAAATCACCGACATCGCCTGCAGGCCCAGCAGCGCGCCAAGCAGGCCGCGCGGCAAGGCGTAGGCGCTGGGCTCGGCCAGCCGCAGCGCCTTGACGGCCAGCATGGCGACGAACAGCACGTCGAAAGGCGACAGCTTGAAGCTGCCCACGCCCAGGATAAAGCGGTCGTCGTTCAGGGCCAGGGCCGTGAACGCGAACAGCCCCAGCAAGTGCAGGGTGGATAGGCGGCGGTGCGGGCTCATGTGGGTGTCCTGGTGGGGCTCTAGTGCGCGGCCCAGTCGTCGCGTCCGAAGATCTTCGTCGTCAGTTTTTCGAACAGGTAGGACAGGTCCCCCTGGCGCGCATGCGCCGCGACCTTCGATGCCCGGCAGGACAGTTCGAACAGCCGGCCCAGCCCCGGCTCGGTGCGCCGGATGCGGGTCACGATCTGTTCGCGCTCTTCCAGCAGCACATCCTGCATCAGGGCGGTCTTGGTTTCGTCATGCGCCGTGTAGACCCCCAGCGCGTCCGGCACGATCAGGTTCTTGCCTTCGCGCAGCAGGCGGCTCCACAGCTCCAGGTCCATGCAGTAGCGCATGCTTTCCTGCAGCAGGCCGTACTTGCGCAGCAGGTCGCGGCGGAAGATGGCGGACTGGTTGGGGATGGACGCCTTCACCACGGTCAGCGTGCCGCGGTTGACGGGCGTGTAGTGGATCTTGCGGAAGATCTGGTTGTTGGCGTCGGCCACGAACAGGTTGCCGCTGACGATCGGCGCCCGGCCGCGCGCGGCCGCCGTGCCCAGCTTGCGCAACGCGCCCGGGAAGTACAGGTCGTCGGAGTTCTGCCAGCCGACGTAGTCGCCGGTGGCGCGCTCGAACCCCTTGTTGATGGCGTGCGACTGGCCGCGGTCGGGGGTGCTTTCCCAGTAGGTCAGGTAGCGTTCGTACTTGCGGATGATGTCCACGCTGCCGTCGGTCGACCCGCCATCGATGATGATGTATTCCAGCCGCGGGTAGCCCTGGTTCAGCACGGAAAGAATGGTGCGTTCCAGGAACTTGGCCTGGTTGAACGAGGGAGTCACGATGGTCACCTTGGGCAACAGGCCTCCGGCGATCGGCGCGGGCGGGCGAAGCTCGCGGACGAAGTCGATGAGCTGACGTGAGTACTCGTTATGACGCTTGCGCATGTAAGACCTCAACATGTTGGGGTTATCGGGTGGCCGCTGGCAATGCGCCCGGGAAGTCGGGGCGGGATTGACGGATGGCGAGAGCCACGCCGGCCAGCGTGATCGCCGCGTAGGCCATGCGGCCCCAGGCCGCGGCGTGCTCGCCCGCCGCGTGTACCAATCCCGCCATGACGCACAGCATCGCCAGTCCGCCCAACCCGTTCAGGATGGCGACCGCGCGGGAATTCCCCAGGCCGAGCAGCGAGAAATGCGCCGCGGCATTCAGGGACAGCAGCCCCGACGCCACGATCAGCAGACGGAAGGTGGCAAGATGGCCGGTGGCCACGTTGTCGCCCAGCAGCAGGTTCAGCAGCGGATGGCTGACCGCCAGCACGGCAAGCGTGGCGCCGGTCGACAGCACCAGGTTCCACAGCATCATGCGGCGGATCTCGTGCTCTGCCGCGCCGACATACGGCGGCGACACCGACAGGCGGCTGACGCGCGGCATGGCCTTCTGGAAGATCGCCACCGATGCGGTATGGATGATCTGGCCGACTTGCACGCCGACCGTATAGATCGCCAGCGCGGCCGGCCCCATCAGGCTGCCCACCAGCACGCGGTCCACGGACCCGAACGCCAGCGCGCTCAGGCTGTTCAGCCACGACCAGCGTGAAAATTTGAATGCGTCCATCATTGCGGCGCGGTCGCGCACCGGCCGCACCAGCACCCGTCCGTAGGCGCGCGAGAACACGCGCATCTTCACGGTGCCGGCGATCAGCAGCCCGAGCGCCTGCGCCACGCCCGTCCAGGTGGGTGACGCGGTCAGCCAGGCCGTGGCGCACGCCAGCGCCATCGTGCCGGAACGGCTGAAGACTTCGCACAGCGCAGTGGCGCGGAAATCCTCGCGCCCTTTCAGGCAGCCCGAGAACAGCTGGTCATATTGCTGCGTCAGGTAGATGGCCAGCGCCGGCATGGCCAGCAGCGTCACCGCCACGCCGCCGAAGGTCGCGGCGGGCCATCCCAGGCCGACGACCGCCCACAGCAGCACCGCGGCCAGCGTGACCACGCCCAGCGCGCAACCGATCAGCGACATGCTGACGCCTGCCGCCCGGTAGGCGCCGCCCGGTTCGTGCAGGCGCTCGGATACCAGCTTGGTCGCGGTCACGGCCGCGCCCAGGTTGGCGGCGTTGCCGAAGCCGGCCAGCGCGATGATCATCGAATACTGGCCGAAGCCCACCGTGCCCAGTTGGCGGAACAGGATGGGCAGGGCCACCAGCGCCGCGACGGGGCCGATGCCGTATTCCACCAGCCCCCAGAAAGAGGCATTGCCGGCGATGTGTTTCCTGACGAATCCAAGCATCGGATAGCCTGTGGTTCATGCTGGCGCGGCCGTCAGGCCACGGGCAGCGCCTGTCGGGGTTGATCGGCGCGTTCCCGCAGGAAGTGGCCGTACGCCAGCGTGATGCCGTCGACGAGCGACACCTCGGGCCGCCAGCCCAGCGCCTGCACGCGCGACGAGTCCATCAGCTTGCGCGGGGTGCCGTCGGGCTTGGCGGTGTCGTAGACGATGCGGCCGTGGTAACCGACCACCCGCGCCACCAGCGCCGCCAGGTCCGCGATGGAGATGTCCTTGCCCGCGCCGATGTTGTAGATGCCTTCGGCGTCGGGGTGCTCCATCAGCATCACGCAGGCCTGGGCCAGATCGTCCACGTACAGGAACTCGCGCAGCGGCGTGCCCGTGCCCCAGATCGTCACGCTGTCCTGGCCCGATTCGCGGCCCTCATGGAACTTGCGGATCAGCGCCGGCAGCACGTGGCTGCTGTGCAGGTCGTAGTTGTCATGCGGGCCGTACAGGTTGGTGGGCATGGCGCAGATGAAGCGCGCGCCGTACTCGCGCTGATAGGCTTCGCACAATTTCAAGCCTGCGATCTTGGCGATGGCGTACGGCTCGTTGGTGGATTCCAGCGGGCCGGTCAGCAAGGCGTCTTCGCGCAACGGCTGCTGGGCGTCGCGCGGATAGATGCATGACGAACCCAGGAACAGCAGCTTGCGCACGCCGGCCGCGTAAGCGGCGCGGATGACGTTGCACTGGATCATCAGGTTCTTGTAGAGAAAGTCGACCGGATGATTCTGGTTGGCCAGGATGCCGCCCACCTTGGCGGCCGCCAGGTACACCACGTCGACCGGCGTGGTCGAAAAGAAGCGGTGCACCTGGTTCTGGTTTTCCAGGTCCAGTTCGGCGCGGCTGCGGGTCAGCACGTGGGGGTAGCCGCGCCGCTGCAGTTCGCGGGTGATCGCGGCGCCCACCATGCCGCGATGGCCGGCGACAAACACGCGTTGGTCCAGGTTCGTCATGGCGGGCTACTCCTTGTAGGCGTAGATTTCGTAGCCGTTCTGCTCGACCAGCGCGTCCCGGCGCGCGTCCTTCAGGTCGCTCTCCACCATTTCCTTGACCAGTTGCGCGAACGTGGTGCGCGGCGACCAGCCGAGCTTTTCGCGCGCCTTGGTGGGGTCGCCCAGCAGCGTCTCCACTTCGGTGGGACGGAAGTAGCGCGGGTCGATGCGCACGATCACCTGCCCGGGCTTGATGTCGTGGACGGGCGAGAACAGCACGGTGGCCGTCTCTTCCAGCCCTTCGCCTTCCCAGGCCAGCAGGATGCCCAGCTCGCGCGCGGCGGTATTGATGAATTCGCGTACGCTGTATTGCATGCCGGTGGCGATGACGTAGTCCTCGGGGGTGTCCTGCTGCAGCATCAGCCACTGCATTTCGACGTAGTCCCGCGCATGGCCCCAGTCGCGCAAGGCCGACAAATTGCCCAGGTACAGGCATTCCTGCAGGCCCAGGACGATGCGCGCCAGGCCGCGGGTGATCTTGCGGGTGACGAACGTCTCGCCGCGCTTGGGCGATTCGTGGTTGAACAGGATGCCGTTGCAGGCGTACATCCCATAGGCTTCGCGGTAGTTGACGCTGATCCAATAGGCGTACAGCTTGGCGGCGGCGTAGGGGCTGCGCGGATAGAAGGGAGTGGTTTCCTTCTGCGGCGTTTCCTGCACCAGGCCATACAGCTCGGAGGTGGAGGCCTGGTAGAAGCGCGCCTTTTCCTCCAGCTTCAGGATGCGGATGGCTTCCAGCAGGCGCAAGGTGCCCAGGCCGTCGGCGTTGGCGGTGTATTCAGGCTCTTCGAACGACACCCCCACGTGGCTTTGCGCGGCCAGGTTGTAGATCTCGTCCGGCTGAACGGATTGCACGATGCGGATCAGGCTGCACGAATCGGTCATGTCGCCGTGATGCAGCACGAAATTGCGCGGCTGGTCGTGAGGATCCTGATACAGGTGGTCGATGCGCGCGGTGTTGAACAGCGAAGCGCGCCGCTTGATGCCGTGGACCTCATAGCCCTTGGCCAGCAGGAACTCGGCCAGGTAGGCCCCGTCTTGGCCGGTAACGCCGGTAATCAGTGCCCGTTTTGGCATGGTTGTATCCTTAAGACTTAGTGACTGCACGAAAGGAGCCGAAGGCTGCGGAACCGATGTGCAATGAGATTACTGTTGCACCAGCCGCCAAGATATCGGCCAAAAGGTCTAAGAGTTCAGCCTGTCGGTAGGGAAAAAAGGACTGGATTGATTCATCCAGCGCACCTAACGCCGTGACCGTCAGCATGGCCACCAGGGCTGGGCGCCGGTTGACCGACAGGTAAATCATGGCGGTCAGGAAGGCGTAAGCCACAAGGTGCAGGCGCTTGTCCCCGAAGGCATCGGACATGTCCGCCGCCAGGCCGGGCAGGTTGCCCACCGTCACCAGCACGGCGAAGAACAGGCCTGCCACAGGCAGGCAGATCCTGGCCATGCCGGGACGCCAGAAGGCGCCTTTGTCCTCGGACTCCCCCAAGGAGGCTGACGCCGCCCGAGGGGTTGGCAAGCGCGTGCCGCCCGGGGGCTCATACCCGGCCATACATATCCTGGAAACGCACGATGTCGTCTTCGCCCAAGTAGGCGCCCGACTGCACCTCGATGATCTCCAGCGGGATCTTCCCGGGGTTTTCCAGGCTGTGGGTTTCGCCCAGCGGGATGTAGGTCGACTGGTTCTCGGTCAGCAGGTATTGCTTGTCGCCGTTGTAGATGCGCGCCGTGCCTGAGACGACGATCCAGTGCTCGGCCCGGTGGTGGTGCATCTGGGACGACAGGCGCGCGCCGGGCTTCACCGTGATGCGCTTGACCTGGTAGCGCGGCCCGTGGCCCACCGAGTCGTACGACCCCCACGGGCGCTGCACTTCGCGGTGGTGGTTCAGTTCGGACCGGTGCTGGGTCTTGAAGATCTCGACCAGGCGCTTGACGTCCTGCGACCGGGACTTATGGGCCACCAGTACGGCGTCGGCCGTTTCGATCACCACGATGTCGTCCAGGCCCACCGAAGCGACCAACCGGCTGGTGGAGTGGATCAGGCAATTGCGGGAATCCTCGACCATGACGTCGCCCGTGGTGGAGTTGCCCTCCAGCGTTTTCTGGGCAATGCCCCAGACCGCGTCCCAGGCCCCCACGTCGCTCCACGAGGCTGCCAGCGGGATGACGACGGCGCTGTCCGTGCGTTCCATGATGGCGTAGTCCATCGAATCGCTGGGGCAGGCGTCAAACGCGGGCCCGTCCAGGTGGAACAGCCCGCTTTCCCCGTGCCCCGCGGCGACGGCGGCCTGCACCTGCTCGAGCATCTTCGGCGCCAGCCGGGCCATTTCAGACAGGAAGACCGACGCCTGGAAGGCGAACATGCCGCTATTCCAGTAGTAGCCGCCGTCGTCGATGAAGCGCTGGGCGACCTCGGGCGACGGCTTTTCGACGAAGCGGCGCACGCGGCGGGCCGGCGCCATGACGCCGGGTTCCTCCGCCTGGATGTAGCCATAGCCGCTGAGCGGTGCCGTCGGGGTGATGCCGAAGGTCACCAGCGCGCCCTGGCGCGCGGCCTCGTAGGCGGCGGCGAAGGCCGCGCTGAGCACTTCGCCGTCCTCCAGCACGTGGTCCGACGGCATGATCAGCATGATGGGGTCTTCGCCGTCGCGCATGGCGCGCAAGGTGGCCGCGGCGATCGCCGGCGCGGTGTTGCGGGCGAAGGGCTCCAGGATCACCTCGGCGTCCTTGATGCCCAGCTCCAGCGTCTGCTCGGCGGCGATGTACTGGTGGGCGTCGTTGCACACCAGCATCGGCTTGGCCTGGGCGCCGGCCGAGCCCAGGCGCAGCAGCGTGTTCTGCAACAGGCTGCGGGCATCGGTCAAACGGATGAACTGCTTGGGCAGCAGCTCGCGCGACAACGGCCACAGGCGCGAACCGGAACCGCCGCAAAGGATGACAGCCCGGTAGGGGGGAGGGGGATTCGTCATGGCGCTCACTCCTTGAAGTAGGCCTGGGTGTACGGATGCACGCCGGGGTCGGCGGCGATCTCTTGCGCAGGCAGCCAGCGGTAGCTGTGGTGCTGGGCTTGCGGAAGGCAAGCGGTGTCCAACGACAATTCGGCCTCGTAGGCGAGGACGACGTAATGGGTGGAGCGTCCGGCTTCACCCGCGAAATTGGTGCCATAGAAGTGTTCGTACACGCCACGCGGAGTCCAGGCCTCGGCCGCGATCGGCAGGCCAAGCTCGTCATTGGCGATGCGGCGCAGGGCGTTGCGCAGGGACTCGTTCTTGCGGATGCGGCCGCCGGGCACGAACCAGGCGCCGCGGGCGGGCGGGTTGGTCCGCAGGCCCGTCAGGTAGCGGCCATTGGCGTCGCGCAGCAGCAGGTCGATGGACACCAGCGGCAGCATCTCCACCGCCTGGCGGAAGTCGGCCTGGGCCAGCATGCCGCCGCGGCTGTCGTCCGCGCGGGCGCTGTGGCCCGGCCATCCCAAAGGCTTAGTAGACATTGCGGCCCGTCCATCCCGATACGGCCGTGCGGGCGATGATCAGCAGGTCCATCCGGAACGTCCAGTGCTGGATGTAGTAGATGTCATGCTCGACGCGATCGCTCATCTTGCGCAGCGTGTCCGTCTGCCCCCGGAATCCGTTGACCTGGGCCCAGCCCGTGATGCCCGGCTTGACCCGGTGGCGCATCATGTAGCGCTGCACCAGGTCCTTGTACATTTCGTTGTGCTCCAGCGCGTGCGGGCGAGGCCCGACGACGGACATGTCGCCCATCAGCACGTTCAGGAACTGCGGCAGCTCATCCAGGCTGGTGCGCCGCAGGAAGCCGCCGATG
Source organism: uncultured Achromobacter sp. (assembly GCA_963530045.1). Taxonomy (GTDB): domain Bacteria; phylum Pseudomonadota; class Gammaproteobacteria; order Burkholderiales; family Burkholderiaceae_B; genus Achromobacter. The sequence goes on from CAUSDE010000031.1 coordinate 21,753, forward strand.
CGCGTGATGCGGGAATCGTTGCGGGTCGCCTGCGTGACCGTGCCATGCTCCTGATGCACGGTCATGGTGCGGAACTTGTAGACGTGGAACACCTTGCCGTCCACGCCCAGCCGCGGCTGGGTGAAGAAAACGGGGCCACGGGACGTCAGCTTCACCATCAGGGCGATGGAGATCATCAGGGGCGACAAGCCGATCAGCGCGCAAAAGGCAAAGCCGCGGTCGAAGACTTCCTTTGCCCAGCCCCGCACGCCCGCGGCCGGCAGGCTGTTGAGCTGGATGGCGGGCAAGCCCAGGAATTCGCCGATGCGGTGGCCCAGCAACTGGATCGACATCACATCGGGGATCCACCGGATATCCACCAGGTCGTTGCGCAGGTGATAGAGCACTTCACGCAATTCCTGGCCTGCCTCCATCGGAAGGACGATCCAGATCTCCCGCACGTTGTGCTCGTGGACGAAGGCGTGCAGGTTGTCCAGGTCCTGCAGACGGCGCACTTGCGGCGGCAGGCTTTCATGCGGTTCGGCATAGATCCCGGCCACGGTGTAGCCCGCGCCCCGGTACCGTTCGACGCGGCGCCACAGGTCGTGGCCCAGCGCGCCGAAGCCCACCAGCAAGACGTTCTTCTTGTTCAGCCCCCGGTCGCGCGCCGCGCCCAGCGCCGCATAGACGGCGATGCGCACGCCTGCCAGCGTCAGCGCCGACATGCCGAACCAGGTAGCCGCCCATATGCGGGATATCGCGGCGGTCTGGTGCATGAGAAAACTGACAAGGATGCCCAGCGCGAATACGGTGGCCCAGGCCATCAGGCTGCGCACCACCAGATCCGTCAGCAGGCGGCCCCGCCACGACACGTACAGGCGGAACGCGGGAAAGATGGCGATCACGCCCAGGCCGCACAAGTAGACGAGGAACAGATGGATCTGCGGCGGGTCCGCCAGAGCATCGTCCGAGAATTTCAAACCGGTGGCAGTCAGGCCGCAGGTGATCACGATCGCGGCATCGAGCAAGCGGTACAGATAGCTTGCTCCGCTGAATTTTGCCGACGTGTCCGAGTTGGACGGGTCCATCGCGCACTCCTGTTCGTGGGGAGTCTCTTGCGGCCGGAAAAAACGATGCACTGCCGCAAAACATGTGGCTACCGACGAAATCTTATTGAGTGCACGACGTACCCGAAACCTCCAAACGATGTAGGAGAAGGCTTAGGACATCCGTCGAATGTGCGGGGCTTCGAAAAGAGAGTGGAATGTCGCAACCCGTTACGCATCGGGCTCCATTCCAAGCAACGAAGTCATTCACAGTGGATTTGCCATGACGACATTTTTCGGAACGTTGAGCCGAGCCATCGCCGCTATCGCGCTCGTGTCCTCGCTGGGCGCTTGCGCCCTGTCTCCCGGTATGACCTTTAATGCCGGCCACCTCGTAGATCCGCTGGATCCGAACTCCGTGGCCCCGATCAAGGAAATCACGCCGTCGCTGGTCGTGGACGACTTGCGTGCCCGCCAGGCGCTGATCGACAACGATGGCGTGGACCGCCTGGTCGGCAGTGCCGAGCCCTACCGCATCGGCCCCGGAGACATCCTCTCCATCGTGGTCTGGGATCACCCCGAGCTCGTCCTTCCGACGCAAACCTACGCCATCGGGACAGGGGTGACCGAACTAGTCATGGGAGATACCGCCTCGGGCATTCCGGGCTATACGGTGTCATCCACTGGATACATCCAATTTCCCTATACGGGATTGCTGAAAGTGGCGGGGTTGACGGAACTTCAGGCGCGCAATCTCATAGTCAATAGTTCCGGCAAGTACATCCAGGATCCGCAGATCACGGTACGCGTGCTTGGCTATCGCAGCAAGCGCGTCTACGTCGAAGGCGAGGTGAAGTTGCCGGGCACGGTTGCGATCAACGACATTCCGATGACTCTGCTCGAAGCGGTCAACCGCGCGGGAGGTTTGCTGCCCACCGCCGACCGCAGCGCCGTCTATGTCGTTCGTGAAGGCCGCCGTACCCGCGTGAACCTGCCCGCGCTGATCGAACGTGGCCAGGACTTGAATCAGGTCATGCTGAAGTCGGGCGACATCGTGCGTGTCACGCCGCGCGACGACAGCAAGGTGTTCGTGATGGGCGAAGTGTTCCTGCCCACCACGGTGGTGATGCGCGACGGACGCATGTCGTTGACCGAGGCGCTGGGCATGGCGGGAGGACCGAACCAGCTCACGGCCGACGCGTCGCAGATTTTTGTGGTCCGCAGTACCGAGCAGGCGACGCCGCTGGTGTTCCATCTGAACTCCAAGTCGCCGCAAGCTCTGGCAGTAGGAGCGAAGTTCGAGTTGGAACCCAAAGACGTCGTGTTCGTGGATACGGCCGCGCTGGTGCGGTGGAACCGCTTCATCAGCAACCTGTTCCCGAGCGCGCAAACGGTGCAGACCGTGAAATCGATCAACTAGTCCGCCTTTCGGGGTCGCCAGACCCTAAACCACGCCTTTGGGGGCGCCGCGTCCGCGGCGGCGCCCACGTCTGGAGAGCTGCATGTCGTTGCCCATCGAATCATTCGAGCCGAACGTCCCGGCTCGCCAGCAGGAAACCCCGTTGTCGTCCCACGTGGATGCGATCGTCTCGAACCGGTGGATGATCATCGCCATCACCTTGCTCGCCTTTCTGGGCGCGTTGGCATACGTGATGGTGACGCCATCGGTCTATTCGGCCGACATCATCGTGCAGGTCGAAGAAGAAATGCCCAATGGGCAGGCGCGCAGCCTGCTGGGCGACGTTTCCGCCATGTTCGACACGAAGGCCGAGACCTCAGGCGAAATGGAAGTGCTGCGTTCGCGCATGGTGGTCGGGCCGGCCGTCGACAAGTTCCTGCTCTACATCCACGCCAAGCCGCGCTATTTCCCCGTGGTGGGCGAATGGCTGGCGCAGCGCTACGAAGCGCTGCCGTACCCGTCCAGCCTGCCGCGCGGCGGTTATGCGTGGGGCGGCGAGTCCATCGCGATCTCGCAGCTGGACGTGCCCAATGAATGGCTGGGCAAGCCCTTTCGCGTAACCACGCTGGGCGAAGGCCGCTACACGCTCACCGACAAGTTCACCGGCGCCACGTTCAACGGCACCGTCGGCAAGCCGGAACACTTCCTGTTGCCCGGCGGCGGCGCGATGGATGTGCACATCGATGCGCTGGCCGGCCGTCCCGGCACCGAGTTCACGGTGTCGCGCAGCTCGCGCCTGGCAGCCATCGAAGACGTGCAATCGCATCTGGGCATCTTCGAACGCGGCCGCGCTTCGGGCGTGATCGGCGTCACGCTGGAAGGCAATGATCCCGCGCTGACCACGGCCGTGCTGAACCAGATCGGCCAGGAATACGTGCAACAGAACGTCAACCGCAAGTCGGCCCAGGCCGAGAAGTCGTTGACGTTCCTGGAGCAGCAGCTGCCCATCCTGAAGGGCGAACTGGACGCGGCCGAGACCAAGTACAACGCCTTGCGCAACAAGCGCGGCACGATCGACCTGAGCGAAGAGGCCAAGCTGATCCTGGCGCAATCGGTGGATGCGCAGACCAAGGTGATGGAACTGCGTTCCAAGCGGCAGGAACTGATCACGCGCTTTGCGCCGACGCATCCCAGCATCGTGGCCATCGACCGGCAGATCACGTCGCTCTCCGGCGATGTCAGCCGCATCGGCAACAACATCAAGCAGTTGCCGGACCTGGAGCAGGACGTGGTGCGCCTGGTGCGCGACGTGCGCGTCAACACCGAGCTCTACACGGGTCTCTTGAACAACGCGCAGCAGCTGCGGCTGATCCGCGCCGGCAAGGTGGGCAACGTGCGCATCCTGGACGCGGCCGTGCAACCCGACCGCCCCGTGCGCCCCAAGGCCGCGATCATCATCGGCGTGGCGACGGCCATCGGCCTGATCTTCGGCATGCTGTGCGCTTTCGTCCGCAACGCGCTGTTCGGCGGCCTGTCGGAACCCGAGGACGTCGAACGCTATACGGGCCTGCCGGTGTTGGCCGCCATTCCCTACAGCGACATGCAGGACAAACTGTGGCGCCGCAGCCGCCGAAAGAACGCGACCGTGCCCGCGCTGCTGGCCCAAAGCCAGGGCAACGCGCCGCCCATCGAAAGCCTGCGTTCGTTCCGCAATGTGCTGCAGGCGTCGCTGCGCCAGTCCGCCAACAACATGGTCATGTTCACCGGCCCGGTGGCGGGCGTGGGCAAGTCGTTCCTGTCGGCCAACTTCGCCTTCATCCAGGGCGGCGTGGGCAAGCGCGTGCTGCTGATCGACGCCGACTTCCGCAAGGGCCAGCTGAACCGCTATTTCGGCGTGCCGAAAGAAGACGGCCTGTTCGAAGTGCTGTCGGGCACGATCCCGCTGACGCGCGTCAGGAAGCACAGCGTGTCCGAGGGCGTGGACTTCATTGCCACGGGCGCGGTGACGTTCGATCCGTCGGAACTGCTGGCCTCGCCCGTGTTCGGCGCCACGCTGCGCGAACTGGCGTCGCAATACGACATGGTGATCCTGGACACGGCGCCCGTGCTGTCGTCGCCCGACGCGGCGGTGGTGGGCACGCATGCGGCGGCGGTCATGGTGGTGGTGCGCTCCGGCATGAACACCGTGGGCGAAATCCGTGAAACGGCCAAGCGGCTGATCCAGGCCGGCGCCCCGGTGGACGGGGTGTTGTTCAACGGCCTCAAGCTCATGCCGGAGCGCTTCGGCTTCCGGTCCAAGTATGGGAGTTATCGGTATTCCCGTGCGGCGTATTACGGCGATTTCAAACAGAACGGCCCCAAATAACGCCACCCGGAGAAACTGGCATGCACGGAACTTTTGGCTGGGATACCCCGCAAATTCTGGATGCGGTTTTCAAGGCTTATGACATACGCGGTACGGTGCCGGACGAGATCGATGCGCGCTTTGCCCACAGCCTGGGCATGGCGGTAGGCACCCAGGCGCGGGAGCAGGGCGCGCGCTCGATCGTGGTGGGCCGCGACGGCCGGATCAGCAGCGTGGAGCTGGCGGCCGCGCTGCAGGCCGGGCTGCGGTCGGCGGGCATGCACGTCATCGACATCGGCATGGCCACCACGCCGATGGTGTATTTCGCCACGCGCCTGATGGACACGGGCGCCGGCATCGCCGTGACGGGCAGCCACAATCCGCCGGCGCACAACGGCTTCAAGATCGTGCTGGAGGGCGCGTCGCTGTACGGCGAAGGCATCACGGCCTTGCGCGACGCGATGCGCTTGCCGATCGAATCGGCCGCGGTGGCGGGCGGACGCACGCAGATGCAGATCCAGCCCTGCTACGCGGCCCGCCTGCTGGGCGACATCCGCATGACGCGCCCGATGAAGATCGCTATCGATTGCGGCAGCGGCGTGGCGGGCGCGGTGGCGCCGGCGCTGTTTCGCGCGCTGGGCTGCGAAGTGACCGAGCTGTTCTGCGAAGTGGACGGCTCGTTTCCGGGCCATCATCCCGATCCGGCCGACCCCCAGAACCTGCAAGACCTGATCTATTGCCTGCGCTATTCCGACTGCGAGGTGGGCCTGGCGTTTGACGGCGACGGCGACAGGCTGGGCGTGGTGACGAAATCGGGACAGATCATCTGGCCCGACCGGCAGCTGATCCTCTTCGCGCGCGACGTGCTCGCGCGCAACCCGGGCGCGGAGGTCATCTACGACGTCAAATGCAGCCGCCATGTGGCGCGCGCCATCGTCGAGGCGGGCGGCCGCGCCACCATGTGGAAGACCGGCCATTCGCTGATCAAGGCCAAGATGCGCGAGACGGGAGCGCTACTTGCTGGAGAGATGAGCGGCCACATGTTTTTCAAAGAGCGCTGGTACGGCTTTGACGATGGCATCTATGCCGCTGCCCGGCTGCTGGAGATCCTCTCGGCGGCGCCGGACCCGTCAGGCTTGCTGGAAAGCCTGCCGCAATCCTGCGCCACCCCTGAAATCAAGCTGGACACCGCCGAAGGCGAGCAGTTCGAACTGGTGGAGGCGTTGCGCGCGCAGGGCGAGTTCCCTGGCGCCATCTCCGTCAACGATCTGGATGGCGTCCGGGTGGACTATGCCGACGGCTTCGGCCTGGCGCGTCCGTCCAACACCACGCCGACGGTGGTTTTGCGTTTTGAAGGAGACACCGTGGCCGCATTGGCCCGTATCGAGGAGGACTTCCGCAACGCGTTCCGGCGCATTGCGCCTCACGTTCGTTTACCGTTCTAAGGAGCATCACGCGATGGGTAAGGCCAACTATGCGATTGAGGCGTTAAGGGCCAATTCCGGCCTGGCGCAAAGCCCCGAGTGGCAGGCGTTTGCGCAGGCCGCGCAGAGCGCCGGATTGGACGCCGGCACGTTGAAGGTGATCGAGGCAGCGGGATTGTGCGTGGACCTGACCATGCAGCGGCAATCCCCCGCCCTGGAGGCGGCGGCGTTGAACCTGCTGCAGGCGCGCGGCCTGGCCGATGCGCGCCACGCGTTGTTCGCGGGCGACCCGGTCAACTGGACCGAAGGCAAGCCGGCCTGGCATACCGCGTTGCGGGCCGGGCGTACCCGCGAGCAACCGGACGGCCTGGATGCGGATTCCGTCTGCGAGTATTCGCGCATGACCGATTTCGTCCGCAAGGTCGACCAGACGGCCGATTTCTCCTCCGTGTTGCACATCGGCATCGGCGGCAGCGATTGGGGCCCCCGATTGGCCATCCAGGCCTTCGGCGGCCCGGGGCAACGCCGCCAGATCCGCTTTGTCTCCAATATCGACGGCCATGCCTTCCATGACGCCGTGGCCGGGCTGGACCCGCGCCGCTGCTTGGTGGTGGTGTCGTCCAAATCCTTCACCACGTCCGAGACCCTGCACAATGCGCGGGCCGCGATCGCCTGGCTCAAGCAGGGTGGCGTGACCGACGTGTCCGAGCATCTGGCGGCGGTCACGGCGAACGCGCCTGCCGCGCGCGCCCTGGGCGTGCCGGCCAACCAGGTGTTCAAGATGTGCGACTGGGTGGGCGGACGCTATTCCGTGTGGTCGGTCGCGGGCCTGTCGATCGCATTGACGGTGGGCGCCGACGTGCTGATCGGCATGCGCGCGGGCGCCGAGGCGATGGACCAGCATTTCCAGCAGGCGCCGTTCGCCTCCAACGCGCCGATCCAGTTGGCGCTGGCCGGCCTGGTGAACTGCAGCGTGCTGGGCCACAACTCCCTGAACATCGCCGCCTACAGCGCGCGTCTGCTGCATCTGGTGACGTATCTGCAGCAGTTGGAAATGGAATCGCTGGGCAAGCGGGTCGCCGGCGACGGCACGGCCGTTGGCGTGCCGACGGCGCCGATCATCTGGGGCATGCCGGGCACAGACGGGCAGCACACCTTCTTCCAGTGGCTGCATCAAAGCGAAGACGGCGCGCCGGTCGACTTCATCGCCAGCCTGCAGGGCCACACTGACAGCCCCGATGCGCACCGCATGCTGCTGGCCAATTGCCTGGCTCAACGGCAGGCGCTGCTGCGCGGAAAGAACCTGGAACAGGCGCTGCTGGACGTGGCGCATATCGACGACCAGGAACGCGCGCTCAGCCTGGCGCAGCATATGGTGCATCCGGGCGGACGGCCGTCGACCTTGATCGTCCTGCGTCAGCTGGACCCACGGGGGCTGGGCGCGCTGCTGGCCTTGTACGAGCACAAGGTGTTCGTGCAGAGCGTCGTCTGGGGCATCAATCCCTTTGACCAGTGGGGCGTGGAACTGGGCAAGCGCCTGGCCACCGGCATCGAACGCGAACTGGCGGTGCCGGTCTCGGCCGGCGTGGTGGACTGGGGCCATGACGCGTCCACGTCGTATTGGATCGACCGCTATCGCGGCCATGCCCAAGCGCCGCGGTCGCGGCACGCATGGGTGCCGGGCGTGGCGGCGCACCTTTGACGGGGGCCGGCATGTCTGACTTGCATGTGCTGGTGACTGGCGGGGCGGGCTACATCGGCACGCACACGCTGGTCGCGATGCTGGCGGCGGGCCAGCGGCCGCTGGTGCTGGATGACTTCAGCAACGGCAGCCGCGAGGCCGTGGCCCGGGTGGAACGCCTGTGCGGCGTCGCGATTCCGCTGATCGAGGCAGACATCCGCACCCCGGGCCTCGTGGAATCGGTGCTGGCCGACGCCGCGGCCCGGGGCGATCCCGTGCAGGCGGTGCTGCATCTGGCCGGTTGCAAGGCGGTCGGGGAATCGGTGGCGGATCCGCTCAAGTATTACGACAACAACGTGGCGGGATCGCTGGCCTTGCTGCGCGCCATGCGCGACACGGGCGTGGCGCGGCTGGTGTTCAGTTCATCGGCCACGGTCTATGGCGAACCGCAATACCTGCCTTTCACCGAGGCGCATCCGCTGGCGCCGACCAACCCTTACGGCCGCACCAAGCTGATGGTGGAGGAAATGCTGCGCGATGTCTGCACGGCATCTCCCGCCTTCAGCGCGGTCACGCTGCGCTATTTCAATCCCATCGGCGCGCACCCAAGCGGGCTGATCGGCGAAAGCCCCCGCGACCTGCCCAACAACCTGTTCCCGTTCATCACCCAGGTGGCGGTGGGCCGGCAGCCGTTCCTGCGCGTGTTCGGCGACGATTACGACACTGCCGACGGCACAGGCGTGCGCGACTACCTGCACGTCATGGACCTGGCGCAAGGCCACGTGCAAGCCTTGGCGTATTCCGAGGTCCACCCGGGCTTCGTCGCGGTGAACCTGGGCACGGGGCAGGGCACCAGCGTGCTGGAACTGGTGCACGCCTTTGAACGGGTCAACGGCTGCCGCATTCCGGTGCGCACGCAGGGGCGGCGGCCCGGCGACATCGAGCGGATGTGGGCCGACCCCGCCCTGGCGGCCGCCTTGCTGGGCTGGCGCAGCACGCACGACGTGGCCGCCATGTGCGCCGATGGCTGGCGCTGGCAGCAAGGCAATCCGCAAGGCTACGAGGCAATCGGCCAGGAGCCGCCGAAGCAGGGAGAGGCCGCCGCCAGCCAGGCCGCCGCATAACCCCAATGCCGTGTCGGAGGGGTTACGGAAAAAGGGCGCTAGCGGTTACAGTTGACGGGATTATTGCGTAGCAACATGGCCCGGCGGCCTGGCCGCCCGGGCCATGCACCGTCAGTGAGGCACTTCCATGTTTGAATTCCATCCCTATGCCGGGCAACACGGCGCCTTGCCGGAGCAGTGGCGATGAGCGGCCCCTCCTACCTGCCGCCGGCCCACTGGAACCTGGACAGCATCGTGTCCGGCCTGCGCGACGCGCGCGTCGCCTGGCGCGGCCCGCGCGGCCGCTTGCGCGAAGACTCGGGCTTGCGCGAGTTCCCGTCGCAGGAAAGCCTGCGCCAGATCGTCAAGGATCTCTGTGGCGCCTTGTTCCCGATGCGCCTGGGTCCGATCGACCTGCGCGAGGAAGTCGAAGATTTCTACGTCGGGCACACCATCGGCGCAGCGCTTGACGCGCTGCTGCACCAGGTCTGTCTTGAACTGCAATACGTGGGCCGCCATGACCACGTGGACCCCGCTGAAACCCAGCGGCGCGCCATCGAGATCGTGCGCCAGTTCGGCGCCGAGCTGCCGCGTGTGCGCGCCGCGCTCGATCTGGACGTGACCGCGGCCTACCAAGGCGACCCGGCCGCCCATAGCGTCGACGAAGTGCTGCTGTGCTATCCCGGCGTGGCGGCGATGATCCATCACCGCCTGGCCAACGTCCTGTATCGCCTGAACGTGCCGATGCTGGCCCGCATCGTGGCCGAGATCGCCCATGCCGACACCGGCATCGACATCCATCCCGGCGCCACGATCGGCCGCAGTTTCTTCATCGACCACGGCACGGGGGTTGTCATCGGCGAAACCGCCATCATCGGCGACCGCGTGCGGCTCTACCAGATGGTGACGCTGGGCGCCAAGCGCTTCCCGCCCGGTGAAAACGGCGAATTGAAGAAAGGCCTGCCGCGCCACCCGTTGATCGAAGACGACGTCGTGATCTACGCTGGCGCCACGATTCTGGGGCGCGTCACGATCGGCAAGGGATCGACCATCGGCGGCAACGTCTGGCTGACGCGCAGTGTGGCGCCGGGCAGCAACGTCACGCAGGCCAGCCTCGTCAGCGACATGCCGGATTGCGGCCTGGGCGGCTGAACCGCCGTACCGATGCGCGTCGCCGCTTGCGCGAGCGGCCAGGACAGAGGAGTCAGGATGGATACACGAGTCTCGGATCTGGCCGCGCTGCGCGGCTTCATCGACCGCCACCCGCGGCTGTTCGTGCTGACGGGGGCGGGCGTCAGCACCGATTCCGGCATCCCCGACTACCGCGACACCGAAGGCGAATGGAAGCGCAAGCCGCCCATGACGCTGCAGACCTTCATGGGCGACGACCTGGCGCGCGCCCGCTATTGGGCCCGCAGCATGGTCGGCTGGCGCCGTTTCGGCAGCGTCAAGCCCAATGATTCGCACCGCGCGCTGGCGCGGCTGGAGTCGCGCGGCCACGTCACCGTGCTGGTCACGCAGAACGTCGACGGCCTGCATGAGGCGGCGGGCAGCCGCGAAGTCGTGGACCTGCACGGCCGGCTGGACGAGGTGCGGTGCATGAACTGCGACTGGCGCGGCGGCCGCCAGCCCTGGCAAGAGGCGCTGCAGCAGGGCAACCCGGAATGGACGTCGCTGGACGCCACGGATGCGCCCGATGGCGACGCGGACCTGGACGGCGAGGACTTCTCGCGGTTCACCGTCCCGCCTTGCCCGCGTTGCGGCGGCATCGTCAAGCCGGACGTGGTCTTCTTCGGCGAAACCGTGCCCCGTGATCGCGTCGACCGGGCCAACGCCGGCCTGATGAGCGCCGATGCGGTGCTGGTCGTCGGGTCGTCGCTGATGGTGTATTCGGGCTACCGTTTTGTGACCGCGGCCTCCCGCAACGGCATGCCGATCGCCGCCATCAATCTGGGCCGCACGCGGGCCGATCCCCTGCTGACCCTGAAGGTGGAACAGCCTTGTGCGGTGGCCTTGGACGCCTTATAGGCACGCTTTTTGCCGGCCGGTTTTTGACCGGTCTAAGCAAGTGCTTGCCCTGTAAGGGATTTTTCGCGCTGTTACAGACCTTTCCATAGGGTTGTCCACAGGAACTGTGGATAATTCCTAGGGATAACCCCGATTTTTCAGGTCTCGATGGGTTCGATGCCGTCGCCCAGCAGCGCCTTGCGCGCAGCGTGCCAGCTGCCGGCATCCGGCGCATACAGCAGCCCGCCGGTGCGGTGCGTAGGCTTGTAGGGCGAGCCGTCAAAGCGCGCGGCGTACCCGCCGGCTTCCCGGTGCAGCAGCCAGCCTGCCGCGTGGTCCCACGCCGTCAACTGGTTGTAGAGCGCGACATGGCAATGACCGGCGGCCAGCATCCGGTATTCATGAGCGGCGCAGCGCAGTGACGCGGTGCTGCCCAGGCGCGACAGGTTGCTGTTGACGGTAGTGCGCAGCGGTTCGGGCAGCGCGCCCGTGGCGATCAGGCCATCCATGTCTTCGGGAGGAGCCGGGCTGGCGACTGCCAGCGGCGCCTGCCGGCCGTTCTCGTATTCCATCCAGGCGCCTTCGCCCCGCACGGCCAGCGCGCTGTCGCGGTTGACCGGGTCGTAGATCACGCCGGCAATGACGTCGCCGCGATGGCACGCCGCGATCATCATGCCGAACAGGGGCAGGCCGGCCACATAGTTGCGCGTGCCGTCGATGGGGTCGATCAGGAAAGCCAGGTCGGCGTCGACCAGCATGTTCAGCAGGGCGGGATTGCGCGCGGAGGCTTCTTCGCCGATCAGCACGGCGCCCGGGTGCAGCTTGGCCAGGCGGGCGGCGATCAGGCGCTCGGCCGCTTCGTCCGCATCGGTCACCAGGTCGCGCGGCGAGCTCTTGCCCCGCACGGCGCCTTCCGGCAGGTTGCGGTAGCGCGGCATGACCTCGGCCAGGGCGGTTTCGGCCAGCACGGCGGCAAGCTTGCGGGTGTCCTCGCGGGTAAACGTTCTGCTCATACTGACTCATCCAGGGAACGCGCAAATCTATCATGCCTGAGCGGCATTTGATCGCGTTTTGCAAGTCACTGGAATGAAAGGACTTTTTCCGGCTATGCAGGAGTTATCTGCCGGGTTGTCCACAGTTGGTGGGGATAAGCGGGGCAAAGCCCGCTTATCCCGGAGGCCGCGCCGTCGCCGGGCCGCCCCAAGGCGGCGCCGCCCCCCCGGGGGGCAGCAAGCAAGCGTAGCGTGCGCCGCGTGGGGGCCCTTTCTATTGGCCCAGGTCGACGCACAAGTACTTGATCTCGAGGTATTCCTCGATACCGTACTTGGAGCCTTCGCGGCCCAGGCCGGATTGCTTGACGCCGCCGAACGGGCCGACCTCGTTGGAGATCAAACCGGTGTTGATGCCGACGATGCCGTACTCCAGCGATTCCGACACGCGCCAGATGCGGGCGTAGTCACGCGTGAAGAAGTAGGCGGCCAGGCCGAAGATGGTGTCGTTGGCCATGCGGATGACTTCTTCTTCCGTTTCAAAGCGGAAGAGCGGAGCCACCGGGCCGAAGGTCTCTTCGGTCGCGAAGCGCATCGATTGGGTCACGTCGCGCACCACGGTCGGCTCGAAGAACGTGCCGCCCAGCGCATGCGGCTTGCCGCCGGCGATCACGCGGGCGCCGTGCGACGTGGCGTCGGCGATGTGCTCCTGCACCTTCTCGACGGCGTTGGCGTCGATCAGCGGACCCTGGGTCACGCCGTCGGCAAAGCCGTCGCCCACCTTCATGGCGTTGACCTTGGCTACCAGGCGCTTGGCGATCTCTTCATACACGCCGGCCTGCACGTAGATGCGGTTGGCGCACACGCAGGTCTGGCCGGCGTTGCGGTACTTCGAGGCCAGGATGCCGTCCACGGCGCGGTCCAGGTCGGCGTCGTCGAACACGATGAAGGGCGCGTTGCCGCCCAGTTCCAGCGACAGCTTCTTGATGGTGGGCGCGCATTGCTCCATCAGCGTGCGGCCGACTTCGGTCGATCCGGTGAAGCTCAGCTTGCGCACCACATCGCTTTCGCACAGGGCCGCGCCGATATCGCGCGAGCTGCCGGTGATGACGTGGAACACGCCGGCCGGCACGCCCGCTTCTTCGGCCAGCACGGCCAGCGCCAGCGCGGTCAGCGGAGTTTGCTGCGCGGGCTTGACGACCATGGTGCAGCCGGCGGCCAGCGCCGGGCCGACCTTGCGGGTGATCATGGCGGCCGGGAAGTTCCACGGCGTGATGGCGGCGGTGACGCCGATGGGCTGCTTCAATGCCAGCAGGCGCTGGCCGGCCTTCGGGCTTTGCAGCACGTCGCCGTCGATGCGCTTGGCTTCTTCGGCAAACCATTCCAGGAACGAGGCGGCGTAGGCGATTTCGCCGGCGGCTTCGGTCACGGGCTTGCCCTGTTCGGACGTCATGATGGCGGCCAGGTCTTGCTGGTTCTGCATCATCAGTTGCGCCCACTTCAGCAGGATAGCGGCGCGTTCCTTGCCCGTCTTGGCGCTCCAGGCCGGCAGTGCGGCTTGCGCGCTGGCGATGGCCTGTTCGGTTTCCTTGCGGCCCAGCTTGGGCACGGACACGATGGTCTTGCCGGTGGAGGGATTGTCCACCGGGATCGACGCGCCGTTGCCGGCGCCTACCCACTTGCCGTCGATGTAGCAGGCGTCGCGCAGCAGTTCAGGGCGCGACAGGGGATGGGTCAAAGCGGTCATTATCGGAGTCTCCTTGAATGAAATGCAGCAGGGCCAGGAAACGGCTGCGGGCGTGGCGGTAAACCGCAACACGCCCGCAATTGCCATGCCTGCCCAACCGAAGATCGGGTGTTCAGGCCCTGGACATCAGGCGGCCAGCGCCTCGGACAGGATAACCAGCGCGCGGTCGAACTGCGCATCGGGAATGGTCAGGGGGTACAGGAAGCGCAGCACGTTGCCGTACACGCCGCAGCTCAGCAGGATCAGGCCTTGTTCCAGGGCGCGCGCTTGCACGCGCTTGACGGCCTCGGCGTCCGGCTTGCCGTTGGCGTCGTTCAGTTCCAGCGCCACCATCGAACCCAGGCCGCGCACGTCCGCGATGCCCGCCACCTTGCCGCGCAGGCCTTCCAGATGGGCGCGCAGCTTGTCGCCCAGCGCGGTTGCGCGTTCGCACAGCTTTTCTTCGGCGATCACGTCCAGCACGGCGTGCGCGGCGGCGACCGCCAGCGGGTTGCCGGCGTAGGTGCCGCCCAGGCCGCCCGCGGCGGGGCCGTCCATGACGTCGGCGCGGCCGACCACGCCCGAGATCGGGAAGCCGCCGCCCAGGCTCTTGGCCATCGTGATGATGTCCGCTTGCACCGAGTGGTGTTCCATCGCGAACAGCTTGCCGGTGCGGCCGAAGCCGGTCTGCACTTCGTCGGCGATCAGCAGGATGCCGTGCTCGTCGCAAAGCTTGCGCAGGGCGGTCATCAGTTCAGGCGGGGTGATGTTGAAGCCGCCTTCGCCTTGCACCGGTTCGATGATGATCGCGGCGACGCGCTTGGGGTCGATGTCGCACTTGAACAGCAGGTCCAGCGCCTTGAGCGAATCCGCAACGGTGATGGACTGGGTGCCATTGGGGAACGGCACGTGGTAGATGTCGCCCGGCATGGGGCCGAACGACAGCTTGTAGGGGGCGACCTTGCCGGTCAGCGCCATGCCCAGCATGGTGCGGCCGTGGAACGAACCCGAGAAGGCGATGACGCCCGAACGGCCGGTGGCCGAGCGTGCGATCTTGATGGCGTTTTCAACGGCTTCGACGCCGGTCGTGAAGAAGGCGGTCTTCTTCAGGCCGTCGATGGGGGCCAGGCGGTTGATGCGCTCGGCCAGCGAGATGTAGCCTTCGTACGGCACAATCTGATAGGCCGTGTGCGTGAAGTTGTCCAGCTGCGCGGACACGGCGGCCTTGACCTTGGGGTGCAGGTGGCCGGTGTTCAGCACGGCGATGCCGCCCGCGAAATCGATGTATTCCTTGCCGTTGGCGTCCCACAGCGTGGCGTTTTCGGCGCGCACCGCGTAGAAGTCGCACATGACGCCGACGCCACGCGGGGTGGCCAAGGAACGGCGGGTATTCAGGTCCTGATTCTTCATCTCTGCCTCGGGGAACGTGGTGGGCGGGAAAAACCTTATTTAATGCTACGATGGCCCCATTTGTGGGAACCACTTTAATAAAACAGGTAGAACCAATTGCGGTCCATTGTAGGTGACTTGCTGCTGCTGCGTTTGGCCGACGGGTCCAACGAGCCCATGAACAAGCGGCTGTACCGCGGCATCCGCGAAGCGATCCTGGACGGCGCCATCGCCGCGGACTCGCGCCTGCCGGCCTCGCGCGACCTGGCCGCGGAACTCGGCATCGCCCGCAATACCGTGGTCCACGTCTACAGCCAGCTGCTGGCCGAGGGCTATACGCGCAGCCGCCAGGGCAACGGCACCTTCGTCAACGCCTCGGTGCCGGATTCCTATCTGGCCAGCGGCCGCCGGCTGCGTCAGCCGCAGAAGTCGCAGCCGGGACCGGCTTTGTCGCCGCGCGGCGCGGCCATCGTGGACGGCGTGTCGGCCTCGCCCTACCAATGGGGGGCCTTCATGCCAGGCGTGCCCGACCTGACCGAGTTCCCGCACAAGAAATTCGGCCGCATCTTCAGTTCGCTATGGCGCAACCCGTCGCCCGATCTGCTGACCTATGCCTACGGCGGCGGCCTGCCGGCGCTGCGGGAGGCGCTGGCCCAGCATCTGGCGCTGACGCGCTCCATCGATTGCGACCCCGAACAGATCATCATCACCGAAGGGTCGCACCAGGCCATCGACCTGACGACCCGCATCCTGGGCGAAGCCGGCGAGACCGCCTGGGTCGAAGACCCGGGCTATTGGGGCGCCCGCACCATCCTGCAGGCCAACGGCCTGCATACCGTGCACCTGCCGGTCGATGAAGAGGGCATGCGCCTGCCGGACGCCGTGGGCACGCCGCCGCGCTTCATCTTCGTCACGCCCTCGCACCAGTATCCGCTGGGTCCGGTGATGTCGCTGACCCGGCGCCGCCAATTGCTGGCCGTGGCGCGGCAATGCGGCAGTTGGATCATCGAAGACGATTACGACAGCGAATTCCGTTTCTCAGGCCGACCCATCGCCTCGCTGCTGGGCCTGGAGCCGGATGCGCCCGTCATCTACATGGGCACCTTCAGCAAGACTTTGTACCCGGGCCTGCGGGTGGGGTATCTGGTGTTGCCCAAGCCGCTGACCGCCGCGTTCCAGGCGGCGCACGCGGAGCTTTACCGCGAGGGGCATCTGATGACGCACGCGGCGCTCGCGACGTTCATCGCCGAAGGCCATTACGCGGCCCATATCCGCCGGATGCGCATGCTGTACGGCCGGCGCCGCGCGATGCTGGTCAACCTGATCGAACGCCGGCTGGGTCCGGAATGGCTGCACCGCGACGCCAGCATGGCAGGCCTGCACCTGGTGCTGACTCTGCCGCCGGACATGGACGATCTACGCGTGGTCGACGTGGCGCGCAGCAAAGGCGTGCTGACGCGCGCGCTGTCGCGGTACTACGTGAATGCGCAAGGGCGGCGGCCGGGCCTGCTGCTGGGCTACGCCTGTGTGCCCGAGCACGACATCGCGCGCAAGTTCGAAGTGCTGCTGGAAAGCCTGGCGGAAGTCGCCCGCAAGCCTGCGGCGGCCTGACCGCCTGCATCGAACCCGCGGCCCTAGAACGGCAGCAGCGCGGACGCGAATGCGGCGGCGTTGCGCATGCCCTGGTCTTCGAAATTGGTGTTGAACACGGCATGCGCCTGGGCGCTTTGCGCAGCCAGCCGCGAAAAGCGCGCTGCCAGCTCGGCCAACTCCTGTTCCGTGTATTCATATTGGAAGCGTCCCGACGAGGCCGTGCCGGATACGTTCCAGGCCGCGGCATTGCGGCCGTGCAGGCGCAGCAGCGTCAGGTCGGGATGGCTGCTTTCCCAGACGGGGGGCACCGTATTGTCAAAGCCCTGGGGGGCGTCGACCACGGTATGCACGACGCCCAGGTCGCGCTCGAACGCCAGCGTGTCCGCCGTGGCCTCCGGCGTTTCGAACCAGCTGCGGTGCCGGAATTCCACCGAGATCAGGTGTTCTTCCATGCGCCGCGCGCAATCGGCCACGTGCGCCCGGCCGCGCGCATCGCGCCGGATCCAGGGCGGAAACTGGAAATGCACCGCGCCCAGCTTGCCCGGCATCCGCAGCGGCTCCAGCGCCATCTGGTAACGGCGCCAGAGTTCGTCGCGCAGGTCTTCGGGCATCTGACCGTGATAGATGACCAGGTCCGGCCAGTCGGCCAACTCGCGGCCGATGTCCGCGGGCAATGCGGCAAGCGGCGTCTGGTGGCCGGTGAACAGCCGGAAGGCCTTGATGTTGAAGACGAAATCATCCGGCGTGCGCTGCGCCCACAGGTAGGCGTTTTCCGCCGAGGGCAGGGCGTAAAAGCTGGAATCGACCTCGGCCATGGCAAAGCGAGAGGCGTAGAACCGCAGCCGGGCTTCAGCGCTGCGGACCCCGGGCGGATAGAAGCGTCCGCAGGCCAACAGCGTGGGATCGGTCCAGGAGGCGGTGCCGGTCAGGATGCGCATGGCAAAGAAGGAGAGGCTAGGAGGGAGGGGCGCGAAGGGGGGGCGGGCGCGGCCGGGACGGCCACGCTGCTATGATAGCTGGATATATAGACAGTCATTCGGCCCGCGGGCGTGCAGACACTGCGCGCGACGCTGCGGGCTTGCCTGCGGCCCCTTACGCGTCATGCCCGAACAGAATCCCCCCCCTGCCAACAGCCGTCCCGACCCCCTGGCCGACCTGAACCCCGCCCAGCGCGAAGCCGCCGAATTCGGCGTCAACGGCGCCAGTGGCGCGTCCGGCGACGGGGGCCCGCTGCTGGTCATCGCCGGGGCGGGTTCGGGCAAGACCAATACGCTGGCCCACCGCGTGGCGCACCTGATCCTGAATGGCGCGGATCCGCAGCGCATGCTGCTGCTGACGTTTTCGCGCCGCGCGGCGCAGGAAATGGACCGCCGCGTGGGGTCCGTCCTGCAACGGGTCATGAACCTGCGCGGCTCGCAGCAGGCGCCGTCCCTGCCCTGGGCGGGCACCTTCCACGCCATCGGCGCACGGCTGCTGCGCGACTGCGCGCTGCGCATCGGCTTGTCCGAAGCCTTCACCATCCATGACCGCGGCGACGCCGAAGACCTGATGGGCATGGTCCGGCACGAGCAAGGCCTGTCGTCCACCAAGTCGCGCTTTCCGCTAAAGGGCACCTGCCTGGCCATCTATTCGCGCGTGGTCAACAGCCAGACGCCGGTGGCCGACGTGCTGAAGACGTCCTTTCCCTGGTGCGCCCAATGGGAAGACGAACTGAAGAACCTGTTCCGCGGCTATGTCGCCGCCAAGCAGGATCAGCAAGTGCTGGATTACGACGACCTGCTGTTGTATTGGGCCGAAATGATGTCCGACCCCGGCATTGCCGCGGACGTCGGCGCGCGCTTCGACCATGTCCTGGTGGATGAATACCAGGACACGAACCGGCTGCAGTCGGCCATCCTGCTGGCCATGAAGCCGGACGGCCGCGGCTTGACGGTGGTGGGCGACGATGCCCAGTCCATCTATTCCTTCCGCGCCGCCACGGTGCGCAACATCCTGGACTTTCCCACGCAGTTTCCCGAGCCGGCGCGCGTCATCACGCTGGACCGCAACTACCGTTCTACCCAACCCATCCTGAACGCGTCCAACGCGGTGATCGGGCTGGCGACGGAACGTTTCGCCAAAGACCTCTGGACCGATCGCGCGTCGTCGCAATTGCCCGAACTGGTGACGGTCAGCGACGAAGCCGGGCAGGCGCGGTGGGTGGCCGACCAGGTGCTGGCCCAGCGCGAGGGCGGCGCCACGCTCAAGTCGCAGGCGGCGCTGTTCCGCACGGCCAGCCATAGCGCCGCGCTGGAGCTTGAATTGACCCGCCGCAACATCCCCTTCGTGAAGTTCGGCGGGCTGCGCTTTCTGGAAGCCGCGCATGTCAAAGACCTGCTGTCGCTGTTGCGCTGGGCCGAAAACCCGCGCGGGCGCATGGCAGGCTTCCGGGTGGCGCAACTGATGCCCGGCATCGGTCCGGCCACGGCGGGCAAGTTGATGGACGCCATGTCCGCGTCTGCCGAACCGTTGCGCGCGCTGCGCGAATTCAAGCCGGGAGCGGCGGCGCAGGAAGAGTGGGGCGCGTTCGCCGACACCTATGCGGCGCTGTGCGATCCCGCCCTGCGCTGGCCGGCCGATGTGGACCTGGCCCTGCGCTGGTACGCCGGCCAACTGGAACGCCTGTACGACGATGCGCGCGTGCGAAAGACCGACCTGGACCAGTTGGTGCGGCTGGCGGCGGGCTACCCGTCGCGCGAACGTTTCCTGACCGAATTGACGCTGGACCCGCCGGATGCCACCAGCGACGAATCCGGCGCCCCGTCGCGCGACGAAGACTACATGATCCTGTCCACCATCCATTCCGCCAAGGGCCAGGAATGGAAGGCTGTCTATGTGCTGAACGTGGTCGACGGCTGCATCCCGTCCGACATGAGCACGGGCACCGCCGAAGAGATCGAGGAAGAGCGCCGCCTGCTGTATGTGGCCATGACGCGCGCCAAAGAGCGCCTGCAACTGATCGTGCCGCAGCGCTTCTACGTGCACCAGCAGACGGGCATGGGCGACCGCCACGTCTATGGCTCGCGCACGCGCTACATCACCAATGCGATGCTGCCGCTGTTCGACCATCTGCCCAAGCCGCCCGCGCTGCCTGATCTGCCTGGCGGCCAGCCGAAGGAACCGCAGGCGCCCAGCATCGACGTGACCAAACGGGTCCGGAGCCTGTTTTCCTAGGGGCTGTGCGGGGCGCCTTCGCGCGTTGGCAGGCCCTGGCCTGGGCTATCATCGGCCGATACCCATAAGTTGTCCGGTAGGGATCGCATTGCCTGAGGTAGTCCATGTCCGCTGAAGAAAATTTCGCCGACGCCCACAAGGGCGAGGTGGTCGCGTCGATAGCCTATGTGAACGGGCGCCGCGACCGGGAAGTGCCCATCGACGAAGTGGGGCAGCACATCAGCCGGTACAACGGCCAGCCGCAGGGGCAGCCGCCCGGCATGCTGTGGATCGGCCTGCGCAATCCCACGCCGGAATTGCTGGCCAGGGTCACCGGAGAACTCGGCGCCTGCGGCAAGAACCAGGAAGAAATGCTGGAGCCGCACCGGCGCCCGAAGATCATCGACTACGGCAACATGGTCCTCATCGTGACCATCACGGTCGAGGTCGAGGCCGAGCGCCCGATCTTCGGCGAGACCCAACTGCTGATCGGCGACGGCTTCCTGGTCACCGTGCGCCGCGGCGCAACGGCCGCCCACAGCCCCTTGCGCGAACGGTTGGAGGCATCGCCCGACCTGCTCAAGCGCGGCAGCGACTACGTGGCCTCCGAGGTGCTGGACTGGCTGGTCGACCGCTATGTGGCCGCCGCCGGCAAGATCGAGAGCGTGGTGGAAGGCGCCGAGCAGAAGCTGCTGATCCGCGGCGCCAAGGATTCCGACATCCGCAGGCTGTACCGCCAGCGCCGCGACCTGCTGCGCATCCACACCGTGGTGTCGCCGATGGCCGAGATCTGCCGGCGTCTGGCTCGGGTCGAGATGTCGGCGGTGGACGAACACGCACGCCCCTATTTCGGCGAAGTCGCCGACCGCGTGCTGCGCGTGGACGAATTGTTCAATGCCTTGCGCGAGTCGCTGGCCTTCGCGTTTGAAGCCAGCCTGATGATCGGCCAGGCCGCGCAGAACGACACCACCCGCAAGCTTGCGTCCTGGGCCGCAATCCTGGCCGTCCCCACGGCGATCGCCGGCATCTATGGCATGAACTTCGAATTCATGCCCGAACTGAAGTCGCCTTGGGGCTATCCCATTACGCTGGGCGTCATCGTGTCGGTCTGCTCCATCCTGTATTGGCGTTTCCGCAGATCGGGCTGGCTGTAGGCGGACGCGGTCCTTTTCTGCACGCCAGGCGGTTGGCTGCGCGTGGCGTGTGGCAAACTTCCAGCGTTTCTAACCTGGAGCCCGGCCGGTGCGTGGCAAACCTTCCTTTCGCGGCGGCAGCAAGCTGACCGCCCTGATCGTCGCCCTGATTCTTGCGGCGGCGGGCGCCATCGTCAATTGGCTGCAGCCTTCGGGGCGCGATGTGTCCCGTCCGCCGGCCACAGGCACGTCGACGGCTCCTGGCCAGAACCAGACCCAAACCCAAACCCAGGCCCCATCCCGCTCCGGCCCTGCGCCGGCGGGCGGCGTGCCTCAGGGCAGCTACACGCTGACCGGCACCATCGTCAATGTGGCCGACGGCGATACCGTGACGCTGCGCGCGCCGGATGGCCAGCGGCGCATCCGCATGGACAGCATCGATGCGCCGGAGGAAGGCCACGGCGCCGACCAGCCCGGGCAACCGTATGCCGAGGCCGCGCGCAAGAATCTTGCCAGCCTGGTGGCAGGCAAGACCCTGACCGCCCAGTGCTACGAGAAAGACCAGTACGGCCGCGACGTGTGCGCGCTGATCCTCGAAGACGGCCGCTCGGCCAACCGCTTGCAGGTCGAGGCCGGCTACGCCTGGGCCTATACCGCCAGAAAGGGCGACTACCTGCGCGACAAGGCCATGCCTGACCTGCAACGCCAGGCCAAGGACGCCGGCCGTGGCCTGTGGGTACAGCAGGGCGCCGTGCAACCCTGGAAGTGGCGCTACGACTGCTGGCGTCAACGCCAGTGCGAATGAGTCGGGCGGAGATCCGTCGGGCGGCGATCCTTCGGGCGCCGCTAGGGGGATGCCTGGGTACTGGCTCCGTCCCGCGTTTGCTATTCTCTGTCGCAACGATTTGAAGGGAAGGTTTCCATGCGTGCATTCAAGCGGCTCTGGGCGACGGCCACGCTGCTGTTGCTGGCAGTGGCGGGCTGCTCGCAAGAAAGTCCGATCAACAGCCCGTATCCGTCGGGCGCGGAAAGCCAGAACACGTTCTACTCCGCGTTCACGCAGCGTTCGCCGAAGTACCTGGACCCGGCCAGCTCTTATTCCGTGGACGAAACGCCTTATACCTACAACATCTATGAGACGTTGTACGGCTATCACTACCTGAAGCGGCCCTACGAGCTGGTGCCGCGCTCGGCAGAGGCCATCGCCCCGCCGCTTTATCTGGATGCGCAGGGCAAACCGTTGCCTGCCGACGCGCCGGGCGAACAGATCGCCGAAAGCGTCTACGACATCAAGATCCGCCCTGGCGTGCGCTTCCAGCCGCATCCGGCCTTTGCCCGCAAGACCGACGGCAGCTACGACTACTACCCGTTGGCCGCGGGCGAACTGGACGACAAATTCTATATTCCCGACTTTCCGCGCACCGGCACGCGCGAACTCACCGCGGACGATTATGTCTATGCGTTCCGGCGCCTGGCCAGCCCGCGCGTGGTGTCGCCCATCTATTCGGTGATGGCCGACCATGTTCAAGGCATGAAGGAATACGGCGACCGCCTGCGCCAACGCGACCGCGACATGCGCCGCGACTTGCCTGGCGGCAGCACGCCGCCCTGGCTGGACTTGCGCGAAGCCGACGGCTTTACCGGCGTCCAGGCGCTGGACCCGCACACGCTGCGCATCCGGGTGAGTGGCAAATATCCCCAATTCAAGTACTGGCTGGCCATGACGTTTACGGCGCCCATCCCCTGGGAGGCCGACCGTTTCTACAACCAGCCCGGCATGGCCTCGCACGATCTGTCGCTTAACACCTGGCCCGTGGGGACCGGCCCCTACATGCTGGCCGAATCGCTGCCGAACCGGCGCCACGTGCTGGTGCGCAACCCCAATTTCCACGGCGAACCGTACCCTTGCGACGGAGAACCGGGCGACAAGGCGGCCGGCCTGCTGGCGGATTGCGGCAAACCCACGCCCTTCATCGACCGCGCCGTGTTCAGCCTGGAAAAGGAAGCGATTCCGCTGATCGGAAAATTCATGCAGGGCTATTACGACGCGCCGCAGATCGAGCGCGGCGAGTACGGCGTGGCCATGCTGGTCGCGGCCGGAGACAGCCAGGATAAGGCCCGCCAGTACCGTGAACGCGGCATCCGCCTGCCGACCACGGTCGAAACCGCCAATTGGTACATGGGGTTCAACTGGCTGGACCCCGTCGTGGGCAAGGGCGACACGCCCGAGCAGGCGGAAAAGAACCGCAAGCTGCGCCAGGCCATCAGCATCGTGTTCGATTGGGAAGAGTACGTGGCCGTGTTCGAGAACAGCCAGGCTTCCGTGGCGCAGGGGCCGGTGCCGCCCGGCGTGCTGGGTTACCGCGAACCGCCTGAAGGCGTGAACCCCGTGGTGTACGACTTGGTGGACGGCAAGCCCGAGCGCAAGTCCGTCGACGTGGCCCGCCGCCTGCTGGCCGAAGCCGGCTATCCCGATGGCCGCAACGCCAAGACCGGGGCGCCGCTGGTGCTGTACTACGACGCCATGCAGGGCGGCGGATCGAATCCGCAGTTCGACTGGATGCGCCGCCAGATGAACAAGATCGGCGTGCAGCTGGACTTGCGGTCCACCGATTACAACCGCTTCCAGGACAAGATGACGCGCGGCGCGGCGCAGATCTTCCTGTGGGGCTGGAACGCCGATTATCCCGACGCCGAGAACTTCCTGTTCCTGCTGTATGGCCCCAACGCCAAGGCCAAGGGCGGCGGCGAGAACGCGGCCAACTACGACAGCCCCGAATTCAACAAGCTGTTCGAGCAGATGAAGTTCCTGGATGACGGCCCCGAAAAGGAGAAGCTCATCGCCAGGATGGTGGAGGTCGTGCAGCGCGACGCGCCCTGGATGTTCGGATTCTTTCCGATGTCGGGCGGCGCCTACCAGCAGTGGGTCGGCAACGCCAAGCCGACGCAGATGGTGCGCAACACGCTCCAGTACCTGAAGCTGGACCCCGCGCTTCGGCAGCAGAAGATCGACGAATGGAATTTCCCAAGATGGTGGCCGATCGGCCTGTTCGTGCTGCTGCTGGCCTTGGCGATCTGGCCGTCGTACGTCGCGCTCAAGCGCCGCGAACGCCAGACGGCCTTTGGGCCCGGCGCCCGTAAGGAGCATCAATCATGATCGGCTATGTGATCCGCCGGCTGTTGTATGGCGTGCTGATTCTGATCGGCGTGAACCTCTTCACTTTCATCCTGTTCTTCGCGGTCAATACGCCGGACGACATGGCGCGCCTGGCCATCGGCGGACAGCGCGCCAGCCAGGACGCGGTGGAAAAATGGAAGGTTGAGCGCGGCTACGACAAGCCGCTGTTCTTCAACGCCAAAGCCGAAGGGACGGCCCAGCTGACCGATACCGTGTTCTACCAACGGTCGGTGCCTTTGCTCGTGATGGAATTCGGCGCGTCCGACAGCGGCCGCGATATCGGCCGCGAGATTAAGACCCGCATGGGCCCCAGCCTGGCATTGGCGGTGCCCACGTTCATCCTGGGACTTTTCGTCAGCATCGTTTTTTCACTGACGCTGGTGTATTTCCGGGCGACGCGACTGGATTTCTGGGGCGTGGTGGTGTGCGTGCTGCTGTTGTCCATCTCCAGCCTGTTCTACATCATCGCCGGCCAGTGGGTCTTCGCCAAGCTCATGCGCCTGGTGCCGTTCTCGGGCTTCGCGGGCGGGCTGGACGTCGTCAAGTTCCTGGCGCTGCCGGTGCTGGTGGCGATCGTGTCGCGGCTGGGGCCCGAGGCGCGCTTCTACCGCACCCTGTTCCTGGAAGAAATCGGTAAGGACTACGTGCGCACCGCGCGTGCCAAGGGGTTGGCCGAACGCGTCGTGCTGTTCCGGCACGTGCTGCGCAACGCCATGCTGCCCATCCTGACCAGCACCGTCGCCGCCTTGCCGCTGCTGTTCATGGGCAGCCTGATCGCAGAGTCTTTCTTCGGCATTCCGGGCCTGGGCAGCTACACCATCGACGCCATCAACGCGCAGGACTTTTCCGTCGTGCGCGCCATGGTGTTCCTGGGCGCGGCGCTTTACATCGTGGGGCTGATCCTGGCCGATATTTCCTACACGCTGGCTGACCCCCGCGTCCGTTTCGAGTAGCCGCCATGCCGAAGATCGTCTTTCTATGGACCGATGTTGCGCTGTGGCTGATGGCGCTCAGCGCGTTGGCCTACGTCTGGCATGTGCGCCGCAGTCCGAACCTGCGAGCGACCTGGGGGCGGGTGGCGCGCGACACGCCCGCCATGTGCTCCGCCGTGGTCCTGGCCGCGTTCACCCTGGTGGGCCTGCTGGACTCCGTGCATTACCGTCCGCAACTGCCTCCTGTGCCGGGCGCGGCCGCCGATGCCCCGCCGGTCTATGCGCCCGTCGTCAAGTCGGCGCTGGATGGCCTGCTGTCGGGCACCGTGTTGACGAGCCCCGAAAAGAACTACTCGCAGCCGCTGGCGGCGAATCTGTTCCTGAAGGAAACCATGGTGGTCGATGGCAAGCCGGTGCGCGACTATCCGCGCTTGCGTGGCGCGGCCACCCATCTGACCCACCCCGACGAACAGCATACGGGCGATGTCCTGAAGCGCCTGGGAATCGGGTTGGCCGGCGGGTTGGGGCTGGCGTTGCTGGCCACGATCATCCTGTACGCCTGCCTGGCGCGGCGCACCGGGTCGGCGTCCGAAGCGGCCGGCCAACTGTTTGGCGGCCACGCCGACATCCCGTGGCGCGCCATGGCGGTGACTTTCACGTTGCTTTGCCTGACGGCCGGGGCATTGGCCGGCCTGTCCAGCGGCTATCACGCGCTAGGCACCGACCGCATCGGCAACGACGTGCTGTGGCAGGCGCTGAAAAGCATCCGCACGGCGCTGGTCATTGGCAGCCTGACCACCATCGCCATGCTGCCGCCGGCCATCATCTTTGGCATCGCGGCGGGTTACTTCAAGGGCAAGGTCGACGACGCCATCCAGTACCTGTACACCACCATCACCTCGATCCCCGGCGTGCTGCTGGTGGCGGCCTGCGCGCTGATGATGCAGGTCTACATCGACAACCACGCCGACCTGTTCGACACCTCGGTCGCGCGGGCGGACCTGCGGCTGTTCCTGCTCTGCATGATTCTCGGCCTGACCGGTTGGGCCGGGCTGTGCCGCCTGCTGCGCGCGGAAACGCTCAAGCTGCGGGAACTGGAATACGTGCAGGCGGCACGCGCGTTCGGCGTGTCGCACTGGCGCATCATGACGCGCCACCTGCTGCCCAACGTGGCGCATCTGGTGCTGATCACCGTGGTGCTGGAATTCTCGGGCCTGGTGCTCTATGAGGCCGTGCTGTCGTATCTTGGCATCGGCGTGGATCCCAGCATGAATTCCTTTGGCTCCATGATCAATGGCGCCCGGCTGGAGATGTCGCGCGATCCCATGATCTGGTGGAGTCTGATGACCGCTTTCATGTTCATGCTGGCGCTGGTGCTGGCGGCCAACCTGTTCGCCGATGCCGTGCGCGATGCCTTCGATCCGCGCACGCGCCGCTACAAGCCCAGCCGCATGGCCCGCCTGGGCGGCCTGTTCGGCCGCCGTCCGGCGACGGCGCTGGCCGCCGAACCGCGTCCGTCCAAGTCGGGAGAAGCGCCATGAGCTACGACGCGCCTTTGCTCGATGTGCAGGGCCTGGAGGTGGACATCGCCGGTGAAAGCGGCATGACCCACGCGGTCAAGCGCTTGCAGCTGGCCATTTCTGAACGGCAGACCTTTGCGCTGGTGGGCGAATCCGGATGCGGCAAGAGCATCACGGCGTTGGCGTTGCTGCGTCTGCTGCCGGACGCCGGCCGCATCGTCGGCGGTCAGATCGATCTGGACGGCGAAGATCTGAACCGCTTGTCTGAAAGCGCCATGCGCGGGGTGCGCGGGGGGCGGATCGGCATCATCTTCCAGGAGCCGTCCACCAGCCTGAACCCGGTCATGCGGGTGGGCGACCAGATCATTGAAACGCTGACGGCGCACACGCCCCTGCGGGGCGCGGCCGCCCGCGCCCGTGCGGTGGACTGGCTGCGGCGCGTGGGCATTCCCGAGCCCGAGCGGCGAGTGGACGATTATCCGTTCCAGTTCTCGGGCGGGCAGAAGCAACGCGTCATGATTGCGATCGCGCTGGCTGCGGAGCCTCTGCTGCTGATCGCCGACGAGCCGACAACCGCGCTGGACGTCACGGTGCAGGCGCAGGTGCTGGACCTGCTGGCCGACATCCAGCGGGAAATCGGCATGGCCGTGCTGCTCATCACGCACGATCTGGCGGTGGTGAAGAACGTGGCGCATCACGTGGCGCTCATGCGCGCCGGAGAAATCGTCGAAAGCGCCAGTGCCGAGGAATTCTTCCGGGCGCCCAAGCACCCTTATGCGCGGCAGTTGTTCGAGGCCATTCCGACCTTTGAAAAGCGTGGCACTCCGCTGACCGAACAGCGTCGCCAGGCGATGGCGCGCGAGGACGACCGCGCGGCGGGCCAGCGCGCGGCGCGCAAGCCCGGCGACGTGGTGCTGGACGTTCAAGACCTTAAAGTGCATTACCCCGTGCGCAAGGGCCCGCTGCGCCGCATCGTCTCGTGGGTCAAGGCGGTCGATGGGGTGACCTTTTCACTGCGCGCAGGCGAAACGCTGGCCTTGCTGGGGGAATCCGGTTGCGGCAAGACCACCACCGGCAAGGCGTTGCTGCGCCTGATCGAGGGGGCCCGGATTTCAGGCCGGGCAATGCTGCAGGGCAAGGATGCGCTGTCGGCCGACCGGCGCACGCTGCGCGATCTGCGCCAGGACATCCAGATCGTGTTCCAGGACCCCTACGCCTCGCTCGATCCGCGCATGCGCGTGGGAGACATCCTGGATGAAGGCCTGGCATCCCTGCGTCGCGGCATGACCAAGGCGGCGCGTGCCGTGCATGCGGCGCAATTGATCGAGCGGGTGGGCCTGCCGGTGAATACGCTGACGCGCTACCCGCATGAATTCTCGGGGGGGCAGCGCCAGCGCATCGCGATCGCGCGGGCGTTGGCGGTCGAGCCCAAGGTCCTGATCTGCGACGAACCCACGTCCGCGCTCGATGTTTCCGTCCAGGCGCAGATCCTGGACCTGCTGCGCGAGCTTCAGGACGAACTGGGCATCGCTTACCTGTTCATCACGCACAACTTCGGCGTGGTCGAGTATCTGGCGGACCGCATCGCCGTCATGGATGGCGGACGCATCATCGAACTGGGGCCGGCCGACGCCGTGCTGCACGCGCCGCAGCAGGAACTGACTCGCCGGTTGCTGGCCGCCGTTCCCCGGCTGCAGTTCGGCACGCCGCCGGGATGATTCCCATGAAAAACACGCCCTGATCCTGTCGGATCAGGGCGTGCGGGGCACGCGGCGCCGTACGCGCGGGACCGGGGTCAGTGGTCGTCGTGATGCGCGCTGCGCGTTTCCAGCCAAACCAGCGTGTCGTGCCTCAAGGTGCGGACGCATTGCGCCAGGAAGGCATGCACCGTTTCCAGCTCGGTGGTGTCGTAGCGGCGCGCCATCAGCATCACCGCTTCGGCAATCCACTGCCGCTCCTGCGACAGGTGCTGGCATTGCTCCTCGACCGGCCGGATCACGATCATCCGGCGATCCAGCGGGTGGCGGCCGCGCTGCACGTAGCCTGCCGCCTCCAGCCGGTTGATCAAGGCGGTCGCGCCGCCGGAGCTGATGCCCATCAACTGGGCGAGTTGCCCGGTGGGCAAGGCATCGAACTCCATCACCAGTTCCAGCGCCTTCAGGTCCGCCAGGGGGATCCCCAGCTTTTCCGCCAGGGCCGACTGGCACGCGGCGTTGTACACCGAAAACTGCCGACCCAGCATCAGGGCGATATCGTCAAGCATTCCCGGGCGCAGGTCACTCGTGCGAGATTCAGGCATCACGGTCACATGCTCATGGTGAACGATGGTTTCTTGTTGCAGCATGATGTCGCTCCCTTGCGGATGTGGTGGTTTACTTCTTGGCCGACAGGCCGCCCAGCAGGCCACCCAACAGGCCGCCGTTCGTCGCGCCGCCCGTCGTCGACGAACCGGTCACGCCACCGGTGACGCCGCCCAGCAAGCCGCCCAGCAAACCGCCGTTGGTCGTGCCGGCACCGGCTGCGCCGCCTGCGCTGGCGCCTGCACTGGCACCCGTGCCCGTCGTCGCGCCGACCGAAACACCACCGACCACGCCACCCAGCAGGCCGCCAAGCAGGCCGCCGTTGGCCGTGCCACCCGTGGTCCCGCCGGTGGTGCCGCCAGTGGTTCCACCCGTCACGCCGCCCAGCAAGCCACCCAGCAAACCACCGTTGGCCGTGCCGCCCGTCGCGCCGCCCACTGCGCCGGTCACGCCACCCAGCAAGCCCGTCACCGGAGCCAGCAGCCCGCCCACGCCACCTGCCGCCGGCGTGCCGCCCACACCGCCCACGCCGCCGAGGAGACCCGTGATCGGGCTAAGCAAACCGCCCGTGCCGCCAGCGCCGCCGGTCAGGCCGCCCGTCACGCCGCCCAGGCCCAAGCCGGAGGTCAGGGAAGCGACTGCGCCCGTCGCGTTGGCCAGCGTCGCGCCCAGCGGATTCGAGTTGCCCGGGGTGGCGTGCAGCAAGCCGCCCGCGCTGGCCACCGCGCCGCCCAAGCCCTGCAGCACGCCGTTCAGGCCTGCCGTATTGCCCGGCAAGGAGCTGCCGGCCGACGCCAGCGTGCCGCCCAGGTTCGTCAGCAGTCCGGCGACCGGGGCTCCCAGCTTGGTGGTCGCGCCCAACTGTTGCGTCAGGCCCGTGACCGTGCCGGCCAGCGGGCTGGCGGTGGGATCAAGCGCGGCGCCAAGGCCGGCCAGGGTGGGCTGCAGGCCCAGCGGCAGCACGTTGTCCACGGTCTTGCCCACGTTGCCCAGCGCCGGTTCGAGAATCGGCTTCGAAGGGCCGCCCAGCACGCCGCCGGTGATGCCGCCAACGGCTTGCGTCACGGGGTTCAACAGGCCGCCTTGGCCGGAGAGACCGGCGGTCAAGGCGCCAACGGCGTTCGTCGCGTTGCCCAGGATGGTTGTCAGGGGTTGCGGATTGGCGGGGTCCGCGTTCAGCAGGCCGCCGGTGCTGGCCACCGTCTTGCCCAAACCGTCGACCAGGCCGCCCAGGCCGGAACTCAGTCCGCCCGGCAGGCCGGTGCCTTTGACGGTGGTGCCCAAATCGCTGACCAGGCCGCCCACTTGTTTGGTGACGCCATCCACGGGTTGGCCCAAGCCGGTCGTGGCACCCACTTCCTGGGTCAGCCCGACAACCGTGTTGACGACAGGAGCCAAAGTCGGGTCCAGCGCCTTGCCCACGCCGCCCAACGTCGTACCCAGATTCAGCGGCAGCGTGTTGTCCACGGCTTTGCCAGTATTGCCCAACGTGGTTTGGAGCAGGCCGGCCGTCACGGGATTGACGGGCGTGTTCGGATCGGTGCCGCCGGGATTGGTCGGGTCGGTGCCGCCAGGATTGGTCGGGTCGGTGCCGCCAGGATTGTTGCCGCCCGGATTCGTCGGAATATCGGTACCAGGCAGGCCGGCTGACTTCTTGCCGCTCCCGCCGCCGCCGCCGCAAGCAGCCAGCGCGCTCATCAGAGCAGCGGCCATGACGGTGGAGGTCAAAATACGTTGAATGCGCTTTGCGTCTACTTTGGTATACATGGCGAGCTCCTCGGGTTGGATGGGTCAGGCGATGAAACTGCCCGATACGTCTCTCCATGCATAAATCGTGCCAACATTTTTCTCGCGCCCGGATTTTTGCTCTTCGTTGATATTTGCTACTAAATAAACTCCTTATAAATCATAGCCTTGCGTGATTGGTTGAGGGTTTGTACCAAGCTTGAGAAACCCGCATTTTTGCGACGGCAAAAACCCTGCGAATGTTACGAATGGCAGGTTATTTCCCGTTACGTTACGGGCGACGTTACGTAACGTGGTGTGTGGGATGCGCAAAAAAAAGCGCCTGTAAAAACAGGCGCCGGTCAGTAGGGCAGGAATTGTCCCTGGGTCAGAACGCGTCGTAGAACAGGGAATAGTTGGCATTGAAGCGCACGTCCCTGTCATGGTTGACGGAGGCCGACCCGATCGGTTTGGCGACGTTGAAATCGAACAGATAGTATTTGTCGTCCGTGAACCGCAGGCCCAGGGCGACCGATGACAGGTGCCGTTGGTTAATCGCCTGCAAGCTCTTGTTGTTGTACCAGGTGCGCGCGTAGTCCACCAAGGCATACGGCTGCACGCTCGAGAGGTATTCCCAGCCCGTGCCGAAACGGCGATTGACTTCGGCCGATACGCCCACGCCCTTGTCACCGCTTTGCTCGCCTTGCGCATACCCCATGGCATAGCGCCAGCTCCCGAAGGAGACTTGCTCGGACGAGGGCAGGATATTGCTGGAATACTGCGCGGCGCCGGAAAAGGTCAGTCCGAACTGCGCGGGCAACGCAAACGTTTGTTTTGCATTCAGGTTGTAGCGCGTGAAATCCAGATCAAGGATCGGCGTGGCTGAATATCCATAGTTGGTCGAGATGTCCTTCTTCGCACCCGCCGCGTCAAACCCCTTCGATACGCTCGCGGTAACGTCTGTTGTCTTGCTTTCGGATACCTGAATATATCGAAGCTCAGCGTTGGCGGCGCGCACTCTCGCGTCTTGCTGCAGCCAGAGGTCCGATGTGCGCGAGTCGTAACGGTCTTTGGAGTTTGCGGCATAGACGCCCAGCGTCCCCGTGAGGGAACGGGTGTTGTTCAGCAAGAAGGGATAACTGACGCCGATGCCGATGCGGTCGTTTTTCACCCGCCGCTCAAATCCCAGGTATTCGATGGCATCGTCCTGGGGCTTGGCGTCATAGTGATAACCGTCGACCTTGATCGCCAAACCGTCCGGACCGATCGGCACCCGGACTTCGCCCATGACGTATTTGACGTCGTCGCTATTGAACGGGATGGATGCCGTCAGTCTCACCTGCTCGCCCAGCGGCGTCAGGCTGTTGGTGCCCAGGTTCACCAGCGGCTGCATGCCAGTGCCCAGATCGGCAACGCCGCCTGTCACGCTGACCGGTTGGCGGGAGGCCGTCAGCACCAGTTCCGTCGCGCCATCCGCGCGGCGCGGCAGATCCAGGTTAGGCGTGAACTTCACGCCCGGCACCGTACGCATCAGGTTCAACTGGCGTTCCAGCGTGGCTTGCTGCAACGGACGGTCTTCCTTCAACGGGCCGGCCAGCGTTTCCAGGCGGTCCAGCGCATTGCCGATATCGCCTTCGATCCGCACGTTTCCGATATAGCCCTCGACCACGGTGACCACGACCAGCCCGTTGGCGAACGTCTGGTTCTGCACCAGCGCGAACGATAGGGGATACCCCTTGTCGCGGTATAGCTGCGTGATCTTGTCGACTTGCTGCACCAATTCGCCCAGGCTGATTTCCTTGCCGGACAACGGCGCAAGAATGGCCGATACCTCGTCGAAAGCAATGGCGTGGACGCCGCTCACGTCGAAGTTGAGCGGCACGATGCGTTGCGCCAACCTGGCTTGCAACGCCAATTGTTCGGGCGTGGCCGTTTCC
This sequence comes from uncultured Achromobacter sp., assembly GCA_963530045.1. Lineage (GTDB taxonomy): Bacteria > Pseudomonadota > Gammaproteobacteria > Burkholderiales > Burkholderiaceae_B > Achromobacter. The sequence goes on from CAUSDE010000031.1 coordinate 54,350, forward strand.
ACGACAGGTGGAGGTTGCTGGGCGCCAGGGGGCCTTTCCAACTGCGGCAGCGAATCAACAGGGTTGCCCCGCAGCGGGCCATCGGCACGCGCATTCGCACTGAAGGCAAGGGCGCAGATAAGGGCGAGGGTAAGCGGACTTGCCGGGTACGGACGTCTCATGCCTTTTGTATCTCTCATTTCTTCAGGCGCTGTCCGGCCATGTATTCGATATTCATTAAATATTGAATATATATAGGGACACAACATTGGTAAGCAGTGTTTGCATACGCCACAGGCGGTTATGGTGCCAGTAGGCCGGGATAATGACAATTTATTTCATTGTGACCGCTCGGAAACGACAAGATAACAACATTGCGAAATGCCCGGGAACCGTTGCATATACGAAACGTCAGGGTTAACTAGCGGTTTTTAATAGGATTGATATAAATTTCAGGATATCCGTTACATGTCTATTGCCTAAGTATCGAGAATATTGGTGTAAACCCTGATGTGTATTAAATGTTAATAGATAAGACTATATAAACGTATCAAATCACATCGGTTTTCGGGCAATCGGGGGTCCACAAGATGGGCGCGTGTGACTGCAGTACTTCTCGGAAATGCCTGACCGCGCAACGCTGCGATCGCAGGCCATTTCATTGGGGCCGTTCATGAACCCGGGCGACATCGTTCCCCTGTCGTTTCATGGCGGGCTGGTCGCGCTCTCGTTCCTGATTGCGGTACTTGGCTCTTATGTGGCGCTGCTTGCCGCGGCGGGTATCCGCACTGAAACCCAGGACGGTGAAATACGTATCGGTTACATCCTCATCGGCGCCGTGGCCATGGGTGGCGTCGGTATTTGGAGCATGCATTTCATCGGCATGCAGGCGCAGAACCTGCCCTTCGAGGTGGGTTATCAGGTGGGCCTCACCATACTCAGCTTCGTGGTTGCCGCCGGTTTTTCCGGGTGGGCATTCTGGTATGTCGGCCGCGACCGCTTCACCTTCGGACGTTGCCTGGTGGGGGGGCTCGCCGCCGGACTGGGCGTCGCCGCCATGCATTATCTGGGTATGGGCGCCATGCGCATGCCGGCCGTATTGCTTTGGAATCTGCCGATGGTTGTTTTATCGGTGCTCATCGCGGTAATTGCGGCGTCAGCCGCGCTGTGGCTGGCTTTCAATACGCAGAATGAGTTTCAGCGCGGCGGAGCCGCCATTTTGATGGCGATCGCCGTGTGCGGCATGCATTACACCGGCGCGGCCGCCGGCACGGTTATCTGCACGACCCCACGTGACTATTCCAGCCTGCAAATCGGCGGGCTCATGCTGCCGTATATCGCATTCGCGTTGTCCATCGTCACGTTGCTGATCATGCGTTGGCAGTTGCAGCGGGCATCGACGCGGTTCCGCGCGCGCATGGCGCAACGTATTGACTCGTTTATTGAATCGGCGCCGGCGTCGGAGCCTGGCAAGTTGCCAGGGTCCACGCTAGGGCCGGGTTAGCAGGGCCCCGGATTGCACGCGGGCGAGGAATGCTCCCGCAAAGCAAGCAGTTCCGGGCATAGGGGGCTGGTGTCGCGCGACGGCGCAGCTCAATTATCAATCGAGTCTTAGGAGCTCGACATGAAAGCGAAACTTGCGCAGTTCTGGAATGACGAAGAAGGCATCACCGCCCTGGAATATGGGCTGATCGCGGGTTTGATGGCAGCAGCGATCCTTCTCGCGATTGGGGCATTTACGGGAGGGCTCCAAACGCTGTTCACGGATCTCGCCGGAAAACTGACGAGTTCTACGGGTGGCGGCAGCTAATCCTGCCAGCGCAGGTGCCGTGGTGGCCGGGCGCTGTCAGCTACCACGGTGCGCCTTTGCTTTGATCGTGATTATTGAAGAGATCCGTGCTTGTCTGGACAAGCACAACCGTAATTGAATTCGAATTTTCGGAAGGTCCGGCCTTGTATCCAGGGGATGTATTGTGGTGGCTGCTGTTCGCATGCTGGAATCTGGTGCTGATCTACAGCGATCTGCGCTATCGCCGCGTCCCGAACGTGTTGATCGTTACGGGGTTCGTGGCACAGCTGCTTTGGCTTTCAGCCGCCTGGGCGGTGCCCGGTTGGGTCTACCCCCCTCATTGGTTCGGATGGGCAATGGCGCTGGCAGGGTTTCTGGCCGGGGTGCCGTTCCTGCTTTTGTGGGGCCGACGCCTGATGGGCGCGGGCGACGTCAAGGCCATTGCGATACTGGGGCTGCTGCTGGGATTTCCGTCTCTGGCGCTGGTGCTGCTGGGAGCGAGCCTGCTCGCCGGGCTGCACGCAGTGCTGCACATGACCGTGTCGAAGTACAAGTCGCTGACGAGCCGCAGTCGCCAGATTCCCTACGCCGCGTACCTGGGAGCCGCCGCAATCAGCGTGGCGTTTATGCCGTTGAATTCGGCCTGGTATTCGTGGTGTTCTTCCTGGTGTTCTACGCGATTCTGACGTATTCGCTGGTGGCCGCCGCGCAGCAATCCATGGCGCTGGCCGCGCAGGACGGTGCACGCAAGGTCTTGCAATGGCAGGACGGGCAGACGCCGTTGACGGTGAGGGCCAATGCCGGGCGCGACGCCGCGCTGTATCAGGCGCAATGGATCAGCTCGATGTCCGCCGCACCGATTCAAGTGGCAGTTTGCGGCAGTAAAGGCCAGTTGAGCAGTTCGGCCGGCGGCGCTTGCAGCGGGTTGCCGCTGGCGGAGGGGCAGGTCGAGGTGACTGTGTCCTATGCCTATGGCGCGCATCCGCTCATTCCTTCGCTTCCCTTGCTGCAGGTCGTGTTGATGCCGACCTCCAGTGTCTTGAAAGCCCGGGCGACCGTGCATCTGAACGGGGAAGGTTGATATGTACTCGCCTACCCCCCCACGTGCCAGGCCCCCTGCATTCGCGCGGCAGCGCGGCGTCGCGGCGCTGGAGTTCTCGTTGACCTTGATCATGTTGCTGATGTTCATCTTCGGCGTACTGAGCTTTGGCGCGCTGTTCTGGATGCAGCAGCAATTGGCATCGGCGGCGACTGACGGTGCCCGCGCAGCCGTGTTTGCCCAATTCAACGGCCAGGCGAACGTGCCGGCGGCGGCCTGCTCTGCGGCGATGAGTGCGTTCTCCTCCGGCTCCGCCGTTATCTGTTCGACCACCAGTGCGCCGTGCAGTTGGACCGGCTCGGGGGGACAGCAAGCCAATTGCGCCACCGTGGCGTTGACCTACAACACCCAGTCCTGGCCGCTGCTGGCCACCCTGCAAAGCCTGATCAACGCGTTGCCAGGCATGGGTCAGAGCTGGATTCCCACCCGATTGCATTCGCAAGCCGTTGTCCAGATATCGCAGGGGACCCCATGAGCAGTTTGAGCAAGATCGTCGCAGGTGTGTTGTTGGTGGCGGGCATTGTGCTTGCCTTTGTGGCCTGGCGGCTTGCGTCCGCGCCCACTACTCCCCCTGCCAGTGTCACGCCCGCGTCTTCTGCAGCGCCGGTCGCCGCGCCCGTGAAACTGTATCCCGTTGTCGTGGCAAAGGAACCGATGCCGGCAGGCACCCGCATCGACAGCGCAAAGATGTTGACGGTGGCCCAGTGGCAGACGGCATTGTCAGGCGGCTATGACTCGATTGCGCCGCTGGAAGGCACTGTGACGAAAGTCGACATCGCTGCGGGCGATCCGATCCTCCCCAGTCTTCTGGCGCAGGGACTGGCCCGCCAGCTCAAGCCGGGAGAGCGTGCTCTGGCGATCGCCGTGGACGAAGTGATCGGCGGTGGCAATCGGGTCACCCCGGGTGACTGGGTGGATGTGTTCTTCATGGTCGAAAAGGGCCAGGAAGTGCCGGGAGGTCAGGCGCGGCTGCTCCAGTCTCAACTGCGTGTGCTGGCATACGGCAAGGCCTCCGTCGACGGCCCGGAGGAAAAGCCGATGGGCCAACCGGGCAACGCATCGAACCAGCCTGCCAGGACTGCCGTGCTGGCGGTTCCGGTCGAACACGTGAACGCATTGATATTGGCCAGCCGCTCCGGCCGCTTGCAACTGGCGTTGCGTCCTCTGAATGATGACAACGGACCCGATACCCAATTGTTCGCCCAGCGCGGCACGGTGTTGCAGACGCGCGCGGATTTGACGCCGGAGCAGCGCGAAGCGCTCAAGCAAGGGCCGAACCGCGCATTTGCCGGAGAGAGCCTAGTCCAGCTCGATGGGACGACGCCTGCCGCGCGAGCCCCCGCGGCCGCTGTGCGCGGCGCGAATTCGGGTGGAGGGGGGGGAGGACGGTGGAAATCTTGCGCGGGGACAAATCCGAACGTGTGCGTTATTGATCGTGGCTCCGCGCGGCGTGCCGCCGCGCGTGGCTGGACTCTCTCTCATGACTAGATTCAGCACAATGAAGAAATATCAGCACACTACCCTGATCTGCATCCTGTCGGCGGCAGCGGCAACCTCCTACGGTGTTATCGCCACCGCACAGACGACGACACCCGCGCCGAGTGCGAATGCGCCAGCGCCAGTGCGCGATCTGGCCTTGTCCGTGAAGGGGCAACAGACATTGCTGCTGGACGGCACGGCGCCGTCGCGCATCGCGATCGGCGACCCTGAGGTGGCGGACGTGAAGGTCTTGCCCGCCTCGGGCAAGCGCGCGGGATCTCTTCTGATTTACGGCAAGAAAGCGGGCACGACGCAGTTGCAGATCTGGAGCGGCAACAACGCGGCCCCGCAAGTCTGGAACCTGCGTGTGGGCGGCAGCGTCCAGGGGGCGCTTGCCACCCGGGGCATTGCGGGGGGAGCCAATGTCGACATCGCGGGAGATCGGGCGGTGGTCTCCGGTCACGCCGAGACGCCGATGGGGCAGGTGGCCTCCGCCGCCATCGCGGCTTCCGCCGTAGGCGGCGAGAAGAACGTGGTGGACGTGTCCTCCGCGGGAACCGGTGGCATCGTGCAGGTTGAGGTCAAGGTCGTTGAGGTGTCGCGTTCGGTGATGAAGGAGGCGGGCATCAATTGGAGCGCGGGCGGCAGCGGCCCCTGGAGCGCGACCAACAGTCTGGTTCCAACGAACCTGGCGTCAGCGGCATCAGGCTTTTCATTGTTCTACGACACCCGGAATTTCTCCGCCAACCTGCGTTTGCTGCAGACCAACGGCATGGCGCGCGTGCTGGCCGAACCCACGCTGGTCGCGATGACCGGCCAAAGCGCCAGTTTCCTGGCGGGCGGTGAACTGCCGATTCCCGAATCGGGCGGTCTGGGGACAGTGTCGGTGACGTTCAAGCCCTTCGGCATTGGGCTGACGGTCACGCCGACGGTGCTGTCGCGTGACCGCATTTCGCTCAAAGTGGCGCCTGAGGCTAGCGAACTGGACTACAGCAACGGCATCGTGCTTAACAGCGGCACGGAATCCAGTTCGATCATCCCGGCGCTGCGCACCCGCCGCGCCGACACGACCGTCGAGTTGGGCGATGGCGAAAGCTTCGTGATCAGCGGGCTGGTGTCGCGCCAGACCAAGGCGATGGTCAGCAAGGTCCCCTTGCTGGGCGATTTGCCGATCATCGGGTCGTTTTTCCGCAGCCTTGATTACACGCAGGAAGAAACGGAGTTGGTAATCGTGGTGACGCCGCGGCTTGTCCGCCCCATCGCACGCGGGGTGAATTTGCCATTGCCGGGGGAAAAGCAAGAGCGTGCGGACAACGGCTTTAACGCCTGGGGCTACTACCTGACGGGTCCCATGGGCGGCCAGCAAATGCCGGGTTTTTCGCGGTGACTAATATGAAGACACATGCAAGCGAGTGGGTTGGCCTGCAAAACAGCAAGCGGTTTTTGTTCTGCTCCAAAGGCGCGGATGTCGCCGTACAACTGGGGCAGGCGCTGGGCGAAATGGGAATGCTGACCCAAGAATCGCCTGGCAATGAGGAATTGGCGCGGCGTTTGGCCGAGATATCTCCTCAGGTAGTTTTCCTGGATTTCACGCTGAGTGAAGACGAACCCGGAAAGCTGTTCAAGTCCGCCGAGTTAGCGCGTTTGCTGGCGCGCATCGCACCCACGCTGCCGAGAGTGGCAGTGGGCCTGCTGAGCCAGCCCGAAGGGGCCATTGCCGCGCTGCGAGCCGGAGTCAGCGACTTCGTCGACCCTACGGTCGCGCCGCAGGAAATCAAGGAAATCGTGTTGCGGCTGCTGGACGCGCAAGCGGACGGCGGCCGCACGGACGGTTCACGGCGCAGTGTCTTGTTGCTGGGGGCGCGACCCGGGGTGGGCGCCAGCACATTGGCCGTCCATCTGGCCCATATGGCCCAGGACCGCCTGAAGCAGGCGCATGGCGCGCGCGCCATGGCCAACGGCGGCAAAGGCGCGAAAGTCGCTGCGGCCGAGTCGGGAGCCTCGCTGCCGTTGTCCAGCCGCGTGGCGCTGATGGACTTGGGTTGGCCCGTGGGCGATTGCCAGCTCTACCTGAACATTGGTGGGGAGTTCGATTTCTCCGAGGCCGCGCGCAACCTGCGCCGTCTGGATTCCACATTGCTGGGATCGGCCATGCCGCATACGCCCAACGGTCTGAGCGTGTTGTCGTTGCCGCGGGACCTGAGTCAGATGCGCGATGTCTCGCAATCCGATTCGCTCTTGGTGTTCGAACGCATGCGCCAGCATTTCGGCGTAGTGATTGCAGATTCGGGCGGTTTTACGAATCCTGAATTCGTGGCGGGCCTGGCGCGCGCATCGGAACAGAACTGGATCGTGACCGACCAGAGCGTTGGCGCCCTGGTGTCTCTGGCCGGGCTGTTGCAAGAGCTGGAGCAATTGCATGTCGACCGTCGCACCCTGGGCTTGATCGTCAATCGGTATGACGAACGCTACGGCATGACCGCGCAGCAAATCGCCGAGCGGTTTCAGCTGGAACTGGTGGGCACCTTGCCGGATCGCACGCTGGCTTTGATGGTGTGCACGAACCAAGGGCATCTGCTGCACGAGGACGCCGAGCGCGATATCTACGTGCGCGCCGTCCAGGGGCTCGTGGAAAAGCTGGGGGCGGAAGACAGTACGCCCGGAGGGCGGGCAAGCTGGCTGGCCACGTGGCTGCCCGGCGTGCACCGCCGTATGGTCGTCGGTTAACGCAACGACGCAAGGACTGCAACGGAAGCCGACATGATCATGACAGCGACAATAGAGTTTGGCGGGGACGGCGACAAGGGATTCTCGGCGTCGAACCGCTTCCAGGAAGTAAAGACGGCGGCTTACGAGCACCTGCTTTCCCGTATCGAGGAACTGGGCGCGGAGTTCGGCCGGTGGGCCCGGTCGGCGATCCAGGAATTCGTCGACATCGAGGTCGCCAGTTTCGTGCGCTTGCGCCGCGTGCCGATCAACGAAGGGGAAATGCGGCAGATCGCCGAGGCTCTGACCAAGGAACTGGCGGGCCTGGGGCCGCTCGAGGACCTGCTGGCCGACCCGGCCGTCGAAGACATCCTGATCAACGGTTACGACAACGTGTTCGTCTCGCGCCGCGGCGTGCTGGCGCGCGAGACGCTGCGGTTCACCGACAACCAGCACGTGCTGCGCATCGTGCGACGCATCCTGGCGCCCATCGGCCGCCGGCTGGACGAGTCCAGCCCCATGGTGGATGCGCGCCTGCCCGATGGCGGCCGTTTGAACGTGGTGATCGAACCGCTGGCCGTGGACGGCCCCATGGTGTCGATCCGCAAGTTCCGGCAAGACCCGTTGAAGCCTGCGGACTTGCTGACCCTGGGTTCGTTTGACGAAGAGATCTACCGGCTGCTGCATGAAGCGGTCAAGAACCGTTGCAATGTGCTGGTGTCCGGCGGGACGAGTTCGGGCAAGACCTCGTTGCTCAATGCGCTGGCGTTCTTCATTCCGGAAACCGAACGCGTCGTCACGGTCGAGGACACGGCGGAACTGTCGCTGAACCACCCGCACGTGGTGCGGCTGGAGTCGCGCCAGGGCGGGTTCGACGGCAGCGGTGCGGTCAGTATCCGCGAACTGATCCGCAATAGCTTGCGGATGCGGCCGGACCGCGTCGTGGTGGGCGAAGTACGCGGCGCCGAAGTCATGGACATGCTCCAGGCGATGAACACCGGCCACGAAGGGTCGATGGCGACCATCCACGCGAACTCGCCGCGCGAATGCCTGTACCGGATCGAGATGCTGGCCGGGTTTGCGGGATTCCAGGGGAGCGAAGACAGCTTGCGCAGGCAGATCGCCAGCGCGCTGGATTTCATCGTGCAGATCGGCCGCCTGTCCAACGGCAAGCGCCGCGTGCTGTCGGTGACCGAGGTCACCGGCATGGGCGACAACGTGATTTCCACGCAGGAACTCTACCGGCACGAAACCTTCACGACGCCCGACGGCGAAGAAAAAGACCGCTGGAACTGGCTGGGAATCCATCCCCATACGCCCAAGCTTGCCAAGATGCGCACCGAGGCGCGCAACAACGATCCCGCGCCGGGCGACAACGACGGCGGCGGATTCTGGAGCCGGAGGCGCTGATGATGCAAGCCCTGGTGCTGGCGAGCCTGGCGTTGGTGCTGGCCATCGGCGCGGTGCTGCTTTGGCGCCATGCCAACAGCGGCGCGCGCCGGGCGGCGAGTTCGACCTTTCTGGACAATCAACTCAACCGCGGGCGGGAAGCGCTTGCCGCGAGCGATTCATTTTCCAGCAATTCACGGGCGGTACGCAGCGGTCTTCCGAAGTGGGACCGGCTGTTGCTGCTGGCGGGCGTGCGCCAGAGCGCTGGCTTTTACGTGCGGCTGGTCTTGCCCCTGGTAGGCGCGGCGGCGCTGGCTTGGTTGTTCCTGGGCGCCTTGTCCGGCGTGGTGGTGCTAGTGCTGGTGGCGATCCTGGAATATTTCCTGTTGTGGTTGCGCGCCGACAAGCGGCAGCGTCGGATGATCTCTCAGTTGCCGGCATTCCTGGACAACATCGTGCGTTTGATCACCATAGGCAACAGTATGGGGTCGGCATTCCAGACGGCGGCTGCGACAACGGACGAGCCCTTGCGTGAGGTGATGGAGACGGCTGCCAGCCTGAGCCGTTCGGCCAAGGAACTGGACGCAGCTTTGGTGCACGTGTCCCGCTTGTACGGCTTGAAAGAGCTGTACATGATTGCCGCCGTCGTTTCCCTGGCAATGCGCTTCGGTGGCCGCAGCGATCAGGTGTTGGAGCGCATGGCCGCCTTCATGCGCGACGTGGCCCAGGCGCGCAACGAATTGTCGGCGAGTTCGGCCGAAATCCGGCTGTCGGCGTGGATCCTGGCCTTGCTGCCGGTAGGCATCGCCGGCTTCATCATGATGGCGAACAACGACCTGTTCTTGGGCCTGTGGCGCGATCCGTCCGGATTCAAGATGCTGGTGACCGCCGTTGTCCTGCAGATCGGCGGCAGCTACTGGTTGTATCGCATGGCCAAGTCCATTTGAAGGGGAACGCGTGATGGATTTCCTGCATTCCTGGAATGTCTCCACCCTGTTGGCGATGGCTTTGATGCTGGTCGCAGCAGCGATGCTGGTGTTGGGCCTTGGCATGGCGCGGCGCTTGCGCGGCCAGAACAGAAGCCGTCAGGTCGTGGACCATGCGTTGGCGCGTCAGGGGGGCGGTGCGCCGCCGCAAGCGTTGCCGGCCCAGGACGCGCAAGGCAAATTCGCGGCCGCCACGCGCGCTGCGGATTCGTTCGGCAAGCGCTTGAGCGAGGGCCGGCTGGCGGAATCCTTGCTGGCCGCCGAGGACCGAAAACTGGTGGATTTGGCCGGTTACTCCGATTCCGCCACGGCACGATCGCGCTTTGTCGTCGTCCGGTTCGGCTTGGCGATCTTGCTGCCGGTCGTCGCCGTGGCGCTGGGTATACGTTATCGCCATGTCGATTCAGTGAGCGGAATAGCCATCTCTGCGTTCCTGGGCTTCGCGCTCGGTTACATGCTGCCGAAATGGTTTGTGCGTCGGCGCGTGGCCCGGCGTCGGCGGATGGCGGCGGACGAATTGCCCTTGTTAATCGACCTGTTGCGCCTGTTGCAGGGAGTGGGGCTATCGATCGACCAGAGCATGCAGGTGCTGGTGACCGAATTCGGGCAGGTGTTGCCGGTGCTGTCGCAGGAACTGCGCCTGGCATCCGAACTCTACGTGCGAGGGCGCACCCGCGAACAATCGCTGGCGAGGTTGGCGACGGGTTTCGACAACGACGACCTCTCGGCTATCTGCCGCCTGATCGCGCAGGTGGACCAGCACGGTGGTGCGGTGCAAGAGCCGCTGAATCGTTTCGGGGAGCGGCTGCGTGAATCCCGGCGCTTGGAATTGAAAGAAAAAGTGGGCAAGACGACGGTCAAGATGACGGGCGTCATGATCGTTACCTTGTTGCCGGCGTTGCTGATCATTACGGGCGGGTCGGGGTTTGTGGCGGTACTTCGCGCGTTTTCGCGCATGGGGGGCTCGTAATGGCAAGCGCGACAGGAACCAAGCATAGCGCGTTGCGCTGGAGCCTTGCGGCGATGGCGGCAATGGTCGGTTTAAGCGGATGCAAGACCAATAGTGCAGAGTCTGCCTGGCAACTGATGCAGCAACAGCAGCAGGAGCAGGCGCTGGCGCGCCAGAAGGAAGACGAGGCTGAAGGGCGGCGCCGACCCAAAGAGCCGGAAATGATGCTGTCGCTGATCGCCGAAGCGCAGCGTCAGGAACGCTATTTCGCCTCGCTGGCCTATATCGACGCCTATCAGCAGAAGTTCGGCAATGACAGCCGCGTGGCGGTCATGCGTGCCGACGCCTTGCGCCAGACCGGGCAGATTGCCTTGAGCGAGCAGGCCTACCGCGCCTTGACCAGCGGTGACCAGGCGGCCGACGGTTGGCATGGTCTTGGCCTGATCGCGGGTGGCCGCGGCCAGTTCGATCAGGCGATCGACGATTTTTCCCGGGCAGCCAAGTTGGCGCCGATGAACGCGCGGATTCTGGGAGACCTGGGGTATGCGCGCCTGCGCGCGGGCGACGTGAACGGCGCCCGGGTGCCCCTTGGCCAGGCGGCCGAGCTGGCGCCGGAGAACGGCAAGGTCCTGGCCAACATGGCGGTGCTGCTGCTGGTCGAGGGGGATCCGGTCAAGGCGCAGCAACTGATGGACCGGGCGCGGCTCGGCGATGACGCGCGCGGCCAAGTACTGCGCCTGGCCTCCGAGATCCGCAGCCATCGCATGCCGACGTCGATGCCGGCGGCCGCTGCCGTTGGCGGGGCGGTACCGACCCGCGTGTCCAGCGGCGAGGGCGCCGTGATGCCAATGATGAGTCCCTTGATGGATGGCCTGGGCAATGGGCCCATCGTGCGTTAACTCCGTGTTCAGGAATATTTTCATGTCTCACACTCGCTTGATTTGTTGCTCCACCCTGGTCATGGTGCTGGCCGCGCTGGCGCCCGTGAACGCGCAGGCCCAGTCGAATTCGCCACTGACTGGCAACATGTCGGGCGGCGCCGGCGGCGGCGGTGCGCAGCCCGCGCCGCCGCCGGCGGCCTCCTTGCCGAATCGGCCGGTGGTGCAACAGGTGCAGACGCCGATGCCGCAGCCAGAGGCGCCGGCCGCACAGCAAGCAGCGGCGCAAGCTGCTCCACAACCGGCCGCTGCCGACGTCCAGGAAGGCTTTGGCGATGTCACGCGGGGGTTGCTGGCGGCGCAGGCCGACGGTCGCCGCGCGGGGGGCGTGCTGCCCATCCTCGGGCCGGTGTCGTCAGCGGCCTGGAACCGCTATGTGGACAGTTTCAAGCAGCCTATCCCGGACTGGTTCCAGAAGCGGGTCGAAACCAAGAACACCAATTAAGGCTTGGAGACGAGCCGGAGCCACCAGATCATGCCTGCCGCCCCTTTTCGACCTGCTTGCCTGCTGCGCCAGCGCGGCAGCATTACCGTGGCTGTCGTGTTCGCAGTGCTGGTGGGACTGGTGCTGCTTGGCGTGGCGCATCTTGCCTACAGCTTCTACATGAAGCGCGAAATGCAGAAGGGGGCGGATCTGGCTGCGCTGTCGGCCGTCCAGGTGCTCGGCATGGGGACGCCGGCGGATTGCGCACGAGCCGTGACCGCTGGTCGGATTTCGGCATTGGCCAACGTGCCCGGCTTCTTCGCCACGTTCACCGCTGCTGACATCACGGTCGAGTGCAAAGTCTGGGATTCGACGCGGGCCGATGCCTCCGGGATGCATGTGTTCGACGCTGCCAGCGGACAGTCGTTCAACGCGGTGCGTGTTGGCGTACGCAAGCGGCTGGCCAGCATCATCCCCACTTTCTCGGGCGGTTCGGACGGCGGAACCCTGGTCGCGACGACTGCCGTGGCCACCAATACGCAACCCGTCGCGGCGTTCTCGGTGGGGTCCAGGCTACTGCGCCTGGAGCGGGGCGGCTTGTTGTCCCAGCTGCTGACCTCCGTGGGCGCCTCGCCCGCCCAGCTGGACGTGTTGGACGCGGCCGGCCTGGCGTCCGTCAACATCACGCCGGCGGGCCTGTTGCAAGCGCTCGGACTGCCGTTGTCGGTCGCCACCGGGGTGGGGACGCCTGAGCAACTCGCCGCAGTCAACAACCTGACGTTGGGTCAGTTGCTCAACGCCACGCTGACCGTCATCGACAAGGCGGGCACGGTCGGTGCCGACGTGGGCCTATTGAAGAATGCCATCAACACGGTCTTGGCGTTGATGCCGCTGAACCTGCCCGTCAAACTGTTCGGCGACGGGGGCGTACTGGACCTGTCGGTCGTCGGGGGCGGAGCGGCTTCTGCACTGCAGGCCAATGTCAATGCGCTTAACATTCTCGAGACGGCGCTTGTCGTTGCCAACGGGCAGAACCTGATCAATCTGGGGCTAAGCGTCCCGCTGCTGGGCGTGGACGCCAGGGTCCGCATCGTGGAACCGCCGACCGTGGCGATCGGCGGCGTGGGCACACAGGCGACCAGCGCGGGCATCCGTGTGTATTTGCGGGTCAACGTCGGCAACATTCCTGTTGTGGGGTCAATCCTAGGAAGCCTCCTGAATACCAATGTGGACTTGCCCATCATCATCAATGTGGCGCAATCCACCGGCACCTTGACCAAGCTCTGCGAAGCGCCGCTGTCCCAGGACCAGGCCACGATCTCGGTGACGTCCTCGGTGGCCAACGTCTG
>CAUSDE010000032.1:0-65218 GCA_963530045.1 uncultured Achromobacter sp.
TTTGACCGCCGTGCAGAAGGCCGTAGGCGCCATCATGGAGCACATGGCTGAATCGCCGTTGCCGCAAGACGATCCCGTATTGACGTTCTACTTCGAAGCGCTGCAGTTCATGCGCCTGGCCGAACAATTCGGTTCGCATGCGCTGTTTGACGTGACGCTGTCGGACGTGGGCGTGGCCAGCGCCAAGACGCGGCCGTCCACCTTGTGCGTGCGCAACGTGATCCCGGCGCCGTATCTGGCGGCGCGCTACGCGGCGGCGCACGCGACGGTGCTGTTTTCCGGCACGCTCAGCCCCCAGCAGTTCTACCGCGATACGCTGGGGCTGCCCAAGGATGCGCCCTGGATCGACGTGGCCGCGCCCTTCCAGGCAGAGCAACTGGCCGTAAGGGTGGTGGGCAACGTGTCTACGCGCTACCGCGACCGCGAACGTTCGCTGGCGCCGATCGTCGACTTGATCGCCACGCAATACGCCGAGCGGCCCGGCAACTATCTGGGGTTCTTAAGCAGCTTCGATTATTTGCGCCAGGTGTCCGACCTGATGCGCGAACGCCACCCCACGGTGCCGATCTGGTTGCAGACCCCGGGCATGGACGAGCCTGGCCGCGCCGCGTTCCTGGCCCGGTTCACCGAGAGCGGCCGGGGGGTGGGCTTCGCGGTGCTGGGCGGCGCGTTCTCGGAAGGGGTGGACCTGCCGGGCAAGCGGCTGATCGGCGCCTTCATCGCCACGCTGGGCCTGCCGCAAGTGAACCCTGTGAACGAAAACATGAAGCGGGCCATGGACTTGCGTTATGGCGAAGAGAACGGCTACGACTACACCTACCTGTATCCGGGCATGCAGAAAGTGGTGCAGGCGGCTGGCCGCGTGATCCGCACCGAGCAGGATGTTGGCACCGTGCACCTGATCGACGACCGCTATCGCCGCGCCAAGGTGCGCGGCCTGCTGCCCAGCTGGTGGCGGGTGGACTGATGCGCTAGGGCGTGGCCGCCGCGCCATCGCGGGCGGCGTGCGGGCGCTGCCGCCCCAGCAGCGCCTGGATGGCCAGCGCGGTCAGCACGGCAATGCCGGCCAAGGCGTGCAGCACGTGGCGAAAGGCCTCGTCATAGCTTTGCTGCAGCAGCGCCGAGGCGCCCGGCAACAAGGCCGCCGCTTCGTGCAACTGGCCCAGCGCGGCGCGGTTGGCGGCCATCAGGATGGCGTGGCCGTCGGTGGGGGAAGGCAGCGCCGCTGTCAGCGGCAGCTGGATCAGCATGGCCAGCAGCGCGCTGACGACCGCGATGGCGATGCCGTCCGCCGATACGCGCACCGTGTTGAAGATGCCGGTGGCCATGCCGACGTTGCGCGGTTCCACCACGCTGACGGCCATCGCGTCCATCAGGCCCCAGGGCACGCCGATGCCGATGCCGATCAAGCTCATCGGCAACCACAGGCCGGTGGCGCCGCTGGCCATGACGTCGGCCAGCCAGACCAGGCCGGCGGCCACCGCCAGCAAGCCGACCGCGGACAGCACGCCCGGGTTGAACCAGCGTGTCAGCAATGCGGCCAGGAACGGCACGACCAGCAACGGCGCGGCCAGGCCGATCATCAACTGGCCGGCAGCCAGCGCGCTGTAGCCGTCTATCCCGATGAAACGGCCGGGCAGCAAGGCGATCAGCACGATGAAGAGAAACGCCGGTGAAGCCGCCAGCACCTGCACGCCGACAAAGCGCGCGTCGCGGAACAGGCTCAGGTCCAGCATGGGCCGGGCGGCGCGGCGTTCGATGCGCACGAACACGCCGGACAGCAGGGCAGATGCCGATAGCGCGCCGATCACGTGCGCATCCGTCCAGCCCGCTTCGGGCGCCAGCAACATGCCGTAGGTGAACAGGCCCAGCGCGCCGGTGAAGCTGATGGCGCCCGGCCAGTCCAAGCGGCCCTGGGCGGCACAGAGAGTCGGGCGAACGCTGACGGCCACCATGACGGCGCCCAGCACGCCCACCCCGCCCGTCGCCAGGAATACCCACTCCCAACCGGCGGCCTGCACCAGCCAGCCGGAAGCCAGCGGCCCGAACGACAGGCCGATGCCGAACGTGGTGCCCAGCAAACTGAACGCACGGGTGCGCGCCACGCCGTGGAACAGCGGGGCCAACGACGACATCGCGGCGGCAAAGGCGGCCGCGCCGCCCATGCCCTGCATCAGCCGCAGGACATCGATCCAGCCCGTGGTGGGCACGTAGGGGATGGCGAACGTGGCGGCGCAGAACCAGGCCAGGCCCAGCAGCCAGACCCGGCGGGGGCCGTACAGGTCGGTCAGGCTGCCCGACACCATGATGACGCTGCCGTACGCGAGGATGTAGCCGTTCAAGATCCAGTTCAATTCAACCGGGGTGCCGCCCAGCGCCTGGCTGATCGACGGCAGGACCACGGCGGGGCCGGTGAAGCACAACGGAATAAGCAGGGCCGTCAGGCAGGCGGACAGCAGTTGCAGCCAGCGATGGCGGGGGGAGGGGGATTCAGGAAGTTGCATGGGGCGTGCCGGTCGAAACAGGGCGCCGCGCGGCGGGATTGCGGTGCGGCGGCAGAATGACGGCAAGCTTAGGGGGCGTCGGATAAAAGAAAAACAGGCTAGGATTCCGAATATTCAGGACAGATATGTCCGCAATGAGGGGGTAGGGATGGACAGTCTTGGCGGCATCGGCGTCTTTGTGCTGGTCGCGGAAACGCGCAGCTTTTCCGAGGCGGGGCGAGTGCTGGGGGTGTCGCCGTCAGCGGTGGGAAAAAGCGTGGCCAGGATGGAAGAGCGCTTGAAGGTGCGCCTGTTCCATCGCAGCACGCGCCAGATCGCGCTGACCCCGGAAGGCGAGAAATTCCTGGAGCGTTGCCGCCGCATCCTGTGCGAAGTGGAAGCCGCTGAACTGGAACTGTCCGAAGCCACCGATGCGCCGCGCGGCAAGCTTCGGGTGAGCTTGCCGCGCTACAGCGGGCTGTTCGACGCCACCATCGCCAGCTTCCTGCGGCAATACCCGGCTGTGGAGCTGGACCTGGATTTCACGGACCGGATGGTGGACGTGATCGGCGAAGGCTACGACGCCGTGGTCCGCACCGGCGACATGGACGATTCCGGCCTGAAACGCCGGCGGCTCGGGCCGTTCCGCCGGGTGCTGGCCGCGGCGCCTGCCTATTTGCGCCAGCATGGCACGCCCAAGCGCGCGGGCGACCTGCTGCGCCACGCCTGCCTGCATTACCGATATCCCGCGACGGGCCGGCTTGAGAAATGGCCGTTGAAACTGGGGCCGGACGCGCAATCGCCCGAGTTGCCCCTGACGCTGGTCTGCAACAGCGTCGAGATGCGGATATCCCTGGCGGTGGGCGGGCAGGGCATCGTCTGCCTGCCGGATTTCACGATCCGCCGCGAGCTGGCTGCGGGCCAGCTGCAGATCGTGATGGAAGACCGCACGCGCGGCAGCGGCACGATGTGGGCGCTGTGGCCGGCCAGCCGCCATGCGTCGCCCAAGCTGCGGGTGTTCATCGACCATCTGGCGCAACACCTGTTTCCCTGAATCCGGCCGGGGCGCCCTTGTAGGATGATGATCATCATATTAATATGACGATCATCATCTAACGGCTGGGCCAGTCATGCGCTACGACAACGGACACAAGCGGGAAACGCGGATACGCATTCTGAAGACGGCGGCGGACGCGGTGCGCGCCGACGGGCCGGACCGGATCGGCGTGGCCGCGGTGATGCGCCAGGCCGGCATGACCCATGGCGGCTTTTACGCGCATTTCAATTCGAAGGATGCGCTGGTCGAGGCGTCGATCGAACACATGTTCGACGAGGCGCTGGCCCGCGCCCAAAAGCGGATGGAGGGACGCACGCCCGCCGAAGGCCTGGCCGCCTACGTAGATGCCTACCTGTCGACCGCCCATTGCGAGGCGCGCGCCCATGGCTGCCCGCTGGTGGCGCTGGCCTCCGATCTGCCGCGCCAGTCTGACGCCTGCCGGCAGGCCTATGCCGCCGGGTTGCGCCGGCTGGTGCAGGCCCTGGCCGGCCGGTTGGCCGATGCCGGCTACCCCGAGCCGGAACCGCTGGCCCGTTCAGTGCTGGCTGAGCTGGTCGGCGCGGTTTCCCTGGCCCGTTGCGAGACCGATGCGCAACGGGCGAATGCCATGCTGGCGGACGCCCGCCGGCTCTTGAAGGCCCGACTGGGCCTGGAGCAATGCTGATGACATCCCAACCGACCCCCCATCGCGAACCCAGCCTGGTCGAGGAGACCGGCGCGGGCCTGGACGGCCTGGCGCAACTGCGGGCGTTGCTGGCTTCCGGCCGCAAGCCCGGCATCATGGTGACGCTGGACTTCGACTTCGTGGAAGTGGAAACCGGACGCGCGGTATTCGCCGGCACGCCGGGGCCGCAGGCCTACAACCCCATCGGCACGGTGCACGGCGGGTATGCCGCCACGCTGCTGGATTCGGCGTGCGGCTGCGCCGCGCATTCCCAACTGACGGCCGAGCAGGCCTACACCACGCTGGAGCTGAAGGTGGCCTACCACAAGGCCATCACGCGCCACAGCGGCCTGCTGCGGGCGGAAGGCCGGGTCTTGTCGATGGGCCAGCGCGTGGCTTATGCCGAAGCCAAATTGACGGACGCGCAGGGGCGCCTGCTGGCCTCGGCCACGTCCACCTTGCTTGTATTCGCGCGGCCGGCTCCGGCCGTTGTCGCGGGTTGAGACGTCTCGCTTACAAGGAACAGCCATGATTGCCGAAGATCCCATTGTCATCGTTGCCGCCGCGCGGACTCCGCTGGGGCGTTTTCTCGGGGGCCTGGCCCCCGTGGCCGCTGCCGACCTGGGCGCCGTCGCGATCCGCGCGGCGCTGGAACGCGGCGGCGTGCCGGCCTCCAGCGTGGATGAAGTGCTGATGGGGTGCGTGCTGCCGGCGGGGCAGGGACAGGCGCCGGCGCGCCAGGCCATGCGCGCGGCCGGCGTACCGGACGCGGTGGGCGCCACCACGGTCAACAAAGTGTGCGGGTCCGGCATGAAGGCGGCGATGATTGCGCATGACCAGATCCTGGCCGGCGCGATTGACGTGGCGGTGGCCGGCGGCATGGAGTCCATGAGCAATGCGCCGTATCTGCTGAAGAAGGGGCGCTCGGGTTATCGCTTCGGCCATGACCGCGTCTACGACCATCTGGCGCTGGACGGCCTGGAAGACGCCTACGAGGCGGGCCGGCCGATGGGCGACTTTGGCGAAAGCGCCGTGCAGGCCTACGGTTTCACCCGCGCCGACCAGGACGCCTATGCGGCCGAGACGCTGCGGCGCGCGCGGCTGGCGGTGGAGTCCGGCGCGTTCGCCGCCGAGATCGCGCCGGTGGCGGTGCCGGGCAAGGGCGGGGCGCTGATGGTCGACCAGGACGAGAATCCGTTGAAGGTGTCGCCAGAGAAAATCCCCACGCTCAAACCCGCCTTTCGCGAAGATGGCACCATTACGGCCGCCAGCGCATCGGCCAATGCGGACGGCGCGGCAGCGCTGGTGCTGACCCGCGAATCGGTCGCGCGCCGCGAAGGTTGGCCGGTGCTGGCCCGCATCCACGGCCACGCCACGCACAGCCAGGAGCCGGCCTGGTACACGACGGCGCCCATTCCGGCTATCCGCAAGTTGCTGGACAAGGCCGGCTGGCAGATTCAGGATGTGGACCTCTTCGAGATCAACGAGGCGTTCGCCGTGGTCGCCATGGCCGCGGCGCAGGACCTGGGCATTGCGCGCGACCGGCTGAACGTCAACGGCGGTGCTTGCGCGCTGGGGCATCCGATCGGCGCGACGGGCGCGCGGCTGATCGTCACCTTGCTGCACGCCTTGCAGGCGCGGGGCCTGCGGCGCGGCGTGGCGGCGTTGTGCATCGGCGGGGGCGAGGCCACCGCCGTGGCGATAGAACGGGTCTGAGCGGTCGGGGCGGTCCCCGGTCATGTCGGGCGGGCGCGGTCTGCCTGGTTTGCGTAGTATGTCGGTTGCGCTAGGCGTTCGCCGCCTGCGACCATAACGACAAACCAGGAGACCGCATGCCCCCCGCCACGCCGGCCGCACCCGCCAGCCTGAACCCCATCGTCGCCATGCCGGCGCACGCCCTGTCGGAGGCCATCCGGCGGCGCGAGCTGTCCTGTGTCGACGTCATGCGCGCCTATCTGGCGCATATCGACCACGTCAACCCCAAGATCAACGCCATCGTCGCTCGCCGGGATCCGGACGCGTTGCTGCGCGAGGCCGCCGAGCGCGACGCGCAACTGGATGCGGGACAGTGGCTGGGCTGGATGCACGGCATGCCGCAGGCCCCGAAAGATCTGACGGCGGTGCGCGACATGGTCACGTCCATGGGCTCGCTGGTCTACAAGGATCTGGTCACGCCGCACGACTCGATCATGGTCGAGCGGATGCGGGCATCGGGCGCCATTTTCATCGGCCGCAGCAATGTGCCGGAATTCGGCCTGGGGTCGCACACGTACAACCGGGTCTACGGCACCACCGGCAACCCCTATGATCCGACCAAGACCGCCGGCGGCAGCAGTGGCGGCGCGGCGGCCGCGCTGGCCGCCCGCATGCTGCCGGTCGCCGACGGCAGCGACTTCGGCGGGTCGTTGCGCAATCCGGCGGCGTTCTGCAACGTCTATGGCATGCGCCCGTCGGCCGGCCGCGTGCCCTTTGGCCCGGCGCCCGAAGTGTTCTTGAAGCAGCTGTCCTACGAAGGGCCGATGGGCAGGACGCCGCGCGACGTGGCGCTGCTGCTGTCCGTGATGGCGGGGCACGACAAACGTTCGCCGCTGTCGCTGCGCGACGACCCGGCGCAGTTCGCCGCCCCGCTTGCGGCCGACATGCGCGGCAAGCGCATCGGCTGGCTGGGCGATTGGAATGGGTACCTGGCCATGGAACCGGGCATCCTGGACCTGTGCGCCCAGGCTCTGGCCGCGCTGGGCGCCGTGGGCTGCGATGTCGTCGATTACCAGGTGCCTTTCGCCGGCGACCGCCTGTGGCGCATCTGGCTGGCGCATCGGCATCTGATGGTGGGCGGCCAGTTCCATGCCCTGGTCGAAAACCCCGACACGCGCAAACTGGTCAAGCCGGCGTTGATCTGGGAAGTCGAGGGGCTGGAAGGCATGACGGCGCGGCAGGTCTACCAAGCCACGGAAGAGCGCAGCGCCTGGTATCAGACTGTGTTGCGCATGTTCGACGAGGTCGATTTCCTGGCGGTGCCGTCGGCGCAGGTCTTTCCGTTCGACGCGGCGCTGGACTGGCCCAAGCAGATCGCCGGACGCCCCATGGATACCTACCACCGCTGGATGGAGACGGTGACGCCGTGGACGCTGGCGGGCTGCCCGGTGATCAGTGTGCCGGTGGGCTTCAATGCGCAGGGCTTGCCGATGGGGATGCAGCTGGTGGGGCCGCCGCAGGCGGACCGGGACGTGCTGTGCCTGGCGCACGCCTACGAGCAGGCAAGCGACTGGGTGCATGCGCGGCAGCCGGAAGCCTTGTGGCGCGAATCCGCCTGACACGGGCTTCTGTACGCACTGTCACCGTAAAAGACAAGGGCCTTGTAAGCGGACTTTGCATTTTTCCGACGAACCGGCCGCTTCCTCAGGGTTTCCCTTGCTTTTTCATGGCTGACCGGCCAAGCCTTTGCAATAATTAGCGAAATTATCCACATCCCGTCATAAGGTGGGGCACGGGCGCGCGTCGCGGCGCGTCCGGTCGTTCAGGGGCGTCCTTTCGGGCGTTGAAGCGTTGAACCAGCACAAAGGTCTCCCGGCATGAAGAATCTGACACTCCGCCAGCGCATCCTGGCCAGCTTCCTGGTCATTCTGGCCATCATGGCGTTGATGGTGGTGGTGGATTACCGGCGCTTGCTGCACATCGAGGAAGAGGTCGCCACGATCAACACCGATGCCGTGCCCGGCATCTACTACAGCACCTCGATCCGGTCGTCGTGGTTCGCGGGTTTCGTGGTGGTGCAGGACGCCTACAACTCGGACACCGATGCCGAGCGCCGCGCCGCCCTGGACGCGCTGCCCAAGAACGACCAGCAGCTGGAAGAGAACATTGAGTCGTACCGGCGCACGGTTTCGCGCGGCGACGACCGCAAGATGTTCGACGAATTCGAATTGGAACTGCAGGCATACAAGCGCATCCGCGCCGACATCCTGGAGCAGGCCGCGACGGGCAACGTGGCGCAGGTGCAGGCGCGCATCAAGACGGAGCTGCGGCCCGCTTTCTACAAGGGCCGCGACACGCTGGCCAAGATGGTCGCGGAAAACAAGCGGCAAGCGGACGAGTCCGCGGTCAGCATCCAGAAGTCGGTGGATACCGCCGAGGTCGGGATGCTGGTGTCGCTGGCGCTGGCGATTGCCGCCGCCATCGTGTGCGGCTTCCTGTTGATGCGAGCCATCGCCAACCCCATGCGCGATATCGTCAAGACCCTGGAATCCACAGGCGGCGGCGACCTGACCCGCCGGCTGTCGCTGGCGCGCAAGGACGAGTTCAACGCCATCGAGACCGGCTTTAACGGCATGGTCGACGAATTGACGGGGCTGGTGGCCAAGACCCAGCGTTCGGCCGTGCAGGTTGCCACCTCGGTCACCGAGATCGCGGCCACGTCCAAGCAGCAGCAGGCCACGGCTTCTGAAGTGGCGGCCACCACGACCGAGATCGGGGCGACCTCCCGCGAGATCTCCGCGACTTCGCGTGAACTGGTGCGCACCATGACCGAGGTGTCCGGCGCCGCCGAGCAGACGGCGTCACTGGCCGGCAGCGGGCAGGTCGGGCTGGCGCGCATGGAAGACACGATGCGCAACGTGGTCGGCGCGGCCGGATCGGTCAACGCCAAATTGGCGATCCTGAACGAAAAGGCCGGCAATATCACGCAAGTGGTCACGACCATCACGAAGGTGGCGGACCAGACCAATCTGCTGTCGCTGAACGCGGCGATCGAAGCCGAGAAGGCCGGCGAGTACGGTCGCGGCTTCGTCGTGGTGGCGACCGAGATCCGCCGCCTGGCCGACCAGACCGCGGTCGCCACCTACGACATCGAGCAGATGGTGCGCGAGATCCAGTCATCGGTGTCCGCAGGCGTGATGGGCATGGACAAGTTCTCGGAAGAAGTGCGCCGGGGCATGGCCGACATGCAGCAGGTGGGCGATCAGTTGTCGCAGATCATCCAGCAGGTGCAGACGCTGGCGCCGCGCGTGCAGATGGTCAACGAAGGCATGCAGGCGCAGGCCACAGGCGCCGAACAGATCAACCAGGCCCTGCAGCAGCTGAGCGATGCCGCGCAGCAGACGGTGGAGTCGCTGCGGCAGTCGAGCCTGGCCATCGAAGAGCTGACGCTGGTCGCCAATGACCTGCGCAGCGGCGTGTCTCGCTTCAAGGTGTGAGCCCGGCCATGGCTGCGCTGGCCCCTTCTTCGTCCGAGTCCGTCACCGCGCTTGCCGCGGCGCGGCGGCTGTATCTGCTGTTTCGCATTGGCGAAGACCGCTATGCGCTGGACGCGGCCGACGTGGTCGAAGTGCTGGGCCTGCGCGCGCTCAAGCAGGTGCCCGGCACGCCGCCCTGGGTCGCCGGCATGCTGGACCGGCGGGGCACGCCCGTGCCGGTGATCGACATGAGCGCGCTGGCAGGCCACGGGAGCGCGGTGACGGTGACCAGCACCCGGCTGGCGCTGGTGCGCTACCGGCCGGATCCCGGCGCGGAAAGCCGCCTGCTGGGCTTGATCCTGGAACAGGCGACCGAGACGGTGCACTACGACCCGGCGGCGTTCCGGCCTTACGGACTGGACAATCCCGGCGCCCGCTATCTGGGCCCGGTGCTGAGCGACGCGCGCGGCATGGTGCAGGCCGTCAACGTCGGGGACCTGCTGCCCGCCACGGTGCGGGCGCTTCTGTTCCCGGAGTCTGGCGGCGGGCGTGAAGGCGAGGCGCTGCCATGACCTTGATCGACGAATTCAGCGCCGTGCTCAAGCGCAAGATGGGCCTGGACAGCGGCTCGATCGGCAAGGCGGCCGTCGAACGGGCGGTCCGGCACCGCATGGGCGCCGTGAACGCAGTGGACGAAAGCGATTACCTGATGCGGGTGCAGACATCGCCCGCGGAAATGCAGCAACTCATCGAAGCCGTGATCGTGCCGGAAACCTGGTTTTTCCGGTATCCGGAGTCGCAGGCGGCCATGGCGAAGCTGGCATGCGAACGTTTGTTCGCGGCGGGCGTGGCTGACGACCGCGTGCTGCGCGTGCTGAGCGTGCCGTGTTCCAGCGGCGAAGAGCCGTATTCCATCGCCATGGCCTTGCTGGACGCCGGCGTTCCCGCCGCGCGGTTCCAGGTGGATGCCGTGGACATCAGCGAGCGCATGGTCGAATTCGCCCGGCGGGCCGTATACGGCCGCAACTCGTTCCGGGGCGACGATCTGGCCTACCGGGACCGTCACTTTGCCGAGACGGCCGATGGCTACCGGTTGGCAGCGGCGGCCAAGGACCGGGTGCGCTTCCAGCAGGGCAACCTGTTCGACGCCAATCTGCTGTTGGGCGCCGCGCCTTACGATTTCGTGTTCTGCCGCAATTTGCTGATCTATTTCGACGCGGCGACGCAAGAGCGCGCGGTACAGGTGCTGCGGCGCTTCACGCGCGGCGACGGCGTGATCTTCGTTGGGCCCGCAGAAACCAGCCTGATGACGGCGCGCCGCCTGCCTGCGGTGCCGATGGCGCGCTCGTTCGCTTTTTCGGCGCAAACCCTGCCGCCGCCGGCCGAAACGTATGCGCCGCCCAAGCCGATCGTGCACGCCTGGACGCCGCCCCGGCGGCCCGTCGCGCAGCCGCCGGCGGCGCGTTTGCCCTTGCCGCATGCGGCGATCGCGCCTGCGGCGACCATCCCGGCTCCGGTTCTGGCTTCAAACGGCACCCACGCCGACATGTCCTTGCGCCAGATTGCGGCGATGGCGGATCAGGGGCGCGTGCAGGATGCCTTGGCGCAGTGCCAGGCGCACCTTGACACCCATGGCGCCAGCGCCGATGGGCTGCATCTGCTGGGCCTGTTGCAAGACGCGGCGGGCGATGCGCGCCAGGCGCAGGCCGCCTACCGCAAGGCGCTGTACCTGGACCCGACGCATCGTGAAGCGCTGCTGCATCTGGCCGCGCTCATCGCGTCGGCGGGCGATGTGGAAGGCGCCCGCCGCCTGCAAGCGCGCGCGGCGCGAGAGGAGGCCCGTCGTGAGTGAATCCATCGCGCTGCTGTCCGACGTGGACGACTGCTGGAACCGTATCGGCATCCGGGGCGACAAGAGCTGCGGCCAACTGGCGGGGCACGTGCACTGCCGCAACTGTCCGGTCTATGCGACGGCGGCAAAGCGCATCCTGGATCGTCTGCCGCCCCAGATGGACGTGCTGGACCATGAGCCGGAAGCCCGCCACAGCACGCGGCAGTCGTCGCTGCTGGTGTTCCGCCTGGGCCGGGAGTGGCTGGGCCTGCCCACGCGGGCGCTGGACGAAGTGGCCGGCACGCGCCCCGTCCTGACGCTGCCGCATCGTCGCGACCCGGCGGTGCTGGGCGTGACCAACGTGCGCGGCACCCTGACCGTCTGTGTGTCGCTGGCGCGCCTGCTCGGCCTGGATGCCGCGCCGGTGGATGCGCGGGAACGGGCCGCTGCGCGCATGCTGATCTTTGGCGGGACCGGCCGGGCAGTGGTGCTGCCCGTGGATGAAGTGGAAGGCATACACGCCGTGGACCTGGATGCGCTGGAGCCGCTGCCGGCCACCGTGGAGGGCGCCAGCCAGACCTATTCGCGCGGCATGGCGCGTTGCGGCGGCCGTGGCGTAGGCGTACTGGACGAGAATCTGCTGATGCAAGCTTTGGAACGGAGTCTGGCGTGAATCCGGACGAGATGCGCGACGCGTCGCTCCTGGAGCTGTTCCAGCTCGAGACCCGCACCCAGGTGCAGGTGCTGAACAACGGCCTGCTGGCGCTGGAGCACGACCCGACGTCGGCCGCCCAGCTGGAAGCCTGCATGCGCGCGGCCCATTCGCTCAAGGGCGCCGCGCGCATTGTGGACCTGCATCCGGCGGTGCGCATCGCGCACGCCATGGAAGATTGCCTGGTGGCTGCGCAGGAAGGGCGGTTGCGCTTGCAGGCGACCGATATCGACGCGTTGCTGATGGGTACGGACCTGCTGCAGCGGGTTGCCACGCCCGGCGTCGAACTGGGCGGCGAGATCGACGAACTGGTGGTCCGCCTGAGCAATGCGCCCAACGCGCCGCCTGCGGCCCCTGCCGTGCCGCCGCGTCCGCCCCGGCCGTCGGACTTCCTGCCGCCGATTCAACGCGTCGATGATCCGCCCTTGGCCGCGCCGGCCCCGGCGTCCGCACCCGCCCCGTCATCGCAGGCGATGGTGCGACGGAGTTCGGATCAGGGCATCTCGGAAGGCGAACGCGTGCTGCGCGTGACGGCCGATACGCTGAACAAGCTGCTGGGCCTGTCCAGCGAAACGCTGGTGGAATCCCACTGGGTCGGACCGTTCGGCGCGTCCATGCTGCGGCTGCGGCGCATGCAGTCGGGCGCCGCGCAGGCGCTGGACGGCGTGCGCGCCGCGCTGGCGGGCCAGCACGTGGACGCGCGTGTCCAGGCCGCGCTGGACGATGCGCAGCGTATCGTGGGGCAGTGCCAGCAGGAACTGGCGCAACGCACCAGCGAGGTTGACGAATTCGGCTGGCGCATGAGCCATCTGGCGCAGCGCCTGTACGACACCGCGCTGGCCTGCCGCATGCGCCCGTTCGGCGACGGCGTGGGCGGCATGGCCCGCATGGTGCGCGATCTGGGCCGCTCCCTGGGCAAGCAGGTGCGGCTGGAGATCGAGGGCGACGCGACCCAGGTCGACCGGGACATCCTGGAAAAGCTGGATGCGCCCCTCATGCATCTGTTGCGCAACGCGGTGGACCACGGCATCGAAATGCCGATGGACCGGATGGATGCCGGCAAGTCGCCGGAAGGGCTGATCAAGCTGGCCGCACGCCACGCGGCCGGCATGCTGCTCATCGAACTGAGCGACGACGGCGGGGGCATTTCCCTGGACCGGCTGCGCGTCGAAGTGGTGCAGCGCAAGCTGACGAATGCCGAAACGGCGGCGCGGCTGAGCGAAGGCGAACTGCTGGAATTCCTGTTCCTGTCGGGCTTCAGCACGCGCGGCGAAGTCACCGAGATCTCGGGGCGCGGCGTGGGCCTGGACGTGGTGCAGACCATGGTGCGGCAATTGCGCGGCGCCGTGCGGATCCATCAGACCTCGGGGCAGGGCACGCGCTTCGTCCTGGAAATGCCCCTGTCGCTGTCGGTCGTGCGCAGCTTGCTGGTGGAAGTGCAGGGCGAGATCTACGCGTTTCCGCTGGCGTATGTCAGCCATGCCTTGCAGGTGCGCGCCGAAGAGATCGAACAACTGGAAGGCCACCAGCATTTCCGCTTCATGGATAAGCAGATCGGCCTGGTGTCGGCGCGCCAGATCCTGCGCGCGGGCGAGCCGGCGCCCGCGGCGGAGTCGGTGGCCGTGGTGGTCGTGGGCGATCACGACAAGCTCTACGGCATTGCCGTGGACCGCTATGTGGGCGAGCGCACGCTGGTGGTGCAGCCGCTGGACCCGCGGTTGGGCAAGGTGCAGGATGTGATGGCGGGCGCCCTGATGGACGACGGCACGCCGCTGCTGATCCTGGATGTCGAAGACATGCTGCTGTCGGTCCAGAAGCTGATCGAGGGCGGGCGCCTCACGCGCGTGGACGGCGGCGGCCCGGTGGTCCAGGCGCGACGGCGCAAGCGCGTGCTGGTGGTGGATGATTCCCTGACGGTGCGCGAACTGGAACGCAAGCTGCTGCTGAACCGGGGCTTCGAGGTCGCCGTGGCGGTGGACGGCATGGACGGCTGGAACATGCTGCGGGGCGAGGACTTCGACCTGGTCGTGACCGACGTCGACATGCCCCGCATGGACGGCATTGAACTGGTGTCCCGGATCAAGGCGGATCCCCGGTTGCAAAGCCTGCCGGTAATGGTAGTGTCGTACAAGGATCGCGAGGAAGACCGGCGGCGCGGACTGGATGCCGGCGCCGACTACTATCTGGCCAAGGGCAGCTTCCACGACGATGCGCTGCTTGATGCCGTCGAAGACTTGATCGGAAAGGCACTCACGTGAGAATCGGGATCGTCAACGATCTGCAAATGGCGGTCGAGACCATGCGGCGCGCGATCGCGCTGGAGCCCGGCCTGGAAGTGGCCTGGGTGGCCAGCGACGGCGAGCAGGCCGTGGCGCAGTGCGCGCGCGACCGGCCGGACGTGGTGCTGATGGATCTGATCATGCCCGTGATGGACGGCGTGGAGGCCACGCGCCGCATCATGGCGGAATCGCCTTGCGCCATCGTCGTGGTGACGGCGGACGTGGCCCGGCACACGGCGCGCGTCTTCGACGCCATGGGCTACGGGGCGCTGGACGCGGTGGACACACCGGTGGTGGGGGGCGCAGACATGCGCACCGCCGCCGCGCCCCTGCTGCGAAAAATCCGCAATATCGGCTGGCTGATCGGCCGCTACGGCAATCGCCCGGCGCTGACCCCCGTGGACAAGCCGTCGCCCAAGCCCTCGTCGCAGCGCCTGCTGGTGATTGGCGCCTCGGCGGGCGGCCCGGCCACCCTGGCGCAATTGCTGCGCGACGTGCCGCTGGACTTTCCTGCAGGCATTGTGCTGGTGCAGCACGTGGACGCGTCGTTCGCCGCGGGCATGGCGGATTGGCTGAACGACCAGGTGCTGTTGCCGGTGCGGCTGGTGCGGGAAGGCGAACGGCCGCTGCCCGGCCAGATCCTGCTGGCGGGCACCGACGACCATCTGCATTTGCTGGCGGACGGCACCTTGCGGTATACGGAAGACCCGAAGGAAAGCCTGTATCGGCCATCCATCGACGTGTTCTTCCACAGCGTGGCCCAGCATTGGCGCGGCACTGCGGTAGGGGTGCTGCTGACCGGCATGGGGCAGGACGGGGCGCGCGGGCTGAAGGCCCTGCGTGAACGCGGATGCCTCACCATCGCGCAGGACCAGGCCACCAGCGCCGTATATGGCATGCCCAAAGCGGCGGCGGCCATGCAGGCGGCGGTGGAAATCCGACCATTGAACCAAATCGCTCCCCGCTTGATCCAGGCGTTTGCCTGAGCGGCCCGATATCGTCAGACATCAAGGAAATACTATGCACCCTCCCATTGACAGCTCGGCCTCCGCGGATCTGAATTCGCATGCGGCCATGGTGCTGCTCGTCGACGACCAGGTAATGGTCGGCGAGGCGATCCGGCGGGCGCTGGCGACGGAGGGCAACATCGATTTCCACTACTGCTCGGACCCCTACAAGGCGCTGACGGTGGCGATCCAGACGCGTCCCACGGTCATCCTGCAGGATCTGGTGCTGCCGGGCGTGGATGGCTTGAGCCTGGTGCAGGAGTACCGCAACCACCCCGTCACGCGCGACATCCCGATCATCGTGCTGTCCACCAAGGAAGACCCGGCGATCAAGAGCGCGGCTTTCGCGGCCGGCGCCAACGACTATCTGGTGAAGCTGCCCGATTCCATCGAACTGGTGGCGCGCATCCGCTACCACTCGCGTTCGTACCTGGCGCTGGTGCAGCGCGACGAGGCCTACCAGGCCTTGCGCCAAAGCCAGCAGCAGCTGCTGGAAAGCAATATGGAATTGCGCCGCCTGACGAATTCGGATGGCCTGACCGGCTTGGGCAACCGCCGCTATTTCGACGAATACCTCAACGCCGAATGGCAGCGCGCGCGCCGAGACGGCCGCGAGATCAGCATGCTCATGATCGACGTAGACCACTTCAAGGCCTACAACGACACCTATGGCCACATCGCGGGTGACGAAGCGCTCAAGCGCGTGGCCAACACCATTTTCGCCAGCTGCGACCGGTCTACCGACTTGGCAGCCCGCTTTGGCGGCGAGGAGTTCGCCCTGGTGCTTCCGGGCACGCCCGCGGGCAGCGCGCGCTTGGCCGCCGAAAAGCTGCGCCGCGCCGTCGAAGCCATGCAGATTCCGCAGAAAGACACCGGTTCGGGGCCGTGGCTGACGGTCAGCATCGGTACCGCCACGGCGGTACCCGCGGCAGACCAGCCGTGCACCGACCTGATCCTCGCGGCCGACCGCGGGCTGTACCAGGCCAAGCACCAGGGACGCAATCGCGTCGTGCCGGGCCAGATGCCGCCCGTGGCGGAGTAAGCGCCTTCCTGACGCGGCGCCAGGCTGCGGCTGCGCCCTCGGCGGGCGCCACGCACATCCCCCCCTGCGCCGCCTACAGGTGCAGTTTGGTCGACGACTTCACTTCATGCATCGACAGCGTGCTTAGCAACTCCTTCACGCCGGGCAGGGTGCGCAGGCGGTTGCGCACGAATTCGGAATAGGCGTCGAAGTCGCGGGCGACGATGTGCAGCAGATAGTCGTGCTGGCCGGTGGTGTTGTGGCAGGCCAGCACTTCGGGCATGGCCGCCACGGCGGCCTCGAAAGCATGGCATAGCTTTTCGGTGTGGTTCTCCAGCGAAATGCTGACGAACGCCACCACCCCCATCCCCAGCGCGCGGCGGTCAAGAATGGCCTGATAGCCGCGGATGACGCCCGACGTCTCCAGCCGCTTCAACCGTTTCCAGCATGGCGAAGCCGACAGCGATACGCGCTCGGCCAGCTCCGCATTGCTCAGGCGGCCATCTTCTTGAAGGATTTTCATGATTTTCCAATCGATCGCGTCAAGTTGATGTAACAAGGCAGTGTCTTTCATAAATTGGTTCAGATGGGAAACAACGTTTCCAATTATCGCGGTCTTGTGACTGAAATGGAAAGAATATTGGGGTGGCCTGCGCCCATACTGCAAGACATCCCGAGGCGGCCGGCGCTATTGTCATCGAATGCGAAACGCGCCTGCCCGGTCGGCTGGAACCCCAGAGAAGAGGCACACCATGACGTATTCGACCTATCACAAGAAAGAGTTTTTTGGCCGTCCCCTGCATGCCGAGACGCAGATGATGTCGTATGGCTACGACCCCTTCCTGTCGGAAGGGGCGGTCAAGCCGCCGGTGTTCCTGACGTCGACGTTCGCGTTCCGCTCGGCCGAAGACGGCGCGGCCTTTTTCGACCTGGTATCGGGGCGCAAACCCCTGCCGCAGGGCGAATCGGCCGGCCTCGTGTACAGCCGATTCAACCATCCCAACCTGGAGATCGTGGAAGACCGGCTGTCGTTGCTGGACGGCTCGGAAGATGCCGCGGTGACGTCCAGCGGCATGGCCGCGATCAGTGCGGTGCTGATGGCGTTCCTGCGGCCCGGCGACCAGTTGGTGCAGTCGCTGCCGCTATATGGCGGCACCGAGACCCTGATTGCGAAGATCTTCCCGGAATGGGGCATCGGGTCGCATCCGATTCAGGATGGCCTGTCGCCCAAGCACATGCGGGCCGCGCTTGAAGCCGCCGCGGCCAAGGGGCCGGTACGCGTGTTCTATGTCGAGACCCCCGCCAATCCCACCAATTCGCTGATCGATTTCGAAGCCATGAAGAACGAGCTGGACGCGTTCCAGACGCGCCACGGCTACCGGCCGATCTCGGTCTGCGACAACACGCTGCTGGGACCCATCTTCCAGAAGCCCGCCGAACATGGCGTGGACCTCTGCGTGTATTCGTTGACGAAGTACGTGGGCGGCCACAGCGATCTGGTGGCCGGCGCCGTCACGGGCACGAAGGAACTGATCAAGAAGGTGCGGGCGATCCGCAGCGCGTTCGGATCGCAGCTGGATCCGCATTCCTGCTGGATGATCACGCGGTCGATGGAGACGGTGGTGCTGCGCATGAAGCAGGCGGCGCGCACGGCCACCAAGGTGGCCCAGTGGCTGGCGGGCAATCCATATGAAAAAGTGCAGATCTTCCATCCCGAGATGATGTCCGACCGCGCGTATCAAGAGGTCTACAAGCGCCAGTGCACCGGGCCGGGGTCGACGTTTGCCTTCGTGCTGGACGGCGGGCGCGAGCGCGCCTTCCGGTTCATCAACGCGCTGCACCTGTTCAAGTCCGCGGTCAGCCTGGGCGGCACCGAATCGCTGGTCTGCCATCCCGCGTCCACCACGCATTCGGGCGTGCCGGCGGCCGAACGCGATGCGGCAGGCGTGTCGGAAGGGTTGATCCGCGTCTCCATCGGGCTTGAGCACGAAGAAGACCTGATCGCCGACATGGACAACGCCTTCCGCAAGCGCTGACCGGGCCTGGCGCCGCCGCTCAGGCCGCTTGCGCCGGCCTGCGCGTGCGGTTCAGCAGCACGAACACGGCGGTGGCCAGCAGCATGACCGTCGCGGTCGCGATCACCACGGCGTAGCCGGTGTCGAAGGCCGATTTGGCCACCTGCGTCAAGGCGGCCGCAAGGTCGGTCGGCAGGCCTTCGGCCACCAGCAGCGCATCGTCCAGGCTGTCGCGCACGGTCCCGGCTTGCGTGACGCCCGCCGGCACGTCCAGCGTCTGCGCATAGACGCCAGTCAGGATGGATCCCATCAGCGTCACGCCCAAGGCGCCGCCCAACTCGTACGATACCTCTTCGATGGAGGCCGCCATGCCGGCGCGTTCCGGCGTGGCGCTTTGCATGATGGAGCTGGACGCCGCCGTCATGGTCGCGCCGATACCTATGCCCAGCACCGTCAGGCTGGCCATCTGCGCCATGAACGACCCGTCATAGCTCAGCAGGTAGCCGCCCATGCCCAACCCCGAGACGGTCAGGGCCAGGAACATCAGGCGCGGGCCAGGCATGTAGGCCAACAGCCATCCCGCCAGGGGCCCCGCCACGAAGGCGGCCAGCGGCAGCGGCAGGATGTAGAGCGCGGCCTGGATGGGCGACATGCCCACTACCAGCTGCAGGCGTTGGCTGAATACGAGCTCCATGCCGAACAGGGCCGCGCCCGCGAACAGGGCGGCGGCCACGCCTGAACTGAAGGTGGCGTTGCGGAAGATGGCGAAGTCGATCAGCGGATACGGACGGCGGCGCTGGCGCCGAACGAACACGGTCAGCATCGTGATGCCGGCCGCGCAGGCCAGGCCCGCATGCAGCCACGACGTGGTGGCCTTGCCCAGTTCCTTCAACGCATAGGCGCAAAGAATCAGCCCGGCCATGACCTGCAGCGAACCGGCCAGGTCCCACGGCCGCGCGGCGCTGGGCCGGCTGGCGGGAATGCAGCGCCAGGCCAGCGGCAGCGCCAGCAGCACGATCGGCACGTTGATCAGGAACACCGAGCCCCACCAGAAATGCTCCAGCAGCACGCCGCCCACGACCGGGCCCAGCGCCGCGCCGCCAGAGGCGACCGACGCCCAGATGCCGATGGCGACGGCGCGTTCACGTTCGTCGGCAAAGGTAAGGCGGATGATGGACAGCGTGGCCGGCATCATCATGGCGGCGCCCACCGCCAGCAGCACGCGGGCGGCGATCAACGCGGGCGCGCCGGGCGAATAGGCGGCGGCCAGCGACGCCACGCCGAATACGGCGAGGCCCATCATGAACAGGCGCTTGTGCCCGAGCCGGTCGCCCAGCGTGCCCATGCCCAGCAGCAGGCCGGACACGACCAGCGCGTAGACGTTCACGATCCATAATTTGGCCGACGCCGAGACGCCCAGGTCATGCGTGAGCCGGGGCAAGGCGGTGTACAGCACCGTCATGTCCACCACGATCAACAACAAGGCGATGGACACGATGGCCAGCACCAGCCAACGGCGCGGATCGGCCGTGGCGACAGCGTTCGAATGAGTCCGCTGCATAGTTCTACTCCTGTGAGGCAACTGACAACCGGCGGCCGCTACGGTGCGGCGCCCGCTTCAGGTCCGGTATTATCTATCTGTATATTTGCCTGAAAAAGTTTGATTCCATCTATTAAATTGATGGATGAATGGGAGTCGCCATGCAGTGGACCTTGGATCAACTACGCCAATTCGTCGCGGCCGCGGACGCAGGCTCGTTTTCTGCCGCCGCACGCGGACTGGGCCGCGCGCAGTCGGCCGTCAGCACGTCGGTCGGGCTGCTGGAAGCGGACCTGGGCGTGGAATTGTTTGACCGGTCGCGGCGCAACGCCACGCTGACGCCCGTGGGCGAAGTGATGCTGCAAGAGGCCCGCGAACTGCTGCGCCAGGCCTCGGGCCTGGATCAGCGCGCGCTGTCGTTCGCCGCGGGGCAGGACGCGCGGCTGTCCATCGCGCTGGATGAGGCCTTGCCGTATCAGGTGCTGGGCGCGCTGGTGCTCGAGCTTGCGGCGCGCTTTCCGGCGCTGGAACTGACGCAGCTGAACGGCACGGCGACCGAAGTGGCCGACTACGTGCAGCAGGGCCGCGCCAGCATCGCCTTCCACTTCGACCGAGGCGATCCGGGCAGCGCCTTCGCGCACCGTTATCTGGGCCATGTGGAGCAAGCCGTCTTCGTGGCGTCGGGGCATCCGCTGGCGGCGCTGGCCGAGGTCACGCGCAGCGATCTGGCGCGCTACCGGCAGCTGGTCATGCAGATGGAGTGCGTGGATGACGTGGTGCTGAGCCCGACGGTGTGGCGCACCGACAGCTTCTACAGCATCGCCGGCATGGTGGCGGACGGCTTGGGCTGGGCGATCCTGCCCTTGAACATCGCGGAATACGAGAGTTTCCGCACGACGCTGGCGCGCGTGCCGTGCGCCGGCCTGTCGTTGCCGATGCTGTCCGTGCGGACCCTGTGGCTGCAGGGCGCGTCGCTGAGCGCGACCGAAACCTGGCTGCAGCAGCGCATGGGCCAGCTGCTGGGGGCGGGGGCTAGCTGAGCAGGGCGGTGACCAGATCGCCGCCGGCCCGGCCGTCATCCGTGAAGTTCAGCGCCGTCTGGACGTGTTCCAGATGTTCGTCCATCAGCGCGCAGGCGCGTTCGGTGTCGCCCGCGCGGGCGGCCTCGATGAAGGCGTGGTGTTCTTGGGACGAGCAACTGGCGTCGTGCGAGCTTTGATACAGCACGGTGATCACGGCGCTGCGCGCGGACAGTTCGCGCAGCATGCCCGTCAGCACCGAATTGCCCACGGCTTCGGCCAGCAGGATATGGAAATGGCCCAGCAGATGGTTGCGTTTCTGGACGTCGCCGCTCTCGAGCGCGCGGCGTTCTTCGGCCAGGTGGGCATCGATGCGGCGGTAGTCGGCGGCGGTGGCGGTGGCCACGAATTCCTTGGCCAGCGCGGCCTCCAGGATGCGGCGCACGGCGTAGACTTCGCGCGCCTCGTTCGCGTCCGGCTTGCTGACGAAGGCGCCCTTGTCGGGCACGATATTGATCAGCTTGTCCTTGCTCAACATCAGCAGCGCGGCGCGGATCTTGGTGCGGCTGACCTTGTAGACGCGCGCCAGCGCTTCTTCGCGTAGCCGGGTGCCGGGCGGAAGCTTGTGCGCCACGATGGCGGCGGCCACTTCGCGGGCGATATCGTCGGCGCTGGGATCTAGCTGGACTTCCTGGGTCATGGGGCGCGGCAGGGGCTGCCGGGAGGGAAAAACCATCGGGCAGCCAGTCTATCAAAAAGCCGAACAGGAAAGGCAGACATTTTTTGAATACAAAAATGCCACGCAATCCTGACCGGCTTGCCCCCTTTCAGCGCGAGTGGAAGGCTGCCGGCTCGAAGCGCCCCAGCGCGTCCAGCAGTTCGGTCCAGGCCTTCACCCCTTGGCCGATCGACGACAGGCGGAAGAATTCATTGGGCGCGTGCACGTCCTCGTCGGGCAGGTTGAACCCGAACATCAGGGTATCGATGCCCAGCATTTCCTTGAAGACGGAGGTGATGGGGACGCTGGCGCCCAGCCGCACGTGGATCGGCCTGGCGCCGCCGGGCGCCTGCAGCACGGCTTGCGCTGCCGTCACCAGGGGATGCTCCGGGTGCAGCGTGGCGGCGGGCGATCCCGGGTTCAGCGCCACGACCGCCAGTTCGCAGCCCGCCGGGCAACGGGCTTGCAGATGCGCCTGCACCGCGTGGATGACCTGGGCGGGGTCTTGGCCTTCCACGACCCGCACTGTCAGCTTGGCCTGGGCTTCGCAAGGGATGATGGTCTTAACGCCGGCCCCGGTGTAGCCGCCCCACATGCCGTTCACGTCCAGCGCCGGGCGCAGCGTGATCCGTTCGCGGGGGCTGTAGCCGGGTTCACCGTGCGAGGCGCCGGCCACGTCGGTGAAGAAGGCGGCTTCGTCGTAGGGGAAGGCCGCCGTGTCCTGCCGCTGCCGCGGCGTAGGGGCTTCGGCGCCGGCATGGAAGCCGGCGACGGCGACGCTGCCGTCCTGCGCGTGCAGCGACGCCAGCAGCGCCGCCATTTCGTGCAGGGCGTTCCTGACGCCGCCGCCGTAGCGGCCGGAATGCAGGTCTTTGGACGCCGTGCGCAGCTTGATCTCCAGGGCGGCATTGCCGCGCGCGCCGGTATTGATGGTGGGCGTCGTGGCGCTGGCGCGGCCGCCGTCGGCCGACAGCACGGCGTCGGCGGCCAGCAGGTCGCGGTAGCGTTCGATCAGCGGGCGCAAGGACGGGCTGCCTGTTTCCTCTTCGCCTTCGATGAACACCTTGATGTTGACGGGGCAGGCGCGCAGCGTGGCCAGGAAGGCGAACACGACTTCCAGGGCAATCGTGGTGGACCCTTTAACGTCGGACGTGCCGCGGGCGTATAAGCGGTCGCCAACCTGCGTGGGTTCGAAAGGCGGGGTGCGCCACAATTCGACGGGGTCGGCGGGCTGGACGTCGTAGTGGCCGTAGATCAGCACCGTCGGCCGCCCCGGCGCGCCGGTCCATTCGCCATACACCGCGGGCTCGCCACCGCCGTCCAGCAACTGCACCTGTTCCAGGCCTTCGGCACGCAGCCGTTCGCACAGGAAGCGGCGGGCCTCGCTCATGGAGGCGGCGTAGGCAGGGTCGGCGCTGACGCTGGGAATGCGCAGAAAGGCCTTGAGCCAGGTTTCAATCTGCGGCTGGCGGGCGGCCAGATGATTCAGGACGGGCTGGAGAGAATCGGTCATGGATGAGTCCGGAAGGAAAGGAAGGCGGCGCGCGCAGGGGCGCGGGCCGATGGGGCGGGCGCTCAGTCGCCGCGGAAGCCGCTGCGCCGCACCAGGTCGGCCAGGCCGGCGGTCTGTTCTGCATAGAAGGCGTCGCCTTCGGCAAGCGTCTGCGGCGCGAACAGGATCTTGCCCTGCGCCTCCAGCGTCTTGCGGGCAGCCGGGTCGCGCAGCGAGGCCTGGATCGCGGCGTGCAGCTTCTGGACTGCCGCCGCCGGCGTGCCTTTCTTCACCAGATAGGCGGTCCAGATGGTGTAGTTGAAGTCCTTCAGCGTGGCGCTTTCCTGCACGCTGGGCACGTCGGGCAGCGCGGCCAGGCGTTCCCGGTTCAGCGTGCCGATGATCTTCAGCCGCCCCTCGCGGCGCAGGTCTTCGTAGTTCGCCTGGTACGGCATGATGGCGAAATCGATCTGGCCGCCGGCCATGTCGGTGATCAGCGGCGCGCCGCCGCGGTACGGGATGTGCGTCAGCGCGACGCCGGTGCGTTCGGCCAGCGCGGCGGTGATCAGGTGGATCATTGACCCTGCGCCGCCTGATCCGTAGGTCAACGGCACGCTGCGCTGGCGCGCCAGGGCGATCAGTTCGTCCACATTGGCCGCGCCCAGGTCCGCGCGCGTGACGACGACGTAGGGCGATGTGGCCACGGGCGCCACGAACTGGAAATCGTCCGGCTTGTAGGTGACGGACTTGTTGGTCAGCCCCGCCAGGATCAGTTCATTGGGCGAGCCCTGGAACAGGGTGTAGCCGTCGGCCTTGGCGTTCAGCACGCGGTTCGCGCCCAGCGCGCCATTGGCGCCGCCCAGGTTTTCGACGACCACCTGCACGCCCAGCGACTGCGACATCGGCGCCTGCACGGCGCGGGCGGTGATGTCGCTGGCCGCGCCCGCCGGGTAGGGCACCAGCAGGGACACGGGTCGGGCGGGATAGTCCTGCGCCTGCGCCTGCGCGTGGGCGCCGACGCCCAAGCCGGTCAGCAGCGAGACGGCGGCGATCATCAGATTCTTTTTCATGGCATTCCCCTTGTGATGGATCCGAGTGCTGGATGGGATGCTAGAAGCGGCCGTTTCATCTGTCCAATCGATTGATTGGCTGATTACAATGCGTTTTATGCATGATTAACGGGACCAACCGGGGCGGGGCCATGAACCTTTCGCAGCTTGCTCATCTGGTAGCGCTTCTGGAGACCGGCTCGTTCACGCGGGCAGCCGAAGCGCTGCACTTGTCGCAACCCGCGTTCAGCCGCAGCATCCAGTTGCTGGAGGGGGAACTGGGCACGCTCGTCGACCGCATCGGCAAGCGCAACGAACCCACGCCGCTGGGCCGCCTGGTGGGGCAGCGGGCGCGCCGCGTCTTGGCCGAGGTGGAGGAAATCCGCCGTGAAGCGGAAATGCTGGCGCAAGGCGAAACTGGCGCCATCCGGCTGGGGTTGGGGGCGGCGCCCAGCGCCTTGCTCAGCGTGCCGTTGATGCAGCACCTGCTGGACCACTACCCGAAGCTGCGCGTCAAGCTGTCGCGCGGGCCCACCGAATCGTTGCTGGTCAGCCTGCGCGAGCGCGTGCTGGACGCGCTGATCGTGCACATCCGTACGCTGGACAACGAAGAAGACCTGGAGGTGGCGCCGATGCCGGCATTGGCCTCGGGCTTTGTCTGCCGGCCGGGCCATCCGCTGCTGGACTTGCGCGGCGCAACGCTGGCCGACGTCTTGGACTATCCCGTCGTGTCGACGGGTTTAAGCCCGGAAATCCGGCGGCGGCTGGCCGGCGCCGCGGCGCCGGCGGGGTTCGAGCTGCATATGGAATGCGAAGACATTTCTTACCTGTTCGATATCGTCGAGCGATCGGACGCGGTCTTCCTGGGCGTGCTGGCCTCGGCGCGCACGCTGGCGGAATCGGAGCGGCTCGTCCGGCTGCCGCCGCCGCCGGACTTCGATATCCAGGCGCACTTCGCGTTTGTGACGTTGCGTGGCCGCAGCATCAGCCCGGCCACGCGCATCACGCGGGAACGCTGCTTGCAGGTCATCCAGGAAGCTGCGGGGGCGTAAGCCCCGCGTGCCTTAGTCCTTCGCCATCAGGCCCAGGTATTCGATCAGGCCCTTTTCCTTGACGTAGGTCGCCTGGGCCCAGTCCTTGTAGTCCTGGCTGTTGCGGTAGGCCGGTTCCTGGTTCAGCTGCTTCATCACTTCGACGCTGGCCGGATCGAACAGGGCCTTCTTGAACGCGTCGTGCAGGGTCTTCACGACCGCCGGGTCCATGCCCTTCGGGCCGGCCAGGCCATACGGCGACGTGGACACGACCTTGTAGCCCAGCTCTTGCGCGGTGGGTACGTCGGGCCAGCGGGTGGTGCGCTTGTCGCCGAAGGTCACCAGCAGCCGCATCTTGCCCGCATCCACGAACTGGTCCCACCCCGTGGCGTCGCTTTGCGCCATGACGTGGCCGCCCAAGAGCGCCTGCTGCATGTCGGCGTTGCCCTTGAACGGCACGTGGTTCAGCTTGACCTTGGCGTTGATGGCGATTTCCTCGATCAGCAGATGCGGCGACGAGCCGATGCCGGTGGAGCCGTAATCGATCTTGCCGGGGTTTTGGCGCGCGGCCTCGATGTATTCGTTGAAGGTCTTGTAGGGCGAATCCGAACGTACCGTGAAGCCGAAGGTGTAGCCCGACAGCCCGATGATGAAGCTGAAGTCGTTGATGGGGTCCCAGCTGCTCTTCTGCATGTAGGGCATGCGCAGCATCGCCAGCGTGTACAGGCTGATCGTGTAGCCGTCCGGCTTGGCGGTGCGCGCCATCGTGGCCGTCCCCAGCGTGCCGCCCGCGCCGGGGCGGTTCTCGACGATGACGGTCTGGCCCAGGTACTTGGAGGCGTCCTGCGCCACGATGCGCATGTGGCGGTCGGTGGAACCGCCGGCGGGGAAAGGCACGATCAGCGTGATGGGCTTGGTGGGGAACGCGGATTGCGCGCCGGCCGACAGCGGCAGGGCGGCGCCGGCGGCGGCGAACAGCAGGGCGCCCAGGCAGGCGCGGCGCAGAGGCTTCTTGAGCATGGGTTTGTCTCCGGTGTGTGTTGTTATGGCTGGTTGTGAGGGGGCGCGCGGCGGCGGCTCAGTCGCGCAGGGCGACCTTCACCGGTAGCCGCGCCAAGGCTTCGCGCAACTGCTCCTTCAGCGGCGCGGGCGTGCCGGGGGCCGCCTGCACGGCGACCTCCGGTTGCGCATCGGCCAGCACGCGGAAGATCTGGGCGTCTTCCGTCAGGCCGGCCGCCTGCAGGGTGCGCGCCACCACGGCCTCTACCGCTACGGCGGCGGCCAGGCGGCGCAAATCGGGCTTGTAGATCTTGCCCACGTTGGTCATGGGCATGGCGTCCAGGACGATGACGCGCTTGGGCCGAGCCGGCCCTTCGTCCACGTGGGCCGCGGCGTAGGCGACGAGTTCGGCCTCGGTCGCCTGCGCGCCGTCGGCCAGCGTCACGAAGGCCACGGGCAGTTCGCCGGCGTAGGCGTCGGGCGCGCCGACCGCGGCGCACAGCTGCACCGCCGGGTGCGTGGCCAACGCGTCTTCGATGGTCTTCGGGTCGATGTTGTGGCCGCCGCGGATGATCAGGTCCTTGGCCCGGCCTTGCAGGTGCAGCCGGCCCTCGCCATCCATGAAACCGACGTCGCCGCTGATCAGCCAGCCGTCTTCGGTAAAGGCGCGCGCCGTGTCTTCGGGGTCGAGGAAGCCGGGGATCACGTTGGGCGCCTTGAAGAGCACCATGCCGGCCGTGCCTGCCGGCAGGTCGCGCGCCGCCTGGCCCGACGGGACGTCCAGGCCCACGATGCGCACCTGCACGTAGGGCAGCGGGAACCCCACGCAGTTCACGGGAAACTCCGAACCGGGCGGCGTGATGGACGAAATGCCGGCCATCTCGGTCATGCCCAGGCTCTCGTTCACGTGCAGCCCGAACAGGCGCTTGAAGCGCGCGGCGAGTTCCGCGGGCAGCGGCGCGGCGCCCGTGCGGCAATAGCGCAGCGACGAAATGTCGGCGCCGTCCAGCGGTACTTCCGCCAGCGCGGCCAGGATGGTGGGCACGCCTTGCAGGGAAGTCGCGCGGTGCTTTTCCACCAGCCGCCAGTAGTTGCGCAGCACATCGCGGTTGCGCAGCAGCATCGTGGTGGGGATGACGGTTTCCACGCCCGCCGACAGGGCGGCCAGCGACGCCGGCAGCACGCCCGCCACGTGGAATAGCGGATAGCCGTTGATGACCACGTCGCCGGGCCCGGCGTTCTGCAACTGCACGGCAGCCCAGGCCGTGAAGACCTGGTTGGCGTGGGTGTGGATGGCCAGCTTGGGCGCGCCCGTGGTGCCGCCCGTATGGAAGTACGCCGCGACGTCGTCGGCGCGGATCACGCGATCGCTGAGCAGACGGTCGGCCGGCTGCGCCGAGCGGTTGGCGTTGAAGTCCAGCGCATAGTCGGGCAATGCGGGGCGGGCCGACAGGGGCTCGTCCAGCGGCGCCACGCGCAGCAGGGTCTGCAAGGTGGGCACGCGCTCGCGCAGCCGCAAGGCCTTGGACCATGTGCCGCATTCGGCGTCCGAGCCATAGGCAATCAGCACCTTGGCGCGGGCCGTCGTCATCAGCGACGCCAGCTTGTCTTCGCTCAGCAGCGGATTCAGCGGCTGGACGATGCCTGCGGCTTCGCCGCCCCACAGCGCCAGGTGGTATTCCAGGCACCCGGGCAGGATCACGCCGACGGCGTCGCCCGCGCGCACGCCAAGGTCATGCAGCAGGTTGGCCGTCTGGTGGATGCCGGCCAGCAGTTCCCGGTAGCTCCAGCGCACCGCCTCGTCGTCCGGGTCGGCCGTGCGCAAGAAGGTCAGCGCGGTCTTGTCGCCGAAGGCGGCGGCCGAATTGCGGAAGATCTCGTAGGTGCTTTGCACCGTCAGCGTTTCGGCCAGCGGGCGCGATTGCAAGCGCTGCACGTCGGCGGCGCTGCGCACCAGGAAAGGCGCCGCGAAGGGGCGCGACAAGGGCGGGACGGTATAGGCCTGCGTCATGTCCTGGCGTCCTCCGTTCAAGCCTGCCCCAGCGCGATGTAGCGGCGCAGGTGGTGGTCTTCGTCGCCCAGTTGGTGGTCGATCATCACCAGCCGCTTGGCATAGTGGGCCAGGGGCAGCTCCCACGTCATGCCGATGCCGCCGTGCAGCTGGATGCTTTCTTCGGCCACCAGCGTGCCGATGCGGCCGATGGTGTATTTGGCGGCCGACAGCGCGCGTTCGCGAGTGGCGCGGTCGGGGTGGTCGACGGCGGCGGCGGCATTGATCACGGCCGAGCGCGCCTGTTCGATTTCCAGCAGCACGTCGGCCATGCGATGCTGCAGGGCCTGGAAGCTGCCGATGGGCGTGCCGAACTGGCGACGCGTGCGCAGGTATTCCAGCGTGGCGTCGCGGGCGCAATCCATGGCGCCCACGGCTTCCGCGCACACAGCCAGGATGCCGCGGCCCGTGGCGCGTTCCAGCACCGGGTAACCCGCTCCGGCCTCGCCGACCAGCGCGTCGGGGCCAAGCTGGACGTTGTCGAAGCCGACTTCGGCGGCTCGTCCGCCATCGATCAGGCCGTAGCCGCGTACCGACAGGCCGGGCGTGCCGGCGCTGACGAGGAAGAGGCTGATGCCGGCTTCGTCATCTTCCGCGCCGGCCGTGCGGGCCGACACCAGGAACAGGTCCGCATGTTCGCCCGCCGTGACGACCGCCTTGGCGCCGTTGAGCACCCAGCCGTCGCCCGAGCGTTCGGCGCGGGTGCGCACTTGCGCCAGGTCATAGCCTGAATCCGGCTCGGCTTGTGCCAGCGCGGCGGTGAGGGCGCCTGCGATCAGGCCGTCCAGCGCTTCACGCTGGGCGGGCGTGCCGACCGCGGCGATGGCGCTGCCCACCATCAGGGCGTCCAGGAAGGGTTCGACGACCAGCCCGCGGCCCAAGGCTTCAAAGACCACCGAGATATCGAAGCCCGCGCCGCCCAGGCCGCCGTCGGCCTCGGTGAACAGCGCGCCGATGGCGCCCAGTTCCGCGTAGCGGCGCCAGAACTCCACGCTGTAGCCTTGCGGCGATTGGGCGTGGCGTTCACGCGTGGCGAAGTCGTACTGTTCGGCGAC
Source organism: uncultured Achromobacter sp. (assembly GCA_963530045.1). GTDB lineage: Bacteria > Pseudomonadota > Gammaproteobacteria > Burkholderiales > Burkholderiaceae_B > Achromobacter. The sequence goes on from CAUSDE010000032.1 coordinate 29,194, forward strand.
AAAGCGGCGCAGCATGTCGGAGAGCATGCGCCGGTCTTCAGTGTGTTCAAAATTCATGGCCGGCCCTTACAGTCCCAGGATCATCTTCGAGATGATGTTCTTCTGGATTTCATTGGAGCCGCCGAAGATCGACAGCTTGCGGTTGTTGAAGTACTGCGCTGCGGCGCTGTCGGCGCCTTCGGGACCGATGGGCGGGGCGTCATAGCCGTCATGCAGCGCTTCGGGCACGAAGGGGCGCGCATAGGGGCCCATGGCCCGGCGGTTCAACGCAGTGATCTCCTGCCGGATCTGCGTGCCGCGGATCTTCAGCATCGAGCTTTCGGCGCCCGGCGCGCCGCCGCCGGCCACGGCCGCCACGACGCGCAGGTTGGTGGTGCGCATATTGGCCAGTTCGATCTCGACGCGCGCCAGGCGGGCGGCGAAGTCCGGGTCTTGCGCCAGCGGGCGGCCATGCTTCTTTTGCCGGGCGGCCACGGTTTTCAGGCGCTCCAGCGCTGCCGTCGACTGGCCCACGCCCGCGATGTTGGTGCGTTCGTAGGTCAGCAGGTACTTGGCGCAGGTCCAACCGCGGTTTTCTTCGCCCACCAGGTTGTCGGCCGGCACGCGCACGTCCGAGAAGAACACCTCGTTGACTTCGTGTTCCCCGTCCAGCGTGATGATGGGACGCACTTCGACGCCGGGGCTGTTCATGTCGACCAGCAGGAAGCTGATGCCTTCCTGGCGCCGGCCTTCCTGCGACGTGCGCACCAGGCAGAAGATCATGTTGGCGTACTGGCCCAACGTGGTCCAGGTCTTCTGCCCGTTGACGATGTAGCTGTCGCCGTCGCGCACGGCGGTGGTCTTGACGGAGGCCAGGTCCGAGCCCGCGCCGGGTTCGGAGTAGCCCTGGCACCACCAGTCGCTGCCGTCGAGGATGCGGGGCAGCCAGTACTTGCGCTGCGCATCGGTGCCGTACTTGATCAGCACGGGGCCCAGCATGCTCAGCCCGAAGGGCACGATGCGCGGCGCGGCGGCCAAGGCGCATTCATTGTCGAAGATGAACTTCTGCGTGGCGCTCCAGCCGGTGCCGCCGTGCTCCACGGGCCAGTGGCTGGCCAGCCAGCCTTGCCGGTTCAGGATGGCGTGCCATTCGACCATGTCGGCGCGCGCCAGCAGCTTGCCCTGGCCGACCTTGTCGGACAGGCGCCGGGGCAGCTTGGCCGCGAGGAACGCGCGCACTTCGTCGCGGAAGGCGTTTTCTTCGGGGGTGAATTCGAGGTCCATGTCGGTCCTTAATAGATTTCAAACAGGCCGGCCGCGCCCATGCCGCCGCCGATGCACATCGTGACGACGGCATAGCGGGCGCCGCGGCGGCGCCCTTCGATCAGCACATGGCCGGCCAGCCGCGCGCCGGTGACGCCGAACGGGTGGCCCAATGCGATGGAGCCCCCGTCCACGTTCAGGCGGTCCATCGGGATGCCCAGCTTTTCCTGGCAGTACAGCGCTTGCGAGGCGAACGCTTCGTTCAGCTCCCAGAGATCGATGTCCTGGACCTTCAGGCCGTGGCGCGCCAGCAGCTTGGGTACGGCGTAGACGGGGCCGATGCCCATTTCGTCGGGCTCGCAGCCGGCAATGGCCAGGCCGCGGAAGGCGCCCAGGGGCCGGATGCCGGCGCGCTGCGCGTCGCCTGCTTCCATCAGCACGCAGGCCGCCGCGCCATCCGACAACTGCGACGCATTGCCGGCCGTCACGAACTGGCCTTCGCCGCGTACGGGGGCAAGCCCGGCCAGCGCTTCATAGGTGGTGCCGGGACGGTTGCAGGTGTCTTTGTCCACCGTCACTTCGCGTTCGGTGACGGCGCCGGTCGCGCGGTCGGTGACGGACATGGTGGTGGTGACGGCGATGATCTCTTCGCGGTAGCGGCCGGCGGCCTGGGCGGCTTCGGTGCGCGCCTGGCTTTGCGCGGCGAAGCGGTCCTGGGCTTCGCGGCTGATGCCGTAGCGGGCCGCCACGATGTCGGCGGTTTCGATCATGGGCAGGTAGAGTTCGGGCTTGTTGGCCACGATCCAGGGGTCCATGCCGCTCACGCCGTCGTCGCGCGTGCGGATCTGCGACACCAGTTCCACGCCGCCCGCGATGGCGGCCGGCGCGCCGTCCATGACGATGCGGCCGGCGGCCGACGCGATGGCCTGCAGGCCGGACGCGCAATAGCGGTTGACGGTGGCGCCGCCGACGCTGACGGGCAGGCCGGCGCGGATCACCGCCTGGCGGCCGATGTTGCGGCCGGTGGCGCCTTCGGGATAGCCGCAGCCGATGAAGGCGTCTTCGATCAGCGCCGGGTCGATGCCGGCGCGGTCGACGGCGGCGCGCACCGCGTGGCCGGCCAGGGTGGGGCCCGCGATCAGGTTGAATTCACCGCGTCCCGCCTTGGTGATGGGGGTGCGGGCGGTAGAGACGATAACGGCTTCGCGCATGAGGGTTTCCTGTCGAAGAAGGTCGGTTCGGGATCGGCGGAATCGAAATCCGGCGGATCAGGCAGCCAGGTTCAGGCTGGCGAAATTGCGGCCGGATTCCGCCAACTGCACGAGCAGCGGCGACGGCTTCCAGAATGCGGGGTCTTCCTTGGCATAGCTGCGGATGTCGGCAAGCACGCGGTCCAGGCCCACGCTGTCGGCGTAATGCAGAGGGCCGCCGCGATAGCGCGGAAAGCCGTAGCCGGACAGGAACACCACGTCCACGTCGGACGGGCGCAGCGCAATGCCCTGGTGCAGCACGTTGGCGGCTTCGTTGATCATGGCTGCCAAGTAGCGGCGCTGGATGTCTTCGTGCGTGAAAAGGCGCGGCGTGACGCCGGCGCGGCGGCGCTCTTCATCGATGATGGCCAGCACTTCCGGGTCAGGCGTGCCCACGCGCGCGCCGTCGGCATACAGGTAGAAACCGCGGCCCGTCTTCTGGCCGAACCAGCCGCGTTCGCACAGGCGGTCGGGAATCTGCACATAACGCAGCGCGGGGTCGCGCGTGGCGGCGCGGCGCTTGCGGGTAGCCCAGCCGATGTCGCCGCCGGCCAGATCCGCCATCTGGTAGGGCCCCATCGGGTAGCCGAATTCGCGTACGGCCGCATCGATGTCGTAGGGCGATGCGCCGTCTTCCATCATCATGTCCGCCGCCTGGCGGTGCACGGCCAGGATGCGGTTGCCGATGAAGCCGTCGCATACGCCGGCGCGAACGGGCGTCTTGCGCAGCCGCCGCGCCAGTTCGAATCCGGTGGCCACGGTTTCCGCGGACGTATGTTCTCCCACCACGATTTCCAGCAATTTCATGATGTTGGCGGGCGAAAAGAAGTGCAGGCCCAGCACATCGGCCGGTCCGCGCGTGGCGGAGGCGATGCGGTTCACGTCCAGATAGGAGGTGTTCGTGGCCAGCACGGCGCCCGGCTTGGCCACGCGGTCCAGCTGCGCGAAGACGGCAAGCTTGACGTCCATGTCTTCGAAGACGGCTTCGATGATCAGGTCGGCGTCGTCCAGCGCGTCGTAGGTGGTGGCGCCGGTAAAGCGCGCCATCCGGCTGTCGCGCTCGCCTGCGGTGATCCGGCCTTTCTTGACCAGCAGGTCGTATACCTGGGCCACGCGCGCGCGGCCGCGTTCGAGCGCGGCCTCATCCTGTTCGACCATCACGACCGGCAGGCCGGCATCCAGCACCGACACGGCGATGCCGGCGCCCATCGTGCCGCCGCCCACCACCCCGATCTTCTCCAGCCGGCGCGGCCGCGCCGCTTGCAGCTCAGGGATCTTGGCGGTCTCGCGTTCGGCGAAGAACGCGTGCACCAGGCCGGCCCGTTGCGGGCTGTCCAGGCATTGCAGGAACAGCGCGCGTTCGGTGCGCAGGCCTTCGTCGAAGGGTTGCTCGATGGCGGCGCGCACGGCGTCGACGATCTTCGCGGGCGAATACAGGCCGCGCAAGGTCTTGGCGACCTGTTCGCCTGCGGCGGCGGCTTCCGCCAGCGCCGCGGCCTTGTCGGCCAGCGCGGCGGTGGCATCGCGGCTGCGGCGCGGGCCGGCGCCTTCAGCCAGCAAGCGGCGGGTGTAGGCCAGGCCGGCGGCCAAGGCATCGTCGCCTTCGCCCAGGGCGTCGACCAGACCGGCTTTCAGCGCCGCCTCGGCGGACAGGTGCTTGCCCGACAGCATCAGGTCCAGCGCCGCGCGGGCGCCGATCAGGCGGGGCGTGCGTTGCGTGCCGCCTGCGCCGGGCAACAGGCCCAGGTTCACTTCGGGCAGGCCCAGCTTGGCGCCGGGCAGGGCGACGCGGTAGTGGGCGGCCAGCGCCACTTCCAGCCCGCCACCCAGGGCCGCGCCGTGCAGCACCGCTACCACGGGCTTGTTGCTGGCTTCGATCTGGTTGCACACATCAGGCAGGGCGGGCGGCTTGGGCGGCTTGCCGAATTCGCGGATGTCCGCGCCGGCGATGAAATTCTTGCCGGCGCCTACCAGCAGGACGGCGCGCACTTGCGGGTCCGACTGCGCGGCCTGGATGGCGGCGGCGAGATCATGGCGCACATCGGCGCTCAGCGCGTTCACGGGAGGGTGGTCAAGGGTGATGACCAGGATGTCTTCGTCGCGGCGCGCGTGGGCGGCGCCTGCAGGGTTCTTGTCCGTCATGGGACCTTGTCTCCAGTGGGGCGTCCGCCGTGGCGGCGCCTGGCGGGCCAGAACGGCTCGTCTCTTATTTCCTTATTCTTTCCCAGTAAAGATGTCTTGACAATGGCATCTAGAATTGACATGGCGGATAATAAAATTTGACAGTGACGGGGGAGGAGCCCCAAATGGACACCAAATCCCTGACATTGCTGGTGGAAATCCTGGATGCCGGCAATCTGAGCGAAGCCGCGCGCCGCCTGAAGATGACGCGCGCCAACGTCAGCTATCACCTGAACCAGCTGGAGCGTTCGGTGGGCATGCAGCTGGTGCGGCGCACCACGCGCCATGTCGAGGCCACCGAGATCGGACTGAAGCTGTATCAGCACGGGCGCAGCATCCAGGATGAATTGGTGGCCGCCCGCGAATCCGTGGAAACGCTGGGCAAGACCCCGCAAGGCAAAGTGCGCCTGAGCGTGCCCAGCGGCTATGGGCAGTTCGTGATGACGCCGTGGCTGCTGGAGTTCAAGCAGGCGTATCCCGACATCGTGCTGGACGTGCTGTTCGAGAACAGCGTGGACGACCTGCTGCGCGACGAAGTGGACATCGCGGTGCGCATCATGTCCGAGCCGCCGCAGAACCTGGTGGCGCGCGAATTGGGGCTGGTCCGCTACATGGCGTGCGCGTCCAAGGCCTATGCCGACGCCCGCGGCCTGCCGCAGCGCCCGGAAGATCTGGCGGGCGCGCCCGTCATCAGCGCGGCCGTCATCGGCCGGCCGTTGCGGTTGTCTGCCTACTATGGCGGCCAGCCGCGTCAACACGTGGTGCTGGAACCCACCGTGATCTCGCGCAACTACGCCTTCCTGCGCGACGCGATCCGCGCCGGCTTGGGGGTGGGCGTGGTGCCGGACTACGTGGTGCACGACGACATCGCCCGCGGCGACCTGCTGGCCGCGCTGACGGATTGGCGGCTGAGTATCTTCGGCCGGGGCATGTACATGCTGTACATGCCGAATCGGCACCATCCCCGGGCGATCTCGATGATGATCGAATTCATCCTGGAGCGGGCCCAGCGCGGCCACGAGGGCCAGGCGGGCCTGCTGGCGCTGGCGGGCTGAAACGCCCAGGCACGCCACTTGCTGTCCGCTGTCGATAATCGATTGTTGGGGGGCAAGATGGAAATCACGACACCGGTCGCGACCGCGCCGGACGCGGCCGAACGCAAGAAGCCGACGGAGGCGGCCGGCGCGGGGGAGGAGGCGGCGCGCGTTCCGGAAGAGAAAGTGACGGTGCAAGAGGCGGGATTGATCCCCGATCCTCCGCCGGACACGCCTTATGTCTGGGCGCGCGGCGCCTGCCTGACCACCTTGACCGTCCTGGCGGTGCTGTTCACCCTCAAGCTCGCGCAGGAATTCATCGTTCCCGTGGTGATGGCGATTGTGGTGGCCTATGCGTTGGACCCCATCGTGAGCCTGATGGGGCGTGCCCGGGTGCCGCGCGCGGTCGGGATCCTGATCCTGATGTTCGTCATCGCCACCGGTCTGGCGGGGTTGGCCTACGTCACGCAGAACCAGGTCAGTTCGATCGTGCAGGCGCTGCCGGAGATCTCCGGAAAGCTGTCCCGCACCTTGACCGGCATCTCCAGCGGCGACGGCTCATTCTTTGAAAAGATCAAGGGCGCGGCCGGCGTGCTGCAGGACAGCGGGGGCATCGTGCCCGGCCGGCAGGTGGTGGTGGCCAAGTCTGATTCGGGCCTGAGCGATTTCCTGCTGTGGGGCTCCAAAGGCGTGGCGGCCTTCATCGGTCAGGCGACGATGAGCGTCTTCCTGGTGTTTTTCCTGCTGCTGTCGGGCAACGCATTCAAGCGCAAGTTCGTGAAGGTGGCCGGCAAGACCTTGTCGCAGAAGAAAATCAGCGTGCACATGCTGGACCAGATCAACAGCTCCATCCACCAGTACATGGCGATGATGCTGGTGACGAACCTGGCATTGGGCCTGATGTCCTGGGCGGCGTTCCGCCTGCTGGGCCTGGAGAACGCGGCGACCTGGGCCGTGGTGGCCGGGGCGCTGCACATCATCCCGTACTTCGGTCCGTTGCTGACGGCGGTGGGAACCGGGATCGCGGCCCTTATCCAATTCGGCGAAATCGGCCCGGCGCTGGCGGTGGCCGGCAGTTCGGTGGCCATCGCCTTGCTGATGGGCGTGGTGGTCACGACCTGGATGTCCGGCCGCATTGCCAAGATGAACGCCGTGGCCGTCTTCATGCTGCTGTTGTTGTTCACCTGGCTGTGGGGCGTGTGGGGGACGCTGCTGTCCGTGCCGCTCGCCTTCATTGCGAAGGTGGTGGCCGACCACATCGAAGGGCTGGAAGCCGTGTCGGAATTCCTGGGCGAATAGGCACGGGCACGCCACATGCTGGAAGGCGAGTCTCAGTCCCTTTGAATCAAGCCACCGTCCCTGCCATGCAAACCCGACTTGCCCGTTCGATTCCCCCCAAATTCTCCGGCCAGACGATCGAAGGCGTCCTGACCGGCGCCCGGCCGCCGGTAGATCCCGGCCATTGGCTGGGCGAGCTTGTGCGCGCCGGCTACGGCCAGTTGCCGTTGCCGGGCTCGGGCGGCACCTTGCTGCGCTGGCGGGCGCTTGCCGCCGTTGCCGCGGCGGATCTGGGTTTGGCCAAATTGTTCGAGGGGCACACGGATGCGCTGGCCATTCTTGCCGAGCTGGACGCGTCGGTCGACGCGCCGGAGGATGCGTGCTGGGGTGTCTGGTGCGCCGAACCGCCGGACATGCGCGTGGGCATCCGCGCCCAGGCCACCGGCGGGGTGATGGTCAGCGGATTGAAGGGCTGGTGCTCCGGCGCCGCGGCGCTAAGCCACGCGCTCGTCAGCGGTTGGAACGGCGCAGGCGAACCGTGCCTGGCCGCGGTGGCGCTGGACCAGCCGGGGGTCACGGTCACCACGCAAGGCTGGCATGCCGTGGGCATGCGCTCATCCGCCAGCGTGAACGTCGTTTTCGATCAGGCGCGTGGCGTTGCCGTCGGTGCGCCGGGCGCCTACGTCGGCCGCCCCGGTTTCCTGCACGGCGGGGCGGGCGTTGCCGCATGCTGGTATGGCGCGTTGGCGGGCATTGCCGAGAGGCTGCGCGCCGCCGTCGCGCAGGGTCGGCCCGACCCGCACCGGCTGGCCCATCTTGGCGCCGTGGATGTCGCTTTGGCCCAGGCGCGGGCGACGCTGCGCGAGGCGGCATCGGCCATCGACGCCCATCCTGAAGACGGCTGCGCCCTGGCGGCCGCGCGGGCGCGCCTGGCGGTGGAGGCTGCCGCCGAGGAGGTGTTGAACCGCGTGCCGCGCGCACTGGGCGCCGGCCCCTTATGCCGTGACGCCGCGTTGGCGCAAGCCCTGGCCGACTTGCCCGTGTTCATCCGGCAGAGCCACGCGGAACATGATCAGGCCGCGCATGGCAAACAGGTCGCACAACACGGAGAACCGCCTTGGATACTGTAGATGACCGCCACTTCGAGCGCCTGTACCGCCAGGACGATGACCCTTGGCGGGTGGCCACCGCGTGGTACGAGCGCCGCAAGCGCGCCGTGCTGTTGGCGACGTTGGCGCGTGAGCGCTATGGCCACGTCTTCGAGGCGGGCTGTGGCGGCGGCGACATGACGCTTGCCCTGGCGCAGCGCTGCGACCAGCTGTGCGCCGTGGATCTGGCGCCCAGCGCATTGCGCCGCGTGCAGGCCCGGCTGCGCGCCGATCCGGTGGCAGCGGCGGTGCGGACGCTGGCGTTGAAACTGCCGCAGCAATGGCCGCCCGTGCCGCCGGGCGGCTTCGATTTGATCGTCGTCTCGGAGCTGGCCTATTACCTGGATGACGCTGCCTGCGCGTTGTTTCTTGCGCGGCTACGCAGCAGCTTGGGAGACGGCGGCGAATTGGTCGCCTGTCATTGGCGTCCCGCGTTCGATGACCGCCTGCAACCCACCGACCGTCTGCATGACGCGATGGGGGCGCTGCCCGGCCTGCAGCGGCTGGTGCATCACCATGAAGAAGATTTTCGTCTGGACCTCTGGCGCAACCCCTCATAAGGAGCAGGCGATGATCGGAATCTGCATACCCGCCCACAACGAGGAACGGATGATCGGGGCTTGCCTGCGAGCTGCGACCCGCGCCGCGCGCCACCCGCTGCTGGCGGCCGAACGCGTCGAGATCGTCGTGGTGCTGGACCGTTGCCGCGACCGCACCGAGCAATTGTCGGCGGCCTGGCCCGTGCGGTGCCTGAGCGTCGAGGCGGGCAATGTGGGCGTTGCCCGGGCCCTTGGCGCGCAGCATCTGCTGGAGGCCGGCGCGCGCTGGCTGGCATTCACCGATGCCGATACCCGCGTATCCGCGCGCTGGCTGGTGGACCAGTTGTCGTTAGGGGCGGAAGTGGTTTGCGGCACGGTGGGCGTGTCGGGCTGGGCCGAACACGGCGCGCATGCGCGGCAGGCCCGGCGGCGTTTCGCCACCCACTACCAGGACCGCGACGGCCATCGCCATGTCCACGGCGCAAATCTTGGCATCGAGGCCCATGCCTACCGGCACATCGGCGGCTTTGCCGCGCTGGCCTGCAGCGAAGACCAGGCGCTGGTGGACCGGCTGGAGCAGGGCGGCGCCCGCATCGCCTGGACGGCGCTGCCGCGCGTGACCACCAGCGCGCGGCCGTATTCCCGCGTTGAAGGCGGCTTTGCCAGCGCCTTGCGCCAAGGCTGGGACGAACCCGACTAGGGCCGGTCGGCACTAACAGGCCCGACCTGGCCCCCTGGCGACCGCCGGAGAGATGCGATGAATATCGAAGCCGTCTGGTTCCTGCTGATCGGCGCCTTGTTCGTGTTGATGGCGGTGTCCAAGCGCCTGATCGATGCGCTGCCCATGACCGGGGCCATGGTGTATCTGGTCGTCGGCTTTCTGATCGGCCCGACGGGACTGGGGCTGCTGAATCTGGACCTGTACGGCGACCGCCACGTGCTGAGATTGGCGACCGAAGCGGCATTGCCCGTATCGCTCTTTGCCGTGGGCATGCATTTGCGCGTGGCCTGCGGGCATCCATTATGGCGCCTGCCGCTGCGCCTGGCGGCGCCCGCCATGCTGCTGACCATTGCGCTGATGACGGCATTCGGCATGGGCCTGCTGGGCTTGGGATTGGGGGCGGCGTTGCTGTTGGCGGCGGCGTTGGCGCCGACGGATCCCGTGCTGGCCAACGAATTGCGACCGCGTGAAGCGGGCGATGACGAACCGCTGCGCTTTGCCTTGTCGGGCGAGGGCGGCGCCAATGACGGGGCGGCGTTTCCCTTTGTGATCCTGGGCATCGCCCTGTGCAATGCGGGCCCGGCGGGGCTTGAGCGGCCGTGGCCGTTGGCGGCCGCCCTGATCTGGGGGGTGGTCAGCGCGGTGGGAATTGGCTGGCTGCTCGGCACGCTGGGCGAACGCCTGATCGCCACGCTTCGGATCCGCTATGGCAACGCCCTGGGATTGGACGAATTCCTGGCGCTGGGGCTGATGGCGCTGTGCTATGGCGCGACCTTGCTTGCGCATGGCTACGGCTTTCTTGCGGTCTTCTGCGCCGGGGTGGCGTTGCGTCAGCAAGAGCTTCGCGCCACGGGCAGCGGCCGAACCCCGCGTGCCGTCTTGCAGGAAGTCACGCCTGCCGAAAGCGAAGAAAGCACGCAGGATCCGCAATTGGCTCATGCCCATCTGGCGGAGTCGATGATGGCAACGTCGGTGGGGCTGGAACGCTTTGTCGAGTTGGCCCTGATGCTGGTCATCGGCTGCGTGGTGTCGGCGCATTGGCGCGACATGCTGGGTTGGACGCCGCTCGTTGTGGCGGCGGTGTTGTTCTTCGTGCTGCGGCCGGCCAGCGTGATGCTGGCCCTGGCCGGGTCGTCGATGGACCGGCGCCAGCGTTGGCTGGCCAGCTGGCTGGGCATACGCGGCGTGGGCACGTTCTACTATCTGCTGCTGGCCGTGGAGCAAGCGCCGCAGGACGTGTCCCGGGCGCTGGCGCCGTTGTTGCTGACCGCCATCGTCGCGTCCGTGCTGGTGCACGGCATTTCGGCGTCTCCCTTGATGGGGTGGTACTACACGCGGCTGTCGGCCCGGCCGCGCCGCGGCAAGGCGTCACGGCCAGCGTAGACGGCGGCCGCGCCCAGTTCGCGTTCGATGCGAAGCAGCCGGTTGTACTTGGCGGTGCGGTCGGCGCGCGATAGCGAACCGGTCTTGATCAGGCCGCAGTTGGCCGACACCGCCAGGTCGGCAATGGTGGTGTCCTCGGTTTCACCCGAGCGGTGCGACAGGACGGCGCCGTATGCCGCGCGGCGCGCCATTCCCAATACCTGCAGGGTTTCGCTCAGCGTGCCGATCTGATTGGCCTTGACCAGGATGGCGTTGCCGATCCCGGCCGAGATGCCGGCCTCGAACAGGCGGGGGTTCGTGCAGAAGACATCGTCGCCCACCAGATGGCACGCATCGCCCAGCCGCGCGGTCAGGGCTTGCCAGCCGGCGGGGTCGTCTTCGGCCATCCCGTCTTCGATGGAGACGATGGGGTAGTCGCATGCCAACCGGGCCAGGTAGTCCACCTGCTGTTCGCGGCTGCGCACCACACCTTCGCCTTGATAGCGATAGCCTGCCTCGGTATGGAATTCACTGGCCGCCGGATCCAGCGCCAGCGCAATGTCCATGCCTGGGCGCAGGCCGGCCTGCTCGATGGCCCCCATGATGAAGTCCAGGGCTTCGGGGGCCGTGCGCAAGACGGGGGCGAAGCCGCCTTCGTCGCCCACATTGACGCTGTGGCCGGCCGCCAGCAGCTTGCCGCGCAGGGTATGGAAGACTTCGGCGCCCATCCGGATGGCTTCGGTGAAGGTTTGCGCGCCCACCGGCAAGATCATGAATTCCTGGAAATCCAGCGGATTGTCGGCGTGCGCCCCGCCGTTGATGATGTTGATCATGGGAACGGGCAGCACTTGGGCCTGCACGCCGCCCAGGTGGCGCCACAGGGGTTGCCCCTGGCGGGCGGCCGCCGCGCGCGCCACTGCCAGCGAGACCCCCAGCAAGGCGTTGGCGCCCAGACGGCTTTTGTCCTGCGTGCCGTCCAGGCCGATCATGATCTGGTCGATCGCGGCCTGCTGGTCCGCTTGCTGGCCCAGCAGCGCCTCCCGCAACTCGGTATTGACGGCGCGCACGGCGCCCAGCACGCCACGGCCCAGATAGCGCACGGGATCCGCGTCGCGGCGCTCCCGTGCTTCATGCTGGCCCGTCGATGCGCCAGACGGCACCAGCGCCACGCCAACCGCGCCGTCATCGAGCCGGACTTCGACCTCGACGGTCGGGTTGCCGCGGCTGTCCAGCGCCTCGTGGGCGGCGATATCGATGAGGGTCATAGGGGCTCCTGATAGTCAGATTATTGAAATAAAGAAGTTGTCTTTATCCTCACAATCCACCATGCGATACTGCGATGCATCGCACTGATTGCGGGAAATGCAGGCGATATCCTAAAAAAACAGCCGGATCCGGAAAATGCAGTTTTTCTGGGCATCCGTCAGTTTTATTGACATAAGGAGACGCCGTGCGCCACTTGCCGCCCCTATCCGCCGTCCGGGCATTCGAGGCCATCGCGCGGACCGGCTCGGTCACGCGCGCGGCGGAAGAACTGTGCCGCAGCCACGGCGCGGTCAGCCGGCACCTGAAGCTGTTGCAGGAACACGCAGGCGTTCCGCTGTTCGACAAAGACGGCACCGGGCTGAAGCTCACCCCTGCCGGCGCGACCTTCTACGCGTCGGTGCGCGCCTCGTTCGACCAGTTGGAAAGCGCTTACGAACGATTGGGCCGCGAAGCGCAGGGGCCGGGGCTGCACGTGGCCTGCAGCGCCACCTTCGCGATGCGCTGGCTGGTGCCGCAACTGGCCGTGTTCTACCGCGAGCATCCCGATATCCGCATCCGCCTGTCGATGACGTCCGCCCGCGAAATGCGCAACGAGGGCGCGGACCTGCTGCTGGCCTGGGACCTGTCGGGCTACACCGACGCCGACCGCCGCCGCGCACTGACGCTGGCGCCCGTGCGGTTTGGCGCGGTCTGCACGCCCGCCTATGCCCGCCGCCCGGCGGCGGACCGGGTGCGTATCGCCCATGAGTACACGTCCAGCGCCTGGAACCAATGGGAGGCCATTACCGGCGTGGCGGTTGCCGCCGCCGGCCAGCTGGCGTTTCCGCACACGCACCTTTGCATCGAGGCCGCGCTGTCCGGACTGGGCGTGGCGCTGGTGGAAAAGCGGCTGATCAGCCGCGAACTGGAAGAGGGCTCGCTGGTCGCGCCCTTCGGATTCGTGGCGTTCGACGGCGGGTTGCGCGCGCTGCCGGCCCCCGGCCGGGGGATGTCGGAGCACGCAGGCGCGTTTGTGGCATGGCTGCGCGCGGCGCTGGCGGAGCCGGCCGCTTAAGGGGGGGCGAAGGTCCGCCGGGCGGCCTGAACGGCGCCGGCAGTTGGTATGCTGACGCATCGCCTTGCCGGAACCTCCATGCCCGATCCGTCCCGACCCTCGACGCCATCCGCCCCGCACTCCGCCTTGGCGTCCGACACGCGCCGCACGCAACTGCGGCGCATGAAGATCGCCGCGCTGGCCTTGCTGGTGGCCATGATCAGCGGTTTCATCACCAGCCACGTCATGGGCGGGCAGGGCGTGTGGGCATGGGTCCGGGCGTTTTGCGAAGCGGCGACGGTGGGCGCGTTGGCCGACTGGTTCGCGGTGGTCGCGCTGTTTCGCCGGCCCATGGGCCTGCCGATCCCGCACACGGCCATCATTCCCAGCAACAAGGACCGCATCGGCGACAACCTGGCCGTGTTCGTCCGCGACCATTTCCTGGACCCGGACACCTTGATGGAAAAGCTGCGGGTCTTCGACCCCGCCGCGCGGCTGTCCCGGTGGCTGATCCGGCCGCGCCAGGCGCATGCCTTGAGCGACGGCGCGCGCCGCGTGGCCTTGCAGACGCTGGACATGCTGGACGACCAGGCGGTGCGCGGGGTGATCCAGGAGTTCGTGGTGAAGAACCTGCGCCGCTGGGATGCCGCGGGCACCGTGGGCGAGATCCTGGGCCTCCTGACCCGTGACGGGCGCCATCAGGAACTGCTGGACGCGGCCATGGAGCGCCTGGGCGGCTACCTGGGCGAAGACGATGTGAAGGAACGCGCATCGACCCTGCTCGTGAAATTCGCCCGCAAGGAATGGCCGCGCATCATCGCGGCCGTCGACGTGGTCAAGTCGGTGGACGGCATTGCCGACAACCTGGCCGACCGGCTGGCGTTGGCGCTGGTGCAGGAAGTGCGCGATGTGCTGTCCGAACCCGATCACCCCGTCAGGCGCGACTACGAGGCTTGGGTGCTGAACTACATCGAACGCCTGAAGACCGACCCCGCCTTGTCGGCGCAGGTCGAAGAGTTGAAGCAGCGGGCGATCGACCATCCCAAGGTGCAGGAGTATGTGCAGGGCCTGTGGGACGATATCCACGCGGCGTTGCGCCGCGACCTCTCGGACGAGGATTCGGCGCTGGCCCGCCATCTGGAAAGTGCCTTGCTGGCGCTGGGCCGCAAGCTGGGCGAAGACCCGGGCTTGCGCGCCGCCATCAACAATCACGTGCTGGGCAGCGCGCGGCGCCTGACCGGCCGCCTGCGCATCGGCGTGACGGAGCATATTTCGCGTACCGTGAAGAACTGGGACGAACGCCACCTGGTCGACGAACTGGAACTCAGCGTGGGGCGCGACCTGCAGTACATCCGTTTCAACGGCACGCTGGTGGGCGGCCTGATCGGCGTAGCGCTGCACGCGCTGGTGCTGCTGGTCAATCGTTAACAAGCCTGATTGCTTGTATCAGGAATGAAGATTGCTGGTCGACGGGGCGGCGCCGGTGCTATTGTCATTGGCGCCCAGGGCTAGGTTGGCGCCGATTGCGCCGGGCCGGGCATCCGCACTTTGCGTGCATGATTCCAGGAGGCACTTCATGAAGAAAATCTCGATGCTTGTCGCGGCGCTGGCAATGGCGGGCGCCTCGAGCGCCGCGCTGGCCGAAAACGTCACGATGTCATTCCTGACCGCCGACGGCATAGGCAAAAGCGCCGGCACGATTTCGCTGAAGGACACCAAGGGCGGCTTGCAGATCACGCCGAACCTGAAGGGCTTGCCGCCGGGCGAACACGGTTTCCACGTGCATGAAAAGGGTTCGTGCATGCCGGGCATGGTGAACGGCCAGACGGCGCCCGGCGGTGCCGCGGGCGGCCACCTGGATCCCAAGGGCACCAAGGCCCACAAGGGCCCGATGGCGACTGACGGCCATCAGGGCGACCTGCCCTTCATCGTGGTGGCCGCTGACGGTACCGCCAAGAAGGCCGTGGTGGCGCCGCACCTGAAGCTGGCGGACGTGAAGACGCACGCGGTCATGGTGCACGTGGGCGGCGACAACTACAGCGACACGCCCGCGCCTCTGGGCGGCGGAGGTGGCCGCCTGGTTTGCGGCGTGGTGAAGTAAGCGCGAAAAAGGGTGCGCCGGGTTGCCGCGACGACCATTCAGGCCGTGCCGTTGCGGCCGTGCAACCGGTAGCCCTCGTGCTCGGCAAGCCGGTCGTAATACGCAGCCGTCGCCGGCAGGGCGGGCTTGTCGAAGGGCGTCGCAAACCACCGGTTCACCGATAGCCCTACGGGAATGTCCGCCAGCGAAAACCCGTCGCCGGCCACATAGGCACCGGTCAGCGCCAGGCGCTGTTCCAGAATGGCCATGAAGTGCGTCCAGGCCTGGCACGACGCCTGGATGCTGGCGGCATCCCGGTGTTCAGGCGAACGCCGCGCCAACGCCATGAAGGCATAGCTCCAGGACCGGTTCAGGTCGGTCGCCTGCCAATCCATCCATTGATCCACCCGCGCGCGCAGCCGGGGCTCGGCCGGGTACAAGCGCTGGCCGCCGTATTGCCCGGCCAGGTAGCGGATGATGGTGTTGGACTCCCACAGCACGAAATCGCCGTCCTGGATGACGGGCACCATGGCATTGGGATTCAGCGCCAGGAAGCGCGGGTCGGAGGTCGCCTGGAAGCCCGCGCCCCAATCTTCGCGGGTGAACGGCAGATTCAGTTCGGCGCAGGTCCACAGTACCTTGCGTACGTTGATGGATGACGCTTTACCCAATATTTTCAACATCTTGCGAGCGGCTCGGATCAATGGCGTGGAGGAATGCGGGCAGTCTAGCGGCTGCCCCGGCCTGCCGCCAGATACAGATCGGGGCGGCGGCGGGCGTAACAGCATGGAGGCGCGTTTCGGGGCGGGCCCGCCGTCAGACGCCCGCCGCCTCCGGCTGGCTGCGCAACCGGCGCACGGGGGACGCGAACAGCACCAGGAACTGCACCAGGAATCCCGCCGTCGATACCCACAAGCAGGCGTCCAGGCTTACGCGGGCGGCCAACGTCGCGCCGATCAGCGCGCCGACGGGTCGGGCGCCGAACGTCGCCGTCAGGATCACGGCGGACACGCGGCCCAGCAGCGCGTTGGGCGTCACGGCCTGGCGCAGGGTGGTGGTGGTGATGGTCCAGAGAATGGGGCCGGCGCCGAACAGGAAAAAGCCCACCGCCGCCCAGATGCCGGAGGGCAAGACCAGCGTCGACAGCAGGATGGCGCTCGCCGCCAATGCCGACAGCGGACCCGAGGCGATCATCGCGCCGAAAGACAGGCGGCGCGCCAGCCACGGCGCGGCCAGGGCGCCTGCCAGCATGCCGCCGCCATACACGCCCAGCGTGACGCCCACGCCAGCGGCCGTCAGGCCCAGGCGTTCGATGGCATACACGACGTACACGGCCTGCAGCACGAACCAGGCGGTGTTGAAGAACACGGCAGTCGCAAGCACCGGCCGCAGCAGCGGATGCTTGCCGACAAAAGCCGCGCCTTCGCGCAGCTCGGTCCACAAGCGCCGCCGGGCAACGGGCTTAGGCGCGTCGGCTGGCAGGCCGGCCAGCAGGGCCGCGGCCAGCAGCGACAGCGTGGTGGCGATCACATAGGCGACTGGCGCGCCCATCCAGCCCACCAACGCGCCGCCCGCCGCGGGGCCGGCGGAAAACGCGCTGCTGCGCGCCAGCTCCAGCCAGCGGTTGGCGCTGGCCAGATCGCTGGCGGGCACGAGCCTGGGCACCAGCGCGGGGGCGGCCACGTTGTAGGCCACCGTGCCGACCGCGCCCAGAAAGCCCAGCGCCGCCAACCAGCCCAGGCCCAGTCCGCCTACCCACAGCAGCGCCAACAGGCCCACCAGGCTGGCGGCGCGAACGCACTCGGCGGCGGTCATCAAGGCGCGGCGCGACATCCGGTCCGCCAGCACGCCGGCGGGCAGGGACAGCAGCAGGAACGGCAGGGTTTGCGCGGTTTGCAGGTAGCCCGTCTGCGCGGCGGTAGCGCCCAGCGCCAGCACGGCGACCAGCGGCGCCGCCGCCAAGGCCATCTGTTCAGAAAACTGGGCGGCCAGGTTCGAGGCGGCCAGACGGCGGAAGGCGGAGGGCAGGGCAGGCATGGGCGACGCCCGTCAGGGCGCTGGAAACGGCAAGGGCACGATCATGATCGTGCCCTTGGCGGCTTGCACTCCGGTCCTTGCGGACGGCGTCGCGTCAACGGTCAGGGGATCGGCGGATACTCGCCGTAGCCGTCCGGCCAGGGGGTCAGCACTTCGTACCCGGTTTCGGTCACCACGACCATGTGTTCCCACTGCGCCGACAGCGAGCGGTCCTTGGTGACCACGGTCCAGCCGTCGGGCAATTGCTTGGTCGCCGGCTTGCCAGCGTTGATCATGGGTTCGATCGTGAACATCATGCCGGGCTGCAGCACCATGCCTTCGCCGGGACGTCCGTAGTGCAGCACTTGCGGATCGTCGTGGTAGATCTGGCCGATGCCGTGGCCGCAGTATTCGCGCACGATGCTGAAATGCTCGCGGTGCGCGACGGTCTGGATCGCATGGCCGATGTCGCCCAGCGTCGCGCCGGGCTTGACCGCCATGATCCCGGCACGGGTGGCTTCGTACGTGGTGTTGACCAGGCGGCGCGCCAGGGGGCTGGGCTGGCCCACGTAGTACATGCGGCTGGTGTCGCCGAACCAGCCGTCCTTGATGACGGCGACGTCGATGTTCAGGATGTCGCCGTTTTTCAGCACCTTGGCCGACGGGATGCCATGGCAGATCACATGGTTGACCGACGCGCAGATCGTCTTCGGAAAGCCGTGATAGCCGACGTTGGCAGGAATCGCCTTCAGCACGTTCACGATGTATTCGTTGCAGATGCGGTCCAGCTCATCGGTGGTGACGCCGGGGCGCACGTGTTCGCCGAT
This sequence comes from uncultured Achromobacter sp., assembly GCA_963530045.1. Taxonomy (GTDB): domain Bacteria; phylum Pseudomonadota; class Gammaproteobacteria; order Burkholderiales; family Burkholderiaceae_B; genus Achromobacter. The sequence goes on from CAUSDE010000032.1 coordinate 47,171, forward strand.
CATGTGCAGCACTTCGGCTGCCATGGCGCCGGCCTTGCGGGCCATTTCGATGTCGGCGGCGGACTTGATGGAAACCTTCTTCGCCATTTATGCGGCCTCCTGCTGGGCGGCATCGGGTAAGCGCCGGGACAGCGACGCGATGGCAAAGCCTTCACCCTGCTCGATGCGGATCAGCAATTGGCAGACGTCCGCGTGGCGCAGTTCGGGATACAGCTCGGACAGCATGCCGATGCGCATCCAGTGTTCGGCCTGGGAATTGATCGAGCGGCTGAGGGCGCCGCTGGCGACGCGCAGATTCTCATGCATCTGCTCGGAGATTTTGACGAGACCCATGGTGGGAGTGATCCGTATATGGTTTGTATATGGATCGTATGGTATCGCGGCGAGAGGGAGAGCGCAAATCGGAAGGAATTGAGCCTCCGCGGTGATGGAAAACAATTGTTACGTTACATTGGCGGCCTTGTGACTATCCGATTGATCCTTCAGGAATCTTTATGAAGCTTCGTTACGGCGCGAGTGCGCTAGTAGTGGCGGCAACCCTGTGCGGGCCGGTGCAGGCTCAGAGTTCGGGCGGTTCCCAGTTGCCTATCGAAGAGCTGAGGCTCTTGGCGACCACCTATATGGCGATCAAAGCGAACAGCGTCAAGCAGGTTCCAGATTCCAAGCTGATCGAAGCCGCGATCCGGGGGATGATCCGCGAAATCGACCCGGAGGCCGGTGCGTATCTGACGAAGAGCCAGGTGGACGTGTTGTCCCGCACGGCTAGTCAGGCGCATATCGGGCTGGATGTCACCCTTCGCCAAGGCGAGGTCGTGGTGGTCCTTCCCCTTTCGCGCAGCCCTGCGGAAAAGGCCGGAATCCGGCCCCGGGACGCCATTGAATCCATCGACGGCACCCCTGTCAGGGGCGATGTGCAATTGACCAACGAATTATTGCGCGGCCCGGCGGGAACCCGCGTCACGGTGGGCGTGCGCCGCGCGGGCCAGCCGTTGACGTTCACGGTTGAACGCAACGGCTTCACGCCTGCCAAGGCATCGTTGTCGATGGCAGAGTCAGGCATTGCGGTGCTGAGCGTGCGAGTGCTCTCGGAGGATACCCTGGCCTCTATCGCGGCCGCGCTGACGGAGCAGTGGCGCCAGCAACCGTTCCGGGGACTGGTGCTGGATCTGCGCCGCAATCCCGGAGGGCTGCTGGATACGGCAGTCGGACTGTCTTCCTTGTTCCTGCCCGCAGGCGTGGTCGTCGCGGAAGCAAAGGGCCGCACCCCGGAGGACAACGTCGTGTACAAGGCGGAGAAAGCGTCCTATACCAAGGGCAGCGACCCTCTAGCCCAGGTGCCGGAGGCCATCAGGCGCCTGCCGCTTGCGGTTCTGGTGGATGAAGGGACCGCGTCGGGCTCGGAGATGGTCGTGGCGGCGCTCAAGCATTACAAACGGGCGAAGATCATCGGGCGGCCCACGTTCGGCCGTTCAAGCATCCAGATGATCCAGCCGTTCGCTACCGGCCAGGCGGTCAAGTTCACCACGTCCTATTGGTTCACGCCGTCCAACACCAGCGTCGACAAGGTCGGCATCCTGCCGGATGTGATGATTGAAAGTCTGGACCCTGCGGTCGAGCTCAATCTGGCAGTGGCCGAGTTGGCTCGCAACCGGCGCTAGCTTTTCTTGCTGCGCGAGGCCTTTTTCGCAGCGCCGGCGCGGCCCGTTTCCTTCGGCGCAGGCGCCGTGGCCACGTGGACCTGCTCCATCCACATCAACGCGTCCGTATACGACAGGAACTGCTGCAGATAGCCCGGCGACAGCTCGCGCATCAAGGTCAGCGCGCGGTGCACCAGCTGGTTGGAATTGAGCGGGCCGGCGTTCTTGTGGACCTGTTCCTGCGACTGGCGCACTTGCCGGTCGGCGCTGACCTGCGACCAGACGCCGCGGAAGTAGTCCAGCATCTGCACGTCGGGATAGGTGGTCCGCAGGCCCAGCGTGTCGCGCGTCCAGCCGCTGACGCCGCCGGGGGGATCCGGGTCGGCCAGGTAATCGATCAGGCCGGCCAGGGCGCTGGCGGTGGGGGCGGCATCCGAGGCGCTGGCGTCAGCGGCAGCGGCTGCGACCTGACTTTCATAAGCCTGCAGCAGGGCGGCCAGCTTCGCGTCCAGCAGTTGGCGCGCCGGGCCGCCCAGCATGGCCGTGCGCCGCGCCATCGCATCCAGGAAACGGAAGCGCACCGGGTCGAGGCGGTCTGCCCCGCACGCGCGCCAGGCATCCAGCGTGCTTTGCGTGTCGGGCGGGCTCGAGTGCGTGCCGTCACTGCTCACGCGGCTTTCCCGAGTCGTTGGACGGCTTGGGGATCGGCGTGATTTCCACGCGGCGGTTCTTCGCGCGCCCCTCTTCATCGGCGTTGGAGGCCACCGGCTGCTCGGAGCCGAAGGCGGCGGCGAACACGGTGGACGAGGGCACGCCTTCGTCGATGAGCGCGCGCGTGACGGTCAGGGCGCGCTGCGCCGACAGGTCCCAATTGTCCGCAAAGCGGCGGTTGCCTTCGCGCACCTGCTGGTCGTCGGTATAGCCGCTGACCATCAGGATTTCGTCGTGCGTCTTCAGGTAGGCGGCCAGGGGTTCGATCAGCGTCTTCAGGATCTCGCGGCCTTCGGGCTGCAACTGGTCGGAGTTCAACGCGAACAGCACGCTGCCGCTGATGCCGATGCGGCCATTGATCAACGTGACGCGGCCGGCCGCCAGCGGGCCCGCCAGCGCCTGTTCCAGCGTTTCGCGCCGCTGCGTTTCTTCCTGCCGCTGCTTGACCTCTTCTTCCAGCTGCGTCGACAGTTGCAGCTGCACGCCGATCACGCTGACCAGGATCAGCACGAAGGCGCCCAGCAGCACCGACATCAGGTCGCCGAAGACGGCCCAGGCCGGTGCGGTCGCCTCTACGCCGCCGTCGATGTCCTCGCTCATGCGGCTTCGGCTCCAGCGGTGGCGCGCTGGATGGCCAGCTGCTGCAGGTTTTCGATGATCTGCTTTTGCGACATCAGGCTCAGGTCGACCACTTCACGGGCCTGCGCCACGTAGTAGGACAGTTGCTCGTCGCCGCGTGCGATGGACTTGTCCAGCGCCGCTTCGATGCGTTGCAGGTGGGCCACCAATTTGTCGTTGGACTCGCCGAACAGTTGCACGGCGGTGCCGAACGATTCGCCTAGGCTGGCCACTTCCACGGCGCTGGTGGTGACTTGCGCCGCCACGTCCGCGAGCTTGCCGGTCTCGGCTTCGACACGGTCGGTGAACTGCGTGCCAACGCGTTCCAGCAGTTCGGCCGACGAGGCGACCAGCGCGTCCACGGCCGTGCGTTGTTCGGCGGCCGTGTGATTGACGGCGTTCAACAGCGTGTCCAGCGTGTCCAGCAGGCGGTTGCGCTCTTGCAGCATGTCGTTGTCGCGCACCATGCTGTCGGACAGCTTCTGGCGCAGTTCGCCGATGACCTCGGCGGCGGCCTTGGGCGCTTCCGAGGCGGCTTGCACCAGGCGGCCGATCTCGGCGATGGTGTCGCTGGCGTGTGCCTGCGTTTGCGCGGTGATGTCGTGCGCGGTCTGGGCCAGCGTGTCGCAGATCTGTTGTTGCTGGCTGGCGGTCGCGGCGCCGGCCTGTTCCCATTCGTGGCGCAGCGCGTCGGCCATCGCGGCCAGCTTGCCGGTCCACGCGGCCAGGCGGGCTTCGTCTTTGGACGCCACGGCCGCCTGCAGGTCGGCGTGCGATTGGTCCAGCGTGCGCAGGAACGACGTCGAGTGCTGCTCGAAGGTCGCCGCAGCGGTTTCCAGCGCCTGGCGGTGGGTGGCGGCCAGCTGTTCGCCCACGTTTTCCTGGCGCGCCTGCGCGTCGGTCCAGGCCTGGGTGACATGGCTTGCCGCCGTTTCCAGGCGGGTGGACACGTTTTCCAGCAGGCTGGCTTGCGCCTCGGTCTGGGCGGTGATGTCGCGCGTGGCCTGGGTCAGCGTGTGGGTGATGGCTTGCTGGCGGTCGGCGGCTTGCACGCCGGCCAGTTCCCATTCCTGGCCCAGCGCATCGGCCATGGCGGCCAGTTTGCCGGTCCAGGCGGACAGGCGTGCTTCGTCCTTCGCGGCCAGGGCGGCTTGCAGGTCCGCATGCGACTGGTCCAACGTGCGCAGGAGCGCCGCCGAGTGCTGCTCGAACGCGGCGGCCGCCGTGGCCAGCGCCTGCTGGTTGTCCGTGGCCAGTTTTTCGCCGACCTGTTCCTGGCGCGTCTGTGCGTCGGTCCAGGCTTGGGTGACTTCGCGCGCGGCCGTCTCGAGGCGGGTCGACACCGTCTCCAGCAGGCGGGCTTGCGCTTCGCTGCGGGTGGCGGCGTCCTCGGCCGTCAAGGCCAGCGTGTCGCTGATTTCCTGCTGGCGGGCGGCCGTGAGTTCGCCGGCCGCCTTCCATTCCTGGCCCAGCGCCGCCGCCATCGTGGCAAGCGTGCCGGTCCAGGCAGCCAGGCGTTCGTGATCCTTCGCGGCCAGCGCGGCGTGCAGGTCCGTGTGCGATTGCGCCAGGGTATGCAAGAACGACGCCGAGTGCTGCTCGAACGCCGCGGCAGCGGTGGTCAGGGCCTGCTGGTTGTCCGCAGCCAGCTTTTCGCTGACCTGCTCCTGGCGGGACAACGCGGTGTTCCATTGATCGGACACGCGGGTGGCCGCCGTTTCCAGACGGGTCGACACGCTTTCAAGCAGCTGGGCCTGGGCCTCGGTCTGAGACGTGACGTCGCGCGCGGTGCGGGCAAGCGAATCCGTCCAGGCGGTCAGGCGCGCTTCGTCGCGCGAAGCCAGTGCGGCTTGGAGGTCGGCATGCGACTGGTCGAGCGTGCGCAACAGCGACGCCGCGTGCTGCTCGAAGGCGGCGGCGGCGGTGGTCAAGGCCTGCTGGTTGTCCGTGGCCAGCTTTTCGCTGGCCTGTTCCTGGCGAGCCAGCGCGGTATCCCAGCGTTCGGACACGCTGTCGGCAGCCGCGACCATGCGCGCCGACACGCCTTCCAGCAGGCTGGCTTGCGTGGCCGCCTGGGCGTTGATGTCGCGCACGGTCTGGGCCAGCGTATCGCTGATGGCTTGCTGGCGGTCGGCGGCTTGGGCGCCGGATTGCTGCCATTCCTGGCGCAGGGTGGCGCCCATGGCGCCCAGCGTCTCGGTCCATGCGGCCAGGCGCTGCTGGTCGCGGGACGCCAGTTCGGACTGCAGCAGGGAGTGCGATTGATTCAAGGTGCGCAGCAACGACGCGGAATGTTGCTCGAAGCTGGCGGCGGCCGCGGTCAGGGCTTGCAGGTTGTCGCCGGCCAGCTTTTCACTGACGCGCTCTTGCCGTGACAGCGCGGAGGTCCAGGCGTCGGACAGGTTGCCGGACGACGCTTCCAGGCGCGTCGAGACGCCGTCCAGCAGCGCGGACGAGCGTTGCTCAAAGGTCTCGGCGAAACGGTCCAGCGACGCGCGCAGGTCCCGGGCGAGCGCTTCGCTTGCGCGCTGCTGGCCGGCCAGGGCCTGGTTCCAGATATCGGCCACATTGGCGGTGGACGCCTGGAAACCCGAGGTCAGGCTGGCCAACTGCTGCTGCACGGCCTGCGTGACGGTGTCTTGCAGGCTGGCGGTCTCGCGCGACAGGCTGGCCATCGTGGCTTGCACCACGGGCTGCAGCGCCACGCCGGCGGAACGCGCGCTTTCGGCCACGCCTTCCTTCATGGACTGTTCCATCACGGACGCCAGGCGGGCATACGCCGCCTCGGCCTTGCCCTGGAATACGTCCTGGCTGGCAAGCTGCCGCTCGTTCATGGACTGGGTCTGCTTTTCCATGCTTTGCATCATGGTCTGCAGGCGGTCTACCAGCGTGGGCATTGCCTCGGCTTGCCGTTGCATCACTTCGGCTTGCCGTTGCAGCAGCTTGAAGGATTCTTCGCGCTGATAGCTCTGCGAGTAGACCCGCAGCGTGGTGGCGATCTTCGTATCCAGCAGTTGGGCGGCTTGCACGCGTTCGCGGCGGCATAGCGCAGCCAGCAAACCCAGCATGGCGGACGTGGCCACGCCGGCGATCGACGTGCCGAACGCGAAGCCCAAGCCCTTGACCGGGGCGGCCAGCGACGCGCGGATGGCGCCCAGGTCGGTGGCGCTTTCCAGCGCCATGCCCGTGCCGCGCAGCGTCACGACCATGCCCAGGAACGTGCCGAGCATGCCCAGCAACACCAGCAGGCCGACAAGATAGGGCGTCAACGCCGGGCCGGGCAGGCCGACCCGTTCGCCTTCCACCCGCAGCCGCGTCGCGTTGCGCAGGCTGGGAGGCAACTGGTCCAGCCAGGAGGCCAGGCTGGCCGGCGCTTCCGTCAGGCCGGCGGCCGAGCGCGTCAGGCTGGAGGTGGCTTGCTGGTAACGCAGCAGCTCCAGCGCGCCTGCCAGATAGCAGACGCCGATCAGCAGCGTGACGGCCAGCGCCAGCGGATTGGTGCCCGCATAGCCCGCGCCGATCCAGCCCACGACGGCCATACCGGCCAGGAAAACGACGAAATTGATCAGATACTTGGACATAGTGTCCCGGTTAGCTGGCGCGAAGGGCGGCAAGCAGCCCTTCGACCGGTTGTAAACGAACATCCAATTCGGCTAGCAGGACGCTCCGCATATCCTTGCGGAACACGTCCAGCCATGCGCCGGGTGTTATCGACGCGGGCGCCGGCTCAGGCGCCGTGGCGCCTGCTGCCTCGGCGTCCGCGCCGTCTTCGGTTTGCGTATCGGCGCTGGCCTCACCCAATGCAGCCGCTTCGGCCAGACGCAGGCGGTCGAAATGCCCGCCGAGCAGCTTGGGGATCACGCCAAGCAGGGCGCGTTCCTTGGGCAGCAGCGCCCGGTCCATGATGGCATCCACTACCGCCAGACGCGTCATCTCGCCGTTCTTGGCCGCGACCATGCCGCGCAGACGGCTGCGCAGATTGCCCACGCTGGTTTCCATCGTGTGCTGCAACGACTGATACCGTTGCCGGAAATTCGAGTAATCCGCTTCGGCTTCCGCGACGGCCGCCGGCTTCTTCGCCGGCGCCTGCCCCGGAAGCGGCCGTTTGGCGGCGGTCGCCGCCGTGTCGCTGGCGATGGCATCCGCCAGCGTGGTCCGGACACGCATGCACTCGCGTTCCTCGGCGCTGCTGAACGTCCTTGCGCCGGGGGCAATCACCGGCGGGCTGGTGTTCAAGGCCGCGGATAGCGCGATCGCGTCCGTCCAGCCGAGCCACTGGCTCAGATGGTCGGAAAGCGATTGCCTGGATTCCGGAACGTCGACATCCGTCAGGCGAGTCAGCAAGCGAATGAGCGTCGGGCCGCTTAAACCTGTGCGCTGTGGGGCTTGCAACATACCACCAGAGTCAAAAAGGGGGGAGTTTACACGCTGGCGAGGGGGGAAAGGGGCCGCCGGAGGGGGCTTGCAGCGTAAAACGGGGACGCATTATGGCTGGGGTGCAACAGTGTGACGGCGCAGCCGGGTTGCGGGCCGGGGTGCCGACGGGTGGTAGATTAGTTTCCAGGCCCGGGCCTGCAGGAGAGATAGTGTGGCGGCACCTCCATGGATATTCTGATTTCGAGCGCGTCGCGCGCGCTGGCGGCGGGCGATCCGCTGGGCGCGCTGAACCGCGTGGCGCTGCGCGATGATGCGCCGGCGCTGGCGTTGCGCGGGATCGCGATGGCGCAGCTGGGCGACTTCGTTCGGGCCAAAACGCTGCTGCGCCGCGCGGCGAAGGCATTCGGCGCGACGGACGCCGTGGCGCGCGCCCGCTGCGTGGCGGCCGAGGCCGAGGTCGCCCTGGCATCGCGCGACCTGGCCTGGCCGGAAAAGTCGCTGGCTGCCGCCCGCGCGACGCTGCAGGCGCACGGCGACGCGGTCAATGCCGCGCATGCGGCGCAGCTCCAGGCGCGCCGGCAGTTGCTGACGGGCAGGCCCGAGGACGCCGGCCGGACCTTGGACGGCGTGCAGATTGCGAACCTGCCGGCGGCATCGCGGGCGATCCATGAATTGATCCGGGGCGGCATCGCGTTGCGCCGGGTCCAGGCGTCCGCCGCAAGCGCGGCATTAAGGCGCGCCGCCGACGCCGCCCGCCAAGCGGGCATCCCGGCCTTGCTGGCGGAAGTGGACCATGCGTGCCGGGCGTTGAGCGCGCCGGCCGCACGCCGGGTCGGGCAGGGCGGATCGCAGGACTTGACCTTGGGCGAGGTGGAAGCGCTGCTGGCGTCCCGCGCCCTGATTGTCGACGCCTGCCGCAACGCGTTGCGGCGCGAGGGCCAGACGGCGCCGCTGGCCAGCCGCCCCGTCTTGTTCACGCTGGCTCGGCTGCTGGCTGAGGCCTGGCCGCAGGACGTATCGCGGGAACTGCTGATCGCCCAAGCCTTTCGGACCGGTTTTCAGGACGACTCCCATCGGGTGCGGCTGCGCGTGGAGATCGGACGCTTGCGCGCGGCGATGCGTCCGTTGGCCGGCGTCAGCGCGACGAAGCACGGCTTTGTCCTGAAGCCGGCGGGCGCGTCCGAGGTGGTGGTGTTGGCGCGTCCCGTGGACGTGGCCGACCGGGATCAAGCCGCGGTGCTTGCCTGTTTGGCCGATGGGCAGACATGGTCCAGTTCAGCCTTGGCCCTGGCCTTGGGCGCCAGCCAGCGCACCATGCAGCGGGCGCTGGATGCGTTGGCCGCGGCGGGACAGGCGCAGCCATTGGGGCACGGGCGCGCGCGCCGCTGGATGACGCCGCCGGTGCCGGGTTTCACGACAAGCTTGTTACTCCCGGCATTGCTGCCCGGTGAGTAGCATGACTTCTCCTACTGAACAGGATGCGATCATGAAACGAACCCAAGCCCAAATCCTCCGTGAATACGGCCCGTTCCCCGGCGTCGACAACGTGCACGGCGTCACGTTCGATGGCGAAAAGGTCTGGTTTGCCGCAGGAGAAAAACTCGTCTCGCTGGATCCCGCCACGGGCGATACGGCGCGCGCGCTAAACGTCGCCGCCAGCGCCGGCACCGCCTTCGACGGCAAGCACTTCTATCAGATCGCCGACGGCCGCATTCAAAAACTGGATCCCAAGAGCGGCCGCGTGCTGGCGACGATTCCCGCGCCCGGCGACGGCGGCGATTCCGGCATGGCCTGGGCCGAAGGCTCGCTGTGGGTCGGCCAGTATCAGCAGCGCAAGATCCATCAGGTGGACCCCGAGACCGGCCGCGTGCTGCGCACCATCGATTCCGACCGCTATGTCACCGGCGTCACGTGGGTGGACGGCCAGCTTTGGCACGGCACCTGGGAGAACGATGCCAGCGAGCTGCGGCGCCTGGAACCCGCAACCGGCGACGTGCTGGAAAGCGTCGAGATGCCTGCGGGTGTGGGCGTGTCGGGCCTGGAGTCGGATGGCGCGGACCGCTTCTTTTGCGGCGGGGGCAATAGCGGCAAGGTCAGGGCGGTACGTCGGCCCGGGTAGAATCGGACGTGGGGCTTGGCCCCTCGACTTCACTCCGGGAAACGCATGAAGCTTGCTTCGCTAGGTATTTTGGGAATGGCCGTGATCGGCTTTGCGGCGCACGCCGAGCCGCTCGCCGTTCCGACCCCGGAGCAGGCGCATGCCGCCGTGCTCACGTTGCTGGGCGATGATCTGCCCGGCATGAAGCAGTCGCAGCTGGCCATCGGCACCTGCCTGCCCGCGCCCAACCCGTCGCACAAAGGGCGGGTGTCTTGCACCACCATGCTGCTGATGCCGGCGGGCACCTCGGAGGCGCCGATGGACTTCTATCAGGACGGCGGCAAGTGGGTGGCCTCGCCGCCGACCAACCTGGAATTGCCGTTTCCCGATCCCAAGCTGGCGAACCGGCGCTGGGTGCCGGGCGCGGGCAAGCCGTAGAGGGCGGAAGCATCCTCATGCTTGCGCTGCCGCCGGCTCCGGCGCTGGCCCCATGGGTGCAGGGTTATTGGTTCATCCAGGACCTGGCCGGCGAACACGAAGGGCGCGCCATCCGCACCAGTCCGATCCCGCTGGCCGTGCTGTCCGTCAACATGGGCCGGCCGAACGCGGCCCAGGACGGGTCACTGGTGCCGCAAGCGTCCTGGTTGGGTTTGCAGTCGCGCGCCCGTGCCTGGCGCTCGTGGTCCGACACGTACTTTGTGATGGCCATGCTGACGGTGCCGGGCATCGTCCGTTTGTTTCCGCACGCGGGCGAGGGTAGCGCCGACCGCTTGCTGGACCTGGGCGCCCTCACCGGCGATGCGCAGGCGGGTTCGTTGCCGGCCGCTATCGACGCTGCCGCCGGGCCCCACGCGATCGCCGCGCGACTGGATCAATGGCTTCTCCGCAGGCTTGCGGCATCGCCCGCCGTGCCCGAGGCCTGGCGCGTGGCCGCCGCGCACGACGTGTTGCGGCAGGGCGGGCGTGTCGACCACGCCGCTGAAGCCGCGCAAACAGACCGCCGCCAATTGCATCGGTGGTTTTTCCGGCATCTGGGCGTCGGGCCGAAAGACCTGGCTGACCTGGAACGTCTGCACAACAGCTTGCGCGGCATGCAGACCGGGCTTGGCGATCCCGTGGCCGGCTATAGCGATCAGGCGCATCAGATCCGAAGCTGGCGGCGTCGCCTGGGGGTGACGCCGGGCGCTTATGCGCGTCAGGGCCGCAGCGCCTTGGCGGCCCGATTCGGCGCAGACGGGCAGAAGCCGGCGCCCAGGTTCTATCTTTGACGCCAGGCATTCAGGCGACCCGGCGCGCTTGTCCCATTTACGCTTGTCCCATTTATTCAATACGGCCGACCTGCCGCTACCTACCATCGGCGTTCCCCCTATTCGGAGAACCTGGAATGCCGCATTCTTCCCCCATTGCCTTGCGCGCGCTTGCCGTCGACTACTCGGATTCGGACACTGTCTTCGAGGGCTACGCCGTGGCGCCTTGTCACGCGTCGACGCCATTGCCGTGCATCGTGCTGGCACACGATTGGAGCGGGCTGACCACGCCCACGGTGCGCTTGGCCGAGCGCTATGCGGGGCTGGGCTACGTCTGCGTGGCGATCGACGCTTACGGCAAGGGCGTGCGGGGTGATCCTTCAGGCGACAACACTGCGCTGATGGAACCCTTGATGCGCGACCGGGCGTTGTTGCGCCGACGGCTATTGGCCGGGTTCGAGGCGGCCCGCGCGTTGGCGGGCGTCGACCCGGCGCGGATGGCCGCCGTGGGGTACTGCTTTGGCGGATTGTGCGCGCTGGACCTGGCGCGCGCCGCGCCCGCGAACTTGCGGGCTTCCGTCAGCTTCCATGGCGTGCTGCAGGCGCCGGATGCGGCGCCATCGGCGCGCATCGATGCCAGCGTGCTGTTGCTGCATGGATGGGACGATCCGGTCGCGCCGCCTGCCGACGTGCTGGCGATCACACGCGAATTGACCCGGGCCGGCGCAGACTGGCAACTGCACGCCTATGGTCACGCGCAGCACGCTTTCACGTTCAAGGACGCGGCATTCCCCGAACGCGGCATCGTCTACGACCGCAGCGCCGATAAGCGGTCATGGGCGGCCATGCGCGCCCATCTTGCCGAAGCGTTCAGGCGGTGAGGGGGCGCAGCAGCACGTCCTCGTAGAACGCGCCGATGGGCAGCTGCAGGTCGCGGACCTGGATTTCCAGTACCCAGATGCCGTCGCCCGGGATGAAATCGGCGTTCGCCAGCCGGTGCTTGCCGTACAGTGCATGCGGGAAATCCGATACCCGGTGCCCCGCGATGTCGTGCACCAGCGCGCAGCCGTACTCATGGGCATAGACGTCGGCCAGGTCGTACAGCGCTTGCCCGGTCAGGCCGTCCAGCCACGCCAGGCGCGCGCGCCGGAAGACGTCGCGGGCCGCTTGGGCGCAGCGCCGCTGGTCGGCGTCGGCTCCGGTCAAGAAGGTGTCGCCATAATCGCCTTCGTAACCATCCCAGACCGGACCGATATCGACGACGAAGATATCGTTTTCGCCCAGCGTGCGGCGCCGGTCGGTGGGTTGCACGGCGGGCGATTGCGAGTCGGGCCCGAACCGGATGTAGGTGGGATGCCAATTGTGGGACGCGCCCATGCCTTGCAGATGCTGGTCGGCCAGGGCGATGGCGTCGCCGGTGGTGATGCCGGGCGTCATCAGCGCGGCGATCTCGCGCACGGCGTCCATCGACCGTTGGCGCGCCTGCAGGATGCCGTCCAGCGTGAAGCGTTCGCTGACGCGCTCCCAGGGATGGGGCGGCTGGCGCAGGGGCGCCATGACGGGGCCGGCGGCGCCGGAAGGCAGAAACGCTTCGGACTGGAAGCGTCCCGCCGGCAGCCCGGCCTCGCGCAGGCGCGTCTGCGCCCCGCGCACCATGGCGCCATTGCCGCAGGCGTAGACCATCGTGCGGGCCCAATCGTGGCCCGCTTCGGCCGCGACGTCCTGCACGTAGTGCACGCCGGTGCGGTCCGCGGAGGGTTCGCCCGACACGACCGGATGCCACCGGAAGACGCCGTCTTTGCCCTGCAGCGCGTTCAGCAGGCCGCTGGCGTAGCAATCCTCCGGCGTCCGGCCGCCCCAGTAGAGCGTCACGCTTTGCACGCTGCGGCTGTCGAGGGCGGCCATCAGGATGGGGAACACGCCGGCAAAGCCCGTGCCGGTGGCCAGCAGCACCAGATGGTCGATGCCGTCAAGGCGCGTGGCCGGCCACACGCAAGCGCCGTGCGGCCCGTCCAGCACCGCCGTGTCGCCCGGGGTCAGCGTGGGCAACTGCTGGTTGGTGAACGTGCCAGTGGGCGTGCGGCGGATGTGGAATGCCAGCCGTCGCGCGCCGGCGACCGTGGAGAGGTCCGCAATGGAAAAGCAGCGGTGGCTGCCATCGTCCAGCAGCCAGCGTACATGCTGCCCCGGCTGGTAATCGAAGGACACGTCGCCGGGCACTTCGATGATCAGTTCCGTCACGTCCGGCGTCAACGGCCGGCGCGAGACCACGCTTGCGCGTACGCGCTGCGGCGCCTGGGCCGGGGCGTTCCAGTGCGCAAAGCGCAGGGTCAGGTCGCTGGCCGCGCGGCATTGGCACATCAGCAGTTCATCATCGGCAGTCACGTAGGATCGCTCGGTCGGCGGCGCGATGCGCTCGTAGCGTCCCGCCAGTACCTGTGCCCGGCACGAGCCGCACTCGCCGCGCTGACAGGAGAACGGGACGGGCGTGCCGTCGGCCAGCGCGGCATCCAGGATAGAGGCCTGGCCGTCGGTGGCGAACGCGCCGGCGGGCAGGGTGATGGTGTAGGTCGAGGTCATGGCAGGTTCCGGGTGACTGATGGCAGCGCGCATCCAGGGCACAATTTATCGATAGAATGGCTTATCCAATAGGGCCATATCTACAACAATGGGCAAGCCACTTTCAAGCCGCAAAAAGCTGGAATCCAGTCTGGACCTGCCGCAGGAGCCGCCCCGCGACAGCGAATCCAAGCAAACCTGGGTCTATCGGCAGATCCAGGAACGGATCCTGAAAGGCGCGCTGGCGTCCGGCGCCCGCCTGCCGTCCACGCGCAGCCTGTCGCAACGCTGGCATGTGTCGCGTTCGACGGTCGAGGCCGCTTACGATCAATTGCGCGGCGAAGGGTATACGACTGGCGCCGTCGGGTCAGGCACCTACGTATCGGCCGTCATCCCGGACAATTTCTTTCATCGGGGCCTGCCGGGCGCCGCCGGCCCGGACCCGAGGCCCGCACGGCCTGCGGGCCCCGCAGCCCTGCCGCCTGCGCCCGGCCTCGAACCTCTGTTCGCCGCCCGGACCGCCGATGCGTCGTTGTTCCCGATGGCAACCTGGCGCAAGGGCTTGATGGCCAGCGCGCAGCGCGTCACGCCCGGCCAGTTGGCCAACGAGGAGTCCCAAGGCTGGCTGCCGTTGCGCGAACAGATCGCGCACTATCTGGGCGCGGCTCGCGGCATCTCGTGCGATGCGGATCAGGTCGTCATCCTGACCGGCATCCGCGACGGGCTGGACCTTAGCGCCCGCATCCTGCTTTCCCGGCAGGACAAGGTGCTGGTGGAAGACCCGGGCTATCTGACCGCCATGCCGCTGTTCAGCCAGTTCACGCCCCGCGTCGTGCCGATCGCCATCGACGAACACGGCTTTTCGGTGGCGCGCGCCCGCCGGCAGCGCGGTGTGAAGCTGGTGCACGTCACGCCCGCCCACCAGTCGCCCACGGGCGTCACGATGCCGGTGTCGCGCCGCCTGGAACTGCTGGCATGGGCCGAACAGGCCGATTGCTGGATCATCGAAGACGACTACGACAGCGAATTCAACTACGACAGCGCGCCGTTGGCGGCGCTGAAAAGCCTGGACACGGCGGATCGCGTCATCCATTGCGGCAGCTTCAACAAGACGATGTTCAACGCGCTGCGCATCGGCTATGCCGTGGTGCCCAAGTGCTGGGTCGCCGCGTTCTGCCGGGCGCGCCACACGACCGGCAGGTCCAACAGCATGATCGAGCAGATGACGCTGGCGGGCTTTCTTGCCGACGGCAGCTTCGCGCGCCATGTCCGCAAGGCCCGGGCGGTGTACGCCCAACGGCGCGATCTGGTGTTGAGGTTGCTGGCGCAAGCCGTGGGCAGCGACGCGCTGCGGACCAGCGGCGAACATGCCGGATTCCACCTGCTGTGGTGGCTGCCCGACGGTATCGATGCGGCGGCGTTGCGGGATCAGGCCCGGGCGGGGGGCCTGGCGTTGCAGCCCGTCTTGGACTATTGCCGACGCGCGGCCATGCCGGCGGGGCTGGTGATCGGCTACAGCGGGCTGGACGAGCGGGAGCTCGCCCGGCAAGGCGCATTGCTGGGTCCCTTGCTGCGCGGCGCGGCGCGCCCCTAGACGAATCGCCTAATCCGCTGGTCTAGGGTAATTCCTGACAACAAGCTGATTGTCAGGTTTTAGTCAGGAAGGTTTAATCAGCACAAAGTTGCAAAGCGGTCGCAGTCCCGGCACCGGGAAGCTCGCAGCAGGCGTTTCTCTCGTGTCCAAGCAGGTGTAGTCACTACAAGCTGGTCCGTGTAGTCCACCAAGGAGACAACAAGCCATGCAACAACCCACGAAACCCCGCCGCAAGTTCATTTCCGGCGCTGCCGTCGCGGGCGCCGCCGCACTGGGATTCCCCGCCGTCGCCCGGGCGCAGAACGCGCCCATTTCCTTAAGGTTCCAAAGTACCTGGCCCGCCACGGACATCTTCCACGAGTTCGCGCGCGACTATGCGCAGAAGGTCAACGACATGGCCGGCGGCCAGTTGAAGATCGAGGTGCTGCCTGCCGGGGCGGTCGTGAAGGCGTTCGACCTGCTGGACGCGGTATCGGCAGGCACGCTGGACGGCGGCCATGGGGTCGTGGCCTATTGGTACGGGAAGAATACGGCCGTGGCGCTGTGGGGATCCGGGCCGTCTTTCGGCATGGACGCCAACATGCTGCTGGCCTGGCACGAGTACGGCGGTGGCAAGGAATTGCTGGTGGAAATCCAGAAGGCGATGGGCGTGAACGTGGTGTCGCTGATGTACGGGCCGATGCCCACCCAGCCGTTCGGCTGGTTCAAGCGGCCGGTGACCAAGGTCGAGGACGTGAAGGGCGTGAAGTTCCGCACGGTGGGGCTGGCCATCGACATGTACACGGCAATGGGCGCGGCGGTGAACGCCTTGCCGGGCGGCGAGATCGTGCCGGCGCTGGACCGCGGCCTGCTGGACGGGGCCGAGTTCAACAACGCGTCGTCGGACCTGGCGCTGGGCTTTCAGGACGTCTCCAAGATCTGCATGCTGCAAAGCTTCCATCAAAGCGCCGAGCAGTTCGAAGTGCTGTTCAACAAGGGCAAGTACGATTCCCTGCCGCCGCACCTGAAGCACGTCTTGAGCAATGCCGCCCAGGCCTGCAGCGCGGACATGTCCTGGAAGGCGGCCAACCGCTATTCGCAGGACTACATCAAGCTGCAGAAGGACCACAACGTCAAGTTCTACAAGACGCCGGACGCGATCCTGCAGGCGCAGCTGAAGATCTGGGACGAGATGATCGCCAAGCGGTCGGCCGAGAACCCCTTGTTCAAGAAGGTGCTGGACTCGCAGCGGGTATTCGCCGAGCGGGTGGGGCGTTGGCACGGGGACGTGTCGGTGAACTACCGCATGGCCTACAACCACTACTTCTCGCGCAGCACCAAGCCAGCCTGACGCAGGCCTGCCTTGCCGCCTGCTTGCCGCCCCGTGGGGCCAGGCGGGCGGCGCGTGCGCGCAAGGGCGCCACGCGTCTCGTCCTGGATGTCCGATGATCCGACTCATACGCTTGATTGACCGCATCTCCACCTTCGTCGGGCAGACGTTCGCCTGGTTGATCGTCGTGCTGGCCTTGCACGTGTGCTGGGAGGTGGCGGCGCGCTATCTGCTGAACCGGCCCAGCGCCTGGGCGTTCGACATGCAGATGATGTATTACGGCATCCTCTTCATGATGGCGGGCGCCTACACGCTGGCCAAGAGCGGGCATGTGCGCGGCGACATCCTGTACGGCTTCCTGCCGCCCCGGGTACAGGCCGGGCTGGATCTGATTCTCTTCATCCTGTTCTTCTTCCCGGGGGTGATCGCACTGGTGTGGGCCGGCTGGTATTACGCCGGCTACTCCATCGCCATCGGCGAGCACTCCTCGCTGATGGCCGACGGGCCGCCCATCTATCCCTTCAAGGCCTTCATTCCGGTGGCGGGCGCCGTGTTGCTGCTGCAGGGCGTGGCCGAGGTGCTGCGTTGCGTGCTGTGCCTGCGGCGCGGCGCCTGGCCGTCGCGTGAAGAGGACGTCGAGGAAGTGGACGTGGACAAGCTCAAGAAGATGGTGCACGTGAAGGACGAAGACATCGCCCAACTGGACCGCTATGTGACCACGCCCAAGGAGCCTCGCTGATGAAAATCCACAAGGCGTTGTGGTTCGGGCTGTCCTGCATCGGGATCGTGCTGTTGATGATCGCGTTCCTGACCCCGTGGGGCGAGCTCACAACGGGGCACATCGGCCTCCTGATGCTGGCGCTGATCGTGGTGGCGATCATGCTGGGGTTTCCCACGGCGTTCACGCTGATGGGCATGGGCGTCCTGTTCACCTTCCTGGCGTACTACATGCAGAGCGCGGACGCGGGACGCTCCATCGGGCAGACGCTGGACCTGATGGTGCAGCGCACATACGCCACGATGACCAATGATTCCCTGATCTCGATCCCGCTGTTCGTGTTCATGGGCTATCTGGTCGAACGGGCCAACCTGATCGAAAAGCTGTTCCGGTCCATGCACCTGGCGTTGGCGCGCCTGCCCGGCGCGCTGGCGGTGGCCACGCTGGCCACCTGCGCGATCTTCGCCACGGCGACCGGCATCGTCGGGGCGGTAGTGACGCTGATGGGGTTGCTGGCGATGCCCGCGATGCTGAAGGCGGGCTACAGCGTGCGGCTGACGGCCGGCGCCATCACGGCGGGCGGTTGCCTGGGCATCCTGCTGCCGCCGTCGGTGATGCTGATCGTGTACGGCGCGACGACCGGGGTGTCGGTGGTGCAGCTGTACGCGGGCGCCTTGTTTCCCGGCATCATGCTGGCGGTGTTGTACATGGTGTATGTGATCATCGTGGCCAAGCTGCGCCCCGACATGGCGCCGCCGCTGCCGGTCAACGAGCGCGGCGTGCCGCTGTCGCCCGAGGCCCGGTCGCTGGCCGCCACGGGATACACGCGCGCCGTCTCGGGCATGGTGGCCGCCCTGTTCAAGGGCCGCCGCAACCGCGACGTGCCGTTCAGCTTCCTGCTGCGCAACATGGCGACGGCGTTGGCGCCGCTGGCCTTGACGCTGCTGCTGGTGGCGGTGGTGCACCATGGAGTGACGCGGCCCGAGGTCGTGTATGACATCCCGGCGGAACTGCAACTGGGTTCGGGCGGCTTCGATTCCGGCTCCGGCCTGAGCGAGCCCGACGCGGGCGGCCTGGCGGAACCGCCGTCGGGCGAATTGGCCGAGCCGCCCGCGTCGGGCGTGGGGGCCGTCGGCCTGGCCGAGCCGCCGGGCACGCCTGCCGCGTCGACCGCGTCGGC
>CAUSDE010000033.1:0-65058 GCA_963530045.1 uncultured Achromobacter sp.
GCCTGCGGCTTGGCCGGCGCCGGGCTTGCCGGCTGCGACACGGATGCCGCAATCTGGCCGGCGATGCCGCCTGCAGCCGCCTTCGCGGCGCCGTCCGGCTTGGCAGGCGCGGGCGCCTCGGCCGCGGCAGGCGCCGTCTTCTGCGGCGCCGCCGAACCGGCGCGGACGTTGCCTTCGCCTTCGACTTCCAGGCGGATCAGTTCTCCGCCCACCGCCATGACCTGTCCCACGTCGCCACCCAGCGCGACCACCTTGCCGACCACGGGCGACGGGATCTCCACCGTGGCCTTGTCGGTCATCACATCGGCCAGCGGCTGGTCCTCGGCGACGGTGTCGCCCACCTTGACGTGCCAGCCCACCAGTTCGACCTCGGCAATGCCTTCGCCGATGTCGGGCATCTTGATGATATGGATCCCCATCTCAAACCTCCATCGCGCGTTTGAACGCTTCGCCAACCCGGCGCGGGCCGGGGAAGTACGCCCACTCCTGCGCATGCGGGTAGGGAGTATCCCAACCGGTCACGCGCTCGACGGGCGCCTCCAGGTGATGGAAGCAGTGTTCTTGCACCAGCGAAATCAGTTCCGCGCCATACCCGCAGGTGCGGGTCGCTTCGTGCACCACCACGCAGCGGCCGGTCTTCTTCACCGAATTCACGATGGTTTCCAGATCCAGCGGCCACAGGCTGCGCAGGTCGATGACTTCCGCATCGATGCCGGTCTCTTCCGCGGCGGTCAGCGACACATACACCGTGGTGCCGTAGGTCAGCACCGTCAGCGCCTTGCCCGGCCGCACGATGGCGGCGGTGTCCAGCGGCACGGTGTAGTAGCCCGTAGGCACCACGCTGCCCGGACGCCCGGTCCACGGCGTCACCGGACGGTCGTGGTGGCCATCGAACGGGCCGTTGTAGAGACGCTTGGGCTCCAGGAAAATCACCGGATCATCGTTCTCGATCGAGGCGATCAGCAAGCCCTTGGCGTCGTAGGGGTTGGACGGCATCACCGTGCGCAGGCCGCAGACCTGCGTAAACATGGCTTCGGGGCTCTGGCTGTGCGTCTGCCCGCCATAGATGCCGCCGCCGCAAGGCATGCGGATGGTCATCGGGGCGATGAACTCGCCCACCGAGCGATAGCGCAGGCGCGCGGCCTCCGACACGATCTGGTCGGACGCGGGATAGAAGTAGTCGGCGAACTGGATCTCGCAGACGGGGCGCAGGCCATAAGCGCCCATGCCCACCGCCACGCCCACGATGCCGCCTTCCGAGATCGGCGTGTCGAACACGCGCGAGCTGCCGTATTTGGTCTGCAAGCCCTCGGTGCACCGGAACACGCCGCCGAAATATCCGACGTCCTGCCCGAACACCACCACATTGTTGTCGCGCTCCAGCATCACATCCATCGCGGAGCGCAATGCCTGGATCATGGTCATCGGCGCAGAGGCCGGACCAGCGTTGTTGTCAATTGCCATGATCAGACTCCGAGCTGCTGGCGCTGCCGGCGCAGATGCTCCGGCATGTCTTTGTAGACGTCTTCAAAGATGCTGGCCGCGCTGGGAACGTGTCCGTCCACCAGCGTGCCGTAGCTTTCCGCTTCCTTTTGGGCCGCAACGATCTCGGCATCCAGCTCCGCGCGCACGGCATCGTGTTCGGCGTCGGACCAGATGCCCAGCGCGATCAAGTGCTTCTTGAAGCGCTCGATCGGATCGCCCAGCGGGAAATGCGCCCAGTCGTCGCCGGGGCGGTACTTGGAAGGGTCGTCGGAAGTCGAGTGCGGACCGGCACGGTACGTCACCCATTCGATCAGGGTCGGGCCCAGGTTGCGGCGGGCGCGCTCGGCGGCCCAGCGCGAGGCGGAATAGACCGCCAGGAAATCGTTGCCGTCCACCCGCAGCGACGCGATGCCGCAGCCCACGCCGCGGCCCGCGAAGGTCGCGCCTTCGCCGCCGGCGATCGCCTGGAAGGTGGAAATGGCCCACTGGTTGTTGACCACGTTCAGGATGACCGGCGCGCGGTACACGTGCGCGAACGTCAGCGCGGTATGGAAGTCGGCCTCGGCCGTGGCGCCGTCGCCGATCCAGGCCGACGCGATGCGCGTGTCGCCCTTGATGGCGGAGGCCATCGCCCAGCCCACGGCCTGGATGAACTGCGTGGCCAGGTTGCCCGAGATCGTGAAGAAGCCGTTCTGCCGGTCCGAATACATCACCGGCAGCTGGCGCCCCTTGAGCGGGTCGCGTTCATTCGACATCAGCTGGCACATCATGGTGACCAGCGACACGTCGCGCGACAGCAGGATGCTTTGCTGGCGGTAGGTGGGGAAACACATGTCGCCCTGTTCCAGCGCCAGCGCATGGGCGGAGCCGATGGCTTCCTCGCCCAGGCTCTGCATGTAGAACGAGATCTTCTTCTTGCGCTGCGCGGTCAGCATGCGCCCGTCGAAGATCCGCGTCTTCAGCATGGCCCGCATGCCGGCGCGCAGTTGATCGTTGCTGATCTCGGGCGCCCACGGGCCCACCGCGCGGCCGTCGTCATCGATCACCCGGACCAGGCTGTACGCCAAGGCGCCGGTGTCAACTGCGGCAACATCAATGGGAGGTTTGGGCACCTCGCCGGGCGGCGACAGATGCAGATAGGAAAAGTCGGTCTTGCAACCCGGACGCCCGGTGGGCTCGGGGACGTGCAACTTCAACGGCCCATATTGGCTCATATATTGTCTCCACGCTTGATCGTGTCATGCGTTTTCTTCCTACCAAGACATTGCCAAAGGCGTGTGACCTCAAGCGCTGCCATCGTCGGCGCGCGCATAGGGATAAATATGCGTGGCCGTCGACGAGATTAGCACAGGGGACGGGGTCGTTGAGGCGGGCCAGCGTTCATGCGGGCCCGCATCCCACTAGGGGTTTTCCAGCGCTTACCGGCGGTCGCTCAGGGTGGCGTACCGCGTGCGCGGTCGGCGGCGGCCACGCTGCCTGAAGACAGGTGCGCCATCCAATCCACGGCCGATTCCAGATGGGCCGGCAGCTGCGTGGCTTGCGTCAGACCGGGCCGGTCCACTCCGTGACGAAGTCGCGGTAGTCAGGCCGATTGGCCGGCGGCACGGCGCATGCGGGAGTGCCGATGGCCAGATAGCCCAGGAAGCGGTAGTCCAGCGCATCCAGGCCCAGCGCGTTCTGCACGTCTTCGACATAGGTGCCGACACCCGTGCTCCAGAATGCGCCGTAGCCCAGCATGTGCACGGCGTTCAGGATGTTCATGACCGAGCAGCCCGTGGCCAGCAGTTGCTCGTGTTCGGGGATCTTGGTGTTGTCGTGCGCGATCTTCTGCGCCACGGCGACGAACAGCGGCACGCCTGCCATCCATTCGCGCACCGACTTTTCCTTTTCAGGCGTCATGCGCGGGTCGCCGCTGCGCTTGACCGCTTCCAGCGCCACATCGGCCAGCTTGCCGATGGCCTCGCCCTGGATGACGACAAAACGCCACGGGCGCAGCGCGCCATGGTCGGGCGCCGACATGGCGGCTTGCAGGATCTGTTCGAGTTCGTCGGGCTTGGGCGCCGGACCCCGCAAGAACTTCACGGAACGGCGCGTGGTCAGGGCGTGCAGCGGAGTGGCGGTAGTGGTTACGGTCATTGATTCGGGCGCAAATGGGAAAGAAACAGATTCTCATATTACGCCAAGTCCTCGGCGGCGCCCTGCTTCCCCCCGCCAAGCCAGAGGTCATTCGATCTGGATATTCACCTCTTTGATGACGGTCGCCCACCGCGTCAACTCCGCATTGACGAATTGCCCCAGCTCCGCCGGACTGCTGGCCCCAGGCGTGGCGCCCTCGCCTTTGAAGCGCGTCTGTAGCGCGGGCACGGCCAGCGCCCGCGCGACGGCCTGGTTCAGCACGGCGACGACCGCGTCCGGCGTGCCCTTGGGCGCCATCAAGGCGTTCCACGTATTGATCTCGTAACCCTTGAACGACGTCGTTTCGGCGACGGTGGGCACATCTGGCAGCTCGGTCGAACGCTCCCGCGTGGTGACGGCCAGGGCGCGCAGGCTGCCGGCCTTGACCTGCGGCAACGCCGCCGGCAAGGTCGCGAAACTGAACTGCGTTTCGCCGCTCATGACGGACGAGTTGGCCAGCGCGCCGCCACGGTACGGCACGTGCTGGATCTTCACCTGCGCTTCCGAAGCGAACATCGCGCCCGCGACATGCACCGGCGAGCCGTTGCCGCTGGACGAATAGTTCAGATCGCCCGGCTTTGCGCGCGCCAATTCAACCAGATCGCCCACCGAGTTGACCGGCAGCTTGGGATTGGCGACCAGCACCAACGGAATCGACGCGATCATGCTGACCGGCGTGAAGCCACCCACGGGGTCATAGCCCAGGGACTTCCGGTAGACCGCGGGATTGATCCCGTGGCTGGAAACCGTCGCCATGAACAGCGTGTACCCGTCGGGCGCCGCCTGCTGCACGGCGGCCGCGGCGATGTTGCCCGCCGCCCCGGCCTTGTTCTCGATGATGATGGGCTGCTTGAGCTCCTTGCTCAGCTGTTCGCCCAGCGCCCGCGCCAGGATGTCGGTCGTGCCGCCTGCGGAATAACCCACGATGATGCGGATGGGCTGGCTGGGATAGCTGTTTTGGGCATGGGCCGGCGCCACGGCGCACGCCACCGCAAATCCAGCCAAGACCACGCTCAGGGAAGTCGTTTTCATCTCTGTCTCCTCGTCGCCGCGCTTGTGTGCGCGATCTGTGGCTCCGCCGCCGGGAAACGGGACGGATACCGGGGGTGAACCGGATCCAGGACGAATTCAGGACGCAACCGTCCCCGGAGCCGCGCCGAAGCAGCGCGGCCCTGGGACCTGCATGGGGAATCCGGCCTGGCGCCGGGGTCAGGTGCCGGTAAACACCGGCGCTCTCTTTTCCGCGAACGCCTTGCGGCCTTCGCGATAATCATTGCTCTCGAAGCACTCCATCACCAGCCGTCGCATGCCTTCGATGTCGACTTCGGGGCCAAGCTGCTGCATCTGGCGGATCATCCGTTTGCCCGCTCGCAGCGTCAGCGGCGCGTTGGCCTGGATCTGCGCCAGCATCTTGTCCAGCGTTCCCGGCAAGTCCGCGGCCGGCGCCACTTTGCTGAGCAGGCCCAGTTCCTTCGCCTCGCCCGCCGTGTAACGCGCCGCCGTCAGGAAAATCTCCAACGCATTGGCGGGGCCGACCGCCGTGACCAGGTTGCGGATCGCGGTCAGCCGGTAGCCCAGGCCCAGCTTGCCGGCGGGGATGGCAAACGTGCTGTCGTCCGAGGCCACGCGGATATCGCAGCACAGCGCGATGTTCAGTCCGCCACCGATGCAATATCCCTGGATGTACGCCAGCGTGGGCTTGTCATAGTCATACAGCGCCAGTTGCGCCGCTTCGGCGACCCGCTCGTATTCCTGCACGGCCTCTTCCCCGCTGCGCAGGGTGTCGAACTGCGAGATGTTCGCACCGCTGACAAACGCCTTGCCCCCCGCCCCCTGCAAGACCACCGCGCGGATCTGCGGATCCTTCGCGAACGCGTCCAACACGACGGGAATGGCCTGCCACATCGCATAAGACACGGCGTTGTGCCGCTGCGGATCGTTGAATGTCAGCCAACCCACCGCACCGCGCTTCTCGGCCACGATGTGTTCGGTGATCTCGTCTTGCAGGATGCGTTCAATGTTCACGGTTGCTTTCCTTGTATGACTGTCTGATGCCGTTCAATGCCGTTGGTCAGATGCGTGCGCATGGCCAACCGGGCAGCGTCGCTGTCGCCCGCCACGATCGCATCGAAAATAAGGTGGTGTTCGCGTTCGATCTCGGCGACGCGCGCTGTGCCCGCGCTGGTGTAGCGCAGCGTGCGGACGGCGCTGCGGAACACATGCCGCAAATGCGCCAGCAAGCGGACGAAATAAGGATTATTGGTGGCTTCGCCCACGGCCATATGGAAATCCAGGGCGTGATCGGCGCCTGCCTGCCAATCGTTGCCCGCCGCGTCCACCCGCAGCAACGCCTGGCGCAAGGTCTCGATCTGCTCGGGCTTGCGGTGCAGCGCCGCCTGCGCGGCCGCTCCCGACTCCAGCTCCACGCGCAGCCAGAAGATGTGCGCCAGCGGTTCCGGGGAAAGCAGGTCTTCGGGCGCGATCTCGAAATTGCGCGTGCCCACGTCCGTCGCCACGAAGGTGCCCACGCCGCGTCGGGTATCCACATATCCCGACAGCTTGAGCCGCGCAATTGCTTCGCGCACGACATTGCGGCTGACCGCGAACATCTGCGCCAGTTCGAATTCCGTGGGCAGGCGCTGGCCGGGCTCGAACTCGCCCGAGACGATCTTCTGACGAATCTGCGCGGCGATTTCGTCGGGCAGATTATCAGGACGTCCCAGGCTGGAAAACACGTGGTCGGCGGCGGGGGTTGGGGCGTTCATCATGGGGGGTCTCCGTCAGGGCTGCCTTGTTTCCGGCAGCCATGGCGGCGATATTAGCCTTGTGCGTCAGATC
The DNA here is from genome assembly GCA_963530045.1 of uncultured Achromobacter sp. Classification (GTDB taxonomy): domain Bacteria; phylum Pseudomonadota; class Gammaproteobacteria; order Burkholderiales; family Burkholderiaceae_B; genus Achromobacter. The sequence goes on from CAUSDE010000033.1 coordinate 6,499, forward strand.
ACGCCGTCCCGGGCCAGCTGGCGCAAGTCGGCAGGCGCAAGACCCAGCATGCCCCCGTAGACGTCGCCATTGTGTTCGCCGCGCTCCGGCGCGGATTTCATCTCGCCCGGCCCCGTACGACTAAGGATCATCGGCTGGCCGACCACCGAAATCGGCCCCAGCGAGGGATGTTGAATTTGACGGCTCAGGTTCAGATGGCGCACCTGCGGATCCTCGAACGTCTGGTCCATGCCCAGGATGGGTCCACACGGCACGCCCTGCTCATTCATCCGCGCGATCCAATCGGCGGTGTTGCGCGTGGCCGTACGCTCGCCGATGGCGGCGTTCAGCGCGGCGCGATTCCTGGCGCGCAAAGGCACCGTCAGAAACCGTTCGTCTTCGATCAACGCCGGGATCTCCAGGACACGGCACAAACGCGCATAGATGTCGTTGCCCATCGCGGCGATGTTCATATAGCCATCGCGCGTGGGGAACACACCAGTGGGGCTGCTGGTGGGATGGTCGTTGCCACTCTGCCCCGGCACCTCGCCGTTCATCAGCCAGCGCATCGCCTGGAAATCCATCATCCAGACCTGGGATTGCAGCAAGGACGTCTGGACCCACTGCCCCTGCCCCGACACTTCACGCTCCAGCAACGCAATGAAAATGCCGATCGCGCAAAACAGGCCCGAGGTCAGGTCCGCTATCGGGATGCCCGCCCGCATCGGCCCCCGGCCGGGTTCGCCCGTGACCGACATCAATCCGCCAATGCCTTGGGCGATCTGGTCCAGCCCCGGACGCCCGGCGTACGGGCCGTCCTGTCCGAATCCCGACACGCTGGCATACACGATGCGCGGATTGATCTTGTGCAGCGACTCGTAATCAATGCCCAGCTTGAATTTCACGTTGGGACGGTAGTTCTCGACCACCACATCCGCCTGGCGCACCAAATCCATGAACAGGGCCCTGCCCTTCGGATGCTTCAAGTTCAGCGTCACGCTGCGCTTGTTCCGATGCGTGTTCTGGTAGTCGGCAAACTGCGCCGAGCCGCCCGGCTTGTCATCCTGCTCGTCCCCCGGCTCTTCGATCTTGATCACTGTCGCGCCCCAGTCCGCGAACTGGCGAACCGCGGCCGGGCCGGAGCGCACCCGGGTAAGGTCCAGGACCGTGAATCGGCTCAGGGGTTTGGAGTCCATGATTGTCTGCCTCGCGATTTATAGGTCGGAAGATGCGCCGGCAACCGCTAGCGTCTCCCGTTATTTGTTGGATGTTGGACATCTTACATCCTGCTTTTGGGCAAAACAATCTGCCGATCCGTTTCTCACGGATCGGGCTTTCCCTAATTCGAGGGGGCAATCAGCCCAGGTGCGTATGCCGCTCCTGGCGTTCTTCGACCTGCATTTCGGACAAGCCATGCAGGATGCCGCAGTCTTCCGCGTCGGGCCGCGCCGACAGGCAGCGCTGGCGCAATTCGGTCAGTTGCGTCTTCAACTGCGTCAGCTCGGCGATGCGTTCGTCAACATGGGAGATGTGCTCGTCGAACAATTCATTGATAGGGCCGCACCCCGTTTGATGGTTGTCGGCCAGGGACAGGATGGCGCGGATTTCGTCCTGCGTCATGTCCAGCGCACGGCAATTGCGGATCAGGCGCAGCCGTTCCAGATGGGGCTGCCCATAACTGCGGTAATTGTTGAGGCCGCGCTCGGGCGCAGGCAACAGCCCTTCTTTTTCGTAATACCTGACGGTTTCGACCGTCGTGCCGGCCGCCGTGGCCAATTCGCCAATACGCATCGTGCCTCCTGGATCGCATCCGATTGAAGTAAGGGGTTGACCCTATAGTAACTCCAAGGTGTGGAATACGGTCATCTGCTTACACAAGGCGAAGAAGATGTCCCTCCCACCAGTCAAATCCCTGCAACCCCTGCCCGCCAAACAAGAAGACGCCTGCTGCGCCGGCCCCGGGCACGCGCGGGGCAAGGCGGGGCAAGATCACGCCGCGCCCGGCGGCGACCACGATCACGCCGCTCACGATCATGCGGGTCACGATCACGCCGGCCACGACCACTCGCACGGGCACGCTCAAGACACCAAGCATGACCACGCCCACGATCACGGCCATCGCCATGCGCAGCCGGAGGCCGCCTGCTGCGGCCACGCCCACGACATGGAGAACATCGCGCTGTCGGGTGACGGCGGCGCCACGCTTGCCGCCGGCCCCGGCCAGGTGCTGGCACGCCTGCGCATCGGCCAGATGGACTGCCCCACCGAAGAAACGCTGATCCGCAAGAAGCTCGACGGCCTGGACGGCGTGCATGCGCTGGACTTCAACCTGATGCAGCGCGTGCTGACGGTGGTGCACGCCGAGGGCGCGCTCGACCGCATCATGGCCGCCATCAAGTCGCTGGACATGACGCCGGAACCGCTGGCCGACGGGGCGTCCCGCAGCCCAGCCCCCGCCGCCAAGCCGGTGAACTGGTGGCTGATCGGGGGCTCGGGCGTGCTGGCCGCCCTGTCCGAACTGTCGCATTTCGCCGGCTGGCCGCTGGGCGTCACGGCCGCATTTGCCGTGGCCGCCATTCTGGCCTGCGGCGTCAGCACCTATCGCAAGGGCTGGATTGCCGTGCGCAACGGCAACCTCAACATCAATGCCTTGATGAGCATCGCCGTGACCGGCGCCGTGCTGATCGGCCAGTGGCCCGAAGCCGCCATGGTGATGTTCCTGTTCAACGTGGCCGAACTGATCGAAGCCCGGTCGCTGGACCGCGCGCGCAACGCCATCCGCGGCCTGCTGGACCTGGCGCCGGAAACGGCGACGGTGCGCCAGGCCGACGGCCGCTGGCTTGAAGTGCCCGCCGCGCAACTGCAGGTGGACGACGTGGTGCGCGTGCGCCCGGGCGAACGCATCGCCGCCGACGGCATCATCGTCAGCGGCAGTTCGGCCGTGGACCAGTCGCCCATTACGGGTGAAAGCCTGCCCGTGGAAAAAGCGCAGGACGACCCCGTCTTCGCCGCCACCGTGAACGCGTCCGGCTCGTTCGAATACCGCGTCACCGCGGCCGCCGGCAACACGACGCTGGCCCGCATCATCCACGCGGTCGAGCAGGCCCAGGGCGCACGCGCTCCCACCCAGCGCTTCATCGACCGCTTCTCGCGCATCTACACCCCCGTCGTCGTAGGCGTGGCGCTGCTGGTCGCCGTGGTGCCTCCCCTGCTGTGGAGCCAACCGTGGTTCGACGCGATCTACCGTGCCCTGGCGCTGCTGATCATCGCCTGCCCCTGCGCACTGGTGATTTCCACGCCGGTCAGCATCGTCAGCGGCCTGACCGCGGCGTCGCGGCGCGGCATCCTGGTCAAGGGCGGCGTGTATCTGGAAGAAGGCCGCAACCTGAAGTGGCTGGCGCTGGACAAGACTGGCACCCTGACGCACGGCAAACCCGTACAGACCGACCTGCAGGACTGGGACGTGTCCGACCAGACCCGCCAGCCTGCGGCCCTGATCGCCGCCAGCCTGGCCGCCCGCTCCGACCACCCGGTCTCTTTGGCGGTCGCCAATGCGGCGCGCGACGAAGGCAAGATCCTGCTGGACGTCGAGGCCTTCACGGCCCTGCCCGGACGCGGCGTCAGCGCGCAGATCGACGGCGTGACCTACCAATTGGGCAACCGCCGGCTGATGCGCGAACTGGGCGTGTCCAGCCCCAAGCTGGAAGCGCGCCTGGATGAGCTGGAACGCCAAGGCAAAAGCGCGATCGCGCTGACCGATGGCCATCGCGTGATGGCGTTGGCCGCCGTGGCCGACACCGTCAAGCCGACCAGCGCGGCCGCCATCGCCGACCTGCACGCGCTGGGCGTGCGGACGCTGATGCTGACGGGCGACAACACCCCCACCGCGCAGGCCATCGCCCAGCAAGTGGGCATCGACGAAGCCCGTGGCGATCAACTGCCCGAAGACAAGCTGGCCGCCATCGAAAGCAAGCTGGCGCCCAGCGGCCGGGTGGGCATGGTGGGCGACGGCATCAACGACGCCCCCGCGCTGGCCCGCGCCGATATCGGCTTTGCGATGGGCGCGGCCGGCACCGGCACCGCCATCGAAACGGCCGACGTGGCCCTGATGGACGACGACCTGCGCAAGATCGGCACCTTCCTGCGCTTGTCGCGCGCCACGCATCGCGTGCTGATCCAGAACATCACGCTGGCGCTCGGCATCAAGGTGGTATTCCTGACGCTTGCCATGACCGGCAACGCAACGCTATGGATGGCGGTCTTCGCCGATGTGGGCGCCAGCCTGCTGGTGGTCGCCAACGGCCTGCGCCTGCTGCGCGCCGCGGCGTAAGCCGAAGCGCGAGGCACGGGAAGCAATAAGACGGAAGATGGATGGACGGGCGTCAGCCCGTCTGTTCTTCTTGCGGCCAGTCGCGCAGCACGGGCGCATCGGGCGCGCCGGGGCCTACATCGCGCAGGTGCTCGTGCTGCAGCAGCGCCATGCGATAGGCGTCGCGATAGGCGCCGTTGGAGAAGAACTCTTCCTTCAACAGGCCTTCGATCTGGAAGCCGCAGCGTTCGTACACGTGCACGGCTGCCATGTTGTCCTTGTCCACCACCAGGTAGACCTTGTGCAGGTTCAGCACGCGGAACGCGTAGCCCACCGCGATGCGGGTTGCCGCTTTGGCGTAGCCCCGGCCCTGATAGCTGGGCGCGATGATGATCTGGAATTCAGCGCGGCGGTGGATGTAGTCGATTTCCACCAGCTCCACCAGGCCGGCGGGTTGGCCGGTGTCGTGCTCGATGATGAAACGCCGCTCGTTCTGGTCGTGCAAGTGGCGGTCATAGAGGGCGACCAGTTCGTCATAGGCCTCGTAGGGCTCTTCGAACCAATAACGCATGATGACGTCGTTATTGTTGATCTTGTGCACGAAGTGCAGGTCGCCGCGCTCCAGGGGGCGTATTTTGATATCGGATATTACCGACATAGAAACCTCCGAAAGTGCCGTCATTGTATTCGAATCTGCCCCAAGACGCCCTTTTCATGGGTATTTCCGTATTTTATCGACCTTTTATGCGGGTTTCCGGCCACAATCGCCTGGAAATCATTGGCATTACTTACTCTGACAAAAAATAAATCCTGAAAAAGTAACGCCATGCGACGTGCCGGACGGGGCGTAAACGCGGGCAATCGTGCGTCCACGCCGTGACGACTGGGACCGTTTTTTTCGATGCTCGTCCGCCGCTCTCATGCCACACTGCCGGATGTTGCGCGCTATCACAATAAACAAGAGGAAAAGACATGCATATCCTGGTGGCAGGCTTTCAGCACGAGACCAATACCTTCGCGCCGTCCAAGGCGGGCTACGACAATTTCGTCCGGGGTGAAGGCTTTCCCGCCATGGTGCGCGGCGAAGACGTGATGGCGCTGCGCACGGTCAATATTCCCGCGGGCGGCTTCATCAACGCCATCCAGTCGCAGGGCCACACCGTGCGCCCCGTCATCTGGGCCGGAGCCAGCCCGTCCGCCCACGTCACCCGCGACGCCTACGAACGCATCGCCGGAGAGATCGTGGATGCCGCGCGCGAGGGCCCCTACGACGCCGTCTACCTGGACTTGCACGGCGCCATGGTCACCGAGCACCTGGATGACGGCGAAGGCGAATTGCTGGCGCGCGTGCGCCGGATCGTAGGGCCGGACGTGCCGGTCATCGCCAGCCTCGACCTGCACGCCAACGTCACGGCGCAGATGCTGCGCGAGGCCGATGGGCTGGCCGCCTTCCGCACGTATCCGCACGTGGACATGGCCGACACGGGCGAACACGCCGCCCGCCTGCTGCTCGCCCGCATCGCGGCAGGCAGCCAATGGGCCCGCAGCGAACGCCGCCTGCCCTTCCTGATTCCGATCAACGGCATGTGCACGATGCTGCAACCGTCGCAAGGCGTGTACGAAGCGCTGGCGCAACTGGAACAGACGCCAGGCGTCGCGTCCATCTCGTTCGCGCCCGGCTTTCCGGCGGCGGATTTCCCCGAATGCGGCCCGGTGGTGTGGGCCTACGGCACCGATGCGGCCGCGGTGGAACAGGTCACCGAAACGCTGTACCGGCGCGTGATGGAACTGGAACCGCAATGGTCGCCCGACTTCCTGGAACCGGCCGAAGCCGTGCGCCGCGCACAAGCCTTGACGGCAGGCGCGACGCGTCCCGTCGTCATCGCCGACACCCAGGACAATCCGGGCGCGGGCGGCGACGCCAACACCACGGGCATGTTGCGCGCGCTGGTCGAAGCGGACGCGCAGAACGCGGCGCTCGGCCTTTTCTATGATCCGCAAGCCGTGCAAGCGGCGACGGCCGCCGGCGTCGGCAAGACGGTGTCGCTACGGCTGGGCGGCCAATCCGGCGTGGCGGGCGACACGGCGTTCGAGGGCGAATTCGTGGTGGAAACGCTATCGCCCGGCAAGCTGCGCTTTGACGGGCCCATGATGCATGGGATGGCGGTGGACCTGGGCGCGGTCGCGGGCTTGCGGATCGGCGGCGTGCGCGTCGTGGTCAGCGCCAGCAAGGCGCAGATGCTGGACCGCAACCTGTTCCGCGTGGGCGGCGTGCAGCCCGAAGACATGGCGATCCTAGTGGTGAAGAGTTCCGTGCATTTCCGGGCCGACTTCCAGCCCATCGCGCATGAGGTGCTGGTGGCCAAGGCGCCGGGCCCGATGCAGGCCGACCCGGCGGATCTGCCATGGACCCGGTTGCAGCCGGGCATCCGCGTCCGGCCGCTGGGGCAGCCCTTCGCCAGCCGGTGAACGGCGCCGGGCCAGGCAGGCCTACTTGAGCTTGCCCTGAGGGCTGACGAAATCTTCCAGCGTCAGCCCTTTCTCTTTCAGGATGGCTTCCAGCAGCGGTTGCAGCTTGCCCAGGCTTTCCTGCACCGTCTCGCGCACGGTATCCACCACCACCTGCGTGCTGCGTTCGATTTCGATATTGACGAAGTCGCCCACCTGCTTGTCTTCGAAGACCGTCATGCGGCGGGTTTCCGGGATCAGCCAGACCTCGAACCAGCCTTCGGTGCGGTTCACTTCCGACACGGTCAGGCTGGCGCCGTTGATGGCGATATAGCCCTTGGCGAACACGTACTTGCGGAAATCCTGAGGGATGCTGAAACGCATCAGGCGATTGGTGTCGGACGACTTCACCATGACGACTTCGGACGTGAAGTCCACATGGCCCGACAATGGATGCCCGCCGATCTCGGCCCCATCCCGGGCGGCTCGCTCGACGTTGGCGCGATCGCCCTCGACGTAGCTGCCCAGCGTGGTGATCGCCAGGCTTTGCAGCATGACATCGAAGGTCGCCTGGTTCTCTGACAGCAGTTCCGTGACGGTCAGGCAAACGCCGTCGGTCGAAACGCTGGCGCCAATGGCCAGGTCAACACAGAAACCAGGGGGGAAATCCAGCGTGAAGGTGCGCAGGCCTTCGCGATCCGCGATCTTCGCGATCTTCGCGGTGCCTTGAACAATACCGGTGAACATACGGATCCTGAATACGGGGCGGCTGGCCCCTGAAGCAAAACATCAACGTTAACCGATATTTTGCCAGGAACCGCCCCGCCAGGCCGGGTGGCGGACGCCACCCGCCGCGCGATCAATGACGGATCGCGATGGTCTTCAGCGTGGTGAAGCCGTACAGCGCTTCGAAGCCCTTTTCACGGCCATAGCCCGATTGGCGCGAACCGCCGAACGGCAGTTCCACGCCGCCGCCGGCGCCGTAGTTGTTGACGAACACCTGGCCGGCGCGCAGCTTGCGGGCCAGGCGCATCTGGCGCGCGCCATCGCGGGTCCAGACGCCCGCCACCAGGCCGTACAGCGTGCCGTTGGCGATTTCCAGCGCTTCTTCTTCGGTGTCGAACACCATCGCGGCCAGCACCGGGCCGAACACTTCTTCCTGCGCCAGGCGGCTGTCGGGCGGCACGTCGCGGAACAGCACCGGCGGCTGGTAGTAGCCGGACGCCGGGGCGCCGTCTTTGAGCTTGCCGCGCGCGGCAACCTTCAAGCCTTCGCTCTCGGCTTCCGCCAGGAAACCCCGCACGCGGTCGTGCTGGCGGGCGCTGATCAGCGGGCCCACGTCCAGGTCTTGCGCAGCCGGCCCCGTGACGGTGGCCGAAAAGGCCTCCGACAGGCGTTTGATCACGGTTTCGTACACGCCGCGTTGAATCAGCACGCGGCTGCCGGCCGAGCAGGTCTGCCCGGCGTTCTGGATGATGGCGGCCAGCAGCACGGGCATGGCGGCGTCCAGGTCGGCGTCGTCGAACACGACCTGCGGCGATTTGCCGCCCAATTCGAGCGTGACCGGCACATGGTTTTCCGCAGCGGCGTGCGCCACCATCTTGCCCGTCTGGGGCGAACCGGTGAACGAGATGTGGTCGATGCCAGGATGCGCGGTCAATGCGGCGCCGGCTTCGTGGCCGTAGCCGGTGACGATGTTCAGCGCACCGGCGGGCAGACCCACTTCAGCGGCGATCTCGGCCAGCTTCAACAACGACAGGCACGCGTCTTCGGCGGGTTTGACCACGCAGGCGTTGCCCGCGGCCAGCGCCGCGCCGACGCTGCGGCCGAAGATCTGCAGGGGGTAGTTCCAGGGCACGATGTGGCCCGTCACGCCATGCGCTTCGCGCACGGTCAGCACGGTAAAGCCCGGAGTGTAGGGAATGGTCTCGCCATGCAGCTTGTCGACCGCGCCGGCATAGAACTCGAAATAACGCGCAACTGCCGCGGCGTCCGCGCGGGCCTGCTTGATGGGCTTGCCCGTGTCGGCCGATTCCAGCTGCGCCAGTTCTTCCTGGCGGTCCAGCAGCGCAAACGCGATCCGCATCAGCAGCCGGCTGCGCGCGGCGGGCGCCATCTGGCCCCACTCGCCTTCAAACGCCTGGCGGGCGGCCTGCACCGCGCGGTCGATATCGGCCTCGCCCGAACGGGCGATCGCCTCGAAGGCGGTGCCATCGGACGGGTTCAGGACAGGAATGGTTTCACCGGCGGCGGCGGCCACCCATTCATTGGCGATAAAGTTCTTCTGAGTCACGATGTGCGGAGTAAAGTAGCGGCCGGACGGCCGGTTGCGGAAAAGGCGCCGAAGCGCGTGCAGCGTCGCGGGCAAGAATCCATGGGGTTTGAAGCAAGGTACGAGAGGCCGCCGCAACTTGTCAATTGAATTGACAGCTTTTGTCCCAAGCTTCAGGACATTTCCCCGACCCCTCGGGTAATCCCTAATATTTCAGGGATTTAGACCGGAATCCCACCCCGCCACGGCTTGTCATCCGGAATGACAAACCCGGCTTTTCTTTCAGGAGCGCGCCGATGAGCGACGTGCGTGACCCGCAGCTGGAATCGTTGTTGGAAGCCGCCACCCGCCCCCGTCCCGAGCTGGACGTGCTGGCCGAGGTGGCCTCTGGCCTGGGCTATGTGCGCGCCGAGCGCTTTGCCGAACGCGTCTATGAAAGCCTGTTCTACGCCATCGCCACTGGCAAGATCGCGCCCGGCAACAAACTGCCGACGGAACTGGAACTGGCGGCGCTGTTCGAGGTGTCGCGCCCTGTCGTCCGCCAAGCGCTGGACCGGCTGCGCGAGGACCAGTTGGTCGACTCCATCCGCGGGTCGGGCACCTACGTGCGCGCCAAGCCCGACCTGATGGGCGGCATGCCCGCCGTGGACCCCGCGCGCCGCGTCGGCCACATCCTGGAAGGCCTCGAGCTGCGCATGGTGATCGAACCCGAATGCGCCTATCTGGCCGCGCTGCGCCGCAGCGCGGACGACCTGCGCGAGATGGACCGCATGCTGACGGGCTACGAAGAAGCCGACGCCTCAGGCGCCATCGCGCACCACCACGACTACGGCTTTCACCGCGCCATCGCGGCGGCCACCAGCAACCAGCGCTTCGTGCAGGTGCTGAAATCGCTGGAATACGACGTCAGCCACGCGGTGAACGTCATGCGCCACCTGGTCCACAGCGAGCCCTGGAAACGCACCCGCGCCGCGATCGACGAGCACCGCCACATCTACCGCCTGATCCAGGACCAGGACGCCGACGGAGCCCGCAACGTCATGCGCGCGCACATTGAAAAGGCCAAGAGCCGGATGCTCAATAGCGGGTCGGAACATTGACCGGCCTGGGTAGCGCCGGCGCCCTTTAGCTCCGCGTCCACCCGGCCTGGGGGTCGCGCTTGTCGTGCAGGTAATCCCATTCGGTGTCGCAGACCCCGCAGACAAAGGCTTCGTGGTTCGCCTTGCGGGTGACGGCCGCCAAGCTGCGCACCGGCCCAAGGCTGATCAAGCCGGCATGGCCAGGCGCCCCGCGGGTTTCCTGCACGATGCCTTCGCATTCACTGCAAATCGCCATTCTCTCCACCTTTCATTATTCTGTCAGCGGAGATACTACAAAATGATACCGTCGATAATGTTCAGCAATTCTCACCGGATTGTTGCGTCGGCGTAGCTCGCGGCAAACCCGGCAAACGGCGCGCGACGCCCCCTGAATCGCCAACGGGACGCAAGGTATCATTCGTCGTTCGCCCGGATGGCCCGCCACGGCCCGTCGCGCATGCAGCATCCAAGCCTGCGGCGTCTTTCCGGAACTCGCAGGCCCCAAGCGCCGCAGCACTCGTCAACGACCGATAAGAACCATGAAATTAGCCACCTGGAACGTGAACTCCCTGAACGTGCGCCTGCAGCAAGTGCTGGATTGGCTGGCCGCCAATCCGGTCGACGTGCTGTGCATCCAGGAACTGAAGCTCACCGACGACAAGTTCCCCGAGGCCGCCTTCAAGGAAGCCGGCTACCACGCGGTCTGGGCCGGCCAGAAGACGTACAACGGCGTTGCCATCATTTCGCGCGTGCCCGGCACGTCCATGGTGCGCAACATCCCGGGCTACGAAGACCCGCAGCAGCGCGTCCTGGCCCTGACCTTCCCCAGCCCCGAAGGCGACGTGCGCGTCGTGTGCGCCTACTGCCCCAACGGCCAGTCGCTCGATTCGGAAAAGTACGTCTACAAGCTGGCGTGGTACGAGGCCATGCACAAGTGGCTGGCTGAAGAGATCAAGCAGTACCCGCGCCTGGCCGTGCTGGGCGACTACAACATCGCGCCCGCCGACGAAGACGTGCACAACCCTGAAAAATGGGAAGGCCAGGTCCTGGTGTCCGAACCTGAACGCGCCGCCCTGCGTGCGCTGCTCGACCTGGGCCTGACCGATTCCTTCCGCCTGTTCGAACAACCGGAAAAGTCGTTTTCCTGGTGGGATTACCGCCAGTTCGCCTTCCGCCGCAACGCCGGCCTGCGGATCGACCACGTGCTCTTGTCCGCCCCGCTGGTCAAGCGCTGCGTCGCCTGCGTCATCGACAAGGAACCGCGCCGCAATGAGCAGCCGTCGGACCACGCGCCGGTCATCGCCACCCTGGAATTCGTCTGAAAATTTTTGTCTGGCGGCGTGTTGCGCGCCGCCAGATTGTTCCTGTATAGTTTTGGTCTTGCTTCATGGGGCGGTAGCTCAGCTGGGAGAGCGTCGCGTTCGCAATGCGAAGGTCGGGAGTTCGATCCTCCTCCGCTCCACCAAATTCCAGACAGAAAAGCCTTGGACACGGTTGTGTTCCAAGGCTTTTTTGTTTTCGCGCCGCAATCCCTGCGGCAAAAGACCCTACACCGCGTCTTGATCCAGTCGCCGCACCGCCGCGCTCAGGCTCGCGAAATCGAATTCCTGGCGGCCGCGCCGCGCTAGGCGCATCAGCACCGTCGTCGCGACCGGGACAAACGCGGCCAACAGGAAGGATTCCAAGAGGAACGTGGGTTTGTCGCCCGGCGCCGGGAAAAAGAAGAGACCCGCGACCAGGCCCGAGACCGTCGCGGTAGTCGCCGTCAGGCCGTCGTGCTTGCGGCTGAACAAGCCATAGAACACCGGGAAAGCAGCCGCCGAACACAGCAGGTCCGCCAGCAGAAACAGGTACAGCACGCTGTATCCCTGCGAAGCCACGATCATGACCGGGATGGCCAGCAACAGCACCGCCCAGCGGGCCAGCCGCTTCATGTCCATGCCATTGGCATTGGGCATCAGGCGGCGCATGTCCACCGCCACGATACTGGACACGGCGCTGATCGCCGTGTCGGCCGTGCTCATCACCAGCGACAGGCCCAAGGGGATCAGCGCGATCACGAACCACGCGGGCGCATGCGGCATGATGACACTGAACAGCGCGATCGAACTGTCGCCCGCCGGGGCCAACCCCACGAAGGCCAGGCCGAACAAGCCCATCAGGAAGATGAACGGCGCGGCCAGGATGCCGCCCAGCAGAAAGCCGTTACGCATTGCGCGCGCGTCTTTCGCGGCATAGATGCGCTGCCAGTTGCCCTGGTGGAAAATGCCGGTCAGCAGGATCGCCACGAAAAACGTCAGCCCCGCCTTCACGCCGCCGGGATCCGTCACGTCCAGCAATTGGGGGGCCTTGGCCTGCAACGCTTCGATCGTCGGCAAGGCGCCGCCCGCGGCCTGCCAGCCGACCACGCACAGGATCACGAGCAAGGGCACGATGACCATCATCTGCACCTGGTCCGTGAAAATCGACGAACGCAGCCCGCCGTACGTGGTGTACAGCAGGGTCGTGCCCATCACGATGGCGGCGGTCGCCCACAGCGGCACCGGCGCCAGCATGGTGACCAGTTTGGCGATCGCGGTCACTTCGGCCGACAAGGCGATGAAGAGATAGAACAGCATGATGAAGAGGGCCAGCCCATACATGGGCCGCCCATAGCGCGCCATCAGGAATTCGGTCAGCGTGTGCCCGTGCGGGATCAGTTCGCGCATGCGCCGACCCAGCGGAATCATCACCAGGCGCGGCGACATGGACCCCAACGCATAGCCGATCACGGCAGCCAGACCGCCCCATGTGGCCGCCTGCGCCGGCGAGAACAGGATCCACGCGCCCAAGGTGGACGCCATCAGCGTCAGGATGGTGCCGAAGGCGCCCTGGCTGTTGCGGGCCACGATGTAGTCTTCCAGCGTGCCGCGCTTGCGCCGCGTGTAGAGCACGCTGGCCAGCGCGAAGCCCCCTGAAAACAGCAGCAGCCACATCAAGGCGGTGGATTGGGTCAGCATGTTGGTACGGCCCTCCCGCGTACCGGCCGACAGCCGGGCACGCGACACGGCGGCCTCGGGCAACGGAGGCCGCAAAATGGATGAAAGTCTAGGGAGGGCGCGCGAGTCGTGCGATGTCCTTCCCTTCGCCGGCATTACCCGGATCAGGTTCAAAGGGTTACCGCGATGACGCGGAGTCTCAGCCCGAAACAGGGCTCCCCCAGGAATTGCCGCAAGATTAGGAGAGCGGCGAGGCAATGTCAACGCATGGTTTCATGCTAAGTTCGCCCGCTTGCGGCACCCGTTTGCGTGCCTGCCGATGGAATCGACGAGCCCGATCATGTCACCTGCACACTCTGCCCCCGCCCTGAACGAACAACTGGTCATTGTCACGGGCGGCGCCCGTGGCCTGGGCGCGCACATCACGCGCGCCTTCCTGCGCGAAGGCGCCCGCGTGGTCATCAATTACCTGAACAGCGCCGACGCGGCTGGCGCGCTGGCAGCCACCGCACCGGGTCGCACGCTGGCCATCCAGGCCGACGTGCGCGACGCGCAAGCCGTGCAAGCGATGGTCGCCCAGGCGCAAAGCCACTTCGGCATGCCGGTCACGACCGTCGTCAACAACGCCCTGCCCGCCTTCCAGTTCAATGGCGACGCCCGTCCGCACGCCGACACGCTGACGTGGGACAACCTGAACCAGCAGATCGAAGGCAGTGTGCGCGGCGCACTGAACACCACGCAGGCGGCCTTGCCGGGAATGCGCGGCGCTGGCGTCGGCCGCATCATCAACATCGGCACGAACCTGGTCCAGAACCCCGTCGTGCCCTACCACGACTACACGGCCGCCAAGGCCGCCCTGCTGTCGTTCACCCGGACGCTGTCGCATGACCTTGGCCCCCACGGCATTACCGTCAATATGGTGTCGGGCGGGCTGCTGCGCACGACCGACGCGTCGGCCGCCACGCCCGAAGCGGTGTTCGACCTGATCGCGGCCAGCACGCCGCTGCGCGCCGTCACGACGCCCGAGCAATTCGCCGACGCCGTGCTGTTCTTCGCCAGCCCCTGGTCGCGCAGCGTCACCGGCCAGAACCTGGTCGTGGACGGCGGCCTCGTGAAGAACTGATCGCCATGCTGCACCTGAACCTGTTCATCTTCGGCTGCGGCCACCACCGCGCAGCCTGGCGCCACCCGGATTCCGCTGCCGAGCGCCTGGGCGACATCGCTTATTACGAAGCGCTGGCCCGCACCGCCGAGCACGGCAAGCTGGACGCCATCTTCTTCGCGGACGGGCAGTCGATGGACAACATCGGCGATGGACCGCGCTGGTATCTGGAACCGCTGACCACCCTGGCCGCCATTGCGCGGGCCACGACCCGGATCGGCCTGATCAGCACCGTGTCCAGCACCTTTTTCACGCCTTTCCACGCCGCCCGCATGGTCGCGTCGCTGGACCACATTTCAGGCGGCCGCATGGGCTGGAACGTCGTCACCTCCATGTTCGACGCCGAGGCCCGCAACCACGGCTACGAAGCCATGCCCGGACACGACTGGCGCTACGCCCGGGCCGAAGAGTTCGTGGATGTCGCGCTGCGCCTGTTCGACTCGTGGGAAGACGAGGCCCTGGCCATCGACCGCGCGGGGGTGTATGGCGTGCCGGAACGGCTCCATCCGATTCGCCATCACGGCGACCATTTCCTGGTCGACGGGCCGCTGACCGTCCCGCGCCCACCGCAAGGCCACCCCGTGCTGTTCCAGGCCGGCGCCTCCGACCAGGGCCGCGATCTGGCCGCCCGGCGCGCCGAAGCCATTTACGCCGTGGCGTACGACCTGCCCGCGGCGCAGTCCTATTACCGCGACATCAAGCAGCGCGTACGCGCCGCGGGCCGCGACACCTTTGTCCCCATCATGCCCGGCCTGGTCACCTATGTCGGCTCCACCGAAGCCGAAGCCCGGGCCAAGCAACGTGAACTCGACGTGCTGCTGCCCAGCGATGCGTCGCTGCGCCAACTGGGGACCTTCGTGCTGCAGGATTGCTCAGGCTGGGAACTGGACGCGCCGGTACCGGCACTTCCCCCCTTGTCTGATTTCAAGGGGCCGAAAGGCCGGTACGCGACCATTTTGCGGATCATCGAGACCGAACAGCCCACCGTGCGCCAGTTGCTGGGCCGGCTAGCCGCCGGTGGCGGCCACTGCACGATGGTCGGCACGCCCGAGCAGATCGCGGATCAGATGGAAACCTGGTTCAGAAACGATGGGGCGGACGGCTTCAACCTGATGCCGCCCGCCTTGCCGAGCGGCATCGACGACTTTGTCGACCAGGTCATTCCCGTCCTGCAAAAACGCGGGCTGTTTCGCACCGAGTATGAACACAGCACGCTGCGCGGCCATCTGGGGCTGCAAAGACCGGGCTGCTGACTGCCAGCCAATCCCTGCAAACCGGGACGAAACGTGGCCCCCGACTGCGCATCCGCCAAACGGCGCGATGCGCTTTTTCATGCCTCGGCAAGGACGGATATCCCCACGCAGATGCGATGCAGTCTCAATATGGATGCGATGCCGTCTCAATCGCAACGAAATGATGGACACACTTTATCAATTTGTACGCAATAGGCCGATAATTTTTTCTCGAATAATATCAATGCTTAGTCGTAGAATTTCGAACTCGAAATGACCGGGTTCGCGGCAACTGTTGTTCTCAAGCCATAAACATCGGGTTTTCAGATGTGAACCAAGTAACTAAATTTTTTGCCGTCAGCCAATCGTCAGAGAGCGCGCGCTTAAATCCGGCCCTAATTTGTATATTCCGAACCATTATGTAGTCTTCAGTTTCATGTTTTCCGGCGGCGTTGCCTATTGTGGAGGCCTGGGCTGCTTTCACAGCGCTGAAAGCAGGCAATACAAGCCTTAGAACCGGATGTGGATATGAAACTAACAAAAACTTTGCTCGTAGGCGCGATTCTGGCTGGCATGGCCGGCGCAGCACAGGCTGAGACGTCTGTCACCCTGTACGGTATCGTCGACCTGGGTCTGACCTACCAACGCGGCAAGGTGGGCACCACCGATTCGAATCGTGGCGCCTATGGTGGTGACTACCAATCCCGGATCGGCATGAACGACGGCATCCAGAACGGCTCCCGCTTCGGCCTGCGCGGCACCGAAGACCTGGGCGACGGCCTGTCGGCGGTGTTCACGCTGGAAAGCGGCTTCACGGCCAACAACGGCAACCGTTCGCAAGGTGACCGCCTGTTCGGCCGCCAAGCCACCATCGGCTTGAACAGCGACCAATGGGGTCTGCTGGAATTGGGCCGCCAGACCAACATCGCATCCAAGTACTTCGGCGATATCGACCCGTTCTCGCTGGACTACCTGAACGCCAACATGGGTATGGCATTCAGCGCGGCCAACACGGTCCGCTATGACAACATGGTCATGTACCAGACCCCGGTCTGGAGCGGCTTCCAAGGCGGCGTGGGCTACTCGTTCTCGACGGACGACGTCGAAGGCCCCACCGGCTTCAAGACCAAAGAAAACAACCGCGCCATCACGGCCGGCGTGCGTTACGACAATGGCCCCCTGAAGCTGGCCCTGTCGTATGACGTGCAATACCGCAAGCCGAACCAGCCGCAACCGCAGCAGTTCATCATCGGTGGCGCGTACGACTTCGAAGTGGTCAAGCTGTCGCTGGCCTACGGCCGTTCGGAAGACGGCGTGTTCGCCGGCCAGGACTTCTCGCTGATGGGCGGCCGCCAGCAAGCCGGTGGCCCCGCCATGGGCCAGGGCTTCAGCAACGGCCGCTTCACGTGGGACGGCCTGCGCATCAACTCGTACATGGTCGGCGTGAGCGCGCCGATCGGCGGCGCCAGCAACGTCTTCGCGTCGTGGCAGCGTGCTGATCCGAACAAGAACCTGTACGCCATGGACATCTACAGCCTGGGTTACACGTACGACCTGTCCAAGCGGACCAACCTGTACGCCCTGGCGTCCTACGCCGATGGCGCGGCTTTCATCGACGGCAACAAGATGAGCACGGTTGGCGTCGGTATCCGCCATCGCTTCTAAGCAGGCGACGGGCCGCCCCAACTGAGCAGAGTCGGGGCGCCCTTACTGACTTCAGGCCATCCCAAACGGGATGGCTTTTTTTCGTCTTTACGGAGTGGTTGCCAGGCAAGCAACTGGCAGCGGATAAGCGGCCAAATGCTATCCCGCCAGGGCGGCGGGTTCGGCACGCTTGGCAGGGCGCGGTTGCGCCTGCGGTGCGGGCAATGCAGGACGAGCGCGAGCGGCAGCCTGACGAGTGGCGATCCAGTCGTAAAGGACAACGCCGGGGTGGCGCAACAGGGTCGCACCGATGGCGACCGCGATGATCAGGGCAATACTCAGGGCCAACCAGAACATCTTGGCGCCCTCCTTCAAAACAGCCCGGTTCTGATACCAGGCCTAAAACCCACGTGAGAAATGCGCACGCGTGAAGCGCTTGAGAATGTAATGTACTCTACATTACAAGCCTGAAGTGGGGTAAATTCGTCTGAGACTACGCTTCGGAAACCGGGAGAAACAGGTGATCGGCGATTCGACCGATTCAACACCGCGCGCACTGACCAGCAAGGGCGAAGCCCGGCGGCTGCGGCTGCTTGAAGTGGCGAGCCAGTCCCTGCTGGAACACGGCTACGCGCAGACGTCCATCCAGCGCATCGTGCAGCAAGCTGGCGGGTCCGCCGCGACCGCCTATCAGTTGTTCGGCAACAAGGAAGGCATGCTGGCCGCGGTGCTGCAGTACGAATTGGACAACTTGCGGACCGCGGTGTTCCTGGCGACGCCACCGCGCCAGGCCGTTGGCGCGGCCCTGCATGATCTAGCCGTGCGCCTGCTGGCCTATGCCGTGCAACCCAGGTCGGCCGCCCTGCACCGGCTGCTGGTGTCGGAATGCCACCGGATGCCGCAACTGGCCGCAGCCCTGCAAAAGGCGGTCGACCGCCAAGTCCACACGCCGCTGGAGCAGTGCCTGCGGCACGCCTGCGAACAGGGCGAGCTCAAGATCGACGACCCGCGCCAAGCCGCGCTGACCTTGGGCAACCTGATCAACGGCATCGCGTTCCATGCCCGGCTGGTCGGCGGTTATGCCGAAGGGCCGCATGCCGAGCATCTGGCCACCTGCCATTACGGCGTCGACACCCTGCTGCGCGCCTACCAGGCGTAGCAGCCGTCGGCGCTACGGCGTGCCGTCCGCTGGCGCCGACGCCTCATGCCGGCGGATCCGCCGGGAAAACGCCACGGCATCGCTGCCAGGGGCGGCAAGCGGGCCGACTGCGGCCTGCTGGCGCAAGACCTCCAACGGCACGCCGGCATCCAGCCCGCCCTGCTCGTACAGGTACTCAGGCAGATATCCCGACAACAGGATGCGGGTGTCTAGCGGCAAGCCCGGGACGATGGCGCGCACCATTTGATAGACCAGCGTCGTGCAGTTGGCGGTCACCGTGTGATAGAAACGGGGCTTGTCGACCAGCGCGTTGGCGGTGGCGACGTACGACAGGAACAGTTCGCGCATGGCGGGCACGGGCATGCGCACCGGATACAGGTAGACGCTTTCACCGCGCGGACCTGCGCGTACATACAGAATGTCGCGTTCTTCGGCCGCCACGACGCTGAGTTCGAACTGTTTGAAAAACCCGCCGATCTCCGAGAATTGTTCACCGCGCTCTTTGCGGATCTCGACCGAGAACACCACGTGACGGCCGTCCGAGAAACCGAAGGACACCAGCGTATGGGCAATCGCCGGGCCTGCCCAATACGACAGCGCCATGTCTACGGACACCAACTGGTCCAGGTCGTATTGGCGGGTTTCCCAACGCACGGTGTAGTCGTCGTCGGAGCGCCAATCGAAATTGCGCACATTTTCCAGCGTGACGATCGGCCCATGGACCGTGCCGCGCAGCATCTTCGCCACATCGTCGGCCCAGATGCGGTCGTTGGACGGCGCAAGCGTCTGCCACCAGCCGCACAGCGCGACCAAGCCAGCCACGTAGGCCCATCCGGCGCGCCGGGGCCACGGGCCCGCGCGCCACAGGGCAACCAGCGCCCCGATGCACAACACCGTCCAAAGCAGGATCGCCGCCGCCCTGCCCCACACGCCGCCGGGCGCTTGGTAGACCAGCGCCAACACGCCCCACAGGGCGGATGCCGCGACCAGCAGGCTGCAGATGACTCGTGCCCCGATGGCCGCGCCACGGCGCAGCCAACCGCCGCGGGCTGCCTGGCTAGCCGCCGGCATGCTGGCTCACGATTTCCAGTACGCCGTTGATCACGAACTGCACCCCCATGCAGACCAGGAGGAAACCCATGACGCGCGAGATCGCTTCAACGCCGCTTTGGCCGATCACGGCCACGATACGGCCTGCCGAACGCAGGCACACCCAGAAGAAGACACCGAGCAACGCGAAGACGATGACGGGCGTCACGGCGATCACCCAGGGCGCGTAGTCGGGCGTGATCGCGGTATCCACGGACGCGGCGCCGCTGATGATCATGGCGATGGTGCCCGGCCCCGCCGTGCCGGGCAGCGCCAGCGGCACGAACGCAATGTTCGGGGTTTGCCGTTGCTGGGCGTCGGCCGCGGCTTCGGATTCCAGCGTGCGCGATTCGGCGGGCGGGAACAGCATGCTGAACCCGATACTGACCACGATCAGTCCGCCCGCGATGCGCAAGCCCGGGATCGAAATACCGAAGGTATGCATGATCCACGCCCCCGCGTAGTAGGTCACCAGCATGATGCCGACGACATAGAAGGCGGCCTGCGTGACCTGGCGTTCACGTTCCTTGTAGGGAATCTGCTGGCCAAGGGACAACAACAGCGTCATGGACGTCAACGGATTGGCCAGCGGCAGCATCAGCGCCAGACCAAGGCTGATCAGCTTGCCCAGTTGGATCAGGTCATCAATCATGGAATTCGCAACAAAAAACGGCGCGAGCCGCAACGGGCGGCTTGCCTGGTTCAACGGTTCAATCGTGTAATGCACTCTACCTTACACACTTCTCGCCAAACTTTGACGCTGATCCCCAAACCCGTGCTTGTCGGCCTGCTGGCGCTGGCGCCGCTTGCCCCGCCCGCCCTTGCCGCCGGCATGAATTGCGCGCAAGCCAAGACCCCCACCGAACTCGCCATCTGCGCCGACGCGGACCTGCTGCGCCAAGACAGCGAGCTGTCGGCGGCGTACGGCAAACTGGGGGCTGTCCGCCCGGACGGACGCGCGGCCTTGCGCCAGGAACAGCGCGACTGGCTGCGTGCGCGCAACCGCTGCGGCGCCGACGCCAACTGCATCCGCGACCAATATCTGTTGCGCCTGAGCGCATTGCAGGACATGTTGCGCAGCGCCACCGCCTACGTGCCGGACGAGACCGACCGGCTGGCGCTGGAAGACCTGCGCCAGGCCGTGGAAGCCGCAAGCCGGACGAACGCCGAGTTTCCCCTGGAAACCACGTTGACGGCGCTGTCCGTCAAGACGGGCGCGACGACCTTCGCCAATGTGCGCGAGAACGACGATGACGATCAGGCCAAGTTCCCCACCAAGCGGCCCGAGGGCGTGACGCCGGACGAATGGCAGGCCTTGCAGGCGTCCGGCATCGACGCAGGCGGCGAGAATGGCGCCGCGTCTTATACCTTGATGGATCTGGACGGCGATGGCCAGCGCGACCTGGTGGTCGATTCCTACACGGGCGGCACGGGCCTGTTCTCGGACATCAGCGCGCTGCGCCGTCATGGAGGCCGCTATACCGAGGCGACCGACTCGGGTGGCGAAGCCGCATCCGGCCTGTACACACTGAACGGCCGCGGCTCGAACCAGTCCGGCGAGTGGATCCGCCTGCGCGGCCGCGTTTACGCGGCGTACCGCAACAGCGTCTACGGCGTGGATAGGATCCATCTGCTGCGCCCCTTCCACGCGGTGGGCGAGGTTCCCACGCTGACGGTGCAATACCGCTATCAACTGCAGGTGCCAAAGGAACAGAAGCGTTCCGACAAAGGCACGGTTGTCGTGCTGGACGACGCCATGCATGCCGGCCTGACCCAGGCATTGTCCCGGATCGATCCCGAATCCGCGCGCGGCGAAGGCTCGGCCAGCCAATCCGGCGCGCCGGCCCGGCCGCTATGCCCCATTCCCCCGGGCGTGAAAGAAGACGAGCGGGACCGCTACTACCAATACGGCGCGGGGCACTATTCCTACGAGACCGTCGCCGACGTCGCGGTGAACGTCGGCGCGCGATGCTACGTCGCAAGGCTGATCGATTGGTTCGGCGGCTACGACGCGAAGTCCGGCCTGTCGGCCATGATGTGGGTGCGCTCTTCGGAGGCGGACGGCGCCGAAGAGGAATTCTCGGTGCAAGGCAGGCGCCGCGCCATCCGTTTCGAAACCTCGGTGGGTCCGGTTTAGCAGGCATGGCGGGCTGACAGCCCGCCGCCCGCGCTGACGGCCACCGGCCCTGGCATGGCCGGGGCCCGGCCCGCCTAGTACCCCAGCGCCGCCCCGGCAGGCGCCCGGTTGTCGTGGCCGCCAAAGATCAGGCCGCGGTCGCGGTCCACCACGATGGCATCCGCCACGCTCCAGTTTTCCTCGACCGTGAACTTGTGGCCCATCCTCTCGAGCATCGCCTGCGTGTCCGGCGAGAGCGCGCCCGCCTCCAGATAAACCGTGTCCGGCAGCCATTGATGGTGGATGCGCGGCGCATCGACGGCCGCCTGCACGTCCATGCCATAGTCGATGACGTTGAGAATGGTCTGCAACGTGGTCGTGATGATGCGCGGGCCGCCCGGGCTGCCCGTCACCATGTAGACCTTGCCCTCCTTGAGCACCACGGTGGGCGTCATGGAGCTGAGCGAGCGCTTGGCCGGCGCGATGGCGTTGGCCTTGCCCTGGATCAGGCCGAACACGTTGGGCGCCCCCACTTTGGCGGTGAAGCCTTCCATCGTGTCATTCAGGAAGAAGCCCGCGTCGCCCGCGACCTTGCCGGTGCCGAAGCGCAGGCCCAGTGAATAGGTGACCGACACCGCATTGCCTGCCTTGTCGACGATGGAGTAATGCGTGGTGTGGCTGCCTTCCTTGACTGGCGTGCCGCCCTTGATCGCCGACGACGGCGTCGCGCGGCCAAGGTCGATGCTGGCACGCACCTGTTGCGCATAGGATTTCGAGATCAGGTTGTCGACCGGATTCTCGACGAAGCGCGGGTCGCCCAGTTCGACATTGCGGTCGGCGAAAGCGCGCCGCAGGGTTTCAATGTACAGGTGAGTGCTGGCGGCCGAACGCAGACCCATGTCTTTGAGCGATACGTTCTCCAGCACGTTCAGGCTTTCGCACAGCGAGATCCCCCCTGAACTGGGCGGCGCGGCCGACACCAATTCATACCCCCGGTAGCTGCAGTGGATGGGCTTGTAAGTCAAGGCCTTGTACTGGGTGAAATCCTCGGGCGTGAAAATGCCGCCGCCCGCCTTGCTGGCGCGCACGGTCTCGTCGGCGATCCAGCCTTGATAAAACGCCTGGGGCCCATTGTCCGCGATGGTCTGCAAGGTCTTGGCCAGCGCGGGCTGGCGGAACGTCTCGCCAGCCCGATAGGGCCGGCCGCCGTTCAGGAAATACTTGGCCGCGTAGGCGTCCGTCTTTGCGAAGGTGGTCAGCAGGTCGGCATGCGCCACCACGTCATCCCATTGGGTCAGCACATAGCCGTCGCGGGCCAGCGCCACCGCGGGCATCACGAGCGGCTTGCTGGGCAGGGTGCCGTAATGGTCGCGGGCGTACTCCAGCCCGGCCACCGTGCCCGGCACTGCCGCGCCCAGCCAGGAACGCGACACGGCTTCGCGCCGCACCTTGCCGTCCTGATCCAGGTACATGTCGGCCGTGGCGGCAAGCGGGGCCGCTTCGCGGAAATCGACCATGGTCTCGCGGCCGTCGGCCATGCGGATGACCAGGAAGCCGCCTCCGCCCAGGTTGCCGGCCTGGGGCAAGGTCACTGCCAGCGCATAGCCCACCGCGACGGCGGCGTCCACGGCATTGCCGCCTTGCTTCAGCACATCCACGCCGATCTGGCTGGCCAGTTTGTGCGCGCTGGCGACCATGCCGTTCTGCCCCTGCGCGGGAGGCGGCGATACCGCCTGCGCGGGTACGGCGGCGAACAGCGCCGAGGCGCTCAAGACAGCAATGAACAACGGATTGCGGGTAAGGCCCTGCATACGACGTCTCCTCGTTTTTTTTTGGATGTCGGCGCAGGCCTGCAAGCCCGCGCCGCCAAGCCATTCTGGGAGCCGTCCGGCAACGCGGCAAACGAAAAAAACTATCGCCGCCATTCCGCTGCGTCATGCCGCGGCGCAGCATGCGCAACGCTCTGGCGGCCCGGCCGGCGTGGCTTTGCGCCGGCGTTTGCCGGACTACGGCGCTTGCCAGCGGCTGGCGGCCAGCGCCAGCAAGGACGCGTCGGCACCCGCCGCCGCCACCAGCTGCAAGCCCACCGGCATGCCGTTCACCCAGCCTGCAGGCAGGCTGATGGCGGGCAGGCCCAGCACGTTCCAGGGGTTGGTCAACCCCAGCAAGGTCTCGCGCACGCCGGCGCTGCCGGGGCCCGCCACGCTGCGCTGCTGCAAGGCGGGCGCGGTGATGGCGACGGCGGGCAACGCCAATACATCCACGTGCTGGAACAGCCGCGCGAATTCGGCTTGCAGGCGCGCCCTTTCCTTCAGGGCCCGCACATACTCCCACCCCTGCACCGGGCGCGAGGCCCGCAGGCGTTCCAGCACTTCCGGATCGAACTTGCCGGGTTCGGATTCGACGCGCTCCGCGTGGACCTCATAGGCCTCCGCGCGCTGAATGGCACCCAGCGCGCTTTGCAAAGCACGCGCGTGGGCCGTGACCTCGGGCGCCGCTTGCACGGCGCCGCCGGCAAAGCGCTCCGCTGCCGCCCGCACGCACGCGGTGACGGCCGCATCGTCGATGGCGAAGGGAACGTTGGCCACCCAGCCCATCCGCAGGCCGTCGGTAGCGGCAACCGTGGGAGCGATCGCGCCGCCGCTCAAGGCCTGCATGAAGACCTGCGCGTCTTCCACGCAGTTGGCCAGCACGCCCGGGTCTTCCAGCGTGGGCGCCAGCGGGAACACGCCCGCATCAGAGACGCGGCCATGCGTGGGCTTGAAGCCCACCAGGCCGCACAGCGCGGACGGGACGCGCACGGAACCGCCGGTATCCGTGCCCAGCGCCACCGGCACCATGCCGGCGGCCACCGCGGCCGCGCTGCCGGCGCTGGAGCCGCCCGTCATCTGGCTGGTGCGCCACGGGTTGCGCGCCGCGCCTTGCGCGCTGCGATCGCCCGTGGGGCCGTAAGCGAACTCATGCGTCAGCGTCTTGCCGACGACGATGGCGCCGGCTTCGCGCAGCAAGGCCACGCAACGCGCGTCCGCCTGCGGCCGGTGGCCCAGGAAATGGGCGGCGCCCATCGTCGTGGGCATGTCGGCCGTGTCGACGTTGTCTTTGATGGCGACGGGGATGCCGTGCAAGGGCCCCCTCACCTTGCCGCTTGCCCGTTCGGCATCGCGTTCGCGGGCGGTGGCCAGCGCGGCGGCGATGTCGACATGGACGAACGCGTTGAGCTGCGGGTTCAGCCGTTCAATGGCGGCGCCTGCGTGGCGCACCAGATCCTCGGCGGTCAGGCTGCCGCTGGCCATGGCCTGCTGCAAGTCGGCGATGCGGCGCCCCCGGAAGAATCCGGGTTCGACGGCAAGCTGCGGGGAAGTCGGGTTGGGTCGGGTCATTGGGAAGCTCCGGAAGGCTGGGCCGGACGGGCGGGCATGCGCGGGCCCACGCCCGGGCGCACCTGAAGCATAGCGACCATGCCGACGGCTGTCGCCACCGATGCGGCGATGAACATCACCGAATAGCCGTGGCGCGCCGTCAGGTAGCCCGTCAGGGTCGGCGCCAGGATGGAGGCGATGTTGGCGAAGAAGTGCATCAGGCCGCTGAAGGTGCCGACGCGGTTGGACGGCGCGGTGTCGATCACGACCGCCCAGTACACCGAGTTGGGCAAGGCGTTCAGCGCATTGGCCAACGTCATCAGCGCAATGACGGCAAACACGGATTGCGCCTGCGAGACCAGCAGGAAGCACAGGGTGGTGGCCAGCAGGCAGGCGGCGGCGAACCAGCTGCGGGCGATCTTCAAGCTGCCCGTGCGCTTGAAGAGCAGGTCCGAAATGCGGCCGCCCAGCAGTACGGTGATGCAGGCGCCGGTCCAGGGGATCATGCCCATGTACCAAAGGGACGACAGGCTGTAGCCGAAGTTGTCCTGCAGGTACTTGGGCGTCCAGGTCAACAGCAGGAAGTTCACGTACATGAACGCGAAATAGCCCAGCGTGTTCAGCACCAGGGTCTTGCTGCGGAAAAAGCTCCACCACGGCAGCACGGGCGCATCGGCGCCTTGGGCGCCGCTAGCCGATTGGGCGCGCGACGACTGGATTTCAGCCAGTTCCTGCGGGGACACGCCGGGGTTGGTTTCGGGACGGTCGGTGAAGATGCGCATGAAGAACACCAGCACCAGCAGCCCCGCGCCGCCCAGGATGAAGAACATGGCGCGCCAGCTGTCCGTCAGCGTCAGCAGGCCCACGGCCACGGGCGCCGTCAACAAGGCGCCCAGCGGGGTGCTGAGCAGGCCGAACCCGACCACGAAGCCGCGTTCACGCGTCGTCGCCCAGTTGGCGATGGTCTTGTTGATGATGGAATACGCCGGCCCTTCGGCCGCGCCGAACAGGATGCGGATGGTGGCGAAGCCGGCCAGCGCCGACCCGCCCAGGAACGCCAGGCCGAAATCCCCCGCCCAGGCGGTGGCGATTTCGAACACGGACCAGGCCACGCCGGCCACGATCCAGACTTTGCGCGGACCGTAACGGTCGGCCAGCATGCCGCCGAACAGGGCGCCGACCATGTAGCCGTAGCCGAAGTAGCCCAGCACCGAGCCCCAGGCGCCGCGGTCCAACCCGTATTCGCCGGTGATGTGCGCGGCGGCGTAGGACATGGCGCCGCGGTCGATGTAGTTGATCAGCGCCAGCAGCACGACCATGGTGAAGATCCGGTACCGGAACCGGGAATTCTGGCTTTCAGTTGTCATTGCGATTCGATCCAGTCGTTTTACCCAAACGTTTGGGTTGCGCAATGCTAAGGGGTCCAAACGCAAAAATCGATTCAGTGAAAACCCTAGGTTGCCGGGATAAGCCCTGCTGCGCTATTTCCGCGTGTATCCTCCTGCCCCATGAATAGATCGCGCCCTGTCACGCTGCAAAGCCTGGCGCGGCAGCTCGGTTTGAACGTTTCCACCGTGTCCCGGGTCCTGAACGGATCCGAAGACGATGCGCGCGGCGCCGCGGCGCCGGACACGGTGAAACGCATCCGGGCGCTAGCCGCCGAGCTGCACTACCAAACCAATCCCCACGCGGCCAGCCTGAAGACGCGGCGCAGCCGCACGATCGGCGTGCTGGTGCCGCGCTTGTCGGACATGGTGCTGGCCACCATTTACGAGGGCATCGACGAGGCCGCGGCCGAACACGGCTACCTGACCTTCGTGTCCAACACGCAAGACGAACCGGACAAGCAGCGCAAACTGATCGACATGGCGCTGGCGCGCCGCGTGGACGGCCTGATCCTGGGCGACGCGCACAGCGCGCCCGCGAACGCGCCACCCAACCCGCTATTGGCCGAACTGGCACGGCGCGACGTGCCGTTCGTGCTGGTCAGCCGCCATGCCGACCACCATTGCGCGGTCACGTGCGACGACCTGGAAGGCGGCCGGCTGGCCGCCCAGCACCTGCTGGACATGGGCCACCGCCGCATCGCCGTGATGGTGGGCGAACCGTTTGCCAGCACGGGCCGCGACCGCTCCGAGGGCTTCTTCGGCTACTGTGCGCAGCACGGCGTGGAGGTGCCGGCGCACTGGCGCATCGAAAGCCCGTTCGACACGGACGCGGGCCGCGATATCGGCGCCAGATTGCTGTCGCCCGCAGACCGCCCCACCGCCATCTTCGCCGTCAACGACTTTCTGGCCGTGGGCGTCATGGGCGCCGCCCGCGACCAGGGCCTGGAAGCCGGCCGCGACGTCGCCATCGTCGGCTACAACGACACGCCGCTTGCGGGAGCCCTGCCCATCGGCTTGACCACGATCCATTCGCCCATGCACCAGATGGGCCGGCTGGGCCTGGAACTGCTGCTGCAGAAACTGGCGGGCGGCCAGCCCGACAGCCTGCGACTGGCGCCCCGTCTGGTCGTGCGCGACAGCAGCAAACGCAGGATCGCGGGCTGAGCAGCGCGCGTCTCGGCTGCTAACCGGGCTTGACGGCGTACGTGGCCAGAAACGTCGGCACGTAGCGGTCGATCAGGAAGCGGGGATTGGGCTGGTGGTCTTCGTGAAAGCCGGCAAGCAGGAATCCTGCGGCCAACTGCCCGCCGATCTGATCGGCCAGGCTGTGCCCGAACACGACCGCCTCGCCGCGCGCCAATTTGGCATCCAGCGCCGCGCTATCCAGGTCGCGGGTGTCGGCATAGGGCAAGGCATATGCCGGCCGGATCACGCCTTGCTTCGCGTAGGCCGGATCGCGGTCCCCCACGAACACGATCGGGTTGTAGAAGCTGGACAAGAGGCGTCCGCCGCGCCGCAAGACGCGGTGGCACTCGCGCCACACGGGGCGCACGTCCGGCACGTACAGGTTCGAGATCGGGTGGAACACCACGTCGAATGACGCATCGTCGAACGCGGACAAGTCCCGCATGTCGCCCTGCACCGCTTGCAGCGCAAGCCCGTCGCGCGCGGCGACGCGGCGGTCCTGGTCCAATTGCTTTTCCGACGCGTCGAACACGGTCACGTGCGCGCCCGCGGCGGCAAGCACCGGCGCTTGCTGGCCGCCGGCCGAGGCCAGGCACAGGATGCGCAGGCCTTGGGGTTGATCCAGCCACCCTTGCGGCAGCGGCCCCGGCGTGAGACGCACCGACCACTGGCCCGCGCGCGCGGCGGCAATGGTTTCGGCCGTGACGGGGCGCGACCACTCGCAGTCTTGCGCGGCAAGCTGGTCCCAGGCGGCCTGGTTGTGGGCAAGGAAATCGAAGGAAGAAGAGGCTGTCATGAACGATCCTGTAAAGCGACTGGCATGACGCCCCAGAAGGCGCCAGGCACACATGAGAATGGCGGCCGGCTACGCGGAGCCGGCCACGGACGCGACCGCGGCCCGCAGCGCGAAAGGCTGGGCGTGGCAGTCTGATTCTTGTCGGCTTTAGAGGATCACTTCGATGCGCTCCTTGATGATGCGGGAATTCTACCGAAATGCCGTACCGGTTTCCCGCGCCCGCGCGGGCTGCCGCCGCCACCACCATAGCGCGCCGGCAGGCAACAGCATGCACGCCGCCGCCAGCCACAGGTTCGCCCGCAAGCCCAGCGCGTCCACGCTGGGAACACCCAGCAACGATCCCGCAGCGATGCCCAGGTTGAACATCGCCACGAACAGCGCCGTCGCCGCTTCGAAGGCGTCCGGGGCCGCCCGGATCATCCAGGCTTGCAGCGATACCGACACGCCGCCATACGCCAGCCCCCATGCCACCAGCAAGAGGCCGCTGGCAATCCGCAGATGCCCGAATCCGGCCAGCAATGCCAGCGTCAACAGCAAAGCGAGCGCGATCGTCAGCAAGGTTCGGCCCGGCTGACGCGCGGCGGCCGTCCCCGCTACGAAATTACCGGCCACCCCGGCCGCGCCATAGGCGAACAACAGCGGACCGATCCACGACTGGCCAAAGCCCGCGTGCGATTGCAGCAGCGGCCGGACGAAGGTGTAGGCCATGAAATGCCCGGCCACCAGGAACAAGGTGACCAACAAGCCCACGCGCACCGCCGGATTCGCCAGTTGCGCGGTCAGCTGGCGTACGGACAGGCTGCGCGGCGGGGGCAACGGCGGCAGAGCCAGCGCGATCAGCAGCAGCACGGCCGCGCAACAAGCCGCCATCGCACCGAACGCGGCGCGCCAACCCGCCAGGCCGCCGACGAAGGCGCCCAGCGGTACGCCCAGCACCGACGCCACGGCCACGCCGCCGAAGATGATGGCGGTGGCCGTCCCCACCGCGTGGGGCGGGACGAGCCTGCCCGCCAGGCCGCCGGCGATGGCCCAGATGCCGCCGATGCAGAATCCCACCAGTATCCGCGCCCCCAGGAACCAGGGCATGGACGGCGCCAGCGCGCTGGCCAGATTGGCGGCGGTCAGCGCTGCCAGCAGGCCGCAAAGCAGCCAGCGGCGGTCGGCGCCTTTCGCGCCGACAACGACCAGCGGCGCAAACAGCGCCGCCAGGATCGCGGGCACGAAAAGCATCAGACCGCCCTCACCCACCGACACCGCCAGGTCCCGGGTGATGGGCACCAGCAGGCCCACCGGCAGCATTTCGGTGGTGACGACGCTGAACGTGGCCATGCCCACGGCAAGAACGGCCAGCCAGGCCCGGCGAGAAGTCCGGACGGGCGGTTGAGGAAAGGGTTGAGCAGGGGAAGACGTGGTGCGGGACATGGGACGGCGTTATCCGGAAAAGGCCCGTTGCCAGGCCGACCCCTACGCAGTCTACTGTTTCCAATTCGCTGATAAAGTGGGCATTAAGCGAAACACAAGGGACAATTCGTGGACAATAAATCCGCCCTTCCCCACCGTCTGGATCACATCGGAGATCTGCTGGCATTCGTGCGTGTGGCCGATACGCAGAGCTTCACGGCAGCTGCGGAAAAGCTGGGGCTGTCGCGTTCGGCCATCGGCAAATGCATCGCGCGGCTTGAGCAAAGCCTGGGCGTCCGGCTGCTGCACCGAAGCACACGCAGCGTCAGCCTGAGCGACGATGGCCGGATCTTTTACGAACATGCGCAACGCATCCTGTCCGAAGTCGACAGCGCGACTGATGCCATGGCCAGCCGCAAGCAGGCGCCCCGCGGCCGCTTGCGCATCGACCTGCCGGTGTCGCTGGGCAGGCTGCATCTGATGCCGATGTTGCGGGCTTACCTGCGGCGCTGGCCCGACGTGGAAGCGGACGTCAGTTTTTCCGACGACTACGCGGATCTGGCGCGCGACGGCATCGATATGGCGATCCGCATCGGCGGCGAAGTGGACAGCCGGCTGGTAAGACGGGTGCTGGCGCCTCACCGGTTGATCACGTGCGCCGCGCCGGAGTACCTGAGGCGCCACGGCATGCCGGCTACGCCCGACGCCTTGAGCCAGCATCAGACGCTGGCGTACACGCATGCGGGGCAGTTGGTGCCATGGCGATTTGCCGTCCAGGGCCAGGAACGCCACGTGCCCGTCGCCGGCCGCCTGCGGCTAGGCCATACCGAGGCCTTGCGCGACGCGGCGGTGGCAGGCGATGGGATCGTGCAACTAGGCGCGTTCCTGGTGGCCGATGACTTGCGCGCGGGCCGCCTGACGCCGGTGCTGGAAACCGTGGCCCCGGCGGGCGCCCCGGTGTGCGCGGTGTATCCGCACCGGCGGCACCTGTCGCCCAAGGTGCGCTTGCTCATCGATGAGATCGCCGGTGTCTGGAACACGGACCCGCCGTGGGCGCCCTACGCGCAGCCGATGCGCCCATAGCCTTTTGCATCACCCGGCCTGATTATCAATATCCATTAAACTGATGCAATTAGCGCGATGGGCCGCGCTGCCTAGCATACAAGCGGCCATCGCCTGCGGCAGGTCCCGCAGCGCACCGTCTTTGTTACCCGGAGTTTTCCCTTGAGCGACATCTATCATTTCAGCCGCGGCACCGCCCCGCTGCTGATCTCCATTCCCCATTTGGGCAGCCAGATCCCCGACACGCAGCGCGCGCAGATGACGCCGCTGGGCCTGGAGTCCGGCGATACCGACTGGCACCTGGACACGCTGTACCAATTCGCCCAAGCACTGGGCGCGTCGGTGATCGGCGCGCGCTATTCGCGCTATGTGGTGGACCTGAACCGCCCGCCCAATGACGAAAGCCTGTACCCCGGCCAGACCAAGACCGGCCTGTGCCCGACCCAGACGTTCCGCGGCGACGCGCTGTACCAGAACGACGCCGTGCTGACGGACGCCGAGCGCGCGCACCGCCTGCAAACCTATTGGCAGCCCTATCACGCCAAGCTGCGCGAAGAACTGGACCGCATCAAGGCCGAGCACGGCACCGTGCTGCTGTGGGAAGCGCATTCCATTGCCAGCGTGCTGCCGCGCCTGTTCGAGGGCAAGCTGCCCGACCTGAACATCGGGACCTCAGACGGCGCGGCCTGCGCACCGGACATCCTGGCGGCGGTCAAGGAACAGCTGGACGGCTGCCGCGACTACACCTGGGCCATCAACGGCCGCTTCAAGGGCGGCTACATCACACGCCACTATGGCGCGCCGGCCGACAATATCCACGCCATCCAGCTGGAAATGTGCCAGTCCACCTACATGGACGAAACGCATCCCTACGGCTGGCGGGCCGACTTGGCCGACAAGGTCATCCCGGTGGTCGAAGGCATGGTGCAAGCCGCCCTGCGGCAGACCACGGCGCGCCAGCGCTGACCTCCACGCAGCGCCGTCCAGGACACGCCAGGCAATGAACCGATTTTCCTTCACCACGACGGAAAACTATCCGGAATGGAGCCTGCTGCTGACCTGGGTGGCGGTGGTGGAAGCCGCGTCCGTTTCCGGCGCGGCGCGCCTGCTGGGCCTGTCGCAAGCAGCCGTGTCGCAACGGATCAAGCAGCTGGAAGGCGCCATGTCGACCGAACTGCTGGACCGCAGCACGCGGCCGGCGCGGCCCACGCCCGCAGGCGAACTGTTGTTCGACCATGCCGCGCGCCTGCTCGCCCAGGCGGGCGACATGACGGAAAGCGTCCGCAATCTGAGCCGGGCCAAGCGCAACATTGTCCGCTTCGGCTGCGTGGATTCCTTCGCGGGCACCTTGGGCCCCACGTTGATCCACGGCCTGTCCGGCGCGTCGCGCCAGATCCGGCTGTGGTCGGGCATCACGCCCGTGCTGGACAAGCAATTGGAAGACCGGCAACTGGACCTGGTGGTCACCACCAGCGCCTTGGCCGGCAAGCCCACCATCAAGAAGATCAGCCTGTTCAGCGAACCCTATGTGCTGATCGTGCCGCGCACGATGGACATGGACAAGATCGCCACGCTCAAGGAATTGGGCAAGCGCATGCAGTTCATCCGCTACAGCGCGCGTTCCTTCATCGGCGCTGAGATCGATCGCCTGATCGAATCGCACGACGTGATGATCGAGCGCACCTTTGAATTCGACAACACCGATCCCTTGCTCAGCCTGGTCACGGCAGGAATCGGCTTTGCGATCAGCACGCCGCTGTGCATCTGGCAGTCGCGCCATTTCGTGGACCAGCTGCGCGTGCTGCCGCTGGCGCCCTATCTGGGCGCCGCGCGCAGCGACGACGCCAGCCTGTCGCGCACGCTGTATCTGGCGGCGCGGCAACAGGAAGTGGGCAAGCTGCCCACCGAGGCGCGGGACGTGATCCTGATGGCGGTGGAACGCCTGATCCAGAAAGACATTGCCCCGGCCCTGGGGCTGCCGCCTGCCACGCTATGGCGCAGCATGCGGCGTTGATGGGCGCGCCAATGCCGCAATGACGCGGCGTTGACGCGGCACCCTGGCGGCATCACAGCCCTGCGGTGAAGGCGGGGACCGCCTCGAACAGATCGCCGACCAGACCATAATCCGCCACGCCGAAGATCGGCGCGTCGCCGTCCTTGTTGATGGCGACGATGGTCTTGGAGTCCTTCATGCCGGCCAGATGCTGGATGGCCCCCGAGATCCCGACCGCCACGTACAGTGCTGGCGCCACGATCTTGCCGGTCTGCCCCACCTGCCAATCATTGGGCGCATAGCCCGCGTCCACCGCGGCGCGGGACGCCCCCAGGGCTGCGCCCAGCTTCTGAGCCAAGGGGTCCAGCAACTTGAAGTTTTCGGCGCTGCCCAGGCCGCGGCCGCCCGACACCACCACGCGCGCGCCGCCCAGTTCCGGGCGTTCCGACACTGCCAGCTCGCGGCGGACGAAACGCGCCCGGCCGGCATCGGCCACGGCCGCCACCGTTTCGACTTGTGCGCTGCCGCCCTCCGCCGGCGCGGCGTCGAACGCGGTCGGCCGGATCGTCGCCACGACGACGGGGTACCCGCTCTTGACCGTGGCGATCGCGTTGCCCGCGTAGATGGGGCGCTTGAACGTGTCGGCCGACACCACCTCGATCACGTCGGACACCTGCGCCACATCCAGCAAGGCGGCCACACGCGGCGCCACGCTCTTGCCTTGCGTGGTGGCGGCCAGGAACAGATGCGTATAGCCGCCCGCGACCTCCACCGCCTGCGCGGCCAGGTTCTCGGCCAGGCCATCGCCCAGATGCGGCGCGTTGGCCAGCAGCACTTTCTGGACGCCCGCGACACGCGCGGCGGCGTCAGCCACGGCTTGCGCGCCCGCGCCCGCCACCAGCACATGGATCGGCACGCCCAGCTTGCCGGCTGCGGCGATGGCGTTACGCGTGGCGCCGGCCAGCGCGCGGTTGTCGTGTTCGGCAATAACCAGGACCGTCATCAGATCACCTTCGCTTCGTTCTTCAGTTTGTCGATCAACGCGCCCACATCCGCCACCTTGACGCCGGGCGCGCGCGCGGCGGGCTCTTCCACGCGCAAGGTCTCCAGGCGCGACCCCGGATCCACGCCCAACGCCTCCGGCGTCAGGACATCCACCGGCTTTTTCTTGGCCTTCATGATGTTGGGCAGCGTGACATAGCGCGGCTCGTTCAGCCGCAGGTCGGCGGTGACGATGGCGGGTAGCGTCAGTTCCAGCACTTCCAGGCCGCCGTCCACCTCGCGCGTGACACGCGCCACCGCGCCATCGATCTCGATGGCGCTGGCGTTGGTGGCCTGCGGCCAGCCCAACAGCGCCGCAAGCATCTGACCGGTCTGGCAAGCGTCATCGTCGATCGCCTGCTTGCCCAGGATCATCAGCGCGGGCTGCTCCTGCTGCACCACGGCGCGCAGCAGCTTGGCGACGGCCAGCGGCTGCAGCACGGCGTCGGTCTGCACCAGCACGCCCCGGTCTGCACCGATCGCCAGTGCGGTACGCAGCGTTTCCTGGGACGGCGCCGTGCCGCAAGACACGGCGACCACTTCGGTCGCCGCCCCCCGCTCTTTCAAGCGCACGGCCGCCTCGACGGCGATTTCATCGAACGGATTCATCGACATCTTGACGTTGCCGATGTCCACGCCGCTCTGGTCGGCCTTGACGCGCACGTTGACGTTGTAGTCAACCACGCGCTTGACCGCGGCTAATACCTTCATGCGAACACTCCTGGAATAAGGAATCAATCAATGCCACGCCCCTGCGGGGCGAGAAGACAAGAACGGTCAGGCGGCAGGGAGAGCCGCCACGCGCAAGTCGAGCAACACAGCCTCTTCCCCGCCCTTCGCCAGCGGCCCGGCCCCCACGTCCACGCGGATGCCGAACGCCTCAACCGCGGCGGGGACGGCGGGAAGCCCGCCGACGACCAACGCGGCCTGTGCCGAGCCGGCACAGGACACCGTTGCCTGGACCGCACCGCGCAGCACGAACAGGTTCAACACCCGCACGGGACCGCCCAGCAGACGGGACTGCAGCGCGAGATCGCCGGCAAACGCCGTCGGCACGCCGGGCAGCAGATCGAGCGCGGCGCCCTCTCCATGCAGCGCCACGCCTTGGCCCGACAGCACGACCGATACGCGGTCGTAGCCCGGAAAGCGCGAATACGGGCCATCCTGCTGGATGTCCGCGATGCTGACGCGCCAGCGCGGGACCGCCGCCTGCCCGTCCACCGCCAGCGTGCGCGTGACGCCCCCGCCGTTTTTCCAAGGCTCGGGCGGCAAGGCCTGCCAAGCCGCCTGTGCCCAGCGCATGCGATCAGGAGACGGCGCCAAGGCCGTACTTCCCGGTCAGCAACGCGCCGCTTTCGAAGCGGCCGATGTCATAGGGCTTGAGCGACACGTCGGTCGGCAGGCCCAGTGCTTCCTGCGCCAGCACGCGCCCCACGGTCGGCGACAACTTGAACCCGTGGCCCGAAAAACCGAAGCCCACGATCAGCCCCTGCACGCCAGGCACGCGGCCCAGCACGGGGTTCCAGTCGGGCGTCACGTCGTACACGCCGGTCCAGGACGAGGCCAGCCCCGCGGTCTCGTAGGCGGGAAAGCGCGCGGCCACCTGCTCGCCCACTTCCGCCACGTAGTCCAGCGGAATATCGCCCTGTTCGGCATCGCTCTTTTGCAGGGCCTCGCCCACGATGCCCTCGCTGACCAGCATCTGGTTGCCGCCATAGCTGCGGCAATACAGCATGCCCGGGGACGCCAGGTCCTTGTAGACCGGCATCGAATACGTGTAGGGCGCGGCGTCGCATTCCAGTGCCAGCACCGCATGGCGTTCGGGCACCACAGGCATCGCAACGCCCGTCCACGCGGCCAACTCCGACGTCCAGATGTTTTGCGTGCTGATCACCAGCGGGCTGGCGTAGTCGCCTTCCGAGGTGGACACGCCGATCACGCGGCCGTCCTCGATGAGCAATTTGCGTACGTCGACGTTTTCGCGGATGGTCACGCCCCGCCGACGCGCGCCGCGGGCAAAGCTGGTGGCCACCAGATACGCGTCGGCAAACCCGGCTTCGGGTTCGAAGCCGATCAGCGCGGCATCGTCGAACGAGGCGATGGGCAGCAGCTCGCGCGCCTGGGCGGCGTTCAGCAGTTCCAGCGCAATCCCTTGCGCGCGCTGTTGTTCCAGCGCGCCGCGCAACGGATCCAGCTTGTCGTTGTCGGCCGCGCTGATCAGGTAGCCGCACTTGACCAGGCCGCAAGAGGCTTCGTCATCGCCCACATAGCTGGCGAAATGGTTGAACACGCTCCACGACCGCTGGGCCAGCTCCACGTTCTCGCGCACCGAATAGTGGGTGCGCAGGATGCCGGACGACTGCGAGGTCGTGCCGGCGCCGATCGTGGCCCGGTCCAGCACCAGCACGCTCTTTGCGCCCAGTTCGGCCAGATGGAAGGCTACCGAACTGCCGATCACGCCGGCACCAATCACGATCACGTCAAAACTTTTCACGGACAAGGCTCCAAGGACAAGTGCCGCGAGTGTGAACCTGCCCTATCCCGGCCGCCGCAATATAAGCAGCGCGAATACTTAATAAAAGCGGCTGATGAAACGGCGTCTGCCTAACCGGATTGCTTAAGCACGGCGAATTTTGACCATCGCCGCTCCTTATATTCACGCCGCGAGGCGGTGGCCGGGTGACAGTCTGGCCTGCCGCACCCCAGAGTGCCGGCGACATGACATCTATCGGTCAATCTACATTCCAGTAGGGGAAAAATATGAACATGACTCGCCGCGCCATGCTGGTGCGCACCGCAGCTTTGGCGGGCGCCAGCGCCCTGGGCTTTCCCATGGTCGGCCGCGCCGCCAACGCCTCTTACACCTATGGCGGCTCGGCCTGGCTGGGCCACTATTCGGCCTACATCGCCATGAAGACGGGCCTGTTCGCCAAGCAGGGCCTGGACATCAAGTGGCAGAGCTTCGCCACCTCGTCCGACCGCATGAGCGCCGTGATGGCCGGCAACATCGACCTGGCCGGCACCGGCGTCGTGTCGTCGCTGGCCCTGATGGCTGCCGGGGCCCGCCAATTCCAGGTGATCGCCACGCCCAACAACTTCGGCCGCGCCGAAGGCGTCCTGGTGCGCGACGACGTCAAGTCGGTGGCGGACCTGAAAGGCAAGAAGATCGGCGTGACCTACGCGTCCAGCGCCCACGTGCTGCTGCTGGACGTGCTGCGCCAGGCGGGTCTTGACCCCGACCGCGACGTCTCCATCATCAATCTGCCGGCCACCAACCTGCTGTCGGCCTATCAGGGCAAGCAGATCGACGCCGCGGTGGCCTGGACGCCGGCCTTCGACCGCATCAAGGCGGTGCCGGGCACGCACGTGCTGTTGGACGACACCGCATTCTCGCTCTACAAGCAGTACGCCATCACGCCGGGGCCGGACGTGCTGCTGACGCACGCCAAGCTGGGGCGCGAGAACCCGGTAGCGGTGAAGCAATTCCTGCACGCCGTCTTCGAGGCCAATGCGATGCTGACCCGGCAACCCGACGAGGCGGCAAGCGTGCTGCTGGAACTGACCGGCCTGTCCAAGGACGAGCAACTGGCCGTCATCAAGCAGACGCAGTGGTACTCCGCCGCCGATCAGAAGGGGCTGATGGTGGAACCGGGCAACTTCGTCACCGGCATGCAGCAACTGGCCGAGATGCTGGTGTCGCTCAAGCAGATCGACAAGGCCCCCCAAGTCAAAGACTGGGTCCAGGCTTCGTACCTCCCGGCCGCGACCCGGTAAGCACGGGACGCTTCGCCTATGTCCTCGCGTTCGTCTTCAAGGGAAACACGGCTGATCGGGGTCAGCGTGTTTTCGCTTCTGAGCTTCCTGTTGCTGTGGGAAGGCCTGTGCCGCGCCGGCGCAGTCGATCCCATCTTCCTGCCCGCGCCGTCCCAGGTCCTGGCGCGGGCCTGGTCCATGTCCGACCAGGGCACGCTGTTCTACAATGTGCTGGCCTCCACCCGCCGCGTGATGGTCGGCTTCCTGGCGGCAGTCATCGTGGCCATTCCGCTGGGCATCCTGCTGGGCACGTCGAAGGTGGCGCGCGCCGTGTTCGACCCCATCATCTCGTTCCTGCGCCCCTTGCCGTCCATGAGCTGGATCCCGCTGTCGCTGCTGTGGTTCGGCATCACCGAAACGCAGAAGTACAGCATCGTGTTCATGGGGTCGTTCGTGCCGGCGCTGCTTTACGTGATGGAAGCGTCGCGCAGCATCGACCCGGTGCTGGTGCGGGCGGCGCGCAACCTGGGCGCCAACCGCTGGCAGGTCATGCGCGAAGTATTGTTCCCCGGTTGCCTGCCGCAGATCCTGTCGGGCATGAAGATCATCCTGGGCCTGTCCTGGACCTGTGTGATTTCGGCTGAATTGGTGGCGTCCAAGGAAGGCCTGGGGTTCATGATCATGAACGGCAAGGAATTCTTCCAGACCGACACCGTGGTGCTGGGCATGGTGCTGATCAGCTTCACCGTGCTGGTGACCGATCTGTGTTTGCGGCTTCTTGAGCGATGGGTGCTGGCATGGCAACGATGAACGACACGATGATCCAGCTCAAGGGCATCTCCAAGTCCTATGGCGACGTGCCCGTGCTGGACCGCGTTGACCTGGAGGTCAAGCGCGGCGAATTCCTGGTGCTGCTGGGCGCATCCGGCTGCGGCAAGTCCACCCTGCTGAACCTGATGGCGGGCTTCATCACGCCCAACACCGGCACCGTCACCATCAACGGCCGCGCCGTCACCGACGTGACCGCCGCCTGCGGCATGGTGTTCCAGCAATATGCGCTGTTTCCGTGGCGCACCGTGCAGGAGAACGTGGAGTTCGGCCTGAAGATGCGCGGCATGTCCAAACAGGAACGCGCGCCGATTGCCCGCAAGTACATCGAGATGGTGGGACTGAAGGCGGCGGCGGACAAGTATCCGCACGCGCTGTCGGGCGGGATGAAGCAGCGGGTGTCGATTGCGCGGGTGCTGGCCAACGACCCGGACGTGATGCTGTTCGACGAACCGTTCGCCGCGCTGGACGCCATGACGCGCCAGGTGCTGCAGGACCAGTTGTTGTCGATCTATGAGCAAAGCGGCAAGACGATCGTCTTCATCACGCACTCCATCGACGAAGCCCTGACGCTGTCCACCCGCATGGCGGTGATGGGATCCAAGCCCGGCCGCATCGTGCAGGACATCCACAACGACCTGCCCCATCCGCGCAGCGCCGACGTGCAGTTGTCGCCGCGCTTCGTGGAACTGAAGCGTTCCATCTGGGAACGCGTGCAGGAAGAGGTCACGCGCAGCATGGAATTAGCAAGCGACTAGGGCCTGCCGACACAAGAAAGCCCTAGACGCAAAGCGGCTTGCCCGCACCCCGTCTCCCCCGCACCGCCCCAAGCGCCCACCGGCCTTGGGGCGGTTTTTCTTGTTCTGCCGCAGCGGGTTTACCCCAATTATTCAGATCACGGAGGCAGACGTAGTATATCAATCAAGCTACGTAAAACATTACGAGCAATAACGAAAAACACAAGGAGACAAAAATGAAGACATGGAGTCCCGCCGCCTATGGCGCGCTGGCGCTGTGCGCCGTGTTCATGACGGGCGCGCACGCAGCCGAACCCGATACATTCAAAATTGGCGGCGTGGTGTCGCTGTCTGGCACTTACGGCATCTTTGGCGAAGACATGCGCAAAGGCGTGACCATCGCCATCGAACAGCGCGGCGGCAAGGTGCTGGGCAAGCCGATTCAGGTCACCTGGGAGGACGACGAGACCAAGCCTCAGCCCGCGGTCCAGAAAACCACGCGTCTGATTTCCGACGGATCGCAGATGATCTTCGGCGCGGTCAGTTCAGCCAGCACATTGGCCATCATGAACATCGCCAAGCAGCGCAAGATCCCTCATTTGGTCACGATGTCCGCAGACGACAAGATCACGGTGCCTGGCGGCTCGCGCTACACGTTCCGCACCTCCAACACGTTGGGCATGGAACAGCGCATGGCGCTGGCCTACACCAAGGAACAAAAGCTCAAGCGCATTTATGGCGTGACGGCTGACTACCAGGCCACCCGCGACAGCTGGGACTGGTACCGCCGCGAAGCCGAAAAGGCCGGCATCGAGATCGTCGGGGCCGACTTCCCCCCGCTGGGCAACCGGGACTATTCGTCCATCGCCGACAAGATCGCACGCTCGAATGCGGATGGCGTGGCGCTGTTCATGACGGGCTCGGATGCCGTCACCATGGTCAAGCAGGCAGGGCAGATCGACCTGGGCAAGACGCGCAAGATCTTCGGCCCTGTCATCGCCGACGAAACCATGGCGGCCGGCGTGGGCCCCTCCTCAATCGGCGTGCAATCCGGCGTGCGCTATCACTTCACCGTGGAAAACGCGGCGAATAAGGTCTTCGTCGAGGCGTTTCGCAAGAAATACAACGAGTACCCTTCCGCCGCAGCGGGCGAAGCCTATGACGGCATGAGCTGGTGGCTGGACGTGGTGGAAAAGACCGGCAGCTGGGACAAGGAAAAGTGGGTGGAGGCGTTCGCCGGCAGCGTGCGCGACAACTCCGTGGAAGGCACGAAGACCATGCGCGCCTGCGACCACCAAGCGATGCAGAACGGACTGTGGGGCGTCGTGACCGCTGGCAAGGCTCCCCAGCCGGCCTACGTCATGGATATCGTCCGCGTCTTTCCGCCGGACCAGGTATTCGAGCCCTGCGCGGGCTGACGGATCATTGCCATGTCCACCGTGATCATCGGCTTGAGCCTGGGAATGCTGCTGTTCCTTCTGGCATCCGGCCTTACGCTTATCTTCGGCATGCTGGGGGTCATCAACTTCGCCCACGGCGCGCTGTACATGCTGGGCGCCTACCTTGCCTTCGACATCCAACTGCGCACCGGCTCGTTCATCGCCGGCCTGGTTGTGGCGACCGTCGGCGTGGGCTTGGTGGGCGTGGCGATGGAGCGTCTGGCCTTGCGGCCGCTTTACAGCCGCCCCCACTTCTATCAGCTGATCCTCACATTCGGCTTCATCCTCGTCATCAGCGAAGCCGTGAAGTTCATCTGGGGCCTGGGCTACCAGGAAACGCCGATGCCGGCATTGCTAGCGGGTACCGTAGACCTGGCGGGCAGCACCATCCCCGTCTACCGGCTTTTTGTCATCGCTTTCGGCCTGCTGGTCTCGGTGACGCTCTTCTTCGTGCTTGAAAAGAGCACCTTCGGCATGTTGGTGCGTGCCGCCAGCAGCGACGGCGAAATGGTACGCATCCTGGGGTTGCCCGCGGCCACCATCCGCAGCGCGGTGTTCGGCGTGGGCGCCGCGCTGGCCGGCCTGGCGGGCGCCATCTCCGCCCCGCTGTTTCCGATCGAGCTGGGCATGGCCACCAATACCATCATCGACTGCTTCATCGTGGTCATCCTGGGCGGGCTAGGCAATATCCGCGGCGTGGTCGCCGCTTCCCTGCTGATCGGCATGGTCCGCGCGGTGGGCTACACCTTCATGCCCAGTTGGGTCGATATCCTGACTTTCGCCATGCTGATCGCCACGCTGCTCACCCGTCCGCAAGGGCTGTTTTCCCGCCAAGCGAGGTTGGCATGACCACTTTCCGCCAAGATGCCGCCATTGCCGTCGGCGTTGCCGCCGCAGTGGTGGCGGTGCCGTTTCTCACACAGAACGACTTCCTGCTCAACCTGACCATCCTGATTATGGTGTGGTCGATATTCGCCGTGGGTTTCGATCTGGTATTCGGCCTGCTGGGGATGGTGTCCTTCGGCCACGCCGCCTTCCTGGGCGCGGGCGGCTATGCGTTGGCCTTGGCCACGCAACGCTACGGCTTGCCGTTCGAAGCCGGGCTCGCGCTTGCCATCCTGGGTGGCGCCGCCTGCGCCTGGCTCTTCAGCGTGTTCGCGCTGCGGGTGTCCGGCATCTTCTTCGCGCTGGTCACGCTGGCGCTATCGCAGCTGATGTACATCCTGGCCGACAGCAAACTGCGCGAATGGACTGGCGGCGCGGACGGCCTGCCCGGCATCGGCCGGCCGGAACTCGCCGGCATCGACTTCTTCGACACCGTGAACTTCTACTGGTATGTCGCGGCGGTCTTTGCCCTGGTGATGGCCTTCATGGCGATGCTGCGCGCCTCGCCCTTCGGGCGAGCCGTCGCGGGCGTGCGCCAGAATGAGATCCGGGCCAGCCAACTGGGCTACAACGTCCAGCGCCTCAAGCAGGTCACCTTCCTCGTTTCCGGCGCGGTGGGCGGGCTGGCGGGCGGGTTGCTGGCAGCCGTCCTGATGTACATGAATCCGCAAATGCTGCACTGGACCACCTCGGGCGACGTCATCATCATGACGTTGCTGGGCGGCGCCGGCACGCTGTGGGGACCGGTGGCCGGTGTGCTGCTGTTCGAAGTCCTGAAGGAATGGCTGAGCGGCTGGACGCCATATTGGTACGGCATCCTGGGGCTGATTTTCATCTTGGCCACACTTTACTTTCCGCAAGGCGTCCTGGGCGCCCTGCAAGCCCGCCTGCGCCTGGCCCGCCGCGCGGCCCCGACGCCCCACCCCGCCGCCAAGACTGCCTCCGATGCCTCCCTGGCGCCTGGCGAAGGGAGTCCCTCATGAACCGCATCGCCCTGCAATGCGACAACGTCAGCGTCACGTTCGGCGCGCTGCGCGCCATCGAGGATTTCAGCTACGCCTTCGAAACAGGCCGGGTCTATGGCCTGATCGGTCCCAATGGCGCGGGCAAGACGACTTTGCTCAACGTGCTGGCCGGGCATCTTCCCGGCCACGGTGGGCGCATCCTGTGCCATGACACGGACATCTCGCGCCTGCGCGCCTACGAACGCGCCCGTCACGGTATCGGACGCAGCTTCCAGATCACCAAGATCTTTCCTGAAATGACGGTATTGGAGAACTTGCGCATCGCCGCGCAGATCAGCCATTCGCGCTTGCTGCCATTCTGGCTGGCGCCGCGCTATGACCGCCGCTTGGCTCCCACCATCGACGCGATGCTCGAACTGACGGATCTGGCGCCCTGGCGCGACACCGTCGCCGGCACCTTGTCATACGGCCTGCAGCGCGCGTTGGAACTGGGCCTGACCCTGCTGCCCGATCCCCGCATCCTGCTGCTTGACGAACCGCTGGCCGGCGTAGGCCATCACGAGATCGCCGCCGCCACCCGCCTGATCGGCCATGCCGCTGCCGGCCGCACCGTGCTGCTCATCGAACACAATATGGACGTGATCATGACGTTGTCCGAGCATATCGTCGTGCTGTCAAACGGCCGGAAAGTGGCTGAAGGACCGCCAGACGCCATCCGGGAAGACACCACCGTGCGGGCGGTCTACCTGGGCGAAGAGGTGGCGGCATGATCGAACTGCTGCATGCCGAGGTGCATTACGGCCAGGCACTGGCGCTGAAAGACATCTCGCTGCGCGCGGCGCAGGACGAGATCGTCGCCATCGTCGGACGCAACGGCGCCGGCAAGTCCACACTGCTCAAGGCGTTGATCGGACTGCTGCCGCTGTCGTCGGGAAGCCGACGCAACGGCGGCCAGGATGCTACGCGTCGCGCGGTCGAGCAGATCAGCCGCGACGGCATCGCATTGGTGCCCGATACCCGCCGCATCTTTCCCAACTTGACTGTGCGCGAGAACCTGCGCATGGGCGCGCTGGCGCACCGGCCCGGCTATTGGACCGAGGCGCGCGTGCTGCAGGTGTTCCCGCGCCTGGGCGAGCGCATCGGCTTTGACGGCGACCAATTGTCTGGCGGCGAACAGCAGATGCTGTCGATCGCGCGCGCGCTGCTGGGCAACCCCCGCATCCTGCTGCTCGACGAACCCACCGAAGGCCTGGCGCCCCGTATCGTCACTGACCTGATAGACGTATTCACAGAGGTCCACCGCCAGGGCACGGGCATCGTCCTGGTCGAACAGAACCTGAAAGTCCCCGCCCGGCTGGCCCACCGCCAGTACGTGCTGGACCACGGCGAAATCGCCTGGAGCGGATCGGCGGCGGACGTCCGAGCCGACCGGGACATCATTGAATCCATCCTCACAACCGGGGTCCGAGCATGAGCGACGGCAAGACCTTTATCGCGGGCGTAGGCATTACGCGCTTCGACAAGCAACCTGAAAAAAGCGTCAAGGACCTGGTCCGAGACGCCGTCACGCAAGCGTTGGCCGACGCCGGCTGCAACGCCGCCGACCTTCAAGCGGCCTACTTCGCCACGGCCGGCCAGGGATCCATCGAAGGCCAATACATGGTCGCGGGC
Source organism: uncultured Achromobacter sp. (assembly GCA_963530045.1). Lineage (GTDB taxonomy): Bacteria > Pseudomonadota > Gammaproteobacteria > Burkholderiales > Burkholderiaceae_B > Achromobacter. The sequence continues at coordinate 50,469 of CAUSDE010000033.1, forward strand.
CAAGTGGCGCTGAAGGCGATGGGTGTCGTCGGCATTCCGGTCACCAATGTCGAGAACGCCTGCGCCAGCTCCAGTACCGCGCTGAACGCCGCGCACCTGTACGTGGCGTCCGGCGCGGGCGACATCTGCCTGGCCGTCGGCGTGGACAAACTGTACGCCGAAGACAAAGCCAAGAGCTTCGCCGTCTTCGACGGTGCCTGGGACGTGCATGACGCCCCGGCGCAGATGGCACGCCTGATGGCCCTTGCGCCTGACATCACGCCGCCGCCCGGCTTCGAAGAGCCCGGCAAGCGCAGCGTCTTCATGGACATCTACGCCAGCCTGGCGCGCCTGCACATGAAGACCTTCGGCACCACGCAGCGACAGCTTGCCGCCGTCGCCGCCAAAAACCACATGCACTCCACGCGTAATTCGCTCGCCCAGTTCCAGTATCCGCTGACCATCGAGGAAGCGCTGGCCGCCCGTCCCGTGTCCTGGCCGCTGACGCTTCCGATGTGCGCTCCCATCAGCGACGGCGCGGCCGCCGCCATCGTCTGCAACGCGCAGGGTTTGAAGCGGCTTCGGGAGGCACGGGCGGTACGCTTGTACGCCAGCGTTCTACGCACCGCGACAGACCGCCCCGCAGACAGGTACGACCGCCATCTGTGCCACCTTGCCGCGCTCGAGGCTTACGAACGCGCCGGCGTCGGCCCGCAGGACATGTCGCTGGCCGAGGTCCACGACGCCACCGCATTCGCCGAAATTCAACAAACCGAAGCCCTGGGATTCTGCGCATTCGGCGAAGGCGGGCCCATGGCGGAATCGGGCGCTACCAGCCTGGGCGGCCGCATTCCCATCAACGTGTCGGGCGGCCTGCTGTCGCGCGGCCACCCCATCGGCGCCACCGGCTTGGCCCAGGTCCACGAAATGGTGATCCAGCTGCGCGGGCAAGCCGGCGCGCGCCAGGTCGACGGCGCGCGTTTCGCCATTGCGGAAAACGGCGGCGGCTTCAACGGCGTGGAAGAGGCGGTCACCTGCATCACGCTGCTTGGCCACTGATTGCGGCCTGTTCAACCTTTAGACAACCATGCATCTCAGCTCTCTTTTTCAGCGCAGCGCCACCACGTATGCCGACCAGCCCGCGCTGGCCGCAGGCCTGCGCACTCCCCTTACGTATGCCGAACTCCAAGCCCGGGTGCAAGCACTGGCCGGCTGGTTGCGCGGCCCCATGGGCCTGCAGGCCGGCCAACGGGTCATGCTGGCGCTGCGCAATCACCCCAGCTACATCGAATCGATGCTCGCCGTCTGGCATGCCGGCTTGTGTGCCGTACCCGTCAACGCCAAACTGCACGCCACCGAACTGGAATACATATTGCGCGATTGCGACGCCCGCCTATGCCTGTCGCAAGGGGACATCTACGCCGCATTGACGCCGGTCGCCTGCAGCCTGCATGCGATGCGCGTGGTGGACGTGGAGTCCGACGACTACGCGGTGGCTGCACGCGGCCCCGCCCTTCCCTTGGAACGGCGTTCCCCGCAGGAACTCGCCTGGCTGTTTTACACCAGCGGCACGACGGGCAAGCCTAAAGGCGTCATGCTCAGCCACGCCAACCTGGTTGGCATGTGCCTGAATTTCTATGCCGACGTGCAGGCTGTCCAGCCTGGCGACGCCATGGTGCATGTGGCGCCCTTGTCGCACGGCGGCGGTCTTTACAGTATCCCGTACTGGCTGCATGGCGCCCTGCAGATCGTGCCGGACAGCGGCGGCCTGGACGAAGCCGAACTGCATGGGTTGCTAACGCACTACCGCAACGTCAGCCTGTTCGCCTCGCCGACCATCGTGCAGCGCATGGTGCGCCATGCCCGGCAGGCCGGCGGGCCGCCGCCTGGCCTGCGCACGCTGATCGTCGGCGGCGCGCCGTTCTATACCGAGGACATCAAGGACGCGGTCGCCTGCTACGGCGCGCGTGTCGCGCAGATCTATGGCCAAGGGGAAAGCCCCATGTCGATATCCGCGCTGTCCGCCTCGCAGATCGCTGACGCCGTGAACACGAACGACGACACGTTATTGGGATCGGTGGGCTACATCCAGACGTCGATGGAGGTCGAGCTGCGCGACGTCCGCGGCCAGGCCGTCGGACCGGACGAACTGGGCGAGGTGGCCGTGCGCGGCCCCACCGTCATGCTGGGGTACTGGAACAATCCGCAAGCCACCGCCGACACCCTGATCGACGGCTGGCTGCATACCGGCGATATCGGCCTCATGGACGCGCGCGGACTGCTGCATCTGAAAGACCGCTCCAAGGACGTCATCATCAGCGGCGGCACCAATATCTATCCACGCGAGGTGGAAGAAGCGCTGATGCGCCACGAAGCCGTGCAGGAAGTCTCGGTAATAGGCGCTCCCGACCCGGAATGGGGGGAATCGGTGTTGGCGTTCGTGGTGATCAAACCAGGCGCCCAAGTCCTGGAACGGGATCTGGATCAGCTGTGCCTTGCCTCCATCGCGCGCTTCAAACGCCCCAAGCGCTATGTCTTTCTGAACGAATTGCCGAAAAACAGCACCGGCAAAGTGTTAAAACGCGAACTTCAACAACGCGCGCTTCCGACCCCATGAACCTGTCTACCCCCCTCTTTGTCCGCACGGCAGTCAGCCAGACTGAAAAGGCCTATAGCGCGCTGGAGGAAATGATCGTCACGGGCGAATTGCCTCCTGGCAGCCAATGGTCGGAAACGACGCTTAGCGAACGCGTGGGCATCGGCCGCTCGCCAGTGCGCGACGCCCTGCAGAAGCTGGCGTTCCAGCGGCTGGTGGAAATCGCCCCGCGACAGGGCATCTTCATCTCGGAGATCGACTATCAGGGACAGCTGAAGATCATCCAGGCACGGCGCGAGATAGAACGGCTTATCGTCGCCCAGGCGGCGCAATGGGCCGACGACTCGGAACGCGCTGAATTGGCGCGCCTGGCGCGCGAGCTGGTAGACTTGAAGGCGGTCAACGACATGCGGGTGTACATGCGCCTGCATTTCGCGCTGACCAGCCAGATCGGGGCCGCCTCGCGCAACAGCTACGCGGCCGAGTTCCACGCCATGCTGCAGACGCTGGCGCGCCGCTTCCTGTATTTCCATCAGAAGCGTCACCCAGATCTGGTGCAGATCTGCGAACTTCACATCCAGCAAGTCAATGCCATCGTGGAGGGATCTGTGGAACGCGCTATCGCCACCGCGGAAGCCCGCAACGACTACGCCGAGAACCTGGCCCGCAATATCCTGATGGAGCTGATCGTCACGTCCGCCGTGACCATCAGCATCCCCCCTCGCGCCAAGGGAGGCGCGGACTGAGGCGCCCGCAGGGACAGGATCGGACTCACGGCATCCTCGACATCGGATCGGCGGTCGCCGGCGTCACGTCCTGCCATGCCCCCGTGCTGCGCCCCTCTTCCGCCAGGAACTCCACCAGCGCGGGCAGCGACGCGTCCATCGGCCGGTTGGCGTGGATCCGCATCACGTAGCCCCAGGACCCCGGCATGCGCAACTGCGGCATCAGGGGCACGAGGCGGCCGCTGGCCAGGTCTTCATCGATCAGCGGCGCACGGCCCAGCGCGATGCCGACGCCGGCCGCGGCGGCGGCCACGACGGTGCTCAGGCCGCTCAGCACCATGGGTTCCTGCCAGTCCGTCTCGGCCAGGCCGAGCCGGCCGTTCCAGGTGCGCCAGTCAGTCTCGGGGCTGTCGATATGCTTTTCCTCGAGCCACCGGTGGCGCAAGAAGGCGCGCGGGTCGTTGCGGTCGGCTTCGGCGATGAGGGCGGGGCTGCACACCGGCACGACGGTCTCGGTCATCAGCGGGATGTCGCCCGGTTCGGCCAGATGCGGCCCCTGGGTGCGCACGTGCAGGAACGCCAGATCAATGTCCTGGGCCTTCCAGGCCGGGTCCTGGCTGGCGTGCAGGTAGACCTGGACGCCGATGTCGGGGTGCAATTCGATGAAACGGCCGATGCGCGGCGCCAGCCACAGCGCAGCCAGCGAAGGGTTGGCCGACACGTTCAGCGTGTACCGGCGGCGGCCGCGCGCGGTGGCCCGCGCATTGCGGCAGGCGGTGTCCAATAGGGTCCAGGCCTGTTGTACGGAAGCCAGCAGATCGGCGCCGGCCTCGGTCGTTTCGGCGCGGCGAACCGTACCTCCCCGTCGCAGCAACGGCACGCCCAGGTCGGTCTCCAGCGCGCGCAGCTGATGACTGACGGCGCTCTTGGTCACATGCAATTCCGCAGCGGCGCGGCTCAGGCTGCCCAGGCGGGCAACGGCTTCGAAGGCGCGCAAGGCAGCCAGCGGGGGAGTATGGGTGGGCAGGTCGGCCATGGGTTGAGTTTATCTCAACCCATGATTGAAAAACTATCGCTTTCGCGCGCGCGTCGGATCAGTGACCATGCAGGCTCTGGATGGAGCATTGATATGTATTTCGACTCTCGATTGTGGCAACTGACGGCGGGGTTGCGCGCCGGCATGGCGGGCGGGATTTTCCTGGGCCTGCTGGCGCTGGCGGCCGGCATCGCGCGCTATGTTTTCCTGGGGCAGTTGCTGGCCCGCGTGTTCGACGGCGCGCCCTGGCAGGACTGGATCACCCCCGCGTTATGCGTCGGCGCGATGGTGCTGTTGCGCGCCGTGTTCGATCACTGGCGCACCGTGCAGGCCAACCGCACGTCGGCGTCGATCCAGCAGACGCTGCGCGGCAAACTGTATGACCGCATCGTCGCCCTGGGACCGGCCTGGTTCGCCAACCAGCGCACCGGCGGCGTCATGCTGACGGTGGTGGACGGCGTCGAGCAGCTGCAGACCTTCTTCGGCCAGTACCTGCCGCAAGTCGCCATCGCGGCGGCGGCGCCCTTCGCCATCTTTGCCGTGATCGCGTTCTGGGACGTGCCCACCGCGCTGGTCTTCCTGGCGGCGGCGCTCTTCGCGCTGTTCGGCCCGATGGCGGTCCACATGCTTGACCGCCGGGCCAGCCAGGCGCGCACCCGGGCGCTGAACGCGTTCGGCGAGGATTTCCTGGACGCGGTGCAGGGCCTGCCCACCCTGAAATCCTATGGCCAGGGCAAGGCCTGGGGCCAACGGCTGGCCGCAAGGGCACGCAGCCTGTCGGACAACACGTTCTGGGTGCTGTCGGTCAGCCTGCTGACGCGCGGCATCAGCGACCTGGGCGTGGCGCTGGGCGCGGCGCTGGCCTTGACGCTGGGCGCCTGGCGCGTAGCCGCCGGCGACATGAGCGTTGAAGCGCTGCTGATCGTGCTGATGGCCGGCACCGAGATCTTCCGCCCCCTGCGCGACCTGCGTTCGGTCTTGCATCGCGGCATGCTGGGCCAATCCGCCGCGGTCAGCATCCACGCGCTGATGGATGCGCAACCGCTGACGCCGGCGCCGGATACGCGCGCGGCAGGCGCTGCGCCCGCCCGCCTGGCGCCCACCATCGAATTCGACGACGTGGCGTTCTCGTACACGCCCGAACGTCGTGCCCACCAGGGCCTGGCATTCCGCATCGCGGCCGGCGAACGGGTCGGCATCGTCGGCCCAAGCGGCGCCGGCAAGTCCACCATCGTGCGGCTGCTGCTGCGCGAATGCGTGCCCCAGTCGGGCAGCATCCGCGTAGGCGGCCATGACGTGAACTCGCTGGATACGCAGACCCTGCTGTCGCACATCGCGCTGGTCAGCCAGGACATCACGCTGTTCCACGGCACGATCGACGAGAACCTGCGGCTGGGACGCCCCGACGCCACGCACGAACAGGTGCGCGCCGCGGCCCGCGCGGCCAACATCGACGACTTCATCATGGCGCTGCCGGATGGCTATGGCACCCGCATCGGCGAACGCGGCCTGCAATTGTCGGGCGGCCAGCGCCAACGCGTGGCGATTGCCCGCGCGCTGCTGCGCGATGCGCCCATCCTGATCCTGGACGAAGCGCTGTCGTCCGTGGATACCGAAAACGAGGCACTGATCCAGCAGGCGCTGGACCGCCTGATGGCGGGCCGCACGACGCTGATCCTGGCCCACCGATTGGCCAGCGTGATCGGCGCCGACCGCAGCCTGGTGCTGGATCAGGGCCGTGTCGTGGAAGCCGGCCCGCATGCGGAACTCATGGCGCAGCGCGGGCTGTACTACCGCTTGATGCACGAGCAGGCCGCCGCCCACCAGAATCCGTCGGCCGGTTCGCCCGCCCCGGCCGCGGCCGCCTTGGCGCAGCCGCAAGAGCCAGCCGCAGCCGCCTCCGACGACAAGCAAGGCCCTGCCCTGCGTTCGTTGGACCAGGACGCCGAGCAGGTCGGCTGGCGGGCCACGCTGGGCACGCTGCTGTCCGTCGTCCGGCCGTGGCGCGGCACCTTGACCGCCACCATTCTGCTTGGCGTGGCGCGCGTGGCCGCATTCATCGGCGTGGGCATCTTCAGCGCCCTGATCGTGGCGGCCATCCGGGACGGCCGGGAAGTGTCGGGGCTGATCGTCGGGCTGCTGATCGCCGCCCCCCTGGCCGCGCTGTTCCACTGGCTGGAGTCCTGGCTGGCGCACGCCATGGCCTACCAATTGCTGGCCGACATGCGGGTCAAGCTCTACGACAAGCTGGAACGCCTGGCGCCCGCCTACCTGCTGCAGCGCCGTTCGGGCGATCTGGTGGCGCTGGCGACGCAAGACGTGGAAATGGTCGAATACTTCTATGCGCACACGATCGCGCCCGCGATCGTGTCGGTACTGGTGCCGCTGTCGGTGCTGGGTTTCCTGGGCGTCTACAGCTGGCCCGTCGCGCTGGCGCTGCTGCCCTTCCTCGCCTATGCGCTGGTGTCGCCGGTGCGCGGGCGCCGCCACGTCGACGCGCTGGGCGACAAGGCCCGCCATGCCCTGGGCGAAATGAGCGCCCACACCACCGACACCATCCAGGGCCTGGCCGACCTGACCGCGTTCCAGGCCACGGGCCGCCGGCGCGACCAGTTCCTGAAAGTCGCCGACCAGTACCGCATCCGCCGCCTGGACATCCTGCGCGACCTGTCCCGGCAGACCGCCTGGTTTGAAGTGGCGATGGGCCTGGGCGGCCTGGCCGTCGCCGTCGTGGGCGCCCTGCAGGTGGCGGCCGGCGCGCTGTCGGCCAGCATGCTGCCCCTGCTGGTGCTGATTGCGCTGGCGACCTTCCTGCCTGTGTCCGAAATCTCGCAGGTCAGCCGGCAACTGGCCGACACCATCGCCGCCACGCGCCGCCTGCACGTCGTCGCCAACGAGCCCGAGCCCGTCACCGACGGCCCGCTGGCGCCGCCCGTGGCCACGCGCGGCCTGTCGCTGGCGTTCGAGCACGTCAGCTTCGCCTACCCCGGCAAAGACGAAGACACATTGAAGGACCTGAGTTTCAAGGCGCCGGCCGGCGCGACGGTCGCGGTGGTGGGCGCGTCCGGCGCTGGCAAGAGCACCGTGGCCAGCCTGCTGCTGCGCTTCTGGGATCCGCGCGCGGGCGTGGTGAAACTGGACGGCGTGGACGTGCGGCAACTGCAATTGGACGGGCTGCGCGAGCGTGTGGCGCTGGTGACGCAAGACACCTATCTGTTCAACGACACGCTGGAAGGCAATATCCGGCTGGCTCGCCCCGAAGCCACGCCCGAAGAACTGGCCCGCGCGCTGGACCAGGCGGCGCTGACCGACTTCGTGCGGACGCTGCCCGACGGCCTGGCGACCCGCGTGGGCGAACGCGGCATGCAGTTGTCGGGCGGCCAGCGCCAGCGCATCTCGATCGCGCGCGCCTTCCTGAAGAACGCGCCGGTGCTGATCCTGGACGAAGCCACCTCGCATCTGGACACCTTGTCCGAGATGCAGGTGCGCGGCGCGCTGGACACGTTGATGCGTCACCGGACCACGCTCGTGATCGCCCACAGGCTGTCCACCATCCGCGATGCCGACCTGATCCTGGTGCTGGAGCGCGGCACCCTGGCGGAAGCCGGCACGCACGACCAGTTGCTGAGTAAGCAAGGGGCCTATGCGCGCCTGGCCAGCCACCAGGGCGGCTACGCGGTCAATAGCGCAGCGTCTCTACCGACTTAGCGTTGGCGCGCACTTCCGCCTCCGTGAACCAGACGCGCTTGCTGCCGAAGCGGTTGTACAAGTCGAACTGGTCACGGGTGTGGACGGATGGGGTGCCGTCAGGCGCCACGAATCCGCTCTGCCCCGGCGCCACCACGTCCACGGCCCGCACGCCCTTGCCGTCGAACACCGTCATGTTGTTTTCGGTACCGCGGTTCTGGGTGGCCGGGTAGCTCAGCACCGCCTTGTCGTCCGCTTGCGGCACGCCCAGGAAGTTCTTGGGCGCAAACACCATCGGCGGCGCAGGGATGCGCCATGCGGCGGGGTCTTGGCCATACGCCTTCTGCAGCGTGGCCAACGCCTCGTCAAGGGCGGCCAGACTGACGGCTTCAGGACGCTGACCGTTGAAGAAATCGACCTGCTGGGGCACCCCGGCGTCCGGGCCGGCCAGCGCGTTGAACAGCACCTTGACACCCACCGTCAGGTTGACCGATCCGGTCGCCGGCGCGGCCGGCGTGGGATAGCCCGTGGCGCTATACCACTTGAAGAAGTCGGCAGGCATCTCGTCGGCCAGCGTCGCCTTCAGCATGGCGCGCAACCATGCGTCCATCACCGCCGGCCCGGTATTGTCATAAAAGCCCGGCTGCTTGTCGCTGGTGCTCATCCCGTCCCACGATTGCAGCCCGGCGACCAGTTTCGCGCGGGCATCGTCGGCGGGCAGCCCCGCCACCGCGCGTTGCAGGAACGGCAGGAAGTGGCGGCGGTTGACGTCGGCATAGCTGGTAGTGCGGATCAGGTCCCACATCTGCTGCGGGCTGACCTTGCCGCCGTTGGCAGTCATGGCCTTCAGGCGGGTCTCGATCTCGGCGTAGCGGTCGGCCTGGCCCCAGACGATGGCGAACAGGTCGGTGGACGGATAGCCGCGCATGGGCTGGTTGTTCCAGTTGGCGATGAAGCCCTGGCGCGGGTTGTAGACCTGAGGGTTGGTGGCGAACGGCAGCATGCCGTCCCAGTCCATTTCGCCGGTGCCGGGAACGGGCAGGCGCGGGTCATGGCCGGGCTTGCGCTTGGGGTAGAAGCCCGTGTGCGCATAGCCGATGTTGCCGCGGTCGTCGGCGTAATACCAGTTGATGGTCAGCGCATGGCGCGCGGCCTGCTGCTTCCATTGATCCCAGTTGCGCGATTGCGCCTTGTGCGTCCAGGCCATCAGCGATTGCAGCTCGTAGCCTTCCCAGGCGCGCGCCTTGGCATAGGCCACATGCTCTTTGTCGTCGAACTTGGTGACGATGCCGTGCACGCTGCGGTAGACATCCATCAGGACGGGCGCCCCGTCCTTGACGGCGATGAGCTCGGTGCGCTTTTCCATCGTCTTCCACTCGCCGTTGTGGAAATACCGCGTGCGGTCGGCGGGGTCGAGCTTTTCGGCGTAGATGTCCACGTCGTCGCCGAAGCCTGCCGTCGAACCCCAAGTCACGTGCGCGTTGTGGCCGAACAGGATGCTGGGATAGGCAAACGGCGTATTGCCCACCACATCGAAACCCGCCCCATGCAGGCCGATGCCGTAGGTGTAGGCGGGGTTCCACCAGCCAAACTGCGGGCCGTTCAGGAGGATGGCGCGCGCGTCCTTGGCGTGGTCGCGCCCCACGATCCACATGTTGCTGGTGGTCGGAAAGCCCGCGATCCCGGGCTGGCCGGAATCCGCGAACTGCGCCAGGAGGCGAGCCGGCACGGCGGCGGGCGCCTCGTCCAGCACCCCGCGCGTCTGCGGATCGCGCGCCACGCGCTCCAGCATGGGCGGCGTGCCGTCGTAGCGCGGCAGCGCGTAGGACAGCTTGGCCGGCGCCGTCGCCGCTCCAGGCTGATAGACGCCCTCTTCTTCCGGCACCGTCGTCGGCGCGCGGCTGTCGGTCATCCAGCGCAACTGGTTGAAGATCTGCATGGCGCGCGTGTCGCCGTGCCGGTCCTTCAGCGCGGTCAGCAGCGCCAGGTTGTCGATTTCGCTGTTGGCATCCGAAAACCGGTTGGCCATGGTGCCCACGAACACCATCGCCACGTCGTAGGGCGTCCAGTCCGAGGGTTGGAACTGCAAGTCGTTGAATTCCTTGGGGGTAAGGCTGTCCGGCTTGGCGCGCACCTGCGCGATCCAGGCATTCATGCCTGCCGCGTAGCCGTCCAGGATCTGGCGTTCGGAGGCCGGTAGCGCGGCCAACTGGCGCTGGATGCGTTCCGGCGAAAAATTGCCGCGGATCGACTTGTCGAACGCCACCATTTTTTCGCCCAGCACTTCGGCCACCTTGCCCTGGGTGCTGCGGCGCGCCATCTCCATCTGGAACAGGCGGTCCTGCGCGACGGCGTAACCGTAGCCATAGAAGATGCCGTACACGGTACTGGCATAGACGTGGGGCATGCCGTATTCGTCGCGCCGGATCGTCACCTGGCCGCTGGCCGGACGCGATGCGCGGGCCTCGGCGCCTGCGGGCGAGGTGCCTGCGGGCGAGGCATCAGCGGTGGCGGTAGGTTGCGCGTGGGCCGCGCCCACGCCGGCGCAAGCCGCCAGGATGGCGGCCGACAACAAGTGCTGCTTCATGTGAATCTGTCTCCGTATTGATAAGCCGCGCCGCGGTGCGAGACCCGGGCGCAGAGTGCGGCGCCTCTTGCGGGCACCGTCTACGGACCATGATACGAAGCGTCAAACTATAATTCCAATGCATTTATTTCATAGCTTTCATGCGCGTCAAACATGGACTTCCAGAAACTCAAACACCTGCTGGCCGTCGTTGAACACGGCACGTTTTCACGCGCGGCAGAGAAGGTGAACCTGTCGCAGCCAGCGCTCAGCCGCAGTATCCAGGCGCTGGAAGCCGAGCTTGGCCTGCCGCTGCTGGACCGCGGCACGCGCCAGGTCCGCCTGACGCCGTACGGCGCATGCGTGGCCGAACGGGCCCGCCGCATGCGCTTCGAAGAAGCCGAATTGCAGCGCGAACTGAAGACGCTGCACAGCGGCGAATCCGGCACGCTCACCATCGGCCTGAGCCCCACGCCGGCGTCACTGCTGCTGTCGCCCTTCCTGACCCACATGGCGGCCAACCATCCCCAGGTGCGCGTGGGCGTGGAGCTGGGCGCCACGGCGACGCTGCTGGACATGCTGCGCGGCGAGCGCATCGACGCGATGGTCTGTGATGCGCGCATGTTGTATGACGCGGCCGACATCGACACCCGTCCGCTCGCGCCGTTGCGCGCCGGCATGGTGTGCCGCGCGGGCCATCCCATCCTGGTGCACAAACGCGTCGGCATCGAACAGATCCGGCAATATCCGGTGGCATCCAGCACGCTTAGCCCCGAGGTGTCGCTGCGGCTGGCCGAAACGCTGGGGCCCGGTGCCGCGCCCGACGTCATGGTGACGACGCGCTGCGAAAACCTGGAGCCGCTGGTGGATCTGGCCCTGCACACCGACACCCTGCTGCTGGGCGTGATCTGCGTCACCCGCCGCGAGCAAGCGGCCGGACGGCTGGTGGAAGTGCCGATCCCGCCGGACCGGCAGCGCCAGGGCCACTACGTGCTGGCGCGCCTGGCCGGGCGGACGCCCCTGACCGCGCAAGACGCGCTATACACCTTCACGCAACAGTGCTGGGCGGACTTCGCGGCGTTCACTCCGGCACGGCAACCGTATAGTTCAGCGCCAGCCGTCCCCCGTCGACGTATACCGTCTGCCCCGTGACATAGCTGGCGTCGTCTCCCGCCAGGAACACCGCCACCTTCGCCACTTCGTCCGTCTGGCCCAGGCGCTGCATCGGAATCCTGGACAGGACCGTGCGCCGGGCGGCGGGGTCGTTCGTGATGGTGGCCAGGATCTCGGTGTCGATGCTGCCCGGCCCGATCGCGTTCACCCGTATGCCGTGCGGCGCCAGCGACAACGCCATCGACTTAGTCATCTGCCGCACCGCGCCCTTGCTGGCGCCGTAGGCCAACTGGTCCGGCATCGCCAGTTCCGCCGTCATCGACGACAGCGTCACGATCGCGCCGTTGCGCCGGCCGCCCGCGACCATCGCCCGCGCAGCGGCCTGGGCCACCAGGAAGGTCCCGCGCACGTTCACGTTCATGACGGCGTCCAGGTCTGCCAGCGTCAGGTCCAGGAAGTCGGCCGCCCGGATCACGCCGGCGTTGCAGACGCAGATGTCCAGGCCCCCCCAGCGCGCCAAGCAATCATCGGCCAACGCCTTGGCGGCAGCCGGGTCTGTCACGTCGGCCACGAATGCCGCCGCCCGCTCGCCTAGCGCGCGCGCGGCGGCCGTCAGTTCGGCTTCCTTGCGATCCGCCAGCAACACGTAGGCGCCCTCGTCCACGAAACGCCGCGCAATCGCCAGCCCGATGCCGCCCGCCGCGCCGGTGACCAGCGCTACCTTGTCCTGCAATTTCATTTCAGACTCCCACGTAGGCGGCCACCAGTTCGGGCCGCGCTGACAATTCCGCTGAACTGCCGCGCCACACCGTCGCGCCCTTGTCCAGGATGACGTTGCGATCGGACAGCCGCAGCAAGGCCGTGGTGTTCTTGTCCACCACGATCATCGACAAGCCTTCCGCTTTCAGTTGTGCCAGCACGCGCCAGATCTCGGCCCGCACGACGGGCGCCAGGCCTTCGGTGGCTTCGTCCAGCACCAGCAGGCTGGGGTTGGTCATCAGCGCGCGCCCCAGCGCCAGCATCTGCTGCTCGCCGCCCGACAGTTGCGTGCCCAGGTTCGTGCGGCGTTCCTGCAGCCGGGGAAACAGCGCGTACACACGAGGCAACGTCCAGGCTTGGGCGCGGCCCCGCTCGCTAGCCGTGGCCACCAGGTTTTCCTCGACGGTCAGCGTGGGGAAAATCTGGCGCCCTTCCGGCACCAGCGACAACCCAAGCCGTCCGATCCGGTACGGCGCCATGCCACGCAGCGAGCGCTCGCCGTATTGGATGCTGCCCTGGCTGGCGGGCAGCAGGCCGAACAGGCACTTGATGACCGTGCTGCGGCCCATGCCGTTGCGGCCGATCAGCCCCACCACTTCGCCCTGCCCCACGTCCAGGTCCACGCCGAACAGCGCCTGGCAATGGCCGTAGCCCGCCGTCAATCCGCGTATCGTCAACATGGCGGCTCCTTCATGCGTCGGCGTCGTCGCCCAGATAGGCGCGGCGCACGTCGGGGTGGTTGCGGATCGCGTCGGCGGTGCCGGTCGCAATGATCTTGCCGTAGACCAGCACGCTGATGCGATCGGCCAGCGCGAAGACGGCGTTCATGTCGTGTTCCACCAGGACGATCGTGTAGCGGCCCTTCAGGCTTTGCAGCAAGGCAATGACACCCGCGCTTTCCGCCGCGCTCATGCCCGCCATCGGTTCGTCCAGCAGCAAAACGGACGGCTGGCCTGCCAGCGCCATGGCGATCTCCAGCTGACGGCGCTGCCCGTAGGCCAGGCTTTCCACCGGCGCCTCGGCCACCGCTTCAAGCCGGCAGGCGCAAAGGGCTTCGCGCGCCGCATCCACCACATCCGCGCAATCGCGCAGCGCGGTCCAGGCCGACAGCCCGCGCCGTCGTTTGCGCAACGCCGCCAGGCAGGCGTTTTCCAGCACCGTGTAGCTGTCGAACACCGACGTCACCTGGTAGGAGCGCAGCATGCCCAGTGCCACGCGTTCCTGCACGGTGGCGCGCGAGACATCCGCCGCCCCCAGCTTGACCGACCCGCCGTCGGGCCGCAGTTCGCCGGACAGCAGGTTGATCAGCGTGGTCTTGCCCGCGCCGTTCGGGCCGATCAGCGCGTGCAACTCGCCAGGCGCGACATCCAGTGACACCCCGTCGGTCGCCGCCAGGCCGCCAAAGCGGCGCACCAGGTCGCGGGTAGCCAACGCGACCGGCGCAGCCATCGTGGCGGCCGTCATACCGACGCCTCCTTAATCTGCGCCTTGGTGATGGGCGCCTTCTTGATGGCCGCCTCGTCGGCCGGGGCGTGCTGCCCCGGCGGCGCGTCGGCCGGTGCCGGCCGTGGCCAGCGCAGCCACGCCAAAGATCGGCCGTAGCCGCCCCGGGCCAGCATCGCGATCACCACCACCACGGGCCCCATCAGCAGCATCCAATGCTGCGTCACGCTCTTGAAGGCTTCTTCCATCAACAGATAGGCCACCGCGCCGAAGATCGGCCCCAGCACATTGCCCAGGCCGCCGATCACCACCATGACGATCAGTTCGCCGGACACCGGCCACGACATGTAGCTGGGCGAGGCGAAGGCCGTCAGGTTGGCCAGCAGCAGCCCGGCGATACCGGTCAGCACGCCCGAGGCCACATAGGCCGTCAGCCGCACGCCGAACACCGAATAGCCCAGCGCGTCCACGCGGCGCGGATTGGCATGCGTGGCGCGCAAGATCATGCCGAATGGCGAACGCCGCAGCCGCAGCATGCCCAGGCTGGCCGCCAGCAGCAGCCCCCATGCCGCCCAGTAGACCGGCTGGCTGCCGCCCAAGTCGAACAGGCCGTAGGCGCTGGCGTCGTAGATGTTCAACCCGTCGTCGCCGCCATACTCGCGCAGGCTGACCGCCAGGAAATAGAA
>CAUSDE010000034.1:0-62238 GCA_963530045.1 uncultured Achromobacter sp.
GGCTATATCGCGTTGGCGCGGTTTGTCGTGTTGCTGGCGGGGCTGCCCGCGTGGGCGGCCGTGTCCGATTCCCCGTTGGCGGCCCAGGTCGCCGGCTTCTACCGGGCCGGCGCACTGGTGTTCGGCGGCGGCCACGTGGTGCTGCCCTTGCTGGAGGCCACGTCGGTATCCAGTGGCATGGTGTCCAGCGCCGACTTCCTGGCGGGCTATGGGGCCGCGCAAGCCATGCCCGGACCGGTGTTCGCATTCGCCGCCTTCCTGGGCGCGATGTCGTCGGGCCCCTTGTCGGGTTGGCCGGGCGGGCTGGCATTTTTGGCCGTCATCTTCCTGCCGGGCGCGTTGCTGGTAGCCGGCGCCTTGCCGTTCTGGGAAAGCCTGCGCCGGCGGCCAGGCGTGCGCAATATGGCCGCAGGCGTGAATGCCGCCGTGGTGGGCATTCTTCTGGCAGCGCTCTACGACCCGGTCTGGACCAGCGCGATCCTGAACAAGGCGGATTTCGCGCTGGCGCTATTGCTCTTCGCACTGCTGGTCTATGCGCGCTGGTCGCCGGTCTGGGTGGTGCTTGCAGCCGCCGCGGGCGGCTGGGCCCTGGCCTGGCTGGGCTAGGACTGCCAGCGGGGAGGCCGCTTCTGCAGGAAGGCGTCGATGCCTTCGCAGGCGTCCGCCTCCATCATGTTGCGTGCCATCACGTCGCCGGCATAGTCGTACGCGTCGGCCAGCGCCATCTGCCTCTGCTTGTAGAACATCCGCTTGCCATAGCGGACGGCGGTCGGGCTTTTCGCCAGGATGTCGCCGGCCAGCGCACGCACCCGCGCATCCAGTTCCGCCTCGGGCACGGCGTCGTTGATCAGGCCCCAATCCACGGCCTGGGCCGCGTCGATGAAGCGGGCGGTCACCAGCATCTCGAAGGCGCGCTTGGCCGACACGTTGCGGCTGAGCGCCACCGCGGGCGTTGCGCAGAACAGGCCGACGTTGATGCCCGATACGGCAAACCGCGCATTGTCGGCGGCGACCGCCAGATCGCAGCTGGCGACCAGTTGGCAGCCTGCCGCGGTGGCGATGCCCTGGACCTTTGCGATGACGGGAACGGGCAAGGCCTGAAGGCCTTGCATGACGTTGCCGCATTTGCGGAACAGCGCCCGGTAGTAATCCAGCGACGGCTGGCTGCGCATTTCGCGCAGGTCGTGGCCGGCGCAGAAGGCGCGGCCCGCGGACTCCAGCACCACGCAGCGCACGTCGGCATCGCGCGCCAGGGAATCGATCTCCTCCTGCAGCGCGCCTAGCAGTGCTTCGGACAAGGCGTTGAACTGCGAGGGCCGGTTCATGCGCAGCGTCACCACGCCATTGTCCGTGCTGCGTTCAAGCAGGGGCGGTTGCGCCGATGTATCCAGTGCCATGTCGTCTCCAGGTCTCCAGGTGGAATATCGGAGACAGGATACCGCCAACCGTACCGCGCGTCGGGTTCAGGCCGCCAGGCGGCGGGCCATGCCCGGCGACAGGCACAGCAGCGGCACGACGATCACCGCGCCGATCAAGGCCATGGCGGCCTGCGGCGCCATGCCGCTGTCCAGCAGCAGGGTCGCGATGACGGCCGAGCCGCTCATCTGGAACAGGCCATACACCGCGGCCGCCGTGCCGGCGCGTTCGGCGAACGGCTCCAGCGCCAGGCTCAGTCCCGAGCCCAATGCCAGCGAAAAGCCCACCGTCAGCACGGCGACAGGCAGCATGAAGAGCCAGGCGGACAACGGCGCCCAGGCCCAGGCGGCGGCATGCATGGCCGAGGCCAGCAGCAGCGCCGCCATGCCGACCCGCACCATGGTGTGGCGGCCATAACGCGCGATGAACGTCGGAGCCAGGAAGAAGGCCGCGATGTTGATCGCGGCGTTGCCGCCGAACCAGGCGGAAAAGCCCAGCTCGGTATATCCCAGCTGTTGCACCAGCACCACCGGCGCCGCCGAGACGAACACGAGGATCATCGCCATGCCCGCCATGCCGAACGTCGCGAAGTACAGGAACCGGCCGCTGGCCACGATAGGCAAATAGCGGCGCAGGCTGTAGAGCGCGCCGCGGGGCAGCGTGGGCGCCGCGCGGGTCTCCTCGAAACGCCTGGCCAGCAGCACGGCCAACGCCAGCGCGAACACCACCATGAACACGAAGGTGCTGCGCCAGCCGGCATGCACGGCCAGAGCGCCGCCCAGCATGGGCGCCAGCGCGGGCACGGAACACAGCGCGCCGTTCAGGTAGCTATAGACGCGTGCGCCTACCGCGGGGCTGAAGCGGTCGCGTACCGCGGCAAACGCCACCAACGACGCCGAGCACGCACCCAGGCCCTGGATGATGCGGGCGGTATAGAACACCTCAAGCGATGTGGCCGCCGCGCCCAATGCCGAGCCGGCCAGGTAGGCCAGCGCGCCGCCCAGGGCGACAGGCCGGCGACCGTAGCGGTCGGCCAACGGGCCGATCAGCATCTGACCCACCCCGACGGCAAAGATGAAGAGCGTGATGCTGGCTTGCAGCGCGCTGACCGGCTGGCCGAAACCGTCGGCCATGGCGGGCAGGGAAGGCAGGTAGATGTCGATGCCCATCGGCGTGAGCGTGACCAGTCCCATCAAGAGACCGATCAGCCAGCGTTGGCTTCGGGAAGATGCAGCAGACTTCATGGCAGGCTCTGGGCGCATTGCACGCCCGGGAAAACCCGACATTATCCATGAATGCGGGGCCCGGCCGAAGCCAGGACCCCGCAGGGCGGGCGCAGTAGAATAATCGCCATGAACACGCCCGCCTTTCGTCCCCGTATCGTCATCCTCTACTGCACGCAGTGCCAGTGGCTGCTGCGCGCCGGCTGGATGGCGCAAGAACTGCTGTCCACCTTTTCGACCGACTTGGGTGAAGTGGTCCTGCAACCGGGCACCGGCGGCATCTTCCAGATCACCTACAACGGCGATCTGATCTGGGACCGCAAGAGCGACGGCGGATTCCCGGAAGCGAAGGTGCTCAAGCAGCGCGTGCGCGACCGCCTGGATCCGGGGCGCCCGCTAGGCCATATCGACGGTCATACCGCCGGCCCGCTGGCAGCGCCTCCGGACGCCTGACGGCTACGCGGCGGATTTCGATTCCTGCAGCGCCGCGCGACCCTTGTTGCGTTGGCGCACCGCCGATACGATCAGCAGCGCGATCAGCGCGACGCAAGCCAGGATGAAGCCCAGGCTGATCGGGCGCGTCACGAAGATCGACAGCTCACCGCGCGACAGCAGCAGGGCGCGGCGGAAGTTCTCTTCCACCATCGGCCCGAGCACGAAGCCCAGCAGCAACGGCGCGGGTTCAAACCGCAACCGGATCAACGCATAGCCCGCCGCGCCGAACACCGTCACCATGCCCACGTCGAACAGGTTGTTGTTCGTGCTGTAGACCCCCACGCACACGAAGAACAGCGCGGCCGGGAACAGGTAGCGGAACGGGACGGTCAGCAGCCGCACCCACATGCCGATCAGCGGCAGGTTCAGCAGCAACAGCAGCACGTTGCCGACCCAGAAGCTGGCGATCAGCCCCCAGAACATGTCGGCGTGCTCGATCATCATCTGCGGACCCGGCTGGATGCCATGGATGATCAGCGCGCCCAGCATCAGGGCCATCACCGGGTCGCCCGGGATGCCCAGGCTCATCGTCGGGATGAAGCTCGTCTGCGTCGACGCGCTGGTGGCGGCTTCCGGACCCGCGATCCCTTCAATGGCGCCGCGGCCGAAACGGCGTGGCTCGCGCGCCACTTTCTTTTCCACCGCGTAGGAGATGAACGACGCGATGGTCGGACCCGTGCCGGGCAGGATGCCGAACGCGGCGCCGATGGCCGTGCCGCGCACCAGGGCGCCACGCGACTGCTTGATGTCGCCGGCTTCGGGCCGCATCGACTTCATGCTGATCTTGCCGGTGGTGATCTTGCTGTCGCCGCCGATGCGGTTGATGTTCTTCAGAAAGTCCGCCACGCCGAACAGGCCCATGGCCAACGCCACGATC
The DNA here is from genome assembly GCA_963530045.1 of uncultured Achromobacter sp. Classification (GTDB taxonomy): domain Bacteria; phylum Pseudomonadota; class Gammaproteobacteria; order Burkholderiales; family Burkholderiaceae_B; genus Achromobacter. The sequence continues at coordinate 4,012 of CAUSDE010000034.1, forward strand.
TGCAAACCGTCGGACAGCTCAAGAATGCCGAAGTGAAAGCGCATCGTGCCGGTGTTGACGTCGGTGCCGACCACGCCCAGCAACAGCCCCACGACCACCATCGCCACGCCTTTGATCGCCGAACCCTTCGCCAAGGTGGCGCCGGCCAGCAGGCCCAGCATCATCATGGAGAAATACTCGGCCGGGCCGAACTTGAAGGCCACGTCCACCAGCATCGGCGAGAACAGGATCATCGCCAGGATGCCGACCGACGCGCCGCAGAACGACGAGAACATCAGCATGAACAGCGCGGACCCGGCCTTGCCGTTGCGCGCCAGCGGATTGCCGTCAAGGCAGGCCACGGCATGCGAGGCGGTGCCCGGCAGGTTCAGCATGATGGAGGTGATGCCCCCGCCATACTGCGAACCGTAATAGATGCCGGACAGCATCACCAGCGCCGCCGTCGGCGTCATGGTGTAAGTCAACGGCAGCAGGATGGAAATGGCGGCCAGCACGCCCATGCCCGGCAGCACGCCGATCAGGTTGCCCATGAACACGCCGAACACGGCCCACATCAGGTTGTCCAGCGCGAAAGCGACCGAAAACCCGTGCATCAGATTATTGAAGATTTCCATCGATCAGCCCCAGCGGAACAACGGAAACTGCAACTGCAGCGCCCACGAGAACACGGCCACGCCCAGGATCGTCACGCCGAGCGCAAGCAGGGCGGCGGTGCGCCAGGTGTGCTGGCGGTCGCCCATCGCAGAAATGAAGACCAGGACGAAGGTGGCCGGCACCAGGCCGCCGAACTTGCCGACCAGGATGAAGGCCAGCAAACCGCCGATGATGCAGCCCCAGCCGCGCCATTCAGGCGGCGGGATCTCTTCGGCGTCTTCCTCGGCCGTGACAGGGGATGTGGCCATCTTGGCGATGATCAATCCCAGCATCACCAGCAAAGCGCCCAGGATCGCCGGGAACATGCCCGGCCCCATGCGCGCAAGGCTGCCAAGCGTATATGTGGATGCCTGCGCGATAGCGCCCAGGCCCAGCACGATCATCGTGCCGGCGGCCCACGCCTCGCGCCGGACGGCGCTGCGTTTCGATTGCATTTGGTCTAGTCCTCCCGTTTGTTGTGCTTTTGTCTGACTGACGTCTGAAAAAAAGCTGACATTGCAATGAATGCGGGAGTCTAAAAATCCAAACTTCCGTTCACCTTTCAGGCACGCGGAGAATCGGGGCGAGGACGATATTTATGCGGAAAATCGCGGGAAATCCCTAGGTTGCGCGCGCCGTGGACGGCGGACGGAAGCGCATTGCCATCCCGAACAGCACGAGGCAGATCAACGTCATCAGGATCCACGCGGGTGTCAGGTCGGCCAGGCGTTGCCGGATGAGGCCAGCGGCGAACGGAAAGAGCGCAGCGATCAGGTAGCCCACGCCTTGCACGAACGAGGCCAGCCGGCCTGCCTGCGCCGGTGTCGCGGCGTGATCCATGGCCACGATCAGCGACAAGGGAAAGAGCGCGCCGATGCCCAGCCCCGCCAACACGGCCGCAGGCCAAGCCAGCGCGGCGGGCGCCGCGATCAGGCCGATCAGACCGAGGAACAACGCGCCGATCGCGACGAACAGCGCCGGACGGCGGTCAGGCAAGCGGCCGATGCATAGCGACACCAGGAGGCCTGCGACGATTTCGGCGGCGGTCACGGCGCCCAGCAACTGGCCTGCCGACACCGGGGTCCAGCCCAGCGCGGTGTAGTAGGGCGGCAGCCAGGCCAGCACCAGCGTGTAGGCGCCCGTGCCCAGGCCAAAGAACACCGCCAGCAACCACGCGCGTCGACGCGGCGTGCGCAACGGGCCGGCCGCAGCCTGGGCAACTGGCGGGTTCGGCGATGCCCGGTTGACCAGCAGCCAGACGAGCAGCGCGATGGCGGCGGGTATTGCCCAGACCGCCAGCGCCTGCAGCCAGCCGGCGCGTTGCGCCAGCACGGGCGAGGCCACGCTGGCCACGGCCGCGCCGCCCATGATGGCGGTGGAATAGAGGCCCATGATCGCGCTGCTGCCTGCCGCGAAACGGGTCTTGATGTAGATGGGCAGCAAAGCCTGCGTCACGGCGATCCCCAAGCCGGCGACGATGCCGCTTGCCAGCATCAGGCTGGTATTGCCGGCCCACCAGCGGCCCGCGGTGGCGGCCGTGACCAGCGCCAGGCCCACGGCAACGCCGAACGGTTCGCCGACCAGGCGGCGCAGCGGCGCCACGCTCAAGGCGCCCAGGCCCATCACGAACACGGGCAAGGCAGTCAGCAGGCCGGCGACGGTGTCGGACATGCGGGTGGCGGCTTGCACCCAATCAAGCAAAGGGGGAACGGAAGCGAGGACGGGACGCAGGTTCAGGCCGACGAGAAGGATGGCGGCGATGCGCCAGGCGTTGAGGCGGGGGAAAGACACGGTTGCTCCAAACCCGGAACAGGCGGGCGCATGCGGCGCGTTCCGGTAAACTATCTTGGCATCAAGATATTTGTATTTTATCTTCACGTCAAGACAAATGGGAGGGGTGACCGTGGATAGAGCAAGCCGGGCGGTAGAGCAATGGAACCGCGAACGTCCCGAGCTGGATGTGTCGACGATGCGCGTGCTGGGCCGGTTGGGCGAGTGCGCGCTGGTGATCACGCGCGACCGGATCAACCCGCTGTTTGCGCAGTTCGGCCTGCAGCCGGGCGAGTTCGACGTGCTGGCGACGCTGCGTCGCAGCGGCAAGCCTTACGCCTTGACCCCGACGGCGCTTTACGAAGATGCCATGATCTCGTCAGGCAGCATGACCCATCGCATCGACCGGCTGGAGAAGGCCGGGCTGGTGGTGCGCACGCCCAACCCGGACGATGGGCGGGCGACGTTGGTGGTGTTGACCCAGCCGGGGCTGACACTGATCGACGAAGCCGTGGTGGCGCATCTGCGCAACCAGGCGGAAGTGCTGTCGCCGCTGAGCGCCACCGAGCAGGAGCAGTTGAGCCGCCTGCTCGGCAAGCTACTGAAGGCCTACGAATAGGCGGGCGTGCGCGTCAGCATTCCAGGCGGGCTACAAGCCGAGGTCGGACAGGCCCGGATGATCGTCAGGCCGGCGGCCCAGCGGCCACCGGAACTTGCGGTCGGCTTCCTTGATGGGCAGGTCGTTGATGCATGCGTAGCGGTTCACCATCAGGCCGTCTTCGCCGAATTCCCAGTTCTCGTTGCCGTAGGACCGGAACCAATTGCCCGAATCGTCGTGCCATTCGTAGGCGTAGCGCACGGCGATGCGGTTGCCTGTATAGGCCCACAGTTCCTTGATCAGCCGGTAGTCCAGTTCTTTGGCCCACTTGCGCGCCAGGAAGGCGCGCGCCTCATCGCGGTTCTTCACGAATTCGGCGCGGTTGCGCCAATGCGTGTCCAGGCTGTAGGCCAGCGCGACCTTGTCGGGGTCGCGGCTGTTCCAGCCGTCTTCGGCCAATCGGACCTTCTGCACGGCGCTTTGGTGCGTGAAGGGGGGCAGGGGCGGGCGGACTTCAGGGGTCGATGCCATGGGGTGGGCCTCGTCGGTGGGGGGGAAGGGATCAGGCGCCAGCGGGCAGCAGTGCCACGGCGGCGCGTTCGGCGCTGCCGGTAATCGACAGGTCGCCCGTCACCAGCGCGACCGCGATCGCGCCGTCGATCAGCACCAGAAATTGGCGCGCGGTTTCGTCCGGGTCGGGCAGCCCTGCGGCTTGCGTCAGCGTCCGCACATGGGCAAGCAACCGGGCCTTGTGCAGGCGGGAGACTTCGCGGATGGGATTCGCCGGGTCGCCGATTTCACCGGCGGCGTTGATGAATGCGCAACCGCGGAACCCATCCGAGGCGAACCATTCGCGCAAGGCGTCGAAGATGGAGAGCAAGCGCGCGCGGGGTGTGGCCGCTTGCGTCGTGGCCGCGATGAACCACTGCATCCAGCGCTCATCGCGCGCTTGCAGGGCCGCCGCCACCAGCGCGTCCTTGGTAGGGTAGTGCTTGTACAGGCTTTTGCGCGCCACGCCGGAGGTCTTCACGATCAGATCCATCCCGGTGGCATGGATGCCGCCTTGATAGATAAGGCTTTCGGTGGCGCGCAGCAATCGTTCCTGCGTTTGGCCAAGCGTATCGGAAGGGGTGTCGGTTGTCGTCGATGTCATGAAAACGGGTCGGGAGAATGATCGTTCTGCATTGCGGCGGGTGAATGGTAGAACGATCATTCTCCATCGTCAACCGAATTATTCCCATACACCATAACTGGTCTTCGTGGCATGATTTGCTTGCTTTTTCTGTCAAAATTATGCTAATATCTTTTAATTCGCACGAACAATAACAACACTGCTGTGGCTGCAACGACAAAAGCAGCACATATGCGCTGAAGCAATACGCCAAAGCAGCACAGAACCACAGCAAAGAAGCGAACCCCGGCGCTGCCTATTTCCGAATGCCTCCCCCGCGTCCCGACACGGCATTCCTGGCACGCTTGAATCCGGCAGGTACTTGCTTACGCGGGGGAAGCCTGGCGCCTTGCACAGGAGAACGTTCATGTCGCATCAACTCATTGGTAAAAAGTGGCGCTTCGAGGTTCCGCCCTTGAACTGGAAGGCCCCTGACGCGAACACGGAATCGGAAATCGACGCGGCTCCCGCAGACACCGATGCCTCGGAAGACTCCGATAAACCCCGGCTGTCCGCCTGATCTTCTCCCTGACTCTCGTCGTTCGGCCCGCATTCGCGGGCTGATTCAATCCTGATCGACCGGCTCCGAACGGCGCGCCTCGTGTGCGCCGTTTGAGCTTGTCCGTTTGCCCGACGACTTATCCCGTATTTGCCGCGCGCGCCGCTTGCACTTTGCGTGCACGTGGCGCGCCGCCTGCGCGCAGATTGCTGGCGGGCGATGCGCGGTCAAGCGCGGCGTGTGCGGCGGGCTGTCACGTTCTGCAGATAGCGAGTATTTGGAATGCCTGAAAACACGTCGAACCCTCAACCGGTCAGGCCCTTCATCTATGCCACGACGACGACGCGGTCGTTGATGTTCTCGCATGGTGAAGTGCAAAGCCGCATGTGGACCAAAGATCCTTCGGCGCTGAACCTGGAGTACACGCGCATCATGATGGGGTTCCTGCTGTTCGATCCGGCACCGCGGCGCATCGCCATGATCGGCCTGGGAGGAGGGTCGATGGCCAAGTTCTGCTACCGGCACCTGCCATCTACCCGCATCGACGTGTTCGAGATCAATCCGCACGTCATCGCCCTGCGGGATTCCTTCCTGGTGCCGCGGGACGACTCCCGGTTCACCGTGCTGCAGGGCGACGGCGCCAAGTTGATCGGCGAATACCGGGACGAATATGACGCGGTGCTGGTCGATGGCTACGACATCAACGGCCTGCCCACGCAATTGACGACGGACGAGTTCTATGAGGCGTGCTTGAACGCATTGGCGCCAGACGGGATGATGGTGTGCAACTTCCATGCCTCGCACCCCCAATATGGCAGCTACGTTGGCCGCATCAAACAACGCTTTTCCGGCTCGGTGATCGAAGTCAATGACGCGGCTTGCGCGAACAGCATCGTGTTCGCATGCCGGGGCGACACGCTCAAGGGCGGCGCAGGCTTGCCCAAGCGCAGGCCTGACGCGATGAGCACCGAAATGTGGATGCGGCTGGCGCCGACGTACTGGCCCATGCTGGCGTAGGGCAGATCAACCCAGCATGCGGTGCAACACCTGGTTGCGGCCATTCAGTTTGGCTTGATAGAGCAGTTCGTCCGCCACGTGGAACAGCTTGCCGGCGTCCGCGGCGTGCTCCCATTGCGCGCAGGCGACGCCGAAACTGGCCGTCAACGTGAACACCGAGCCGTCTTCGGCGGTGACGGGTTCGGCCGACATGGCGCATCGCATGCGTTCGGCCAGCTCGACGGCTTCGGCGGCGTTGCCGGTATGGCACAGCACCGCGAACTCTTCGCCGCCTACGCGCGCGACCGTGTCGGATTGGCGCCAGATCTTGCGGCACAGCTCGGCCACCGACTTCAGCGCAATGTCACCGCTGGCGTGTCCGTAGGTGTCGTTGATGTTCTTGAAATTGTCGATATCGAACAGGATGAACGCCAGCACCGGACCTTCATCCTGCCATTGGGCGCGGGTAACTTCAAAGCGCGTCTCGAAGGCGCGCCGGTTCAACAGGCCGGTCAAATAGTCGGTTTCGGCCAGGTTGGCCAGGTCGACGATCAGCCTGTCGCGCTCGGCCTCGAGCCGTGTCTTGATCGCGGCGTTCTCTTTCAGCACCCGCAATGCGCTGAAAACCTCGTCGACCTCGCCGTGGTAGTTGCCAGCAGGGATCGCCGCGGGCGGCGTGCCGTTGGCGATGGCGCTGATGATGCGCGTGGCCAGGCCGAAGGGGCGGATCACCCGCCGCCGGAACTGCACCAGCACCAGGGCCAGCGCGGCAACCAGCAAGGCCGTGGCGGCCAACGTCAGCAGCAGCAGCCGCGAGGCTTGCGCCCCATGGGCTTCGATGCTTTGGCCGATGTCCTCCAGCAGGGCGTCGCGGAACTGGACGATGGAGCCCATCAACGGCACGTAGGTCGCGGCGAGTTCTCCGGTGGAAACCTGGAGGCCTTGGGAAGGGACGGTGGCGTTCTGCCGCACTTGATCCAGGTACTGCAGGCCTTCGCCGAAGTAGCGCTGTTGCAATTGCGCGTAGATCGGCAATGTCGCCAGCTCGGGACGAGTCGCGATGCGCGAGTTGATCAGCGTCCAGAGTTCGTCGATACGGCCCAGCACGCGCTCGATGCGGAACTGCTCCACCTGGGTCAAGGTCCGATGCCTGGCCAGCGCGGGCGTGTAGATCGACCCCAGCAGGCCAGCCTGCTCGCGCAGTTCGCTGGACAGCAACGCCAGGGACAGCACGCTGGGCGCATCCGCTTCGTTGCGCATCGCCACGCCGACGCTAAGGCCCATGCTGGCCTGCCATTGCGGGATGAGCCTGACCATGGCGCTGACGACGGCCCACACGTCGTCGCCGGTCAGCCGATCGCGCGGGGTGGTGATCACCAGGTCGGCATGGATACGAGCCAGGGACAGCGCGTGGCGGATGCGCTGGATCTCGGCACGCGCGTCGAGTTTTTCAGGGTTGAGCGGCGCCGCATACAGCGCCAGCAGCTGGTCTATCTGGGCGTCCGTCCTGCCACGGGCAGCGCGCAACGCGGCCAGATTGGATTCCGGTACGGGAAGATCGGCGCCCAGCGCCGCGTTCATCGGCCCGCGCTCGGCCGAAGCAAGCTCCATGACCTTGACGGTGGCACGGATCACGGCGAATGCGTCCCGTGCTTCAGACGAAGACGTATAGGTCTTCCAGTTCTGCCATAGCACCGTGCCGGTCAGGACGGTGACCAGCAACAACACGCCCACTGCCAGTAGCAAAAAATACCGTTCCAGGGACTTCGGAGCGAACGCGCGGCGCAGCATGCTGATGGACCAGGGAAACATAAAGCCGTTGCAGCGCAGAATACTGTAATTGCCTCTGCGCAGGGGCGGACTTTGGCCTGGACGCGCGTAAACCGCGCAAGCGAAGAAATACTATTTCACGTAAATACAAAGCATTGCACGACAATCGCAAATTTGGCGGCTTGTGCCGCGTGGCGCAAGCCGCGGTCAGGCCGCGTGGACGACAACGCGGTTGCGGCCTTGCTGCTTGGCGGCATACAGCGCTTCGTCCGCGGCCTGGAACACCTGCCCGACATCCGGCCCGGAAGCTGGCCACTGTGCGACGCCGGCCGATACGGTAATGCCATTCACGCCGTGCAGTTGGCGCGCGGCAAGGTGCGTGCGCAACCGTTCGGCGATCTGGCTGGCCTCTTTGATGCCGACGTTGGGCAGCAGGATCAGGAATTCTTCGCCGCCGTTGCGGCACAGGATGTCCGACGGCCGCGAACAGTCGCGCATCAGTTGGGCCATGCCGCGGATCACCTCATCGCCCGCCGTGTGGCCGTAGGTGTCGTTCACGCGCTTGAAGTGGTCGATATCCAGCGCCACTACCGCGAACGGCGTGCCCGACGCCTGCAAGTGCTCCACCGCATCCTGCGTGCCGCGCCGGTTGCGCAAGCCCGTCAAGGGGTCGGTGATGCTGGCCAGGTTCAGCTTGCCGATCTTTTCCTGCAAGGCGGTAAAGCTCCAGATCACCGCGCGCTTGAGCCGCTCGGCTTCGAAGTACCAGGCCTTGACCGACTGCACGCGCTGCATCGCCACCGCCACGTCCTGGTGCTCGACGTTGGTCGCCAGTTCAGACAAGGGGCGCGAGATCAGGCGGGCGCACCACCAGATGGCCAGCAGGAACGCAAGCGCCAAGGGCGCCGCGTAGCCGATCAACGCCCAGATCAGGCCATGTATGGGCTGCAGCGTGACCTCGGCGGGCCGCTGCGCGATGACGCCCCAGCCGCTGATCGGTTCGGCCGCATACCCTGCGAGCATGTCCACGCCTTTGGTGTTGACGACGCGCTGCGCGCCCGCGTGGCCTTGGGTGACCGCCGCCACCACCGGGTTGCGCATGACGTTCTCGCCCACGCGGGTGGAATCGGCGTGATAGATCAGCTGGCCGTCGCTATCGACCACGAACAGATACGAGCCGTCCTCGTAGTGGTGCTTGCCCAGCAGCTGTTGCAGCGCGCTTTCGTTGCGCAGATAGATCGTGCCCGCGATATAGCCCTGGTAGCGGCCATCGTTGGAATAGATGGGATGCGACAGGTTGATGAGCATGTTGCCGGCCATCGACACATAGGGTTTGCTGATGACCGGCTGCCGGGCTTGCAGCGCCGCGCGGCTGCCCGGGCTGTCGACGCGGGCACCCAGGAAATTCCGGAAATTCTGCGTGGTGGCCAGGATGACGCCGTCTCGGCTGACGATGCCCACGGAGTTGAAGCTGTCGGTCTGCTCCTGCACGCGCGTCACTTCGGTGGCCAGGATGTCCGGCGCATCGACCTGCGCCGCCAGGTGGCGGGCGCTATAGGCCAGCTGCTGTTGCGCGGCCTTCAGGAAGTTGCCGGTGCTTTCGGCCAATTTGGCCGCGTACACGCGGTTTGACTCCAGCGTATTGATGATGAGCTGATCGCGTTGCACGCGATAGCTGGCGTAGAGGGCGTTGGCCGTGGCGGCGAGGGCGCTGAATACAGTCAGGGCAAGCACTAGCCCGCGTAAGTTGATTCGCATTGGGATCCAGGCGGACTAGGGGCCAGGGCAGGCGCGGCGTCGGGGTCGCAGGGGTAAGGGTGGGGCGCTGGGCCGGCGGGCAGAGCCCCGGGCAAGCACCGCTGATTGTAAACATGACAAGGATCATGCGGCGTCGCCACCCCAACTATTACGGCAGCGGCGGCAGGGATCTATAGGTCGCCGGCCTCGGGCTCGTCAAGCAGACGCGCCGCGGGCGACCGGGCAGCGGCACCGGCGCGGAAGTAGCCCATGACGGTCGCCACGCTGGCGTGGCCGGTCATGGCCATCGTGTCGCCCAGCGGCACGTTGCGTCGGCCGGCCTCGGTGACAAAGCCCGAGCGCAGGCTGTGCGCCGAGAAGTCGCCTTCCAGGCCTGCCAGCCTGCAGCGTTCCTGCACGATATCCCGCACGGCGGCGGCGGCCAGGGGCTCGCCGATGACATCGCCTCGGCGAACGCGGCGAAAGATCGGGCCCTGACGGATGCCGCTGGCGGCAAGCCATGCGTCCAACGCCTGCGCGGCGGTGCCCACGATGGGCTTCTGGTCATCCGCGCGCTGTGCGCCCGATTGATTGGTCTTGGAATGCGCCAAGGTGTAGAGGAAGCCTTCGCTGGTACGCACCGTGTTCTCGATGGTCGCGCGTACTACTTCCGAACGGCGCCGGCCGCCGCTTGCCCACGCGAACAGCAGCAGGGCCCGGTCGCGCACGCCGCGCAGCGTGTCGTCGCACGTGGCCAGCATGGCCTGCAAGGGTTCACGCGTCAGCGCCTCTTTCTTGGCGGGCGTCATGCCGCGCCGGGCGTAGGCGCGGCGGGTCTTGGCCAGCAATTCCCGGACCGGAGCCGCGCGGCAAGGGTTGGGGTGGCCGAGCAGTTCATGCGCCTTGGAGAGCACGGACAGGCGTTGCAGCAAGGTATTCAAGCTGGGTGCGCCCAATTTTCCTTTTGCCTTCAGGCGCACCAGTTCCTGGTCCAGCGCCAGCGGCAACTCCCATTTCAGTCCGTGGTCGGTTGAGCGCTGGGCGTGGTCCACCACGAACTGGATGACGGCGGCGTCGGGCAAGGGCAGGGCGAAGGGTTGGCCGTAACGTAGCTCGAACCAGGCGGTCCAGTACCGGATGGCGGCGCGATAGCTGGCCGCGGTATTGGCCGAGCTGCCCTCCCGCATCAGGCTGCGGACCGCGGCGTCGGCCTGGGTATCCAGCGCATGCGGGTCCAGCAACGGCAGCGAGGCAAGCAGGGTCAGCTGCATCGGGAAAGAGGTGGGGAGCGTGTCATCGGCGCCGTCATTTTAGGGCAAAGGGCCGGCGTCTGAACGGTGCCTCTGTTCCGCCTCGATCAACGCATCCAGGATCGGGCAGGAGGGATGCTGCGGGTCGGCATCGGCGTCCACCAAGCGGCGCAGGACGTGTTCCGGGCCTTGGCCGCCGCGCCACAAGGACAGCAATTGGGCAGTCTCGTTCATGCCGAAGCCCAGCACGTGTGTCCGCCTGACGAAGCGCAGCACGGCGATGTCGTCGTGCGTGTAGCGACACCGGGAGGTGCTCGCGCGAGCGGCGCCGGCAAGCAGGCCCCGCGCTTCGCAATGGCGTACCAGCCGTTGCGAAACGTCGGCGCGCGCCGACACGTCTTCGATATCCCATCGAGGTTCATTTACGTCGGGCGTTCGCCGGCGCCTCGGCGACGGCGCTTGCAGGGTGGGGGTGCGGTCGTTCATGTGGGCTCCTTGTCCGTAGAGATGAGCGGACAGCTTCCTGCCTTCCATCGGGTCAAGGTCAAGCGCGCGTCCGTTGCCTCGATACCCCGCTTTTTCGGGTTGCTTCTGATGGCTTTGTTATGTATTACATAAAACATATGTATGCTGTATGATATCTAACAGTTAATTAGAATAACTCACGATAAGGTTCCATTATCGTGAGTTATTAAGCGTCTTCACCGCAGCAAATCACGGAGTAAGCGGAACATGGCCACAGGAATCACCGAAACCGACGTCTGGACCGCCGCCGATGCGCTGCTGCTGGAGGGCGCACGGCCCACCATCGAACGGGTGCGCCAGAAGATCGGCCGAGGGTCGCCCAACACGGTCAGCCCGCATCTGGAGACCTGGTTTCGGGCGTTGGGCGCGCGTATCAAGGATCCGGGCGCATTCGCCGCAGCGCCTGCCGTTCCGGACCCGATCGCGCAGGCGGCCGCCCATTTCTGGGAAACCGCGCTGGCCGAAGCCCGCGCCGAACAGGCCGAAACCTATCGGCGGCGATGGGCGGAGCTGGCGGAGGAAGGGGAGCGGCTGGCCGCCGATGCCGAGCAGCTGCAGCAACGCGAGATCCAACTGGCGAATCGCGAACTCGACTTGCAGGAGGGGCTGAAAGTCGCCACGGCCCAACTCGCGGCGACGGAAGACCGCTTGCAGGCGGCGGAGCGGCAGGTGCGCCAACGCGACGATCAGCTCAAGCAGAACCAGCAACAATTGGAAGACGCGCGCAGCGCCGTGCAAACGCTGTTGACCGAGGCCGAAAAGATGCGCAGCCTGCACGCCCAAGCGCTGGAGGCGACGGAAACGCGCCATGCCGCGCATGAGCGGCGTTGGCTCAACGAGCTGGACGGCGAACGCAGCGCCGTGAAGAAGCTTCAGGCACGACTGGACGAGGCCCAGGTCGCCGGTCAGCGGCAGGCGGCCCAATTGCAAGCGGCCGTGGCCGAGGCGCAAGAGGGCAAGCGCGTGGCCGAGCAGGGTGCCCAGGCGTTGCGCAGCGAGGTCTCGGTCGTGCAGCAACGGCAGCTTGCCGCGGACCGGGCGGCCAGCGATGCGCTGGCGGCGGCGCGCCAACGCGAGGCGGCGTTGGCGTCGCGGCTGGATGCCGCGGACGCGCAATCGGCGTCGCTGCTGGCGCAACTGAGTCAGAAGGACGGGCAACTGGCTGATCTGACCCGCCACCTGATGGCGTTGGCCAGCGAGAAAGCCGCCGCGCTTGCGTCCGAAGGGCCTGCCGTGGCGGCTGCCCCGGAGGATTCGCGATCAGACTAGGCGAAAGGGTTGCCGGCCGGCGAAGCGCCGGCAACGGGGTGCCACTGCGCACTGCGCTTTAACGCCCGGGGTAAACGCCCTGGAAAGGCGTATTGTCCGGCTCCCCGAAATTGTCCGCGTGATAGTTGGCCTGGTCTTTCATGGTGCTGTTAGCGCGCGGCGGGCTGGAGCTGTATGAGCTGGGCGCGGTGCAGCCGGCTAAGGCAAGGGCCAGCAATACGCCCGCTGTGGTCAATAGCTTCATGGCATACCTCCTTAAGAGATAGACGCCGTCCGAAAGGTGGCAACCGGAGAGTCCGGCGCCATCGCCATCCGAATCCGGCGGCATCGGCCAGCGGAGCAAGCGGCGTGCCCGGTCGGCATGACGGCAAGATACAAGTCCACGCGGATTTCGGATAAATTCCAGACAATCGCATCTACGCGCTTCCGTGGGCAGCCGCCCCTGGGCCGCGATGCGTCATTGCGCAAGGCTGCCGGCCTTGCCAGGAGCAGCGGGTGAATACACGTCCTACAGTCGATCTTGCCCGAGTCCTGCTTGTCATCGTGATCCTGTCAGCCTTGATGGTGGGCAGCCTTTACATCCTGCGGCCGTTCCTGCCCGGGTTGATCTGGGCGACGACGATCGTGGTGGCGACCTGGCCGGTGCTGCTGGCCATCCAGCAGCGTTTGGGCGGCCGCCGCTGGGCGGCGACGGCGATGATGCTGCTGATCCTGCTGTTCGTGATCGTGCTGCCGCTCTACCAGGTGATCTCCACCTTGGCCGAACATGGCGGGGCGATCACGGCGGCCGTCAAGAGCCTGCCCGAGTACGCGCTGCTGGCACCGCCGGGATGGGTACGCGCCATTCCGCTGGCAGGCCCGCGCATCGCGCAGGAATGGCAGACGCTGTCGGACGCCGGCGCGGGCGGACTGCTGGCCCGGCTGGAACCGTATCTGACCATTGCGGCGCACTGGCTGCTCAGCCACGCGGCGATCGTCGGCGTGTTCGTCATGCACATGCTGATCACCATCGTCATCGCGGGGATCCTGTATAGCCAGGGCGAGATGGCGTCGGACTTCGTCAAGCGCTTCGCGAACCGGCTGGCCGGCGCGCGCGGCGTGGCGGCAGTGCGCCTGGCGGGCGCCGCGGTCCGCGCGGTTGCCCTGGGCATCGTGGTGACGGCCGTGGTGCAGTCCGTGTTGGGTGGCGTCGGATTGTGGATCGCAGGCGTGCCGGCCGCCGGCATCCTGACTGCCTTGATGGTGATGCTGTGCCTGGCGCAGTTGGGGCCGTTCTTGCCGATGCTGGGCGGCGTGATCTGGCTGTTCCAGAACGATATGAAAGTGGCCGCCATCTTGTTGCTGGTCTGGGCGGTCCTGGTGGCCATGCTGGACAACCTGTTGCGTCCGATGCTGATCAAGCGCGGCGTGAATCTGTCTTTGCTGCTGATTCTGTCCGGCGTGCTGGGCGGCATGTTCGCCTTCGGCATCGTTGGCCTGTTCATCGGTCCGGTGATCCTGGCGGTGACGTCGACCTTGGTGAAGGCCTGGATCGAAGAGGTGCCGCCGCCCGCCGAACCCCTGGAGAGTCCGGATGCGGCGGGCGCCTCGCTGCCCGGAGCGCCTGCCGAAAAGGCGTAACATCTGCCTGACGCTGCGGGCCACCGCCCGCTTTTTTGCAACACCCCGGCAATACTTAATGACGATGCACCCGCTTGTGCTGGCTGACAGCACGCCCGAATCCCTTTCCACCCAGGCTACGCCCGCATCCAAGGCGGTGGCGCGATGAGCGAAAGCGTAAGGCTGGCCAAGCGCTTGGCCACGGAACAGTCCTGCTCGCGCGGCGATGCCGAACGTTATATAGAAGGCGGCTGGGTTGCGGTGGACGGCAAAACGGTGGAAGAACCCGGATTCCGTGTCGCCCCCGGCCAGACGGTCAGCCTATTGCCTGGCGCGAAGCTGGAAGACATGCGGCCCGTGACCGTGCTGGTGCACAAGCCCGAGGGGCTGTACGCCGACAATGAACCGGGTTCGGCGCTGGACCTGATCGTGCCCAAGAACCTGATGCCGGGCGACCGTTCCGGCCAGCGCTACTTGAAGCGCATGTTCAACGGCCTGAAACTCGTCACGCCGCTGGAACGCGCGGCCAGCGGTCTTGTCGTCTACACGCAGGAATACGCGATCTCGCGCAAACTGGTGGAAGAGGGCAAGCTGGTGGAGCAGGAATACGTGGCGCAGGTCAGCGGCCAGCTCAGCGAGGGCGACCTGGCCCGGCTACAACGCGGCCTGGCGTATGAAGGGCGCGCGGCTACCCCCATGAAGGTCAGCTGGCAGAACGAAACCCATCTGCGCTTTGCACTGAAGACGCCCTTGCCTGGCTTCATCGAATTCGTTTGCGATACCGCCGGCTTGCAGCTGCAAGCCTTGCGCCGCATCCGCATCGGCCGTTTGCCGATGGCGGGGCTGGCCGTGGGCCAATGGCGCTACCGCCTGGACTACGAACGGTTTTGACGACGCATCGATGCCACTGACGAAGACCATGAACCTGCCTGGCGAGCCTGCGCCGCACCAGAATCCGGGCCGCCGCGGCTTCCTGAAGCAGACCGGGGCGCTGTGCTTGACGGCACTGGCGCTGAGCGGCTGCGCAAGTCGGACCCCCAGCGGCCGGACATCGGGCGCCAGTCAGGCTACAGCGTCCAGCACGCCGCCGGCCGCGCACGGCAAGGGCGCGGCACCGGTTCCCGCATTGCGCCCCGGCGCGCGGGTCGCCATCGTGGCGCCGGCCTCCGCAGCGCCAGGCGCCAGCGACGATGCGGCGCAATGGCTGGAGGCTCGCGGCTTTACCGCCCAAGTCATGCCAGCCAGCCGCAGCCGCCTGGACACGCCGTATGACTACCTGGCCGGCAGCGATGCCGACCGGCTGGCGGATCTGCACGACGCTTTTGCCGCGCCGGATGTCGGCGCGGTGTGGTGCCTGCAAGGAGGCTTCGGGTCGTGGCGCCTGCTGGACCAGCTGGATTACGCGCTGCTGCGCAAGCATGCCAAGCCTTTCATCGGCTACAGCGACATCACCGCGCTGCACCTGGCCTTGCAGCGTCATGCCGGTTTTGTCACGTTCCACGGGCCGATGCTGGGGCAGGATTTGCTGGCCGGCAAACGCGAGCCCACGGAATCCAGCCTGCTGGCGATGGTCACCGGTCAGATCGGCAACGGCGCATGGATCGCCCCCCCGCAGGACGCGTTGGCCACTGAACTGGTGCCGGGCGTGGCCAGCGGGCGGCTGATCGGCGGCAACCTGGCGCTGATCGCCGCGCTGACCGGCACGCGCAACGAAATCGATACGCGCGACGCGATCCTGTTCATCGAAGACGTCAACGAAGCCGTGCCGCGCGTCGACCGGCTGCTGGGCCAGTTGGCGGCCGCCGGCAAGTTCGATGGCGTAAAGGGCTTGCTGGTGGGCAATTTCACCCGTCTGGGCGTGCAGATGGATGACGCGCAGGCCCAAGGCCTGTTGTATCCGTTGATCCTGGACCAGTTCCGGTCGCGCGGGATTCCGATATTGGCGGGTTGGCCCAGCGGGCACGGCGACCCGAACCTGACGCTGCCGCTGGGCGCGCGGGTCACGCTGGACACGGGGCGGGGCGCGCTGCGGCTGGATCAAGCCGTGGTGGTTTAATTGCGTGGTTCTGTTCTATTAATAGCCCATAATAGCCATTAATGCGCTATTAATAGAGCATATCAGAAACACGTTGTGCCTCATTAATCATGCAATAGCGCGATTTCCGCACTATTATCAAGGCATGAAAAAGAAAATCGAACCCAGTTTCGATGCCGCCGATGCGCTCGCCCGGCTGGGGGCAAACCTGCGTACGGCGCGCCTGCGACGCGCCGAGTCGGAAAGCGCGCTGGCTGCCCGCCTGGGCGTATCGCGCGCGACCGTCGCCCGGCTGGAACGCGGCGACGGCGGGGTATCCCTGGCGCTGGCGGTAGAAGCGCTGCTGCAATACGGCTTTGGCGACCAGCTGTTCTCGCTTGCCGATCCCGACCAGGACGGCGTGGGCAAGCGATTGGACGCGTTGCGACGGCCTAGCCGGGGCGGCGGGGCGCTGTCCGCGCACCGCGTCGATCCCACCAAACTCTAGGCGGCGAGGCCGGGCATGGCGCGCACCCGCAAGCACAAGTCCGTGGAAAGCCAGCTGTTTGTCTATGTGGACATCCGCGGCGAAGCGGTCCTGGCCGGCCTGCTGACGCTGGACGACTCGGACGAAAATCACTTTTTCGCCGAATTCACCTATGTGCAGTCCTATGTGAATGATCCACGCGCCTTCGCGCTGGACCCGCTGAATCTGCCCCTGATCGATGCCAGGACGGCCTTCCGGACGGAAAGCCGCTACGAGACGCTGGGCGCGATCTTCGACGCGGCGCCTGACGCCTGGGGCCGCAACGTGATGCGCGTGGACAAGGCCGGCGCCCGGGTGACGGAAGACGAAGTCCTGCTGCGCGGGCGCGGCATGGGCGTGGGGGCGCTGTTCTTCAGCGCCCGCCAGCTGACGCCCAATATGCGCAAGACCTATCGCTTGCCCGAGATCAGCCAGTTGGACTCGTTGGCGGGCTTGTTGACGGACATCGACCAAGGCGTGAAGCCGAAAGGCCTGTACCGCGACATCCTGGGCAGTTCGTGGGATATCGGCGGGGCGCGCCCCAAGACCATCGTGCGCGACGAGCAGGGGGAAATGTGGATCGCCAAGTTTCCGCGCCGGGGCGATTCCTATGACCGGCAACGCGTCGAGTTCGCCAATCTGGAGATGGCGCGCGCAATCGGGCTGACCGTGCCCGAGGTCCATCTGACGCAAACCCATCTGGGCGCCGTGCTGCTGACCCGCCGCTTCGACCGGGAGCGGCTGCCGGCCGAGCGCGGCGGCGAACCCGTGGTGGCCCGCCGGCATTTCCTGAGCGGCGCCTCGCTGATCAGCCCGTCGGCGCAGATCGGCAAGCGCGAACTGGACGGCGCGCGCGGCAAGGCCACGTATTCATACGCCCGCTTGGCGGACGTCGTGCGCCGCATCTCGTCGAACCCGGTGCAGGACCTGAAGGAACTGTACGCCCGCATGATCCTGAACGTCGCCGTGCACAACACCGACGACCATCTGAAGAACGTCGGCTTTCTGAAGGACGAGGGCGCGGGGACGTACCGGCTCTCACCCTTGTTCGATGTGGTCACGCAGGAAGGGTCAGCCAAGCATTACCTGCACATCGGCGCGGCGGGGCGCGACAGCACGTTCGAGAACTGCCTGACCGAATACCGGCGCTTTGGCCTGCGTTCTGAAGCCGCGGCGCAATCCATCCTGGACCGGGTGCGGGAAGTCGTGGCCGAACGCGCCGGCTTCTACGGCCGCGCCGGCATGACCCGCGCGGAAATCACGCAGGTCGAAGCGACGTTGACGGCGTGGCGGCACGGTATATTGCCGGTATGAAAAAGCTGGATATTCCTGCCCTGGAAATCTTCGTCGCGGCCGTCGAAGAAAAGAGCCTGTCGAAAGCGGCCGAACGGGAAAACCTGGTGACATCCGCCGCCAGCAAACGGGTGGCGGAATTGGAGCGCCACCTGGACCGCACGCTATTGCATCGCCATGGCCGCGGGGTCGAGCCTACGCCCGCCGGCGCCTTGCTCTACCAGCGCGCCAAGGCCATTTTGCGCAGCGTGCAGCTGACCGAGCAGGCGATCAACGGTTATTCCGTCAATGGCCAGGCCAAGATCCGGCTGGCCAGCAACCCGTCGACCATCCTGCAATTCCTGCCGGGTGTGATGGGCAGGTTCCTGGCGGGCCGCAGCGACGTCAGCGTGGACCTGCTGGAAGGCCACAGCTACGACATTCCGCGTCTGGTCGCCGAAGCGTCGGTGGATATCGGCATCTACCACGCCGATCATCCCGTGCCGGGCGTCGCATCGTTCCCGTTCCGCCGCGATCGCGTGGGGCTGGTCGTGCCGGTCGGCCATCCCTTGGCAGACCGGACGGAACTATTCCTGGAAGACGCACTGGACTATGACCTGCTGGGCTATTTTCCGCGGCATTCGCTGGACCAGTTCCTGGCGTATGCGGGGCAGACGCTGTCGCGGCCGCCCAACGTCAAGCTGCAGGTGTCCAACTTCGAGACGCGGTGCCGGATGATCCGCGAAGGCCTGGGCATTGGCGTGGTGCCGGAAGGCATCGCGCGCCACTATCTGGCGTCGATGGGCCTGGTGTTACTGCGGCTGCGGGATGAATGGGCGGAACGCCAGTTCTATATCTGCGTGCGCGATACGGCGCAACTGGCGCGCCCGGTCGATGAACTGCTGAAGGCGTTGACGGCGCCCGACACGCTGGCGCCGTGACGGCGCGAGCGTGTCGAAGCGGCTAGCCGGCCAGGCGCGCTTCGGCCGCCTGGGCCAGCACCGGCCGCAGATAGGCAAGGAAGCGGTCGGGATCTTCACTCATGGGAAAGTGGCCCATGCCTTGCATGATCTGCCAATGCGCGCCGGCGATCCGCCCGGCCAGGAACTCGGTGTCTTGCGGCGTGCACGAATAGTCGTATTCGCCGGTCAGCAGCCACAAGGGGCAACGGCGCGTATCGATTTGGGCCACGCGGTCCCGGATATCGCCATCGGCCGTATAGAAATGCAGGTCGCCCTTGAACACGCCCGGGCCGCTTTGCATGTAGTGCCACAGCGTTTCCCACCGATGTTCGTCGGGGCTGCCTGGGCCCACCAGGCCGGACACGATGCCGGCGCAGACTTCGCCGCCGTGCACGTCGGGCCGGTTCAGCCATTCCAGGTCGTAATAGGGATCCACGTGGGCGCCCGACTGCAGTCCGATGGCGCCGCCGAAGCGGTGCGCGTGTTCCAGCGCAAGATGCAGCACGATGCGTCCACCGATCGAGCACCCCATCACCAGCGGCTGGTCCAGCGCCAGCGCGTCGGCCACGGCGATGATCGTTTGCGCATAATCCTCGGACGTCAGCCGGTAGGTTTCCTGCTGCCAGCCTTCGGGCGGTGACGATTTGCCGTGCCAGGGCAGGTCGAATGCGATCACCCGGAAGGACTCGAGGATCCGCGGATCGTTCATCACCGCCCGGTACTGCCGGGTATCGGCGCCGGCGGTGTGCAGGCACAGCAGCGGGATGCCGCTGCCGGCCTCCTCGACATAGACGCGGTGCGCGCGGCCGCCCAACGTCAACTGCAGGTAGCGCCCGATGATGGGTTCGAAGACGGCGGTTTGCGGATTCACGAGGACGCTCCTTCGGCGCGCGGGCAGGCCAGCACGTCCTTGAAATACAGCAGGTTGGACATCAGGGGATACAGGTCGCCTTCGGCGCGCAGGCGTCGGAATTTCACCAGCGCCATCAGATCGTGGAACCCTGGCGGGGGCAGGGGACGCCAGAATTGCGCCCAATCTTCGGCCGAGGCGCGCAAGGCGAATTGCCAGCGCGGCATCACGAAAGGGCCTTTCCGCACGGACTGGATCCGGCCCGCAGCCACCGTGACCAGGTAGGCGTCGGCGCCGCGCTCCAGCAGGAACACCGTGTTCAGATGGCGGCCCCGCCAGACCAGGCGCTCTTGACGGTTCACGGCGTCGGCCAGCCGGTTCAGGATGAAATCGTCTTCATGCATCGGGTTTTCCTCGTCACAAAGGGGGCGTATCCAGCCGGTAGATGCCTGCCTCGCCATCGGCGGGCGGATACTGCCGGGCGACGGCCGGATCGTGGCCCGGCACGATATGCGCGTCGGATTCCACCAGCGCGCGAATGCGCCGATAGCCTTCCAGCATGTCGCCCAGGTGAAAGATAGCGGGAAACGGGTTGTCGTCGGTGAGGTTGCGGGCATAGTGCAGGGCGTCCGAGGCCAGCACGATCCAGCCGCGCGCGGTATGCACCCGCACCACCTGCAGGCCCTGTGTATGGCCGCCTATGTGATGCAGTTCCAGCCCGGGCGCGAGCTCGGCGTCGCCGTCGTGGAAACGGACGCGGCCCGCGTAGACCTGCCGCAGCACCGACTGCACGTCGTCCACCGAAAAGAAATGCCGCATGGCCGCAAAGCACATGTAGCGGCCGGTGGCGTACTGCATTTCGGTGTCTTGAAGATGGACCTGCGCCCGCGGATAGGCCTCGACGTTGCCGGCATGGTCATAGTGCAGATGCGTCAGGATCACATGGTCGATATCGGCCGGCGCCAGGCCCAGCCGGGCCAGCGCGGCCTCGGGATGCAGCGTGAAGGCCCGGTCGCGGGCGCGCGCCGAGCACGCGCTGAAACCGGTGTCGACCAGTACATTGCCGGCAGGGCCCCGCAGCAGCCAGCAGTAGAAATCCAGCGGCATGGGGCCGTCGTGCACGTCGGCGCGGGACAGGAAGTTATCGACGGCGCGCCGGGTCACGCTGGCGTAGCGGATGGCGTACGCCTCGTAGACCGGCAGCGCGGCGCCGTCTGCGGACGCGGTGGTCATTGCTTGACCAGCTTGCATTGGCTTTCGGCCAAGGGCATGAAGGCCTGGTCGCCCGGCACCGTCTTGACGATCTTGTAATAGTCCCACGCCGCCTGGGAATCCTTGGGCGCCTTCACCTCGACTACATAGGTGTCGTGGATCAGCTTGCCGTCTTCGCGCAGGCGCGCGTTGCGCGCAAAGGCGTCATGGATCGGCATGCTGCGCAGCGTCTTCATCACGGTATCCACATTGTCCGTCCCCGACTTTTCCACGGCCCGCAGGTAGTTCAGCACGGCGGAGTACTGGCCGGCCTGCAAGGCGGTGGGCATCTTGTTGGCGGCTTTGAAGAAGCGCTGCGCGAAGGCGCGCGTCTCGTCGTCCATGTTCCAGTAGAAGGTTTCGGCGAACGTCATGCCCTGGGCGGCCTCCAGGCCCACGCCGTGCACGTCCGTGATGCTCATCAGCATGGCGACCAGCTTCTGGCGGTCGGCCAGGCCGAACTCGCGCGCCTGCTTGATCTCGTTCTGCAAGTCGGCGCCCGCGCTGGCAAAGCCCACCGCATCCGCTTTGCTGGCTTGCGCCGACAGCAGGAAGGACGCGAAGTCCGTTCCCGGGAAGGGATAGCGGACCGAGCCGGCCACCGTGCCGCCGCCTTCCTTCACGAAACGCATGCCGTCGCTTTCCAGCGAATGGCCGAACGCATAGTCGGCGGTGACGAAATACCACTTCTTCGCGCCGGCTTCGACGAGCGGCAGCGTGCCCACCTTGGCCAGCGCATACGTGTCATAGACCCACTGGACGTTGTTGGGCGAGCAGTCTTCACCCGTGATGCGGGTGGCGCCGGCTCCGGTCACCATCGTCATTCGGCCCTTCTCGCGGGCGATGTTCATCACGGCCAGGGCGACGGCGCTGTTGCCCAGCTCGGTCACCACGTCGACCTTTTCGCGGTCCATCCATTCCCGGGCCCGGCCGGCGGCCACGTCGGTCTTGTTCAGATGGTCGGCCGACAGCATCTCGATCGGCTTGCCCAGTACCTGGCCGCCGAAATCTTCGATGGCCAGTTTGGTGGCCAGCACCGAACCCGGCCCCACGTTGCCGGAATAGGCGCCCGACATGTCCGTGAGCACACCGATGCGCACGACGCCGTCCGAAATGCCTGCCGGCACCTGGGCTTGCGCGGGCGCCTGCGCCAGTCCGGCGCCCGCAGCCAGGACGAGCAGGGTGGTGATCTTCTTATTCATGGTCTTCTCCTTTGGATGGGGTGGCTACATCTGGCTGACGTACTTGACCTGCATGAACTCCTGCAGGCCTTCGACGCCGCCTTCCTTGCCCAGTCCGCTGTCCTTGAAACCGCCGAAGGGGGTCTCGGGCAGGGAAGCCTGGCAGTGGTTGATGCAGACGACGCCGCTTTCGATGCGTTCGGACGCCAGCCGCGCCGTCGCAGCGTCTCGCGTGAACACATACGAGGCCAGGCCGAACGGCAGGCGGTTGGCCAGCGCCAGCGCTTCGTCCGTCTCTTTGAACGGCTGGACCAGCGCCAATGGGCCGAACGGTTCGGTGTTGGCGGCCAGGCAGTCGGGGCCGGCGTCGCGCAGCACGGTCGGCGCCCAGAACCAGCCCGCCAGGTCCAGACGGGTGCCGCCGGCGGCAAGCTGCGCGCCATGCTTGACCGCGTCGGCCACCATGGTTTCCATGGCGGCCAGGCGCCGGGGGTTCGCCAAAGGCCCCATCTGCACGCCGGCCTCCAGCCCGTTGCCGACGCGCCAGCCGCGGGCCCGTTCGGCCAGGCGGTGCACGAACCGTTCGTAGACGCCTTGCTGCACGAACATGCGGGTGGGCGACGTGCAGATCTGGCCAGAATTGCGCAACTTGGCGGCCAGCAAGGCGTCGGCGGCGGCTTCCGGATCGGCGTCGTCAAACACCACCACCGGCGCGTGTCCGCCCAGCTCCAGCGTGGCCCGCTTCAAGCCCGCGGCGGCCATCACCGCCAGTTCGCGGCCGATGGACGTCGACCCGGTGAAGGTCACCATGCGGATCACGGGCGAAGCGATCAGGCGCTTGGAGATCTCGCCG
Organism: uncultured Achromobacter sp.; assembly: GCA_963530045.1. Taxonomy (GTDB): domain Bacteria; phylum Pseudomonadota; class Gammaproteobacteria; order Burkholderiales; family Burkholderiaceae_B; genus Achromobacter. The sequence continues at coordinate 26,738 of CAUSDE010000034.1, forward strand.
GGGTCGCCAAACAGCATGTTCAACACGCCGGCGGGCAGGCCGGCATCGGCCAGCGCGCGGCCGATCTCCAGCGCGATCGCAGGCGTTTCCTCGGACGGCTTGATCACGATGGAGCAGCCGGCCGCCAATGCGCCCGCGATCTTGCGCGATGGCGTGATGGCCGGCGCATTCCAGCCCGAGAAGGCGGCGACCGGGCCAACCGGCTCCGGGACGGCCATCTGGCGGATGCCGCTGACACGCCCGGGGATCAGCCGGCCATACGTGCGCCGGGCTTCTTCGGCCGCCCATTCGAACATTTCAGCCGCGGTCGCCACTTCCTTTTCGGATTCGGCCAGTGGCTTGCCAAGCTCCCGCGTGATCAGCCACGCCAGCAGCGGCGTACGTTCCCGCATCAGGCTGGCAGCGCGGCGCAGGATGGCGGCGCGTTCCAGCGCCGGCGTATCGCGCCAGCCGGGAAAGCTGCGGCGGGCAGCCTCCAGCGCCTCGTCGATGTCTTCGGGCGTAGCGACCGGCACGCGCCCCAGTACGGCCAGGGTGGCGGGGTCGATCACGTCCAGGCCCGGGCGGTTGCCGGCGGGCACGGCGCGGCCGCCGATCAGCAGGTTCAGTTCGGGATAGTCCATTTAGTCCGCCTTTGCGATGTGGCTGGTCTGCATGACTTGCGCCCAGCGGTCGGTTTGCGTGCTGATGTGCCGCGCGAAGTCTTCTGGGCTGCCCGTCATGGGGTATTGGCCCAGTTTCAGCAACGCGTCGCGCGCGGCTTCCGTGCCCATTACCTTATTGATGGCGGCATTCAGGCGCTGCGTCACGGCGGGCGGCACGCCGGCGGGCGCCAGCACGCCGTTCCAAGGCTCGGCAGTGAATCCGGGGATGCCGGCCGATTCCGCCACCGTCGGCACCCCCGGCGCCACGGACGACGGCTGGGCGGCCGCGATGCCCAGCGCGCGCATCTTGCCCGCCTGCACCTGCGGCATGGCGGCGATTGCGCTCAGGAACGCCATGTCCACCCGGCCGGCCACCAGGTCGGCGATGGCCGCCGAATCGCCCTTGTACGGGATGTGGGTGATGTCCACCTGGGAGGCGCTCTTGAACCATTCGCCGGCCAGGTGGTTGACGGCGCCGCTGCCGGCGGACGCGAAGGTCAATGCGCCGGGCTTCTGGCGCGCGCCGGCGATCAGCTCCTGGACGGTCTTGAACGGCGAATCGGCCGGCACGACCAGCAGGTACGGGTAGCTGGCCACCAGCCCGACGGGCTGGAAGTCCTTGAGCACCTGATAGTCGACCTTCTGTTTGTAGACGGGTTCGATGGACAGCGTGCCGCTGCTGCCTAGCATCAGCGTGTAGCCGTCGGCGGCGGCGCGCTTGACGGCTTGCACCGCCACGACGCCGTTGGCGCCCGGGCGGTTTTCCACCACGATGGTCTGGCCGAGTTCGGTTTCCAGCCCGCGGGCCAGATAGCGTCCGACGGCGTCGGTCGGGCCGCCGGCGGTGAACCCGATCACCAGCGTGATCGGCTTGACGGGGTAATCCGCGGCGGCGGCATTCAAGCTGAAGGCGGCGGCGAGCACGGGCAGCGCCCACCTGGAGAGCATGGAGGTCATGGTTGTCTCGAATAGGGAAAGGTGCGGCGCTGGAAGCGCCGCCGGCAGGAGGACAGGATTCAGGCGTAGCCGCGTTCGATCAGCTTGACCATCACCGGGTAGTACTCCTTGACGTAGCCCGCGGCGCGCGTGCGCTCCAGCAGGTCGTGCGTCAGCTTGGCGGCGCGGGCGTCGACATCGCCCTGGTTCGCCAGTTCAAGCGCCAGCAGGATGTCCTTGATCGCGTACTCGGTGGGAAAGGTCTTTTCCGGAAACGATTCCGCGGCAAGCGCCTTTTGGCCCGGATTGCGCAGCACGAAGCTGTCGGCCGATCCCTTGCTTAGCGCATCCAGCAGCAGCGTGCCGTCCACGCCCGCGCTGCGGCCGATCGTGATGGCTTCGGCCAGCGCATGCACCGTCATGAACACCACCATGTTGTTCATGATCTTCACGACCTGGCCATTGCCGACGCCGCCGCACAGCAGCACGTCCGTGCCCATGCACGACAGGTAGGGCAGGACCGTCTCGTAGTCCTCGCGGGTGGCGCCTACGGTGATCATCAGCGTGCCCAGCCGGGCGGCTTCGCGCATGCGCGCCACCGGCGCGTCGATCAGCAGGATGCCGTGGCCGCGCAGCACTTCGGCCAGGCGGCGGGTGCGGCCGACGTCGCTGGTGCTCATGTCGACCACGATGCGCACGCGGCCGGCAGCCTCCACCAGGCCGCCCGGTCCGGTGCACACCTGTTCGACCTGCACGATGCTGGGTAGCGACAGGAACACGATTTCGGTGGTCTGCGCCACTTCGATGATCGACGCGCAGGCGTGGCCGCCCAATGCGCCGATGCGGGCCACCGGCTCGGGACTGATATCGGCCACATACACCGGGTGCCCGGATTTGCGGACCAGATTGGCGCACATGGGTTCGCCCATCACGCCCAGACCGATGAAACCCAGCGGGGTCTTTGTCTCACTCATTACTTCCTCCTTGGAATGGCGACTGTTTTTCTTGCTATTGCCATGCAGCTTACGGAAGGCCCCCGCCGGGCGGTATGAAAAATTGGCAAAGCAACTATCTCCAAATCCGTCCCCCCTGGAACAAGAACGCTCGTTTTCCTTTTTATCAATCCTGGCCGGGGGCAGGCCGCCTAGAGTGGACGGCAGATATCAGCGACGCGGCCGCCGCGCCGCAATAACAAGAGGAGAGACAAGCATGCTGCTGGAGACGATCGCCGCGTATGGCGCGCAGGACACGCTGGCCCGGCTGCCGGACGAGGTCATCCACCACGCCAAGCGCGCGTTCCTGGATTGGCTGTCGGCGCTGTATCCCGGCACGCGCACGGCGCCTTGCCTGCAACTGCTGGGCGCGCACGGCGCCGAACTGGGCTCTGGCGCTTCCAGCTTGCCCGGCTGCGCCACGACCGCCTTCGCCGCCACGGCGGCGTGGATCAACGGCAGCGTGTCGCATGCCGTGGAATTCGACGACATCTTCCGCGACGCGATCTATCACCCCGGCTGCCCGACCATCGCCGCCGCCCTGGCGCTGGCCGAAGAGGGCGACGCCAGCGGCCAGGCCTTGCTGAACGCCATCGTGGTGGGTTACGAGATCTCGACCCGCATCGGCGCCGCGGTGCAACCCTCCCATTACCGCTACTTCCATACCACCGGCACCGTGGGCTGCTTCGGCAGCGCTGCCGCGGCGGCGGCCTTGTGCGCCCCGGGCGACGCGCAGACGATGCTGCATGCGCTGGCCACCGCCGGCACCCTGGCCAGCGGCCTGCAGCAGGCCTTCCGGTCCGACGCGATGAGCAAGGCCTTGCACGCCGGCCATGCCGCCGAAGTCGGCGTGCGGGCCGGGCAGGGCGCCGCGCACGGCATTACCGGCGTGCCCGACATCCTGGAAGGCAAGGTCGGCTTCGGCGCGGCCTTGGCGCAGGATCCGGACTGGGCCGTGGCCGTAGACGGCCTGGGCCAGCGCTACAACATTCTGTCCATCACCCAGAAAAATCACGGCTGCTGCGGCCATACCTTCGCCGCCATCGACGCCGCGCTGGCGCTGCGCCAGCAAGGACTGCGTGCGGACGACGTCGCCGCGCTGCGGGTGGACGCCTATCAGACGGCCCTGGACGTGACGGGCAACTTTTCGCCCGCCACCGCTTTCGAGGCCAAGTTCAGCCTGCCGTACGTGGTGGCGCACGCACTTGTCCATGGTTCGGTCCGCCTGGACGCCTTCGGCCCCGGCCGGCTGCGCGACCCGCAGGTGCGCCAGTTGATGCAACGGCTTGAGCTGCGGGCAGATCCCACCTTCACCGCGGGCTTTCCCCGCATGCGCGCCGCGCGGCTGACGGTCACGACCACCGACGGCCAAGTGCTTGAACACCATTCCCCGTTCCGCAAGGGCGACCCCGAGTCGCCGCTATCGGATGCGGACCTGGCCGACAAGTTCGACGAGCTGGCGGGGCCCGTCCTGGGCCGCGAACGCGCCCGCGCATTGCGCGAGGACGTCTGGCGCCTGGACACGATGCCGGTGCGCGCGCTGCGCCTGGCCGCCGACATGCCCCGACTTTGATCCCCCATCCCATCCGGAACCCATGACATCCGCCGCATCCATGTCCTCTTTTTCTTCCTCGTCTTCATTCGCCGACGCATTGCTGTCTCCCCGCTCGGTCGCCCTGGTGGGCGCCTCGGGCGACGTACGCAAGAACACCGCGCGTCCTTTGCGGTTCATGCGCAAGCATGGCTACAGCGGGACCGTCTATCCCATCAATGCCGCCCGAGCCGAGATCCTGGGCGAACGGGCGTATCCGTCGCTGCGGAACCTGCCCGGGCCCGTCGACCACGTTTTCGTGATGATTCCCGGCAACGAAGTGGCCGCGCTACTGCCCGCTTGTGCCGAGGCCGGCGCCCGGGTCGTGACCGTCTATTCCGACGGGTTCGGTGAAACCGGGCCGGACGGCCAGGCGCGCCAGGCCGCCCTGGTGGCGCAGGCGCGCGGGTTGGGCCTGCGCCTGCTGGGGCCGAACAGCATCGGCCTGGCCGACCTGCACACCGGCGGCATCCTGTCCGTGAACGCCGCCTTCGAGGCCGACACCTTGCTGCCGGGCGACATCAGCATGGTGTCGCAAAGCGGATCGATGATGGGATCCTTGCTGTCGCGAGCTGCGGCGCGCGGGTTCGGTTTCGCCAAGTCGGTGTCGGTGGGCAACGAAAGCGATATTTCCGTGGGCGAGGTGGTCGAGGCGCTGGTCGACGACCCGCACACCAAAGTCATCCTGCTGTTCCTGGAGACCTTGCGTGACGCGCCGACGCTGGCCCGGGCGCTGACGCGCGCCCGGGTCCAGCGCAAGCCAGTCGTCGCCTACAAGCTGGGTCGTTCCGAGCAAGGCGACGCGCTGGCGCAGTCGCATACGGGCGCCATGGCCGGCAACGACGTGGCGGTCGACGCCTTCCTGGCCGCGCATGGCGTCATGCGGGTCAGGCATCTGGAAACCTTGTTCGAGATTGCGCCGCTGGCGTCACGCTATCGCCGGCCATGCCGCGCTTCGACCCCCGTGCCGGATAGGCCGGCCGCCCGGGTGGCGGTGATCACCACCACCGGCGGCGGCGCCGCCACCGTGGTCGACAACCTGGGGCTGCATGGCCTGGCCGCCGTAGCGCCGCCCGCTGAGTTCGTCCGGATGATCGCGCAATCCGGCCTGAACATCCGCGAAACCCCCGTCATCGACCTGACCCTGGCGGCCAGCAGCGCGCAATACAAGATGCTGCTTGAACACCTGCTGCGCGCCGATTGGTGCGATGCCGTCCTGAGCGTGGTGGGGTCTTCGGCGCAGTTCCATCCCGGCCTGGCGGTCAAGCCGCTGCTGGAGGCGGACAAGCCGAACGGCAAACCCCTGGCGGTCTTCCTGGCGCCCGAGGCCCCGGAATCGCTGGCCTTGCTGCGCGCGGGCGGGATTGCCGCCTTTCGCACGCCGGAGGCCTGCGCCGATGCGCTGTCCGTGTTCTTCACCGACGCCGGCCAGCCGCCTGAGGCGGGCTCGCCCGTGGCATGGCCTGACGGCCTGCCGCGACGGGGCATGCTCAGTGAATACGCGTCCGGAACGCTGTTCCGCAGCCTGGGCGTACCGGTGGCAGCCGGCCAATTGCTGGCGCCGGACGCGTTGCATCACACCGTGCCGTATCCGCTGGTGGCCAAGGTCTGCTCGCCGGACCTGGCCCACAAGACCGAATTGGGCGCGGTCCGTGTCGGCGTCGCGGACGGACAGGCGCTGGCGCTTGCCGCGGACCAGATGCTGGATGCGGTGCGCCGCCGGGCGCCGCAGGCGCAAATCGACGGCATCCTGGTCCAACCTATGGAAAGCCGGTTGATCGAGCTGATCCTGGGCTATCGGCACGACCCGCTGGTGGGCCCCACCGTGTTGCTGGGCGCAGGCGGCATCGCCGCCGAGCTGTCGCCGGACTTCGCGCTGCGCCTGGCGCCGGTGTCCCTGGAGGAGGCCCGCCGGATGATCGTCCAAGTCCGCCAGACCCGGCTGATCCGGGGGTTCCGTGGCTTGCCCGAAGGCGATTGCGAGGGCTTGGCCCGCACCATCGCGGCGTTCTCGACGCTGGCCTGCCTGGCGGGCGTGCAGGTGGAGGAAGCCGAAATCAACCCCTTGTTTGTCCGCGCCGACGGCGTGGTCGCCGTCGACGGCCTGGTCCGCCTGGCCTGACCCCTACCCATTTTTCCACTCTTGCATCGGGAACTACCTAGATGGACTTCAAGCTGACACCGGAACAACAGGATTTCCAAACCGCGGTGCGGCGTTTCGCCGACCGCGAACTGCGCGACGGCGCCGTCGAACGCGCCCATTCCGACGACTACCCCTGGGACGTCGCCCGCAGCATGGCCGGGCAGGGCCTGCTGGGCATCACCGTGGCTGAACAGGACGGCGGCGTTGGCGGTTCGCTGATGGACGCCGTCATCGCCATCGAGACCGTGGCATCCGTCTGCCCCCGTAGCGCCGACGTGGTACAGGCGGGCAACTTCGGCGCCATCCGCGTGCTGGCCGAATACGGCAGCGCGGGGCAAAAGCAGAAGTACCTGACCGCATTGCTGGCCGGCGAAGGCCTGATTTCGGTTGGCATGACTGAGCCCGATGCCGGCTCGGCGGTGACTGAACTGAAAACCAGCGCCACCCGGGCCGATGGCGGCTGGCGCATCAACGGCACCAAGATCTTCACGACCCACGGCCCGCACGCCAGCGTGATCCTGACCTATGTGCGCTTCGGTCCGGGAACGGGCGGCATCGGGTCGGTGCTGATCGACACCAAGGCCGACGGCGTGAAACTGGGCAAGCGGTCCGCGTTCATGTCCGGCGAGGAATGGGTCGAGATCTTCTTTGACAACGTGTTCGTGGCCGACGACATGGTCGTCCTGGGCGAGGGCGGCTTCAAGAAGCAGATTGCCGGTTTCAACGTGGAACGCATCGGGAACACGGCGCGGTCGCTCGCGCTGGGCCGCTATGCCTACGAAGAAGCGCGCAGCTGGGCGATGCAGCGCAAGCAGTTCGGCCGGCTGTTGTGTGAATTCCAGGGGCTGCAATGGAAATTCGCCGATATGCGGATCAAGCTGGATGCCGCCCAGTTGCTGCTGTACCGGGCGGCGATCGCCGCGGACACCGGATTCCCGTCGGCGACCGACACGGCGATAGCCAAGGCCTACTGCAATCAGGTGGGTTTCGACGTGGCCAATGACGCCTTGCAGGTGCTGGGAGGGCTGGGCTACAGCCGGGAATCGCTGGTCGAGTACTGCGTGCGCCGGTGCCGCGGGTGGATGATCGCGGGGGGATCCATCGAGATCCTGAAGAACCGCATCGCCGAAGGCATCTTCGAGCGCAGCTTTTCGCAGCGTCCGCCGCGCTGAAGGTCACTGCGCGTGGGCCTTCGCCAGGTCGAAAGCCCGGCCATGGCGCACCATGCCGGCGTGGAAGTCCTTGCTGAGCGCGGCCAGGGTGACGGCGCCGAATCGCTCCATCAGCAAGGCTTCGGCGTCTTCGAAAGCGCCGGTCAGCGCCTTGTTCACGGCCGCCTCGACCAGGCAGCCTGGCGAATCGCTGCGGTTGCCCATGGCGAAGATCTCGGGCGACCCGAGCGCTTCGTAGATGTCGCGCAGCGTCACCCGATTGAAATCGCACGAGATCGTCCACCCGCCGCCATGGCCTTTCTCGGAATGCACCAGCCCCTGGTCGCGCAGCCCGCCCATGATGCGGCGGATGACGACGGGGTTGGTCTGCATGACGTGGCCCAGGTCTTCCGAGGTCATGGGGCCGGGCGCCTCGGCCATATGCAGCAGGACATGCAGCACGCCGGAAAGTTTGCTGTCTCTTCTCATGCAACGCATGCTATTGCATGAGACGCGCCGGGGTCAAACGGCGTCACCCCGCGGGGACGGTCAACTGCGCCTGGCCGACCAGCTGCCTTTGCCGGCCGCCGTGCCGCTCATCGTCTTGCCGTTGACTTCGCCGGTATAGCGCACGCCGTTGGCGCTGAACGAAATCGCGTTGCCATTCAGGCGGGCGTCCGATATGTCGGCCGATCCCAGCTTGCCCGACAGCATCTTGTACTGCTGCGTCAAGTGCAGCGTCTGGCCGTCGACCTCCCATTTTCCCTCTACCTTGGCGGGCACGATCCAGAGCAGCGCGGTGCAGTAGGTGGAGCAGTCCTTGGTGACGGTTTCGGCCGCGTCGGGTTCCCAGTCGCCCATGCGGAACGTGTTGGACACCACCCGGGTGCCAGGCGGCAGCTGCAGCAGCGTGGGCCGCAGTTTTTCGTTGATGGTCGACAGCAGGAACATGGTGATCACGTCTGCCTTGGACAGGTCGGTCTGGAACAGGTCGGCCGCCACAAAGGTGGCGCGGTCCGCGACCCCGGCCCGTTGCGCGTTGCGGCGCGACAGTTCCACCAGGTCGGGGTTGTATTCGATGCCTTGCGCGGTCAGGCCGCGCTGCGCGGCGGTGATCACGGTGCGGCCATCGCCGGAACCCAGGTCCATCAGCCGGTCTTTCGGCGTGACCTTGGCCATGTCCAGCATCTTGTCCACCAGCGTCTGCGGCGTGGGCACCCAGATCACGTCCTTGCCGTCCTGGCCGACGTCCGGCACGTATTCCTCTTGGGTCGCAGGCGTTGCAGCGGGCTGGGCGGTGGCGATGGACGCATAGGCCACGGACAGCGCCATGGCGGTAGCCACCAGGATGGCCCGGCGCCGGGGCAGGCGCGGAAGGCGGCTGGCGACAGGGGGGTGAGTCGAGGGTTGCATAGTGGGCTCTCCTTGTAGGTCAACAACTGCAAACGAACCGCGGGCGTGGCGTGCGCCCGCCAGGAAAAATACGCGCTAGCCCGGCAACCGGGCAGGTTTGAGCAAGCGCAGCATGGGGATGCCGGCCGCCAGGACGGCCAATCCGATCAAGGCGCCGGCGCCCGCATAGACCGCGCTGGAATAGACCAGGCCGGCGCAGGTCAGGCCCAGCAGCAGCGGGGGCAGGGGATAGAGCGGTACGCGGAACGGCCGGGGCTGCTCGGGATCCAGCTGGCGCAGGCGCCACACCGATGCCGCCACCAGCAGCATGAAGATCCAGAAGACCGGCGCGGTATACGCCACCAGCGTCTGCACGCTGTTCTGGCTGAAGGCGCCCAAGGCCACCAGCACCAGGGTGATCGCGCCTTGGGCCAGCAGGGCGGCGACCGGCGTTTCTTTGCGGGCGCTCCAGCCCGCCAGCGCGTGCAGCCGCGGCACGTCGCGGCCCAAGGCGTAATAGACGCGGGCGCCGGTGATGATGGTGCCGTTGATGGTGCTGAGCGCGGTCGCGCAAATAGTCAGGCTGAGCAGCGCGGCGGCGTAGGGGCCGGCCGCCAACTGCATGACATCGGCGCCCAGCGCGGGGGTGTCGCGCAGGCCTTGCAGGCCGAAGATCTCCAGCAGCGCCAGGTTCGTCAGCACGTAGGCGCCCGTCACGATGGTCGTGCCGATCAGCAGCACCCGGCTCATGTTGCGGCCGGGATTGCGCAGTTCGCCACTGAGGTAAGCGGCTTCGTTCCATCCGCCATAGGTCAGCAGCACGAACACCATGCCCATGCCCATCAGGCCCGCCGGGCTGCCGGCAAGGGGCGAGGGCGTCGCGGCCGCGGCGGCGTCGCCCGACGCGGTCAGGCTGGCGAGCAGTACCGCCCCCAACGCGGCGAGGGTCAGTACGGTGAACACCCATTGCAGCCGTTTGGAATAGCGCGTGCCCACGATATTCAGCGCGGTCAGGGCCGCTACCGAGATCGCGGCGTGCGCCGCCGGACCGTAGGCGCCCAGCGGCATCAGACGCTGGGCGTAGTCGCCGTAGATGTAGGCGACGACCGCGATCGCGCCGGTCTGGATCACCGTACAGCGGGCCCAGGCAAACATCAGGCCCACGCGCGGGCCCCAGGCCCGGGTCAGGTACAGGTATTCGCCGCCGGCGCCGGGATAGGCCGAGCCCAGTTCCGCATAGCACAGCGCGCCGACCAGCATCACCAGGCCGCCCGCGCACCACAGTGCGATGTACATGGCCTCGGAGCCCGCATGTTGCGCGACCAGCGGCGGAAACCCGAAGATGCCGATGCCGATCACCACGCCGACCAGCACGACGATGGCGTCCATGACCGATAACCCCGGTTTCGCCTCGTCAAGCATACGGGGCGAAATCGCGGCGGCGCGCGGACGGATCAGTGTCATGGGAGCTCTCGGAGGGGCGGCGGGAGACAGGTACGGCGCGTGCCGGAGAAGGCGCCTGACGATAACCTGAACAATTAGCGACCGTTACGAGTGCAATAAAGTTTCTGCGGGTTTTCCCCGAAAAGACGATGTATTCGTGCAAAAGCGCCGAATAGCATCGTCTATTTGACTTTAATTTAGCTATGTATCATGTTGAATTAATTGAATTAAACGGCTTTATTAAAGTGAATTAGTTAAAGTAACTTCTTAATATTGGAGCGCTGTCATTTTCTAACGTTGACCGTCATGGACCGCGACGGCGTCCTTCGTCAGCCCCCCTAATCGGGAATGCACTCGGCCACCCGTGCCCATCACCAGCGCGAACAGGATTTCGCCGGCACGCGGCGCATCCTGGATGCCGATTTCGATGCTGTTGAAGTGGCTGCGCACGTAAGACGCATGGATGTAATGCACGGGCACCATGACGCGGTATCCGGCAACCGCCACGGCCTTCACCGCGGGCACCATCGCCTTGGGTTCGCCAAGCACCGTTCGCATCGCCCAGCCGCCGGCCTCGTGCCAGACGGCGCCATGCTCCATCTCGCCATCCAGGCCGACGATGGCGGCCTTGCTGTAGACCTCGATGTTGTCCTTGCCCAGCGTGTCGACCAGTTCGGTGGCCAGCAACGTGCCCAGCGTGCGCAACTCGGCCATGAACGGCATCAGGTCCGGTTCGTACCGGCCTGCGTAGGGGTTCTTGATGACGGCGCACGAGGCGGCCAGCTTCAGCGGCCGGGCGGGGGCCGGGCCGTTTTCGTGGAAGGTGGTTTCAACGATCAGGCAACGCTTGCGGATTTCAATCAACGACATGGGAAGTTCCGTTAGGTAGAGGGAATGAAAGGGGTCATTGCGGCGGAATGCCGGTTTCCTTGACGATCGCGGCCCATTTGTCGATCTCGGCCACCACGAAGGCGCCGAACTCGGCGGGGCTTTGCGTCTTTACGGTCAGCCCCTGGCGGGCGTAGGTTTCCTGCAGTTCCTGGTTGGCCAGAGCGATATCCAGGGAGCGGGCCAGCCGGTCGGCCACGGGCTGGGGCAAGCCTGCGGGCCCCATCAGTCCGAACCAGACCGTCAGGTTGAAACCCGGGGCGCCGGATTCGTTCAAGGTAGGGATGTCGGGCGCCAGCGGGAAACGGTCGGGCGTGCTGACGCCGTACGTCTTGACCTTGCCGGCACGGGCTTGCTGCAAGCCGTTGGCCAGGTCGGTGAACGTCAGGTCGACGGTGCCGCCGATGACGTCGGTCAGCGCTTGCGGGCCGCCGCGGTACGGGACGGCGGTGACGGTGATATCGCCCATGGCGGCGAGCTTGGCGCCGAACACCTGGGCGCTGCCCGATCCGTAGGCGTAAGTGAGCTTGCCGGGGTGCTGGCGGCCATAGGCGAACAGTTCGCCCACGTTGGCGCCTGCCGTCCTGGGCGCGCCCACCAGCAGATACGGCGTTTCCGCGACGGCGCCAATGGGCGCAAGGTCTTTCGCCGGGTTGTACGGCAGGTCCTTGAACAAGCTGACGCCGCTGGCGGCGGTAGAGACGCCCACCACCACCAGCGTATAGCCGTCGGGCTTGGCGCGCGCCACGTCGTGGGTGCCGATGATGCCGTTGGCACCGGGCTTGTTTTCCACGACGACGGGCTGGCCCAGGTCGGTGGCCATGTGCTTGCCCAGGCTGCGCGCCACCACGTCGGTGATGCTGCCGGGCGGGAAGGGCACGACCATCCGGATCGGGTGGTCGGGAAAAGCGGGGGCCGCCGGCGCTGGGGCGGCGGCAGTCAGCCCCAGCGCCAGGGCGATGGAGGTGGCGGTTCTGTGCATGGTGTTGTCTCCCTGATGGCGGATAGGCCTTTGTTATCGGTGTCGTGCCGCGCGCTTAACCGGCGCCGTGCCGCGTTTCCAGATAGCGGTAGATCTCCGTGTTGTCCGCGGCAGCGGGCAGGGCTTGCAGCGCCTGTTGCCACAGACCGGTGCATAGCGACAGTTGCGGCGCCGGCACGCCCGACAGTTGCTGCAGGCTGTCCGCGGTGCGCAGGTCCTTGGCCATCAGCGCCAGGGCGAAACTGCCATTGAACGTGCGCGGCACGATGAACTGGGCCAGCTTGGTTTCAGTGGCGACGTTGCGCCCGCTGGACGCGTTCAGCACTTGGGTGAAGATCGCCGGGTCCAGATCCATCCCCTGGGCGATCAGCATCGCTTCGCTGGCCGCCAGCAGGCCCGCCGCGTAGACATAGTTGTTCAGCGCTTTCATGGCGTGCGCCGAGCCCACCGCACCGGTGTGGATCAGGGTCGCCCCCATGCGGGACAGAATCGGCCGCACCCGTTCCAGGTCGTCGGCCAGTCCGCCCGCCATGATCGCCAGCGTGCCGTTGGCGGCTTTGGCGACCGCGCCGGATACCGGGGCATCGATCAGCGTGATGCCCGCCTCATGCAGTAGCGGCGCCAGCCGCAGGGTGTCGGCCGGGTTGGACGAGCCCATGTCGATCAACGTCGCCCCGCGCGGCATCAATGCTGCCAGGCCGGGCGAATCGGGCCCGCCTTCAATGACCGCGTTGGTGACCGCGCTATTGGGCAACATCGTGATGACCACCTCGCAGTCCGCCAGGTCGGCCAGACCGGCAGCCGGCCGCAGCGTGAGGTTCCAGGCGGGATGGGCCTTCAGGCGATCGAACCGCTGCGGGTCTCGGTCGTAGGCGCGGATGCAGAAGGCTTCCGCGCCGGCCAGGTTCTCAAGCATCGGCAGGCCCATCATGCCCAGGCCGATGAATCCCAGTTTCAACGTCATGCAATCCCTTTATCGAAACGGCCGGATCGGCGTCCGGCGACGACTCTGGATGCTACCGATGCGGCAGAATTTCCTCTTATGCTAAGTTGACCGGGGGATATAACAATTGATTATCGGAACAGAGCAATGCGGTTCAAGCTGAGGCAGATGGAGGTGTTCCGGGCGGTGATGCTGACCGGGTCGATGAACGGGGCGGCCAAGCTGCTGTTCGTGTCGCAACCGGCGGTCAGCCGGCTGATCGCGCATACCGAGCAAAGCCTGGGCCTGCAATTGTTCGCCCGTGACAAGGGCAAGCTCACCCCCACGCCCGAGGCGCACCGGCTGTTCGAGGAAGTGGGGCCGCTGTTTGAAGAGGCGCTGCGTATCGATGAATTCGCGCGGGATCTGGCCGCAAGGCCGGAAGGGGCGCTGACCTTGTGCTCCAGCCCCAGCCTGGGACTGAACTTCCTGCCGCCGGTCATGGCGCGGTATCTGGAACGCTATCCGAACGTCCGGCTGAAATACCACACCACGCTGCTTGCGGACATGGGGCACGAGCTCTTGGGGCGCAAGGCCGAGCTGGCCGTGTCGGTACTGCCCATCGACCACCCCAATCTGATCGTCGAACCGTTCGCCACCGGGCAGATGGTCTGCATCCTGCCGACGGGGCATCCGCTGGCGGCCCAAGCGGAAGTGGGGCTGGCCGAACTGGCCGCGTACCGGCTGGTCCTGTACAGCCGCAACATCCCTTTCGGCCAATTGGTGGCGGCGGCGTTCCAGCGGGCAGGCGTCGCCTGGACCGCGTCGGTCGACATCGTGCGGGCCGAACTGGCTTGCGCACTGGTGCGGGCGGGCGCAGGGGTGGCGATCGTGGACCAGTTCTCGGTGGGGCAGGACGGGTGGCCGAGGCTCGTCGTGCGGCCGCTGCGCGAATCGATCCCGTTGGCGTTGAGCCTGGTGCGGTCCCGCTTCGATGCGCCCAGCCGCCACGCGCAGCGGTTCGTGCGGGTGCTAAAGGAATATGCCGGAACCCGGGCGGGGCTCGGCCCCGACCCCGGAGGGTCGGGCGGCGTTGACCCGGGGATTGCCTAGCCGGCCAGTTGCCTGCAGAGTTCGGCCGCGTATTCCTGGCCGCTGCGCATCCGCAGGTACTCGGCATGGCGCTGGCGATACACGGGGTTGAACGTGTCCAGGCGCTGGCGTCCGCGGAACAGGTCTTCCATGCCGGCGCGCTTCCAGATCATCGTGTCCGCGCGGACTTCCGCGCGGGTCTTCATGCCTTTGCCCTGCATGCTGCGGTAGCTGGCCAGCTTTTCGGGCGGGGCGTCGCAGGTCGCCAGCACGGCCGCGGGTGGCACGGCGGGCGCCAGGGGTTGCGCCTGGGCGGTCGCACCGGTAGCGGCAAGCGCCAACGCAAGGAACAGCGGGCGAGAGATCGTCGTCATGGCATTCACCGGTTGGCGTTGGCAAGGCCGCGCTCAAGCTCAAGCGCCTGTTGATACTCGGGGCCCGTGCGCATGCGCACGTAGTCGGCATAACGCGTGCGGTAGTCCAGCCCGAAAACATCGGGCTCCAGTTCGCCGCGGTGCAGGTCGGCCAGGCCAGCCTGGGTCCAGAGCCTGAGGTCGGCGCGGACTTCTGCGCGGGTCTTGGACGACGGCTGGTAGACCTGGGCCGGATAATCCTGTTCGCCGTAAGTGACGAGGCCGGCGGCTTTGGCCTGCTGCAATTCGGTGGCGACCTGTGCCCGGGTCTTGGGCTCGGCCAGCGCGGCGGGGGCCGCGGCAGCGAAAGACACGGCAAGGGCCAGCAGCATCGATAGGCGTTGAGTCGGACGGTTCATTGTTTCTCCATGGAACGGGTTGGGCGTACCAACAAGTCTAGGGAGGGGCCTCCGACAGGAAGCGGACCGCCAGATTAGTTTTCTGTAATGTCGCGCGCGGCGTCGTTGACGGGCGGCTTCGAGACGCTGAAGCCGATGACCGTCGACCGTCCTTCTGACCGCACGAAGCTGCTTCCGCCGTGCATGCGGGCGATGGCTGCCACGATGGCCAAGCCCAGTCCGTGATGGTCGCCGTCGAACCCGCGGGCCTCATCCGTCCGGTAGAAGCGGTGGAACAGGCGCGGCAGATGCTCCGCCGGTATGGGTTCACCGGCATTGCGCACGGCGATCTGCACCTCGTGCGCGCCGCGTTCGGATACGCTGATGTCGATCACGCTGCCCTGGTCGGCATAGCGGACCGCATTCGACACCAGATTCGACACCGCCCGCTGGAACAGCCGGCGGTCGATGGCGGCGGTGGCCCCGCCGAGCACGCGAATCAACAGCCCGGCCTCCAGGGCTTCCGCCTCGTGGTATTGACCGACTTCCTCGACCACGCCGGCCAGATCGCCCTCCCAGGTGGCGCGAGCCTGCGCGCCGCGGTCGGCTTGGGACAGGAACAGCATGTCGTTGACGATGCTGGACAGCCGGTGCAGCTCCTCCAGATTGGAGCCCAGGATCTCGCGCAGGGCGTCCTGTGATGGCCGGGTCTTCAGCGCCAGTTCCGTTTCGCCGATCAGGGTCGCAAGCGGCGTGCGCATCTCGTGCGCCACGTCGGCGTTGAAGCCCTCCATCTGCACATAGGCGCGCTCAAGCCGTTGCAGCACGGCGTTGAACTGGCGCACCAGCGGTCGGACTTCGTCGGCCTGGCCGCTTTCGTCCAGCCGTTCGCCGATGCGATCTGGCGACAACTGGGCGGCTTGGGTAGCCAGGGCGTCCAGTGGCGCCAGGCCCCGGCGTACCAGCATCGTGGCGACCATGGCGGCGACGATGGCGCCGACCAGCGCGCAGCCGAACAGCGTCCAGGCCAGGGCGCGGCGCAACCGGATGTCGGGTGTGATGTCCAGCACCAGTTCGGCGCTCATGGAATCTCCCGGCGTGCTGGGGTGGGGCAGCGAAAAGGTGATGCGACGGTCGTGGTCGACGTCGTTGTCGCCGCTGATCGGGCTGCCGTAGGCGACCTTCTCGCCGTCGATCTCCAGTTCCAGCGAGAAATCCGGACGTCCGTAGAAGAAATCATCAAGCTTGTGGCGCAGCCGCGCCGAGTCGCCGCTGCCGCGGTTCTCTTCGACCAAGTGGCGGATCACCTCGACTTTCTGCTGAAGCAGCGCGTCCTGGCGGTAGCTGAGGTTGAGATTGGTGGCGTAATAGACCGCCATGCACACCAGGCCGAGCGCAATGAAAGTCTGGATAGCGAGCCAGCGCGACAGCCAGCGGCGCAGCGATCGGGGGCGGCGGACGGCGGGCATCAGTCTTCGCGGATCTCAAGCACGTAGCCCATGCCGCGCACGGTATGCACCAGCTTCTTCTCGAACGGGTCGTCGATCTTGCCGCGCAGCCGTCGCACCGCGACTTCGACCACATTGGTGTTGCTGTTGAAATTGATGTCCCACACCTGTTCAGCCAATTCCAGGCGGGACAGGACTTCGCCCTGTTTGCGCATCAGCAGCGCCAGCAGGGTGAATTCCTTGGCGGTCAGGTCCAGGCGCACGCCATCGCGGCTGGCGCGGCGGCGCAGCAGATCCAGCTCCAGCCCGTCGACCCGCAACAGGTTCTGGCTGCGGATCTCCGTAAGCTGGTGCCCGCTGCGCCGGCCCAGCGCCAGCACCCGGGCCAGCAACTCAGACAGCGCGAACGGCTTGACCAGGTAGTCGTCGGCGCCGTCGCGCAGCCCCTTGACCCGGTCTTCGATCTTGTCGCGCGCGGTCCGCGGTGATCGCCGCCTTTTTCGAGGCGGCCGTGGCGCAGGAGGCCGTGCGCGTCGCTCGCAGCAATACGGATATCGCCAATAGCGCATTGCGCCTGGCCGAGCGGCGCGTGGCGGCGGGCAAGGCGCCGCCGCTGGAAAGCAGCAAGGCTCAGGTGGAGCTGGCCAATGCGCGCATCGAGGCCCGCGCGGCAGACGCGGCGCTGGAAGCCGCCCGCCGCAAGCTGGGCTTGCTATGGGGCAACGCCCAGCCCGACTTCGACCGCGTCGACGGCAAACTGGACGCCTTGCCCCAGCGGGGTTCGCTGGACGATCTGAGCGCGGCGCTGAGTGATGCGCCCTTGATGCAAGGCGGCCGGCTGGCCGTGGACCTCGGCCGGGCGCAGCTGGAAGTCGAGAAGAGCAAGCGCTATCCGGACATCACGCTCAGCGCCGGCGTGGCCCGCGACAACGAGGCCGGCCGCAACAAGGCCCAAGTGGGCGTATCGATCCCGCTACCGCTGTTCGACCGGAACCAGGGCAACGTCTATGCCGCCACGATGCAGGCCTACAAGGCGCAAGACACCTATCGCGAACTGGCGGCGCGCCTGACGGGCGACTTGCTGCAGGCCGTGTCCCAGTTCGACCTGGCGGTGGGGGCGGCCCGCGAATACCGGGGCGCCGTGCTGCCTGGGGCCGCCCAGGCCTATGACGCCGCCCGCAAAGGTTTCGAAGCCGGCAAGTTCGGCTTCCTGGAAGTGCTGGACGCCCAGCGCACGCTGTCCCAGGGAAATATCGCCTACCTGACGGCGCTGGCCTCGGCCTACCAGGCCTCCGCGGAAATCGACCGCATTCTTGGACGTTGAAAAGAACCCCACACATGGCAAAGCATCGAACTGAATCCGTCCGCGCACGCAACGCGCTGGCCATCGCCGTCTTGTCCGGCTTGTTGTTTGGCCCGGCGGGTGCCGCGTGGGCGGATGCGCCGGCCAAACCGGGCCAGTCTGCGCAACCCGCCACAGGCGCGGGCCACGGGCACGCCGAAGGGGAGGCCGACCACGACGAAACCGGGAACGAAGAAGAAGGGAAGGTGACGCTGTCTGCCGAACAGATCGCCGTAGCGGGCATCAAGGTCGCCGTCGCCGCGCCGGCCTCGGTGGCCCGCTCCGCGGCGTTCCCGGGCGAAATCAAGTTCAACGCCGACCGCACCGCCCACGTCGTGCCCCGCATGGCGGGCGTGGTCGAAAGCGTGTCGGCCGACCTGGGCCAGCAAGTCCGCAAGGGCGATCTGCTGGCCACGATCTCCAGCGCGACCTTGTCGGAACTGCGCAGCGAATGGCTGGCGGCCGTGAAGCGGCGCGACCTGGAGGCGCAGAACCATCAACGCGAACGCCGGCTCTGGCAAGAGAAGGTGTCGGCCGAGCAGGACTACCAACAGGCCCGCACCGCGCTCGAAGAAGCGCGGATCGCCGTCCAGAACGCCGAGCAGAAATTGCGCACGGCGGGCGCATCGCCTCAGACCAGGGACCTGGGCATTCTGGAAATCCGGGCGCCGTTCGACGGCGTCATCGTGGAAAAACACATCGCGCTGGGCGAGGCGCTGGCGGACTCCGCCAGCATCTTCACGCTGTCGGACATGCGCACGGTCTGGGCGGAATTCGTGATTGCGCCGAAGGACCTGCAGGACGTGCGCGTGGGCGAGCGGGCCCGCGTCGCCTCGGCGGCATTCGCCGACACCGCGGACGGCAAAGTGTCGTACATCGGCTCGCTGCTGGGTCAGCAGACACGCACCGCGACCGCCCGCGTCACGCTGGACAACCCGGACATGGCCTGGCGCCCGGGCCTGTTCGTGTCCGTCAACGTCGTGGTCCAGACCTCCGACGCGGCGGTGGCCGTCGCCGCCGAGGCCGTGCAGACGATCGAAGACCGGCCGGCGGTGTTCGTCGAGGTGCCCGGAGGCTTCCAGGCTCAGCCGGTAACGCTCGGCAAGCAGTCTGAGGATCAGGTCGAGGTGCTGGCCGGCCTGGAGGCCGGCACCCGCTACGTCACCCGCAACGCCTTCGTCCTGAAGTCCGAGCTGGGCAAAGCCAGCGCCGATCACGCGCACTGAGCCGGAGCCAAGCATGTTTGAACGCCTTATCCGTTTCGCCATCGAACAGCGCTGGCTGGTGCTGTTCGTCACCCTGGGCATGGCCGCCATCGGCGTCTACAACTATTCCAAGCTGGCCATCGACGCCGTGCCCGACATCACGAACGTGCAGGTGCAGGTCAACGTGGGCGCGCCGGGCTATTCACCGCTTGAGACCGAGCAGCGCATCACCTATCCGATCGAAACGGTCATGGCAGGCCTGCCCGGCCTGCAGCAGACCCGCTCGACCTCGCGCTACGGCCTGTCGCAGGTCACCGTCATTTTCAAGGACGGCACCGACATCTATTTTGCCCGGCAACTGGTCAACCAGCGGCTGCAGGAAGCCCGGGAAAGCCTGCCGGAGGGCGTGACGCCGACCATGGGGCCGATTTCGTCCGGACTGGGCGAGATCTATCTATGGACCGTGGAAGCCGACCCGTCCGCGCGCAAGGAGGATGGCACGCCCTATACGCCGACCGACCTGCGCGAAATCCAGGACTGGGTCATCAAGCCGCAATTGCGCAACCTGGCCGGCGTGACCGAAATCAACTCCATCGGGGGCTACGCCAAGGAATACCAGGTGGCGCCCAGCACGGAGCGGCTGGCGTCCTACGGCTTGACGCTGACGGATGTGATGACGGCGCTGGACCGCAACAACGCCAACGTGGGCGCGGGCTACATCGAGCGCAATGGCGAGCAATACCTGATCCGCGCGCCGGGTCAGGTCCGCTCAATCGACGACATCAAGGACATCGTCCTGACCTCGGTGCAGGGCCAGGCCATCCGCATCCGTGACATCGCCGACGTCGGGATCGGGCGCGAACTGCGCACGGGCGCGGCCACCGACAACGGCGAAGAGGTCGTGCTGGGCACGGTGTTCATGCTGATCGGCGAAAACAGCCGCAGCGTTTCGCAAGCCGTGTCCGCGCGGCTGGACACCATCAACAAGTCGCTGCCGCAGGGCGTGAAGGCGGTGACCGTCTACGACCGCACGAACCTGATCGACAAGGCCATCGCCACGGTCAAGAAGAACCTGCTGGAGGGCGCGGCGCTGGTCATCGTCATCCTGTTCGTCTTCCTGGGCAATATCCGGGCGGCGCTCATCACGGCGATGATCATCCCCTTGTCGATGCTGTTCACCTTCACCGGCATGGTTGCCTACAAGGTCAGCGCTAACCTGATGAGCCTGGGCGCGCTGGACTTCGGCATCATCGTGGACGGGGCGGTGGTGATCGTGGAGAACTGCGTGCGGCGCCTCGCCCACGCCCAGGAGCACCACCGGCGGCCACTGACGCGCGCCGAACGCTTCCACGAGGTGTTCGCGGCGGCACGCGAGGCCCGCAGGCCCCTGTTGTTCGGCCAACTGATCATCATGGTGGTCTATTTGCCGATCTTCGCGCTGAGCGGGGTGGAAGGGCGGATGTTCCACCCGATGGCGCTGACGGTGGTGCTGGCCTTGCTGGGCGCGATGATCCTGTCGGTGACCTTCGTGCCAGCGGCGGTGGCGCTGTTCATGGGCAACAAGGTGTCCGAAAAGGAAAACCGGCTGATGCGGTGGGCCAAGCGCCGGTACGAACCGCTGCTGGAAGGGGCGCTGCGCCGCACGCCGCTGGTGCTGGCCGGCGCCACGCTGTTCGTGGTGTTGTGCGGCGTGCTGGCCTCGCGCCTGGGCAGCGAATTCATCCCGAACCTGAACGAAGGCGACATGGCGATCCAGGCGCTGCGCATTCCCGGCACCAGCCTGACGCAGTCGGTCGAGATGCAAAAGCAGATCGAAAAGCGCCTGAAGGACAAGTTCCCGGAGATCGAACGCGTGTTCGCCCGCACCGGCACGGCGGAAATCGCCTCCGACGCCATGCCGCCCAGCATCTCAGACGGCTACATCATGTTGAAACCCGTGGACCAGTGGCCCACGCCGCGCAAGACGCACGCCGAGCTGCTGGCGGGCATCCAGGCGGAAGCCGCCCAGGTGCCGGGCAACAACTACGAGTTCTCGCAACCCATCCAGCTGCGCTTCAATGAGCTGATCTCGGGGGTACGCAGCGACGTGGCGGTGAAGGTCTTCGGCGATGACAACGCCGTGCTGAACAAGACGGCGGCGGAAATCGCGGCGGTGTTGCAGAAGGTGCCCGGGGCGTCGGAGGTCAAGGTCGAGCAGACCACGGGCCTGCCCATGCTGACCGTCAACATCGACCGGGCGCGCGCGGCTCGCTACGGACTGAGCCTGGGCGACGTGCAAGACACCATCGCCATCGCCGTCGGCGGGCGCGAGGCGGGCACCTTCTTCCAGGGCGACCGGCGCTTCGACATCGTGGTGCGCCTGCCCGAATCCGTGCGCGAGAACCTGGAGGCGCTGCGCAAGCTGCCGGTCGCGCTGCCGCGGGCCGAGGGGCAGGCGCAGACCGCGTACATCCCCTTGAGCGAGGTGGCGTCGTTCGACCTGGCGCCGGGCCCGAACCAGATCTCGCGCGAAGACGGCAAGCGCCGCATCGTGGTCAGCGCCAACGTGCGCGGCCGGGACCTGGGGTCCTTCGTGGCGGACGCCTCCGCGGCCATCGGCGAACAGGTCAAGGTGCCTTCGGGATACTGGACCTCATGGGGCGGCACGTTCGAACAGTTGCAGTCGGCGGCCAAGCGGCTGCAGATTGTGGTGCCCGCGGCGCTGCTGCTGGTGTTTGCGCTGCTGTTCGCCATGTTCGGCAACGTCAGAGACGGGCTGGTGGTATTCACCGGCATTCCGTTCGCGTTGACAGGCGGCGTGCTGGCGTTATGGATGCGGGGCATTCCGCTGTCCATCACGGCGGCTGTCGGCTTCATCGCGCTATGCGGCGTGGCCGTGCTGAACGGGCTGGTGATGCTGTCGTTCATCAGTTCGCTGCGCGATGAAGGCAAGAGCCTCGACCAGGCGGTGCGCCTCGGCGCGCTGACCCGCTTGCGGCCGGTGCTGATGACCGCGCTGGTCGCCTCGCTGGGTTTCGTGCCCATGGCGATCGCGACCGGCACCGGGGCCGAGGTCCAGCGGCCGCTGGCGACCGTCGTGATCGGCGGCATCATTTCGTCCACCATTCTGACGCTGCTGGTGTTGCCCGCCCTTTATCGGCTGGTGCACCGGCGTGACCCCGAGGAAGAGGAGCTCGCTCATGCGAAAACTTGATCCCGCGGCGCGCTTGCCGTCGCTATCGGTCGTCATTCCCTTTCTGAACGAACGCGAGGTGTTGCCCCTGTGCCTGGCGCGCGTGCGCCGCGTGCTGGACGGCCTGGGCCTGCCGTACCAGATCGTCTTCGTCGACGACGGCAGCCGCGACGGCAGCGCCGAATACCTGCAAGGCATGCTGGCGACCGAACCGTCCTTGAAGCTGGTCCGGCTAAGCCGCAATTTCGGCAAGGAAGCTGCCATGACGGCCGGCATCGTCCATGCCGAGGGCGAGGCGGTCATCCTGCTGGACGCCGACCTCCAGGACCCGCCCGAACTGATACCCGAAATGGTGCAGGCCTGGCAGCAAGGCGCGGACGTCGTCTGCATGCGCCGGCGCAGCCGGGCAGGGGAGAGCTGGCTGAAACGCGCCTCTGCCTACGCGTTCTATCGCCTCTTGAACCGCCTTAGCCGCGCCGCGATTCCTGCCGACACGGGCGATTTCCGGCTGATGAGCCGTCGCGCGGTGCGGGCGCTGCTGAAGCTGCCCGAACGCTGCCGTTATATGAAAGGCCTGTATGCGTGGATAGGCATGCCGACCCGCATCATCGACTACGACCGCGCCCCGCGCGCGGCCGGCACGACCAAATGGAATTACTTCGCCTTGTTTCGCCTGGCGATGGAGGGCATCACGTCGTTTTCGACGGCGCCCTTGCGCTGGGCGACCGGCGTGGGCGCGGTTGCCGCGCTGCTGGGCGGCCTGCTGGGCGTGGCCGTCATCTTCAAGACCCTGATGTATGGCGACGACGTCGCGGGCTATCCCTCGCTGATGGCGACGATCACGTTCATGAGCGGCGTGCAGCTTCTGACCATCGGCCTGCTGGGCGAATACGTGGGCAAGACCTACCTGGAAGCCAAGCAACGGCCGGTGTACCTGGTGCGCGACGTGCGCAGCAGCCGCGCAACGCCGGTCACCGAGCTGCAGTCCAGTTCCCCGCTAGACGTGCGCGACTATGCGACTGACCGCTAAAGCCGCTTTTGCCGGCCTGTCCGTCATCCTGGTCATCCGGTTGGCGGCCATGGCGGTAATGCCCTTCGCAGACACATCGGAACCTCGCTATGCCGAGATCGCCCGGATCATGGCCGCATCCGGAGACTGGATCACGCCCTGGTTCGCGCCGGGCGAACCCTTTTGGGGCAAACCGCCATTGGCCTTCTGGGCCCAGGCCGCCTCCGGCGCCTGGTTCGGCATGACCGAAATGAGCCTGCGCCTGCCGTCGTGGCTGGCGATGCTGGGCATGCTGGCCATCCTGCATGAATTGGGCCGCCGCCTGTATTCGCTGGGGGCCGCGAGGTGGGCGGTGCTGGTGTTCAGCACCATGCTGCTGCCGTTGGTCGCGGCGGGCGCGGTACTGACCGACCCGTTCATGGGGCTGGGCATCACGCTGGGCATGGCGTCGTTCCGCCTGGCGCCCGACGCCTCGTCATGGTTTTGGCGTTATGGGCTATTCATCGGGCTGACCATCGGATTCCTGTCCAAAGGACCGCTGGCGCTTGTCTTGATGACGGGCGCGATCCTGCCGTGGCTGATCTGGCACGGCAATGGGCGGCGGTATCTGGGCGCCTTGCCGTGGGCCCGCGGAATCGCCTTGACCCTGGCGTTGACGCTGCCGTGGTATCTGCTTGCGGAGTGGAAGACGCCGGGTTTCCTGGAATATTTCATCGTGGGCGAACACGTGTTGCGTTTCATCGACCCGGGCTGGGCCGGCGACCGTTACGGGTCCGCGCACAGCCGGCCTTATGGCGCGATCTGGCTGGATTGGGTGTTGGCGACGCTGCCCTGGAGTCCGCTGGGCTTGTGGCTGCTGCTACGGGAGCGACGCGGCGAAGTCGCCGCGCGGATCCGGATGTTCGGCCGTTCGCCGACCGCGTCCTATCTGTTCGCATGGGCGGTCGCGACACCCGCGTTCTTCACCCTGTCGGGCAACATCCTCTGGACGTATGTGCTGCCCGCGCTGCCGCCGGTGGCGCTGGGCATCGGCGTCGGCCTGAGCCGGCTCGACGCGGTTCGGCTGCGCCGCGTCGCGCTCGGGGGCCTGATCCTGGTGCCCACGGCGGCGCTGGTGCTGGGCGCCTTGTCCATCGCGCAGCCCAACCGCTTCAAGACGGAAAAACAGTTGATCGCCCGCGCGGCGGCCGAGATGCAGCCGGGCGAACGGCTCTATTTCGTCGACAGCCGGCCGTTTTCGGCCCGCTTCTATTCGGGTGGCAGTGCCGGCATCGTATCCCGGAAACGGCTGGGCGACATATTGCCGGGGCGAGGCGGCCGGGTATTGCTGGCGGTCGAGAAGGGCGACCTGGCGGACATCCGCGACCGCATCTCGGGTGTGATTGCTCCGCTCTACACCAGCCGACGATACGTCCTGCTAAGTGTTTCCGCCGTGGAAAAACGTTAACGTGACAACGGCTTGCGTTAGATTGACAACTATTTTGGCGCCTATTTACTTGCAAATGGATCCTATTTATACTCCCGCCCGGAGTCGCCCCCCGATGGGTCGGCTTTCGCGTCATTGACTCTTGCTGCTCCTAGGTCGCACTGAGGATGACCGCCAATCATGGTGACGCCTCAACAGGGCGCTTGGAGAAGAGCAAGATGGCTAAGGCCAGAATTCAGAACGCGCGGGCAGGGTTCCCGCTGAACCGCCGTGCCGCGGCCATCGCCGCCGCGCTGGCCGGCTTGTCCAGCATGGCGCACGCCCAGACGGCGCCTTCCGCGCCCGCCGCGGCCACCGGACAAGCCGGGGAACTCGCTGCCGTGACCGTGACCGGCGACTGGCTGGGCACCCCGACCGAAGAAAAAGTGCTGTCCCACCCGGGCGCCCGCACCGTCGTCGAACAACAGCAGATCCAGGAAAGCGGGTCCAGCAGCGTGCGCGACGTGCTGCGCCAGATTCCCGGCGTCCAGGTACAGGACAGCAACGGCACCGGCGGCAGCGACGTGTCGCTGAACGTGGGCGTGCGCGGCCTGACCTCGCGCCTGTCGCCCCGGTCCACGATCCTGATGGACGGCGTGCCGATGGCCTACGCGCCTTACGGCCAGCCGCAGCTGTCGCTGGCGCCCGTGTCGCTGGGCAACCTGGAATCGGTCGACGTGGTGCGCGGTGCGGGCTCGGTCCGCTATGGCCCGCAGAACGTGGGCGGCATCATCAACTTCGTGACGCGCGCGATCCCGCAGGACTTCACGACCAGCCTGAACGTCGGCAGCGAAATCTACAGCCACGGCGGCAACGTCAAGACCACGCCCAGCCTGTTCGTGGGCGGCACCACTGACAAGGGGCTGGGCGGCGCGCTGCTGTATTCGGGCACGCATGGCAACGGCTATCGGTCCAGCAACGATTCGACCGATATCGACGACGTGATCCTGAAGGGCGCCTACCGCTTTTCGGCGACCGACGACGTGGCCGTGTCGCTGCACCATTTCGAAGGCAAGGGCCGGATGCCCGGCGGCCTGACCACCGCGCAGTACTCGGAAGACCCGTTCCAGTCGACCCGCCAGTACGACCAGTTCACGGGCCGCCGCACGGACGGTTCGCTGAAGTACACGCACAATGACGGCGTCAACAACTTCGAAGTGCTGACGTACTACGTGGATTCGTACCGCGGCAGCTATATCGAGCAGGGCGGCACCGGCGCCACCGCCAACCAGTTCCGCCTGACCAGCGCGCCGCGCAGCTATCACTATTTCGGCTTCGAACCGCGTTATTCGCGTCTGTTCGATTCCGGTTCGTTCGTGCAGGAAGTCACCGTCGGCTACCGCTACCTGAAGGAAAGCAGCTCGGAAGTGGCCGGGCGCACCGCCTACTACAACCCGGCCGCCGGCGGCGATGCGTTCGACCTGAACATGCCCACCTACCAGACGAGCGACGGCGGCACGACCGCCCACGCCTTCTATATCGACGACCGCATCGACATCGGCAAGTGGACGATCACGCCCGGCGTGCGCTTCGAAAGCATCAGCACGTACAACAACGTCACCAACTTCAACACGGCGACCGGCGCCGTCACCAGCGCCTTGTCGCCGTCGATCGATTCGCGTGTGACCTTGCCGACGATGTCGGTGCTGTACCGCGTGGACGACAAGTGGTCGCTGTTCGCCAACGCCGGCAAGTCATTCGGCCCGCAGCAATACAGCCAGCTGGCGTCCACCACTGAAGGCCTGCACCCCGAAACCGCCAAGACCTATGAGATCGGCACGCACTTCGCGGGCCAGGCCTGGAGCGGCGAACTGACCCTGTTCAACATCGATTTCGACAAGGAATTGCAGCTGACGCGGTCGATCGTGGGCGAGGGCATGTGGACCGACTTGGGCGCCACCCGCCATCGCGGCGTGGAATCCGCCTTGCGCTACGACATGGGCGACCTCAGCGACGCCTTGCGCGGCCTGTCCGTCTACGCCACCTATACGTATACGCAAGCCATCGCCAAGGCTGGCGCCTTCGAAGGCCGCGACCTGCCGCTGTACTCGCGCCAGGTGGCGTCCGTCGGCGCCCGGTATGCCGTGCAGCGCTGGACCTTCAATGCGGACGTCTTCGCGCAATCCAAGCAGCGTTCGCCGGGTTCGCCGGACGCCGGCGCGGGTTATGTCACCGAGGAAGACGCCAGCGGACGTCTGGGCGACATCCCCGGCTTCGCCACGGTGGCGTTGCGGGCAGGCTATGATTTCGGCCGCGACATGAACAACCTGAAACTCGCCGTGGGCGTAAAAAACCTGTTCGACCGCCGCTACTTCACGCGCTCCACCGACAACAACGGCGGCAAGTTCGTGGGCCAGCCGCGCACGATCTACATGCAGGCCTCGATGGCCTTCTAAGCACCGTGAGCAATGCATTGACCGGATCGTTCTCGTGAAAGGCCTGCGCGGCGTGTGGCTGCGGGTGCACCGCTGGCTGGCGCTCAGCGCCGGCTGGATCCTGATCTTTTCAGGCCTGTCCGGCGCGGCGCTCGTCGTCACGCCGGCCCTGGACCGCTGGGCGAATCCGCAGCTGTTCCAGGCCCGTTCAGAGTTGGCGCCCGGCCAGGCGGGCGTCACGCTGGAATCCGTGCTGCGGTCGGCCAGGCAGGAATTCGGCGACGGCGCGAACCTGGTGTTCCGGCCCGCCCGCGCCCCGGGCGAAACGCTGGAAGTGCGGGTGCGCGGCGGATGGCGCGGCACGCTCTACCTGGACCCGGCCACCGGGGCCGAACAGGGCCGGCGCGGTGAAACCGAGGGCGCGGCCAATGTGCTGTTCAAGCTGCACAGCGCGCTGTACCTGGACAGCACCGGCAAGGCCATCCTGGCCTGGGTGGCGCTGGCCTACCTGTTCCTGCTGATCACCGGGCTGATCCTGTGGTGGCCGCGCCATTGGGCGAAAGGCTGGAACATCGCGCTGGACCGTGGCCTGTTGCGGTCGCTGTTCGACCTGCACCGGGTGGGCGGCGCGACGCTGGGCCTGCTGATCGCGGTATCGGTCGCCACCGGCGCCTACATGGCGTGGCGTCCGCTGGGCGCAGCCGTAACGTGGCTAAGCGGCGCGACCCCGGTCAAAGCGCCGAAATTGCCGGCCATGGCCGCCAACGCCATTGCCGGACAGCCGCTGACGCTGGATCAATTGGCGGCGAAAGCCGTCGCGCAATTCCCGGAACCAGCGCCCATCGGCTACATCGTCGTGCCGCCGCACGCCGGCGCCCCGACGCGTTTCCGCATGATGCTGGACGATGATCCGCATCCCAACGGCATGACTTCGGTCTGGATCGACCCGCGCACGGCCGACGTCCTGGCGGTGCAGCGCTGGAACACGCTGGACCCGGGCGCGCGGGCGACAGCCGTGGTCTACCCGCTGCACACGGGCGAACTGGGCGGCGTGGCGCTGGAAACCGCAGTCGCCATCGGCGGGCTGACGTTGGGCGGCCTGGGCATCAGCGGCGTGTGGCTCTGGTGGCGCCGCCGCGCCGTCAAGCTGGCGACGGTCAAGGCGCGCAGCCGCTGACGTGGCGCTCGGCGGGGCGCGGGAATACTATTTGCTGATCACTTCCCGGTCTAGAGGAGTCGATCATGGCAACAAGAACCATCTGGAAAGGGGCCATCTCCTTCGGCCTCGTGCACATCCCCGTCGGGCTGCATACCGCCACCACGGAGTCCGGCGTGGACTTCGACTGGCTGGACAAGCGCTCCATGGACCCGGTCGGGTACAAGCGCATCAACAAGCGCACCGGCAAGGAAATCGACAAGGACAATATCGTCAAGGGCGTGGAGTATGAAGACGGCCAGTACGTCATCATTTCTCCGGAGGAGATCGCCGACGCCTATCCGCGCACGACGCAAACCATTGAAATACAACAGTTCGTCGACGCGGCGGACGTGTCCTTCGTCTACCTTGAGCGGCCTTACTACGTCGCGCCGATCAACAAGGGCCAGAAGGTGTATGCCTTGCTGCGCGACACCTTGGCCAAGACCGGCAAGATCGGCATCGCCAAGGTAGTCATCCAGACCAAGCAGCATCTGGCCGCGCTGATCCCGTCCGGGGACGCGCTGGTATTGAACCTGATGCGATGGGGCGACGACGTCAAGCCGCAAGACGAGCTGGACCTGCCCAAGTCCGGCGCCCGCGGCATGACGCCGAGCGCCAGCGAATTGAAGATGGCCAAGATGCTGGTCGAAGACATGTCCGGCAAGTGGGACCCCGAGCAATACAAGGACGAATTCAAGGCGGCGGTCATGGGGCTGGTGGCCAAGAAGGTCAAGGCCGGCAAGACCGAGACCGTCCTTGAGCCGCAAGAGGAAACGCCCGCCTATGCGGACAACGTGATCGATCTGACCGAATTGCTGCAGCGCAGCCTGAAGGGCGGCAAGAAGACGGCGCCCGCCGCCGCGAAGAAGGCGGCGGCCCGCAAGACGCCGGCCAAGAAGGCGTCCGCCAAAGCGGTGAAGGGGGCCAAGGCCACCAAGGCGGCGCGGCCCCGCAAGGCGGCGTGACATGGCCGACAACCTGAAGACGTATCGCAAGAAGCGCGACTTCAAGGTCACCCCCGAACCCGCCGAGGGCGGCGAGGCAAACGAAGCGGCCCGCGCCTTCGTCATCCAGAAGCATTGGGCCAGCCGGCTGCATTATGACTTCCGGCTGGAACTGGATGGCGCGATGAAGAGCTGGGCGGTGCCCAAGGGCCCCAGCTACGATCCCGCCGTCAAGCGCATGGCTGTGCAGGTCGAAGACCATCCCATTGCCTACAACCAGTTCGAAGGCCAGATCCCCGAAGGCCAGTACGGCGCCGGCAAGGTCATCATCTGGGACGAGGGCCGCTGGATGCCGGTCGGCGACGCGCGCAAGGGCTACCGCGACGGCCACCTGAAGTTCGACCTGCAGGGTGTGAAAATGCAAGGCCGCTGGGCGCTGGTGCGCATGAAGGGCAAGGAGTCCGACAAACAACCGGCCTGGCTGCTCATCAAGGACCGCGACGACTTTGCGCGTCGCGAACGCGAGTTCAGCGTCGTCGACGAGATGCCCGACAGCGTGGTGCCCTTGCGCAAGAAGAGGCCGGCGAAGACCGCGGCACGGTCGGCGCCAAGACGGCACGACGGGGCGTCCGCAGGGGACGAGGCGGCGTTGCCCGGCCGGGCGGCCGACCTGCCGGCGTCGCTGAAGCCCCAGCTGGCCACGCTGGCGGACGGCACGCCACCGGGCTCGGAAGACTGGCTCTATGAATTGAAGTTCGACGGCTACCGGCTGCTGGCGCGCCTGGACGGCGACACCGTCACGCTGCATACGCGCAACGGGCACGATTGGAGCGCGAAGCTGCCGCATCTGGTCGACGCCTTCGGACGGCTGCCTGCGAAATGCGCCTGGGTGGATGGCGAGGCCGTGGTGCTGGACAAGCAAGGCGTGCCCAATTTCCAGGCGTTGCAGAACGCCTTCGACGGGGAAGCCACCGGGGACATCGTGTTCTACGCCTTTGACCTGCCGTTCATTGGCGGGCGGGACCTGCGCCAGGAACCGCTGCGCGTGCGCCGGGCGTTGCTGGCGCAATTGATGGCCACCAGCCACGATGACTCTCTGCGGTTCAGTGAAGCGTTCGACCGGACGCCTGCCGATCTGGTCGCGTCCGCCTGCAAGATGGGGCTGGAAGGCATCATCGCCAAGCGCCAGTCCGCCCCTTACGTGTCGCGTCGCAGTGATAACTGGCTGAAGATCAAATGCGGCCGCCGCCAGGAGTTCGTCATCGTCGGCTATACCGCGCCGCAAGGCGCGCGCGAGGGCCTGGGCGCGCTGCTGCTGGCTGTGCACGAGGACGACGGCGCGCTGCGCTACGCCGGCAAGGTCGGCACCGGCTTCGACCGCCAAGGCCTGCTGTCGCTGCAGCAAAAGCTCGCCCGCATCGAGACCCCCGACAAGCCCGTGACGGGCGGCGAGGGCAGGGGCGTGCATTGGGTCAAGCCGGAACTGATCGCTGAAGTGGCGTTCGGCGACTGGACAAGCGGCGGACATATCCGCCACGCCGTGTTCCAGGGCTTGCGGACGGACAAGCCGGCGCGCGAGATCACCCGGGAAAAGGCGGCCGCAGTCTCGCGCGCGCCCGCTGCTGCGGCGACGCAGGCCAAGCCCGCGGGCAAGATCGGCAAGCTGACGCATCCCGAACGGGTCATCGACCCGTCGACCGGGCTGACCAAGCTGGACCTGGCGCGCTACTACGGGCTTGTCGCGCCCTTGCTGCTGGAACATCTGAAATCCCGTCCGGTCTCGTTCCTGCGCGCGCCGGGCGGCATCCAGGGACAGCTGTTCTTCCAGAAGCACCTGGAAGCCGCCCTGCCCGGGGTCAAGTCCTTGCCGCCCAAGCTGGATCCCGGCCACCCGCCGCTGCTGGAAGTACCCACTGTCGAAGCGGTGCTGTCTGCCGTGCAGATGAACGTGGTGGAGTTCCACACCTGGAACGCCGTGAAGACCGCCATCGGCAAGCCCGACCGCATGCTGTTCGACCTGGACCCGGGTGAAGGCGTGGCATGGCCTGCCGTGCAGCAGGCGGCCCAGCTGGTGCGCACCATGCTTGACGAGATCGGCCTGACGCCCTGGTTGAAGACCAGCGGGGGCAAGGGCTTGCACGTGGTGGTGCCGCTGCGCCGGCAGTACGACTGGGACACCATCAAGGCGTTTTCAAACGCAATCGTCGCGCATCTGGCGGCGACGCTGCCGAAGCAGTTCGTGGCCAAGAGCGGGCCGAAGAACCGGGTCGGCAAGATCTTTGTCGACTATCTGCGCAACGGCTTCGGGGCCACCACGGTGGCCGCCTGGTCCGCCCGGGCGCGGCCGGGGCTGGGCGTGTCGGTGCCGGTGGCGTGGGATGAGTTGGCGAAACTCAGCGGCGGCGCGCACTGGACCATCGCCAATATCCACACGCGTTTGGACGCCGGCAACACGCCTTGGGATGGGTATGCGCCGCAAGCGCCAGGGCGGGCCATGGCCGCGATCGATTTCCGGCCTGGAAGTGACTAGGTGTCGCCCAGCAAACGGCTGATGGCTTGCGCCTCTACGCGCACTGCCTGCCCGACGCGGCCATCCGCGGACGGATCGAAGCCGCCGGTCGCGCCCAGCGCGGTCAGCACGGCGCAGGGCCGGCCCGCATAGTTGTAGATCGGAGCCGATATGGCGCTGATGCCGCGCAAGTTCGTGTCGCGCACCACGGCGCAGCCCGCCGCCTGCACGGACCGCTGCAGCGCGCCGATCGGATCATCGGCATGCAGCAGCGCCCGCTGTTCGGCCGTGGCGGCCGCCAGTTCGGCTTCGGCCAGCGCCCGCACGGCGTTCTCGTCCAGCGTCGCCAGCAGGACCTGGCCGGTGGCGGACCACAGCATCGACAGTACCGACCCGACGCGCACGTTCACCGTGACCGGCAGCCCCGGTTCTTCAAATCGGACGATGGTGGGGCCCTTGTTGCCCATCACGGCCACGAAGCAGGTCACTTCCAGGGCCTCGCGCAGCCGGATGAGCGACGCTTCGGCCAGGCGGATGGGATCGGCCTGTCGCATGGCGGCAAGGCCCAGCAACAAGGTCTCCAGTCCCAGAAAGTATTGCTGGGTGGCCGCGTCCTGGCCGACCAGGCCGCCCTCCATCAGGCTGACGAGATAACGGTGAACCTTGGCGGGGCTTTCTTCGATCCGCGCGGCAATCACGCTTAAACCCGCGCGGCCGCCAAGTTCGCCCAGCGCTTTGAGGACGGCCATGCTGGTTTCGGCCGCCTGCACGCGCTGGCGGCGTTCGCGGGGACGAGGAAGGTCGGAAGTGGCGGTCATTGCGGCAGGGAGGAGGGGGAAAGGCGAAGGGTAAACCGGGTTTATCGAATTACGCAATGCGTATATGATTTACGCATAAAACAGATTACACCTGGAGCGCAGACATGTCCCAACCCGCCCAACCCCCGTCCGGCTGTCCCATGCATGGAGCCGCCGCCAGCGGCTGTCCCGTGCACGTCAGTGAGCGCGCCGCCGAGTTCGACCCGTTCGGCGACGGCTACCAGCAGGATCCCCCTGAATACGTGCGATGGGCGCGCGAGCAGGAACCGGTCTTCTACAGCCCGAAACTGGGTTATTGGGTGGTGACCCGTTACGACGACATCAAGGCGATCTTCCGGGACAACATCACATTCAGCCCGTCCATCGCGCTTGAGAAAATCACCCCGACTGGCCCGGAAGCCAACGCCGTGCTGGCGTCCTACGGCTATGCGATGAACCGCACGCTGGTCAACGAAGACGAGCCGGCCCACATGCCGCGGCGGCGCGTCCTGATGGAGCCGTTCACGCCCGACGCGCTGAAGCACCACGAACCGATGGTGCGGCGCCTGACGCGCGAATACGTCGACCGCTTCATCAACGACGGCCGCGCCGACCTGGTCGACCAGCTGCTTTGGGAAGTTCCGCTGACGGTGGCCCTGCATTTCCTGGGCGTCCCGGAAGAAGACATGGACCTGCTGCGCCGCTATTCCATCGCGCACACCGTCAATACCTGGGGCCGTCCCAAGCCCGAGGAACAAGTGGCCGTGGCGCACGCGGTCGGCAATTTCTGGCAATTGGCCGGCAAGATCCTGGACAAGATGCGCCAAGACCCCGACCAGCCCGGCTGGATGCAGTACGGCCTGCGCAAACAGCGCGACTACCCGGACGTCGTCACCGATTCCTATCTGCATTCGATGATGATGGCGGGCATCGTCGCAGCGCACGAAACGACGGCCAACGCTTCAGCCAACGCGCTGAAGCTGCTGCTGCAACACCCCGACGCGTGGCGCGACCTTTGCGAGGATCCGTCTTTGATCCCCAACGCGGTGGAAGAATGCCTGCGGCACAACGGGTCGGTCGCGGCCTGGCGCCGGCTGGCCACCTGCGACACCACGATTGCCGGCATGCCGATCCCGGCGGGCGCCAAGCTCCTGATCATCAGTTCGTCCGCCAACCATGACGAACGGCAGTTCGCCGATGCGGACCTGTTCGACATCCGGCGCGACAACGCCAGCGACCAGCTCACCTTCGGCTATGGTTCGCATCAATGCATGGGCAAGAACCTGGCGCGCATGGAAATGCAGATTTTCCTGGAGGAACTCACGCGCCGTCTGCCGCACCTGCGCCTGGCTGCCCAGCAGTTCACCTACGTGCCCAACACCTCGTTCCGCGGCCCCGAGCACCTATGGGTGGAATGGGACCCGGCGCAGAACCCCGAGCGCCGCCGGCCGGAGCTGTTGGCGCAACGGCAACCCGTGCGCATCGGCGAACCCTCGGCCCACGCCAGCGCGCGCACGCTTGTGGTCGAACGCGTGGAACCCGCCGCGCAAGGCATCCTCATGCTGACGCTGGCCTCGCCCGACGGCAAGGCGCTGCCGCGCTGGGCGCCGGGCGCGCATATCGACATCGAATGCGGGGACACCGGCCTGTCCCGGCAATATTCGCTTTGCGGCGACCCGACGGATGCCGGCCGCCTGCGCATCGCCGTCCTGCGCGAAACCGATGGGCGCGGCGGTTCGGCTTGGGTGCATGACAACGTCAAACCCGGCCAGCGCCTGCGCGTCCGAGGTCCGCGCAACCATTTCCGGCTGGACGAAAGCGCAGCCAAGGTCATCTTCATTGCGGGCGGCATCGGCATCACGCCGATCAGCGCCATGGCGCGGCGGGCACAGGCGCTGGGCATCGATTACGCGCTGCATTACAGCGGCCGCACACGGGCCGGCATGGCCATGCTGGCGGAACTGGCCGCCCTGCATGGCGACCGGCTTCACGTGCATGTCAGCGCAGAGGGCAGCCGCAACGATTTCGGCGCGCTGCTGGCGCAGCCGGACGCGAACACCCAGCTCTACGCCTGCGGGCCGGAGCGCCTGCTCGATGCGTTGCAACAAGCCTGCGCGCACTGGCCGCAGGACGCATTGCGGGTCGAGCATTTCCATTCGACGCTGGGCACGCTTGATCCCGACCGCGAACATGCGTTCGAGGCCGAACTGAAAGACTCGGGGCTGGTGGTGACCGTGCGCGCCGACCAGACACTGCTGGCCGCGTTGCGCGCCGCCAATATCGACGTGCAAAGCGATTGCGAAGAAGGCCTGTGCGGGTCCTGCGAGGTCAGCGTGCTGGCCGGAGACATCGACCATCGCGATGTGGTGCTGACCCGCGCCGAGCGCGAGGCCAACCGCAAGATGATGAGCTGCTGTTCGCGCGCCTGCGGCCAGCGCATCGTGCTGGAACTGTAAACGGACGAGCGGGCGCGCAGGCGGGGTGAACGGGGCGGCTAGCGGGCGTCCGCCAGGGCACGCTGCACGGCCGGCCGCGCGGCGACACGGGCGAGGTAGGCGGTCAGCTTCGGAAACTGCGTCAGGTCGACCCCGTCGCCCTCGAGCCAGCTGCCGATGGTGAACAAGTAGCCATCGGCCACGCTGTAGTCCTCCCCAGCGACCCACGGGCCGACGATCTGGTCTTCCAGGTACGCGGCGCAAGCCGTCATCGTCTGCGGGACCTTTGCGCGCATCGCCTCGTGCGCGGCGGGATCGTCCGCCCATCGCGCGCCGCGCCGCTTGTGCGCGTGCGCCACGTGCGCCGTTGCCGCCAGATAGCTTGTCAGCTCTTGCAGCCGGGCAAACGCATAGGGATCGTCCAGCGGCGCCAGCCGGGCTTGCGGAAAGCGCTGCGCCACAAACGCGAGGAGAGCAGGCGTCTCGGTCAGCACGCCATGTTCGGTGGCCAGCGCCGGCACGCGCCCCTTGGGGTTCACGCGCAGGTACTCGGGGCTTTGCTGCTGCCCCGCGGCAAAATCCAGCTTGACCAGGTCAAAATCGGCGCCGGCTTCGTGCAGCGCAATGTGGGTCGCCAGCGCGCAAGTGCCAGGGGCGGAATAAAAGGTCCAACGG
>CAUSDE010000035.1:0-61572 GCA_963530045.1 uncultured Achromobacter sp.
ACGCAGGGGGAGTCCGGAGCGAAGGCTCCGGACCGCAATCGTTGACCCGCGCACCGCGGGCGCGCGCCACGCCGCGCGTCTTAAGAACCATCAACGCCACATGAGGGAAACCCCGCGATAGATAACCCGAATGTCCACCCCGACAATTTCTATTATGCAGCCCCCCTCCCCCCCCCTAGACTGCATCAACAACGTCCTCCCCGGAGACCCCCATGCCCGCCTACGGCCCGCCGTTGAATTTCCAGCGCTGGATCCAAGACCACGCGCATCTTCTGAAGCCGCCGGTCGGCAACCAGCAGATCTGGCAGGACGCGGACTTCATCGTCACCGTCGTCGGCGGCCCGAACCACCGCACCGACTATCACGATGACCCGCTGGAAGAATTCTTCTACCAGATCAAAGGCAACGCCTGGCTGTCGCTGTGGATAGAAGGCAAACCCGAACGCGTGGACCTGAAGGAAGGCGACATCTTCCTGCTTCCTCCGCACGTGCGGCACTCGCCGCAACGCCCCGAGACCGACAGCGCCTGTCTGGTCATCGAGCGCCAGCGCCCCCTGGGCCTGGTCGACGGCTTCGAATGGTATTGCCCGCATTGCGGCCATCTGGTGCATCGCGTCGAAGTGCAGTTAAAGAGCATCGTCACCGACTTGCCGCCGTTGTTCCAGGGCTTCTATGCCAGCACGGAAAAGCGCACCTGCCCCGGCTGCGGCGAAATCCATCCCGGCAAAGGCCACGCCCCTTCACCCCAAGCCACCCCCGCCTAGGGCCTGACCCATGATCCAGAAAATCGACATGCACGCCCACTTCTTTCCGCCGATCACCCGGCAGGAAGCGGCCGCGCTGGACCCCATCAACGCGCCGTGGCTGCGCGCTGACGGCGATGGCACCACCGGCCAGATCATGGCGGGCGACCGGCCGTTCCGGCCCGTGGACGCGACCTTGTGGGACCCGGCGCTGCGCATCGCCCAGATGGACCGCCACGGCGTGGACGTGCAGATCCTGTGCGCCACGCCAATCATGTTCGGCTATACCTATCCGGGCCCGCCCGCAGCCGATTGGGCCGCCCGCATGAACGACCTGGCGCTTGAGCACTGCGCCCACGCGCCATCGCGCCTGAAGGCGCTGGCGCAGGTGCCGCTGCAAGACCTGGACCTGGCCTGCAAGGAAGCGTCGCGCTCGCGCGCCGCCGGCCACCTTGGCGTGCAGATCGGCAACCACGTCGGCCCCCGCGACCTGGACGACGACACGCTCGTGCAGTTCCTGATCCATTGCGCCGACAACGACATCCCGGTGCTGGTGCATCCGTGGGACATGATGACCGATGGCCGCATGAAGAAATGGATGCTGCCATGGCTGGTCGCCATGCCAGCCGAAACGCAACTGGGCATCCTGTCCCTGATCCTGTCCGGCGCGTTTGAACGCATCCCCCGCAGCCTGAAACTGTGCTTTGCGCACGGCGGCGGCAGCTTCGCCTTCCTGCTGGGCCGCGTGGACAACGCCTGGCGGCATCGCGACATCATCCGCGAAGACTGTCCGCAACTGCCCTCGTCCTACACCGACCGCTTCTATACCGACAGCGCGGTGTTCGACCCGCGCTCGCTGCGCCTGTTGGTCGATGTGATGGGCGAGGACCGCGTGCTGCTGGGCTCCGACTATCCGTACCCGCTGGGCGAACAGGAAGTCGGCCGCCTGGTGACGCACGCAGATCTCAGCCCCTCGGTGCAGCAGAAGATCCTGCTGCGCAACACACTGACGTTTTTCGGCCTGAACACGTAACGCACCATCCGCACTTCACAACATCACGACCGTGCCACACGGCGACTCAAGGGAAAACACCATGAAACGCACCACTACGCTGGCCGCCGCTGCGGTCATGGGACTGGCCTTATCGGCCAACGCGATGGCCGACGTCAAAATCGGCCTGCTGACCACGCTGACCGGCCCCGGCTCCGTGCTGGGCCAGGACCAGTTGGACGGCTTCATGCTGGCCGTGGAGCAAGGCGGCGGCAAGTTGGGCGGCGTGCCCGTGCAGGTCATCAAGGAAGACGACCAGTTCAAGCCCGAAGTCGGTGTGCAGGCCGCGCGCAAACTGGTGCAAAGCGACAAGGTGCCGATCATCACCGGCGTGGTGTATTCCAACGTGATGCTGGCCGTGGTGCGACCGGTGACCACCGCCGGCGTGTTCCTGGTGGGATCCAACGCCGGCCCCACCAACCTGGCGGGCAAGGACTGTTCGCCCTATTTTTTCTCCACGTCCTGGAACAACACGCAGCGCCACGAAGGCAGCGGCGAAATGGCCAATCAGATGGGGTTCAAGAAGGTCTACCTGCTTGCGCCGAACTATCAGGCGGGCAAGGATGCGATGGCCGGCTTCAAACGTTTCTACAAGGGTGAAGTGGCCAACGAAGTCTTCACCCAGGTCAACCAGCCGGATTATTCCGTGGAACTGGCCGCGCTGGCCGATGCCAAGCCAGACGCCGCCTACGTGTTCTTTCCCGGCGGCATGGGCGTGAACCTCATCAAGCAGTACCGCCAGGCCGGCCTCTTCGGCAAGATTCCGCTGCTGTCGGTGGACACCATCGACGGCGCCACACTGCCCGCACTGCAAAAAGACGCGCTGGGCGCCGTGACCAACGTGCCGTACTCGCCCGACCTGGATAACGCCGCCAACAAGGCCTTTGCGGCCGCGTTCCGCCAGAAGTACGGCCGCGAACCCTCCAGCTACGCGGCGCAGTCCTTCGACGCCGCCCAGCTGATCGGTTCGGCATTGAAAAAGACGGGCGGCAAGACCGACGACAAGGACGCCTTGCGCAAGGCCATGGAAGCCGCCGATTTCCCCTCGGTGCGGGGCGAATTCCGCTATCAGCCCAACCACTTCCCCGTCGCCGGATTCTTCCGCGCCGACGTGGAGGCCGGCGCGGACGGCAAGGTCGCCTTCGTGAACAAGGGCCCCATCTTCCCTGACCTGTCCAAAGTCGCCGACCAGTACGCCGCCCAGTGCGTCATGAAGTGAAGCGGGCGGCCAAGACATCCGTCACGGCCGCCGGCAAGAGGTGAACCGATATGTCCACGACGCTGCTGCTGGTGCAGGCCTTGAACGGCCTGCAGCTTGGCATTCTGCTTTTCCTGCTGGCCGCCGGCCTGACGCTGGTGTTCGGCATCATGAATTTCATCAACCTGGCGCACGGCTCGCTTTACATGATGGGCGCCTTCATCGCGGCCACCGTGTTCCGCCACACCGGCTCGTTCCTGCTGGCCGCCGCCGCCGTCATCGCCGGCATGGCAGCGCTGGGCCTGCTGCTGGACCGCATCGCGCTGGCGCGCCTGTACCCGCGCGAACATCTGGACCAGGTGCTGGCCACGTTCGGCTTCATCCTGTTCTTCAATGAACTGACCCGCATCATCTGGGGACCTGCGCCCATCAGCATGGGCCTGCCGTCCTGGCTGACTGGCACGATCGACATCCTGGGCGTGACGTATCCGCTGTACCGCTTCCTGATCATCGTGGTGGGGCTGCTGGTGGCGGCGGGCTGCTACGTGCTGATCCACCGCACGCGGCTGGGCATGCTGATCCGTGCGGGTTCCACCGACCGCATGATGGTCGGCGCGCTGGGGGTGAACATCGCACGGCTGAATACGCTGCTGTTCGTGCTGGGCGCGGTGCTGGCGGGCCTGGCGGGGCTGATGGCCGGCCCCATCCTGTCGGCGCAGACCGGCATGGGCGAGCCCATCCTGATCCTGACGCTGGTGGTGATCGTGATCGGCGGCATCGGTTCGGTGCGCGGCGCCTTCCTTGCCGCGCTGATGGTGGGTCTGATCGATACGCTGGGCCGCGCGCTGCTGCCGACGCTGCTGCGCGCCGCCTTGCCGCCGGCTGCCGCCAACGCGGCCGGTCCGGCCATCGCATCGATGCTGATCTACGTGGTGATGGCGCTGGTGCTGGCCTTGCGGCCGCAGGGCCTGTTTCCCGTCAAGCACGGATAAGGGGGAATTCCATGCACAGGCTTTCTCCTCGAACTCTGGTGGCCGGCGTATTGCTGCTGTTGCTGGCGCTGGTTCCCGCCTACGCGCAATGGCAAGGCGAACCTTTCCTGCTGGCGCTGTTCGGCCGCGTGCTGGTCTACGCCGTGGCCGCGCT
The DNA here is from genome assembly GCA_963530045.1 of uncultured Achromobacter sp. Lineage (GTDB taxonomy): Bacteria > Pseudomonadota > Gammaproteobacteria > Burkholderiales > Burkholderiaceae_B > Achromobacter. Next base: position 4,139 of record CAUSDE010000035.1, read on the forward strand.
GGCGCTGAACCTGCTGCTGGGCTATGGCGGCATGGTCAGCTTCGGCCACGCGTTGTACCTGGGGCTGGGCGCGTATTCGGTGGGCGTGATGTCGCACTATGGCATCGAAAACGGCTGGCTGCATCTGGCGGGCGCGCTCGGCGCGTGCGCCGTGGTGGGGCTGGTCAGCGGTTATGTGGTGATGCGCACCTCGGGCATCGCATTCATCATGATCACGCTGGCATTCGCACAGATGTTCTACTTCCTGGCGACGGGGCTGGACGGCTTCGGCGGCGACGACGGCATGTCGCTGTTCGCGGGCAGCGACTTCGGCGCGTTCCGGCTGGATACGCCGCTGGCCCTGTACTACGCGGCCTTCGGCGTGCTGCTGGCCGTGCTGGGGTTGATGCACCGCATGGTCCACGCGCCCTTCGGCATGGCCTTGCGCGGCTGCCAGGCCAATGAACGGCGCATGCGCGCGCTGGGCTTTCCGACCTTGCGCTACCGCCTGGCCGCCTACGTGATTTCCGCGATGATCTGCGGCGTAGCCGGCGTGTTGTTGGCGAACCTGACGATGTATGTGTCGCCGTCTTACCTGGCCTGGACCACGTCGGGCGAATTGATCGTGATGGTGGTGCTGGGCGGCATCGGCACGCTGTTCGGCCCCGTCGTGGGTGCGCTGGCTTTCCTGCTTCTGGAAGAAGGCTTGAAGCTGCTGACGGACCATTTGATGCTGATCATGGGATTGCTGATCGTCGGCGTGGTGCTGGTGTCGCGGCGCGGCGTCTACGGCAATCTGCGCGACACGCCCTGGCGCCGCCGCGCGGCCCGGCCGCTGCGCCAGCCTTCGGGGGAACCGCTATGAGCGCGCTGCGTGTGGAAAACCTGGTGAAGCGCTATGGCGGCCTGACGGTCACCGACGACTTGTCGCTGGACGTGCATGCCGGCGAACTGCATGCCGTGATCGGACCGAACGGCGCGGGCAAGACGACGCTGATCGGCCAGCTCAGCGGTGAACTGCGGTCCGACGGCGGTCGCGTGCTGATGGATGGCCGCGACATCACCCGCATGCCCGTGGAAAAGCGCGTGCGTCACGGCCTGGCCCGTTCATACCAGATCACCTCGGTCTTCAAGCCGTTCACGGCGCTGGAGAACGTGGTGATGGCGGTGCAGGCGCGGCGCGGCCACAGCTTCCGCTTCTGGCGCCCGGTGCTGTCCACTGCCGCGCTGACGGCTCCCGCCCAAGACGCGCTGGCGTTGGCCGGCCTGTCCGCCCGCGCCCACACGCCGGCCGGCGAGCTTGCCCACGGCGAACTGCGCCAGCTGGAACTGGCCATGGTGCTGGCCTGCCAGCCGACTTTGCTGTTGCTGGACGAACCGATGGCCGGCATGAGCCAGCACGAGTCCGAAGCCATGACCCGCCTGTTGCTGCAACTGCGCGGGCAATACACGATCCTGCTGGTGGAACACGATATGCAAGCGGTCTTCGCCCTGTCCGACCGCATCACGGTCCTGGTGTACGGCCGGGCGCTAGCTTGCGGCACGGCTGACGACATCCGCAACAACCCGCAGGTGCGTGAATGCTACCTGGGCAGCGAACGCGGCAGCCGTCGCGCGGCGGCGGACCCGCGCAAGCTGGGGGTGCCCGCATGAGCGCCCTGCTATCGCTGCGGGGCGTGACCGCGCACTATGGCGCCAGCCAGGCGCTGTTTGGCATCGATCTGGACATCGGGCCTGGTGAATTCGTGACCTTGCTGGGACGCAACGGCATGGGCAAGTCCACGACCGTGAAAACGGTGATGGGGCTGAACCGCGCGACCCAGGGCAGCATCGTCTTCGATGGACAGGACATCAGCCGGCTGCCCGCGTACAAGGTGGCGCAATGCGGCATCGGGCTGGTGCCGGAAGGACGCCACGTTTTCCCCAACCTGTCCGTGCGCGAGAACCTGGTCGCCACCGCGCACAATCGCCAGGGCGCGCCGCAACCGTGGACGCTGGACCGGGTGTACGCGATGTTTCCCCGCCTGTCGGAGCGCGCCCGCCACCTGGGCAGCCATCTGTCGGGCGGCGAACAGCAGATGCTGGCGATCGGCCGGGCGTTGCTGACCAATCCCCGCCTGCTGATCCTGGACGAGGCCACCGAAGGCCTGGCGCCCGTGGTGCGTGAAGAGATATGGTCCGCGCTGGACACGCTGAAGCAGACGGGGCTGGCGGTGCTGTGCATCGACAAGAATCTGGAACCGCTGCTGGCCACCGCCGACCATCACGCCATCGTGGAAAAGGGGCGCGTGGCCTGGACCGGCTCGTCGCAGGCATTCCTGGACGACGAGGCGCGGCTGTTGCAGTACCTGGGCGTTTAGGCGCTGCGGGCTTAGGGCCGGCGCGCCGGAAGTACCACGCCCAGGCGTGCGCTCCAGTCCGCCATCTGGTCCCACAGCGCAGGTGGCACGGGAATGCCGTGCTGCCGGCGTTCGGCCTGCGCGGCAGCCTCCGGGTCGCCCGGCATGCGGGGCGACCCGGGCGCCTGGGCCAATTCCATCGCCATCCCCGCCACGACGCCGGCCAAGGCCGCGCCGCCGGCGAACCGCAGCGGATCGATCACGATGAAGAACGCGCCCAGTTCGCGCGGGCGATTCAGTTCGTCGTACATGGGCGAGATATGCGGTCCGAATGGATTGCCGTTCAATGGCCCGCACAGCAGTTCGACCATCATCGCCAGGCCGTAGCCCTTGTAGCCGTAGCCTTCGCCGCCCAAGGGGCGCAACGCGCGGACCTCTTCCGCATCGACGCAATCACGCCCTTGCGCATCCACCGCCACGCCAGACGGCAGCGCCACGCCGTCGCGCCGGGCGTTCATGACGCGGTTCCAGGGGATGGCCGTGGTCGCCATGTCCAGGCATAGCGGTTCGTCGCCCGCGCGCGGGAACGCCAGCGAAATGGGATTGGTGCCGAAGAACGCCTGATGGCCGCCGAAGGGCGCGGCGATCGAATCGGAATGCGTGAAGGCGATGCCGATCAGGCCCTGCGCAGCCGCCGCGCGGCTATACAGGCCGATCGCGCCGCAATGCGACGAATCGCTGACGCCCACCGCGGCGATGCCGGCCTCGCGGGCCAGCTCGATCGCCAATGTGTTGGCCCGATGCGCCACCACGATGCCCTGCCCTTGGCCGCCATGCAGTTGCGCCGTGCCCGGGCCGGTGCGTTCGATGCGGATGGCCGGGCACGCCAGGATGGAGCCGTGCGCCACGCGGTTCAGATAGTGGGGCAGCCGCGCGATGCCATGGGAATCGATGCCCCACAGGCTGGTCTGCGCCAGGCTCTCCGCCAGGCAACGGGCGTCCTCGTCGGCAAAGCCCTGGGTCCGCAGGCAATCCTGGCCCCAGCGTTCCCATTCAACAGCATCGACTCGGCATTCCGCATTCATGCAGCACTCCTCAGGTAGCGGCCTCCACGGCGTGGATCACGCCATGCTGACGCAAGGTTTCCAAATGCGCCGTCAGCAGCGAGACGAACTCGGATGCGCCGCCCAGGTCGCCGAACACCGGTTTGAAACCGGACAGCACCATGGCGCGCCGGTGAGCCGCCTGCGATGGGGCCGACGCGCGCGCGGCCACCTCGGCGCGCGCCACCAGTTTGGCCAGGCGTGCCGCCATCGGATCCTGGATCTTGTAGCGGCCGCCCGACTCGTCTTCGCCGCGCAGGTAATGCAGCCACGCCGCCACCGCCAGCGTCAGGCGCTGGATATCGTCGCCGGTCCGCAAGCGGTCGCGGATCGTGTCCAGCAGGCGCTGCGGGACCTTTTGCGATCCATCCATCGCCACCTGCGAGGTCGGGTGCGGCAGCGCCGGATTGGCGATGCGCGCCAGGAAGCGGCGACGGTATTCGTCCAGCCCGCTATGGGGTATGCCCTTCAACGTCGGCGCGATCTCCAGCCGCATCATGGCGTCGACGAAGCCGCACAGGGCGGGCGTTTGCACCGACTGGCTGATCGTCTGGTGCCCCAGCAACGCGCCCAGGTAGGCGAAGGTGGAGTGCGGGCCGTTCACCATGCGCAGCTTCAGGCGCTCGTAGGGCGCGGCGTTGCGCACGAACGTGGCGCCGCCGTGGCTGTCCCAGGCTGGCCGGCCCGCGGCGAACTTGTCTTCGATGACCCAGTTCATATAGGGCTCGCCGACCACCGGCCAGGCATCCTGCACGCCCAGCCGTTCGGTGATCCGCTGCCGGTCGGCGTCGCCGGTGCCGGGCACGATGCGGTCGACCATCGAATTCGGGAACGTGCAATGCGTGTCGATCCAGTGCGTCAGCCCCACATCCACCCGCAAGGCAAAGGCCAGCACCAGGCTGCGCAAGGTGTCGCCATTGCCGCGCAGGTTGTCGCAAGACAACAGCGTGACGGGCGGCAGGCCGCGTTCCCGGCGCAGCGCCAGTCCATAGACCAGGATGCCGATCGTGCTGCGCGGACGGTGCGGGTTTTCGAGGTCGTGGAGGATGTCGGGGTCGTCCCAGCGCAGGTGCCCGGTGGCCGGTTCGTGGCTGTAGCCTTTCTCCGTCACGGTCAGGCTGACGATGCGGGTTTGCGGATAGGCGATCCGCTCCAGGACCGCGTTGGGGTCTTCCTCGGCGACCATCACGCGCAGCACCGAGCCCACCACGCGCAACTGTTCGCGGGTCTCGCCGTCGGGCCCGCCGTCGCGCAAGGCCAGGGTGTACAAGCCGTCTTGCGGCGTCAACGCATCGCGGGTGGCGGCGCTGCGCAACGAGACGCCCAGGATGCCCCAACTGAGGTCACCGCTGGCCTGCATCGCCAGATCCGTCATCACCGCCTGATGCGCGCGGTGAAAGGCTCCCAGCCCCAGATGCACGATGCCGGGCGTGAGCCGGCTGCGGTCATAGATGGGTTTTTCCACGTCTGCGGGCAGGCGCGGCAACGACTCCGTATTCAAACGTTCAAGCATGGTTGACCAATGGCGTAAGGCGCCATGCACCTGTCGGATGACCGGCCAGTCGGCGCGCGGATGAGGATATCCGCTGCCGCCGATTTCGTCGATATCGGCGACGTGACCTATTGCAACGCCGGCGCCCGCCATGCCGCCGCCGCTACATCACCGCGCCCAGGGCCCAGGGCACGAATTCGTTCTGGCCATAGCCGTGCTCTTCGCTGCGCGTGCGCCGGCCCGAGGCGGTCTGCAGCATCAGCTGGAATATCCGTTCGCCCATCTGCGCCACGCTCTGCGCACCGTCCACGACCTCGCCGCAATTGATGTCGATGTCATCGGCCTGGCGCTGCCACAGCGCGGTGTTGGTCGATAGTTTCAGGGACGGCGCGGGCGCGCAGCCGTACGCGGAGCCGCGCCCCGTCGTGAAGCAGATCAGGTTGGCGCCGCCCGCCACCTGCCCGGTGGCCGACACGGGGTCGTAGCCCGGCGTGTCCATGAAGACCAGGCCGCGCGTACGCACGGGTTCGGCGTATTCGAATACGTCGGTCAGGTTGGTGGTGCCGCTCTTGGCGATGGCGCCCAGCGATTTCTCCAGGATGGTGGTCAGTCCACCCGCCTTGTTGCCGGCTGACGGGTTGTTGTCCATTTCAGCGTCGTTGCGGGCGCAGTAGTCTTCCCACCATCTCACCCTGGCCAGCAGCTTGTCGGCCACGGCCGGCGTTTCGGCCCGGCGGGTCAACAGATGCTCGCCGCCATAGATCTCGGGCGTTTCGGACAGGATGGCGGTGCCGCCGTGGCGCACCAGCAGGTCCACCGCCGCGCCCAGCGCCGGGTTGGCGCTGATGCCCGAATAGCCGTCGGACCCGCCGCATTGAAGACCCACCGTCAGGTGGCTGGCCGGCACGGGCTGGCGGCGCACCTGATTGGCTTGTTCAAGCATCCGCTCCACCAGCTCGATGCCGCGCGCCACCGTCTTGCGCGTGCCGCCGGTGTCCTGGATGTTGAAGGTGTGCAGCAGGCCGCTTTCGCGCAGGCCCTCTTGCTCCATCAACCCGCCGATCTGGTTGGTTTCGCAACCCAGCCCCACGACCATCAGCCCGCCAAAATTCGCATGGCGCGCATAACCGCCCAGCGTGCGCCGCAGCACCCGCAAGGGTTCGCCTTCGCTGCCCGTGGCACAGCCCGCGCCGTGGGTCAGCGCCACCACGCCGTCCACGTTCGGACAGGATGCCAGCGCATCGGGGTGGATGTCGCGCCGGAAATGGTCGGCGATGGCGCGTGCCACCGTGGCCGAACAGTTCACGCTGGTCAGGATGCCGATGTAGTTGCGCGTGGCGATGCGGCCGTCGGCGCGCACGATGCCGTCGAACGTGGCCGGTGGCGACACATAGTCGGTGGCATGCGCGCCCTGCCCCACGGCATAGTCGCGCTCGAAGTCCGAGAACTCCAGGTTCTGCGTGTGCACGTGCTGGCCCGGCGCAATGTCTTGCCGCGCCACCCCGATGATCTGGTTGTAGCGGCGCACGGGCTGACCGGCCGCGATGGCGCGCACGGCGACCTTGTGGCCGGGCGGCACCAGGCCCTGCACCGTCACCCCTTCGCTTTCCAGCCACGTGCCGCTGACCAGCTGGCGCCGGGCGATCACGACGTTGTCCGCCGGGTGGATGCGTATCACTGCCGTGTCGTTCTGGGACATGAGGACTCCGGAAAGTAAGGGGTGCGGATTCAGCGGACGCCTACCCGTCGATCAAGGCCGGATCCCAGGCATGGACGCGCTGGCGCTGTTCTCCCAGGCCCGCGATGCCCAGCTTCATCTCGTCGCCCGCCTTCAGGTACACGGGTGCAGGCTTCTGGCCCATGCCTACGCCCGGCGGCGTGCCGGTGCTGATCAGGTCGCCCGGATACAGCGTCATGAAGCGGCTGACATAGGCCACCAGCTGCGCCACGCCGAACACCATGGTGCGGGTGCTGCCGTTCTGGTAGCGCTTGCCGTTCACTTCCAGCCACATCTCCAGGTCTTGCGGATTGGGCACCTCGTCAGCGGTGGCCAGCCACGGGCCGACCGGACCAAACGTGTCGCAGCCCTTGCCCTTGTCCCAGGTACCGCCGCGTTCGATCTGGTATTCGCGTTCAGAGACGTCGTTCACGACGCAATAGCCCGCCACGTGCTTCATGGCGTCGGCTTCGCTGACGTAACGCGCCTTTTCGCCGATCACCACGCCCAGTTCGACTTCCCAGTCGGTCTTGACCGACTCCTGCGGCAGCACGACCGGGTCATTGGGGCCGACGACGGCGGACGTGGGCTTCATGAAGATCACCGGCTCGGCCGGTACGGCCAAGCCGGATTCCGCGGCGTGGTCGGCGTAGTTCAGGCCGATGCAGATGAACTTGCCCATGCCGCTCCACGGCGTCGCCACGCGGCCGGGGTTCGCCACCAACGGCAGCGAGGACGGGTCCAGCGCGCGCAGTTCGGCAAGGCGGGCGCGACCAAGCGTCTGCCCGGTGATGTCGGGCAGCACGCCGGACAGGTCGCGCACCTTGCCCTGGGCATCGATCAGGCCGGGCTTCTCGGCGCCCTTGGCGCCATAGCGCATCAGTTTCATAGCAGATTCCTTGTTGCGAAAAAGGGTTGAGCGTTCAATTGGACCAGCCGCCGTCGATCACTTGGGCGGTGCCGGTCGTGAAGGCGGATTCGTCGCTGGCAAGATACACCGCCAGCGCGGCGATTTCAGTGGTGCGCCCGATGCGGCCCATGGGCTGGCGCGCCGTGAACGCGGCTTCCACCGCGGCGATGGACTGGCCGCTGGCCTGCGCCTGGGCCTCGATGCGCTGGCGCAACGACGGCGACTCCACCGTGCCCGGACAGATCGCGTTGCAGCGGATGCCCTGCGCCACGAAGTCGGCCGCCACGGCCTTGGTCAGCCCGATGACCGCGGCTTTGGTCGCCCCGTAGGCGCAGCGGTTCGGCGCCCCTTTGATGCTGCCTGCCACGGACGCCATGTTGACGATGGAGCCGGACCCTTGCGCCAGCATGCCGGGCAGGCAGGCGCGGATCAGCCGGTACATGGACCGCACGTTCAGGTTGAAGGAAAAGTCCCAGGCGTCCTCGTCGCAATCCAGGATGGTGCCGGCGTGCACGAAGCCCGCGCCGTTGAACAGCACGTCGATGGAACCTTCGCTGTCGGCCAGCGCCTGGATGGCGCGCCCGTCCGTCACGTCCAGCGCCTGGGTGCGGCAGCCGCCCAAGGTCTGCAGCGCCCCCCCGTTGATGTCCACGGCCAGCACGTCGGCGCCTTCGCGCGCGTAGGCTTCGGCCACCGCCCGGCCGATGCCCTGGCCCGCGGCCGTCACGATGGCGGTCTTGCCTTGCAGTCTTCCTGACATGGATGCGCTCCTGTTATTTGCCGGTCATGCCCATGGCGGTAGGCAGCCACAGCGTGATCTGGGGGATGTAGGTGATGGCGATCAATGCCACGAACAGCGGCACCAGCCAGGGAAGGATGGCCATCGTGGTGCGCTCGACCGACAGGCGCGCCACGCGGGCCAGCACGAACAGCACCATGCCCATTGGCGGATGCAGCAGGCCGATCATCAGGTTCAGGGTCATGATCAGGCCGAAGTGGATCGGGTCGATGCCCAGCTTCAGCACGATGGGCAGCAGGATCGGCACCAGGATCGTGATGGCCGCGATGGTGTCGATGAAGCAGCCGACGATCAGGATCAGCACGTTGGCCATCAGCAGGAACACCCACTTGTTCTGCGTCACGCTCAGGATGGCGTCGGTCAACGTCTGCGCGGCCTGGGTGGTGGTAAGCAACCACGCGAAGACGGATGCGGCCGTCACGATGAACAGCACCGAGGCCGTGGTCTCGATGGTGTCGAACGTGGCTTTGGCCAAGGTCTTGAACGTCATCGAGCGGTAGCGCACCAGCCCCAGGAACAGCGCCCAGATCACCGCGGCCACGGCGGCTTCAGTGGGCGTGAACCAGCCCAGCGTCATGCCGCCGATCAGGATCACCGGCGCCATCAGCGCCATCACGGCCGAAAAATTGAAGCGCCAATCCAGCGCGAGCAGCGCGACGAAGGCGACGCCGGTCGCCACGTTGGGCGACACCCCGGCCAGCGTCATCAGCCAGATGGACAACGGAAACGACAGCACGATCAGCACTTCCAGGCCTGCGCCGCCCAGGCGCTTCCAATTGAAAGCGACGTCGCCGCCCCAGTTGTTGCGGCGGGCGTAATAGGCCACGGTCAGCATCATCAATATCGTCAACACGGCGCCCGGCAAGAGGCCGGCCAGGAACAGCGAACCGATCGACACGTTGGCCATCATGCCGTAGATCACGAACGGCAGCGACGGCGGAATGATGGGGCCCAAGGTCGCCGATGCGGCGGTGACGCCCACGGCGAATTCGGTCTCGTAGCCGTGATCTTTCATAGCCTTGATCTCGATGGTGCCCAGGCCCGCGGCGTCCGCAATGGCCGTGCCCGACATGCCGGCGAACACCACGGACCCGATGATGTTCACCTGCCCCAGTCCGCCGCGCATCCAGCCCACCAGGGCCACCGCGAAGTTGTAGATGCGGCCGGTGATGCCGGCGATGTTCATGAGGTTGCCGGCCAGGATGAAAAACGGCACGGCCAGCAGCGGGAACGACTCCACGCCCGCGATCATGCGCTGCGCCACCACGACGTCCGGCACGCTACCGGAGATCAGGACGAACAGCAAGGACGCGCCCGCCATGGACACCGCCACCGGCAGGCCCAGGATCATCAACAGCAAAAAGGTTCCAATCAGTGTGCCCATGGCTTGCTCCTGGAAAGGCACTGCGGATTCTTGAAGGTTTCGGTGCTGCGCCGTGATCCGGAGATCTCAATCCTGCGACTCGTAGGCCGCGGGGTTCTCCAGGATCGAATAGCCTTGCCGCCAGTTCTGCACGGACACCTGCAGCGATCGCAGGAACATCATGACGAAGCCCGCCAGGGCGACCCAGTAGACATAGGACTTGTTCCAGAACAGCGTGGTCATGGGTTCGTCGCCCACCAGCACGATGTAGCGGTAGGTCAGCCACACGGCATAGCCGAAGAAGGCCGTGCGCAGGATGTCGATCACCGTCGCCAGCACGCGGCCCGCCCGCTTGGGCAGGTAGCGATACAGGAAATCCACCTGGATATGGCGGCAGGCCCGCACGCACATCGCAGACCCCAGGAACACCACGCCGATCAGGCAGTACACCGCCAGCTCTTCGGTCCAGGCGTAAGAATCGTTCAGCACGTAGCGTGAAAAGAACTGCAGAAAGACCAGCATCGCCATCGCCCAGAACATGGCCAGGCAGATCCAGTCTTCAGGTTGGTAGCCCGCCAGGCTGACTTCATGATGGTCGGCCTCTTCGAAGCTCTGGACGATCTCGTCCACGGACGCCTGGTGCGGGCCCGCCGCAGACGCAGAGTGGCCGGGCGCAGCGCTCGGGCCGTGGCTGGCGGCCGCCATCGGCGCCGCCTTCGCGTTCAAGTGCATGGAGTTCCCCTGGTCGGAATCGGGTATAGGGCGGCGGACCGCAAGGGCCCGCCCGCGCGGCTTACTTCACCGCCTGGATCTTTTCCCAATCCGACTTCTGATAGCCGTATTGCTCGAACGGCACCTTCTCAAGCACGGTCTTGCGGAAGTCGTCGACATTGACCTCGGCCACGTTCAACCCGCGCTTCTTGAATACCTCGACCATCTTCTTCTCGCTGTCGGCCACCTCGGACGACGCCTTTTCGGACGCCTGCTGGGCGACTTCGGAGAAGATCTTTTTGTCCTCGTCGGACAGGCTCTTCCACAGCTTGCCCGAGATCACCGTATTCAAGTGATCGACGATGTGGCCCGTCAGGACGATGTTCTTCTGCACTTCATAGAACTTCTTCGCCTCGATGGTGGTCAGCGGGTTTTCCTGCGCTTCCACCGTGCCGTTCTGCAAGGCCAGGTAGACCTCGGCGAACGCGATGGGCGCGGTGTTGGCGCCACAGGCGCGCGGCATCGCCAGGTACGCCGCCACGTCCGGCACGCGGATCTTCATGCCCTTCATTTCAGAGCATTTGGTGAAGGCGCGGTTGGAGGTCGTCTGGCGCGTGCCGTAATAGGTGGTAGCGACGATGTGGTTGCCGCTTTTCTCGTCGTAGCCGCGGGTCAGCTCTTTGTAGATATCGCTCTTGGTGTAGGCGATCAGATGTTCGGGGTTGCGGAAGATGTAGGGGTAGTACGTGACGCCGATCCGCGGAAAGCTCTTGGCCGCGAAGCTGGACCCGGAAATGATCATGTCCACCGTGCCGAGCGTCAGTCCCTGGTTGATGTCGTTTTCCTTGCCCAGCTGAGAGGCGGGATAGACATCGATGTGATAGCGGCCGTTGGTGCGTTTCTCGATCTCCTGGGCCGCCCATACCGACGAGGTATGGAAGGGTTCGGAGGTCTCGTACACATGCGCCCATTTCAGCTTGGTTTGCGCCAGCGCGCTGCCACTGGCGGCAAGCAGCGCGGCGGCAAACAGCACTTTGATAGCGTTGCCTCGATTCATGATGTCTCCTCTCTCTGAGGTAGCGAGTCCGGCGACTGTCGTCATGAGCGGCCCGCTTTATGTTTCACATGGGGATTTCACATACAGGTTGCACCTTCGTACAGCGACTACGGTTCCCCGAAGGCGTCAAGACGCCGCCGGTTCTTTGCTATCGGCACGCAACGCGTCCGCGCCCGCCGGCCAGCTGGCCGTCAAACGGTCGAACGAGCAAGAAAGATGGTGATGCATGGCGGCCCGCGCGGCGGCCTCGTCGCCGGCCGCGATGGCGGCGATGACGCGGCGGTGCTCGGTGATGGCGACGGCCCAGCTGTCGGGGTTCTCGAAGTAGTCGCCCAGCTTCACGGACAGGGGGTTGTGGCGTTCGTCGAACAGTTCGCCCACGACGCGGACCAGGACGGTGTTGCCCGCCATTTCCGCCACGCGCAGATGGAACAGGCGGTCGCCGCGGATGGGCACGCTGCCCGCCTGCGCCTCGTCCTCCATCGCGCCCACCGCTTCCAGCAGGCCGTCGAGCAGCGCGGGCACGGGGTTGCGGGCCGCCTGGGCAGCCAGTTCGCCTTCGATGGTCCAGCGCGCGCGGATGGTTTCCAGCGGGCTTTCGGCGGTCAGGCTGGCGCGCGGCGCGCCGGCCAGGCTCTGGACGTAGACGCCCGACCCCATGCGGACTTCCACCCACCCTTCGACCTCCAGCGCGATCAGCGCTTCACGCACTGACGGCCGCGACACGCCCAGCTTCAGCGCCAGGTCGCGCTCGGGCGGCAGCCGGGCGCCGACCGGGAATTCGCCCGCCTCGATCAGCAACCTGAGCTGGTCGGCGATCTGGCGATACAAGCGGCGGGGCTCGATAGTCTGGATCGGCATGGGAGTCGGTGGGTAACAACGACAAAAAGGTAAAGTGGCCTTACCAATTGACCAGAATCCTGCGCCTGCCTTCGATCGGTCACAATTAGGGTTTGCCCATAGCCGCACGCCGCATCACGCGGGCAACCCTTATCTGTTAAAAAGCCGCCACACCCGGCAATCTTCCGCATCCATGACCTACGACCCGCAACACTCGCCCTTTAAAAGCACCGGCGGCCTGCGCCGCATCCTGAATGCGCTGCGCTACTCCTGGCAGGGCTTGAAGGCGGCCGTCAAGTACGAAGCCGCATTCCGCCAGGAACTGGCGCTGGCCGTGCTGATGATCCCGGCCGCGTTCTTCCTGGGCCGGACCACGGTCGAGGTCTTTTTCCTCGTGGGCACGGTGATCATGGTGCTGGCGGCGGAATTGCTCAATTCCGCCATCGAGGCGCTGGCCGATGCGCTGTCTGTCGAACGCCACCCGCTGCTGGGGCGCGCCAAGGACCTGGGCAGCGCAGCCGTGATGTTGCTGCTGATCTTCGCCGGAGCGGTCTGGATCGGGGTGGCCATCAGCCGTTTCGTCATGCATTGACACGGGCGGCGTCCCACGGGGGACGCGCCTGTCTTTATACTGGGAGCCATGATGCCTACATCGACGTCAGCCCCCTCTCAACGCATCGTCATCGTCGGCGGCGGTGCCGGCGGCCTGGAATTGGCCGCCAAGTTGGGCCGGATCCATGGCCGCCAACACATCACCCTGGTCGACAGCCGCCCCTTCCATATCTGGAAGCCCTCGCTGCATGAAGCGGCCGCGGGCACCCTCGACATCCACCAGGAAGGCCTGTCCTACCTGATGCTGGCCCACATGAACGGCTTTTCGTTCGCGCAGGGCCGCTTGCTGAGCGTAGACCGCGCGCGCCGCCAGATCGTGGTGGACGCCGTCAACGATTCGCAGGGCCAGGAAGTCCTGCCCCGCCGCGATCTCGGCTACGACACCCTGGTGCTGGCCCTGGGCAGCACCTCCAATTTCTTCAATACCCCCGGCGCGGCCGAACACGCCGTCACGCTGGACACCACCGAAAACGCCGAACAGTTCCGCCTGACCATGCTGAAGGCGATGGCGCAGGTCGACCTGGCCAAGGTGCGCAATCCGTCGGCCCGGCTGGATCTCGTCATCGTGGGCGGCGGCGCCACCGGCGTCGAACTGGCCGTCGAACTGACCGAAGCCAGCCACGTCGTCAGCGCCTACGGACTGCCGAACTTCCGCGCCGAACGCGACCTGGCCATCACGCTGGTGGAAGGCGCGCCGCGCATCCTGTCCGCGCTGCCCGAAAAGATCTCCGAAGCCGCGACCAACCGGTTGAAGGAACTGGGGATCGGCGTGGAAACGTCCTGCCGCGTCTCGGAAGTGACCGGCAACAGCGTCAAGACCGCGGACGGCCGCGAATTCCCCGCCCAGCTATGCATGTGGGCCGCCGGCATCAAGGGCCCCGCCCTGCTGGCCGACCTGGACCTGCCGCTGAACAAGCTGGGCCAGCTGGAAGTGAACGAACGGCTGGAAACGACCGACCCGCACATCCTGGCGCTGGGCGATTGCTGCTCGGTACCGTGGCGCGACGGCCGCACGGTGCCCGCCCGCGCCCAGGCCGCGCACCAGCAGGCCGATTACCTGGCCAAGAAGCTGACGGCGCGCCTGCGCAACACGGCAGAACCCACCGGCCCCTACGTCTACCAGGACCACGGCTCGCTGGTGTCGCTGGGCCAGGACGCCGGGGTGGGCAGCCTGATGGGCAAGCTGGCCGGACGGGGACTGTTCGTAAGCGGTACACTGGCGCGCTTGATGTACATGAGCCTGCACCTGATGCACCATAAAGCGGTGCTGGGCATCTCTCGCACCGCCTCCCTGGCCCTGGCCCGCCTGCTTATGCGGCGCACGCGCCCCCGGGTCAAACTGCACTGAACTCCCCCATGAATTTCCTGCAAAAACTCGAACACGCCTGGACCACCAGCAACTCGCTCCTGCAAGTCGGGCTGGATCCCGATCCCCAACGCTTTCCGCGCGAATTGCAGGACAAGCCGGACGCCATCTTCCAGTTCTGCCGCGACATCGTCGACGCCACCGCGCCTTACGCTTGCAGCTTCAAGCCGCAGATCGCGTACTTCGCGGCGCACCGCGCCGAAGACCAGCTGGAAGCGCTGTGCCAGCACATCCGCGACAAGCACCCGGACCTGCCCATCGTGCTGGACGCCAAGCGTGGCGACATCGGCTCCACCGCCGAGAACTACGCCCGTGAAGCCTACGAGCGCTACCAGGCGCACGCGCTTACCGTCAGCCCCTACATGGGCCTGGATTCCGTCGAGCCCTACCTGGCCTGGCGCGACCGCGGCGTGATCGTGCTGTGCCGCACGTCCAACCCGGGCGGGTCGGACCTGCAGTTCCTGAAGATGGATAACGGCGAACCGCTGTACCTGCACGTCGCAGGCCTGGTGGCCGACAAATGGAACGCCAATGGCCAGTGCGGCCTGGTGGTGGGCGCCACGTTCCCGAACGAACTGGCCGCCGTGCGTCAGCGTATCGGCGATGCCCTGCCCTTGCTGGTGCCGGGTATCGGCGCCCAGGGCGGCGACATCACCGCCACGGTGAACGCCGGCGCCAACGCCGCCCGCAGCGGCATGATGATCAACTCCTCGCGCGCCATCATCTACGCCAGCGGCGGCGACGACTGGCGCGAAGCCGCCGGCCGCGCGGCCATGGGCTTGCGCGACGCGATCAACGCGGTTCGCTGAATCCGGTCGGAAAAAAGGGCTGCCTGTTGGCAGCCCTTTTTTTCGACTTTACCGCCGGTTGACCGGCGCGCCCACGAACTCCAGCAATCCCCGCAACGCGAATTCCACCGCGGACTGGCGCACTTGCGCGCGGTCGCCCGGGAACACGTGCGTCACGGCGCGGCTGGTGATGCCGTCGCCCACCCGCATCGCGAAACCGAAGCACACCATGCCCACCGGCTTGCCCGGCGTGGCGCCGCCCGGGCCGGCGATGCCGGTGGTGGACACGGCCACATGCGCGGCAGGCGACGTCAGCAGCACGCCATTGGCCATCTCCAGCGCAACGGGTTCGCTGACGGCGCCGAAGTGATGCAGCGCGTCGGGGGAAACATCCAGCGCTTCCACCTTGGCCTCGTTGCTGTAGGTGACAAAGCCTCGCTCGAACCATTCGCTGGAGCCGGCGACCGAGGTCATCGCGCCGGCCAGCAGGCCGCCCGTGCATGATTCCGCGGTGCCAAGCATCCAGCCATGGCGCCGCATCGAATCGCCCAGCCGTTCGGCCAAGCCGACGGTCGTGGCTTCGGTCAACTGTGCGGCCGACAGGTTCGACCGCGATCCCGCTTCTTGTTGCTCGTTCATCCCAAGACTCCTGTGCGCGCGACCAGCGCCATCACCAGCAAAGCGTAGCCGGCCGCCACGATATCGTCCCACATTACGCCGAAGCCGCCCTTGATGTGGGCGTCGAAGAACTTGATGGGCGGCGGCTTGACGATGTCGAACAGGCGGAACAGCCCGAACGCCAGCAACTGCGACAGCCAGCCGGCGGGGGTCAACCAGAGCACCAGCCAGAACGCCACCATCTCGTCCCAGACCATTCCGACATGATCCGGCTGCCCAAGTTCACGGCCGACGCGGTGGCAGGCCCAACAACCATACAGAAAAGCCAGCGCCAGGAACACGCCGATGGCCACGTCCGACGCGGCCGGCGCGGCCGCCACCCAGATACCCCAGGCCAGCAAGGTGCCCCAGGTGCCCGATGCCGGCCGGACGAGGCCGCTGCCCAGCCCGAATGCGATCAGGCGGCCCGGATCGCGGCACACCCAGGACAGGGGCGGATACACGGCCCGCCGGCGTTCACGCATGGACGGGGATGGCTTATCGGTAAGGGACATGGCGTTCCTGGGCCGTTGATAGAGGGGGAATGTCGGTAGGGAACCGCTGCGGATCAGGCTGCGGGAAAGTGATCGAAACCGGCCGGCAGCGCGGTCATCGGCTGGCCCTGCCCGTCCAGCACGGTCAGGCCCGGCTGCGCCAGCGTGTGGCCCACCCGGGTCACGCGGGCATTGGCTGCGCGGGCCGCTTGCCCCACGGCATCGCGGCGGGCGGCGGGCGCGGTAAAGCACAGCTGGTAGACGTCGCCGCCGCCCAGCACCGCGCGGCGCAGCGGCGCCTCGTCCATGCCCGCCAGGGCCTCGGCCACCGGCATCCGGCCGTACTCCAGGCAAGCGCCCACCCGGCTGGCGGCCAGGATGTGGCCCAGGTCTTGCAGCAGTCCGTCGGACAGGTCGATGGCGGCATGCGCGATACCGCGCAGCGCCAGCCCCAGGGCAACCTGCGGTTGGGGCCATTCCAGCGCGCCGCGAGTGGCGGCCAGCAAGGGCTCGTCAGCCGGATACTGGCCGTCCAGCAGGCGGTAGGCCACATCGGCCGCGCCCAGTTCGCCCGATACCCAGATGTCGTCGCCGGCCTGCGCGCCGTCGCGCCGCAGCGCCTGCCCGGCGGGCACGGCGCCGAACACGGTGACGCTGATTGCCAGGTCATGCGCGCTGCGCGTGGTGTCGCCGCCGATCAGCGGGCAGCCATGGGCATCGGCCAATGCGTGAAAGCCGTCCGCGAACGCGGCCAGCCAGGGTTCGTCCAGACGCGGCAAAGCCAGCCCCAGCACGCAGCCAATCGGCCGGGCGCCCATGGCGGCCAGGTCGGACAGGTTCACGGCCAGGGCCTTGTGGCCGAGGGCGCGAGGATCCACGTCGGGAAAGAAATGCCGGCCTTCCAGCAGCAGGTCGGTGCTGGTGGCGACCTGTTCGCCAGGCGGCACGGGAAACAAGGCGCAATCGTCGCCCACGCCCAGCAAGCCCGCCGGCGCGGTCCGGGTGAAATAGCGCGCGATCAGATCGAATTCGGACGCCACGGCGACTCCGCTATCCGGCTCGGCGAGCCGGCATTAACGCCCACACGGGACGTACAGTCCCCAAAACCATGCGTCGCGCGCGTGACGAGGGAGCCCCCCGGCCATGCGCCGCAAGAAACAGGTGCCCCCACATCCGGGCCGCGCGGAGCCGGCTCCGCCGGTCCGCAGCGGCGCCCCCCTGGGGGGGGAAGCGCGCAGCGCTTCGGGGGGGCTACCTCTTTGCCTGGACCTCGTTCGCACGCACGTCGGCGGCCAGCTTGTCGAGCACGCCGTTGACGAACTTGAAGCCGTCGGTGCCGCCAAACGATTTGGCAAGCTCAACGGCTTCGTTGATGGCAACCTTGTACGGCACTTCGACATGATGAATCAGTTCGAAGCTGCCAATCAAAAGGATGCCGTGCTCAACGGGCGACAGCTCGGCCAGCGGGCGGTCGACGTAAGGCGTGAAACGCTCGCGCAGCGCGGGCGCTTCGCGCAGGACACCGTGCAGCAAGGTCTTGAACCACTGCGCGTCGGCCTCGGAAAAATCCTCGGTGTCGCGCAGGTGGGCATCGATCTCGCCGGCGTCTTGCGTGCCTTCGCCACCGCGCAGCAGCCACGCGTACACGCCCTGCAGCGCGAATTCGCGTGCACGGCGGCGGGCGCTGCGCGCGTTGGCGCGGGCTTGCGCCGCGCTATCAGCGCTGGTCGTCGTCTTCTTCGTCGTCAAAATCTTCGTCCTCGTCTTCGTCGTCTTCGTCTTCTTCCTCGGGTTCCAGCGCCGCCACCAGGTTGGCCATTTCAACGGCCACCTGAGCGCAATCGCGGCCCTTGCCGGCGGCGCGGGCTTGCGCCTGCTCGTCGGTGTCGACGGTCAACACGCCGTTTGCGACGGGGATGCCGGTTTCCAGGGAGATACGGGTGATTGCCATGGCCATTTCATTGCTGACCACTTCAAAGTGATAGGTCTCGCCACGGATGACGGCGCCCAGCGCGATCAAGGCGTCGAATTCAAACGTTTCGGCCATGTGGGACAGGGCCACGCCCAGTTCCAGGGCGCCGGGAACGGTGGCGACCATCACGTCGCGCTCGTCCACGCCCAGTTCGGCCAGTTCCTTCAGGCACGCTTCGAGTTCGGCCTGGCCGATTTCTTCATTGAAGCGGGCGCGTACGATGCCGATGTGCAGCCCTTCGCCGTTCAGGTCGGGGGTAAGGATGTAAGGGTTCATGTGTCGGCCTTCAGTGTGTTGCGGGAGTATTCTGCGGGTCGCAATCGTAACCCGTAATGGTGAGCGAAAAGCCCGCCATGCTGGGCATCTTGCGCGGCCGGGCCAGCAGCCTCATCTGGCCCACATTCAGGTCGCGCAGGATCTGGGCGCCGATGCCGTAGGTGCGCAGGCCGAAACGGTCCGTGCTGGCGGCCGCGTCGGCCTGGGCCTTCGGGTCGTTCCAGCCGGCGATCTGGCCGAACAGGTGCTCGGTGGACGATTGGCAGTTCATCAACACCAGCACCCCGGCCGGAGCGGCTGCAATGGCCTGCAGGGCTTGCGCCACGCCCCAGCTGTGCGGGCTGGCGCCGGTATCCAGCACGTCCAGCACGGAGGCCGGCTCGTGCACGCGCACCAGCGTTTCGACGTCGGGGCTCACGTTACCATGCACCAGCGCCAAATGGGCGGAGCCGGTGGCGGCGTCTTCATAGGCCACGGCCTCGAAGGTGCCCCAGGCCGTCTGCATGGGACGCTTGCCCACGCGCTTGACGATGGATTCGTGCTCGCTGCGGTACTGGATCAGGTCGGCGATCGTGCCGATCTTCAGGTTGTGCTGGCGGCCGAAGTCCACCAGGTCCGGCAGGCGGGCCATGGTGCCATCCGGCTTGAGGATTTCGCAGATCACCGCGGCGGGCGTCAGGCCGGCCATGGCGGTCAGGTCGCAGCCGGCTTCAGTATGGCCGGCGCGCACCAGCACGCCGCCGGGCACCGCGCGCACCGGGAAGATGTGGCCGGGCTGCACCAGATCCACCGGCTTGGCATCGCGCGCCACGGCCACCTGGATGGTGCGGGCGCGGTCGGCGGCCGAGATGCCGGTTTCGACGCCCACGGCGGCTTCGATGGACTGCGTGAAATTGGTGCCGTATCGCGTGCCGTTACGGGCCGCCATCATGGGCAGCTCGAGTTGGCGGCAGCGCTCTTCGGTCAGCGTCAGGCACACCAGGCCGCGGCCATGCGTGACCATGAAGTTGATGGCTTCAGGCGTGACGAATTCGGCGGCCATGACCAGGTCGCCTTCATTTTCACGGTCTTCTTCGTCAACAAGGATGACGATACGGCCGGCGCGCAGCTCGGCGATGATCTCGGCAACCGAAGCGATGCCGAAGGATTCCGGCTCGGAGCCGGGCAAAGAGGACAACTGGACGGACATGGCGGGCACGCAAACCAGGCGGGAAAGCCCGGATTTTACCGCCCCTGGCGCCGGAACCCCTATCGGGCCGCCAGAACGGCTTCCTGCCGGGGCATCCGGTTAAACTTTCGGCCGGAGATCCCCCCATAAAAATCACGTCCCCAACGAGGAAAAAACCCATGCAAGCCCTTGCGGCCATGCCTTTGACCGTCGCCGCGGCGGTTCGCGTCGTCCTGACCGACATCGACGACACGCTGACCACCGAAGGCCGCCTGCCGGCCGACGCCTACGCCGCGCTGGAGCGCCTGGAACAGGCGGGCATCCAGGTGGTGCCGATCACCGGCCGCCCGGCTGGCTGGTGCGACCATATCGCCCGCATGTGGCCGGTGCGCGCCGTGGTGGGGGAGAACGGCGCCTTCTACTACGCCTATGACCGCCAGGCCCGCCGCATGACTACCCACTACTGGACGGACGCCGCCTCGCGCCAGGCCAGCCGCAAGCAGCTGGACGCGATCCGCGACCGCGTGCTGGCCGAAGTGCCGGGTTCGGCCGTCGCCAGCGACCAGGACTACCGCGTGGCCGACCTGGCCATCGACTTCTGCGAAGACGTGGCCGCCCTGCCCGACTCGGCCGTCAGCAAGATCGTCCAGATCTTCCACGACGCCGGCGCCCAGGCCAAAGTCAGTTCGATCCACGTCAACGGCTGGTTCGGCGACTACGACAAGCTGACCATGACCCGCACCATGTTCCAGCGCGAATTCGGCGCGGACGTGGCCAGCGCCCTGGACAGCACGCTGTTCATTGGCGACTCGCCCAACGACGAACCCATGTTCGCCTACTTCCCGATTTCGGTCGGCGTAGCCAACATCCAGGCCCAGCTGCATCGCCTGACGCATCGCCCCGCCTTTGTCGCCGCCTTTCACGGCGGCGCGGGTTTCGTCGAAATGGCGAACCGGCTGCTGGCGGCCCGCCAGGCCCCGCAGCCGCACGCGCAACCGGCCTGAGGTCCGCACACCGTGGCCACCACCAAG
Organism: uncultured Achromobacter sp.; assembly: GCA_963530045.1. Taxonomy (GTDB): domain Bacteria; phylum Pseudomonadota; class Gammaproteobacteria; order Burkholderiales; family Burkholderiaceae_B; genus Achromobacter. Next base: position 24,813 of record CAUSDE010000035.1, read on the forward strand.
ACTCCCGCCCCCGCCGCCAACGACGGCCGCCGCAGCATCCAGTCCATCGAAGTTGGCGTGCCGCTGCTGGCCGCCCTGGTCGACGCCGCCAAACCCCTGACCTTGCGCGACCTGGCCGCCGGCGCCGGCATGACGTCCGCCAAGGCGCATCCGTACCTGGTCAGCTTCATCCGCGTGGGCCTGGTGCAGCAAGACGCCATCACCGGCCAGTACGAGCTGGGCCCTTTCGCCTTGCAGATGGGGTTGGTCAGCCTGCAACGGCTGGACCCGGTGCGCATCGCCATGCCCGAGATCGCCAAGCTGCAATCCGAAATCGGCCATACGCTGGGCATCGCGGTGCTGGGCTCGCACGGGCCCACCATGATCCACATTACCGAAGCCAGCTACCCGGTGCACGTGAACATGCGCAAGGGCACGGTGATGTCCATGCTGCACACCGCCACCGGCCTGGTATTCGCCGCCTGGCTGCCGCCGAAGGTCAGCGAGCACTACATCGCCCGCGAAGAAGGCGACACGGCCGTCATCGCCAGCGTGCCGCCCCCGCGCAAGGCCTCGCGCGCCAATATCGAAGCCCAGCTGGCCGACATCCGCGTGCACGGCATGGCCCGCGCGCTGGGCAACCCGCTGCCCGGCGTGGACGCCTTGTCGGTACCCGTGTTCGACAACACCGGCAACATCGTCCTGGGACTCACCAGCCTGGGGCCCACGGGCCTGTTCGACGTGAGCTGGGACGGCGCCATCGCCCGGCCGCTGCTGGCCTGCGCGCAGGAGATCTCGCGCAAGCTAGGCTACCGGGCCTGAAACGAGGGTCTGGCCCGGGCCTGGATCGGACCCGGCGTCGGACCCGTTCGATTGATCGCAAACAAACGAACATAAAGCGAACAATTCGAACAAAAGACGAAAAGAAAGGCAGGGACTTTCCCAAGTGTGCCCGTCCCCGCTTGTGTGGTTGAATTCAGCAAATATTCAAATTCATCCCACAAGAGGAGACAAACCATGCACGCAATGCGTCTATTGCAAGCGGCCGCCCTGGCCGCGTTCGCCGTTGGCGGCACCGCCGCCCATGCCGCCGACACCTGCTCCAACCGGGGCGACCTTGACCAGATGTATTGCGACGCCAATAACGATCTGGTGGCCGATACCCCCACCGACGCGTCCAAGCAGAAGACCCCGTCGACCCTGGTGTTCACCTACACCCCGGTCGAAGACCCCGCCGTCTACGAAGACATCTTCAAGCCGTTCACCAAGCACCTGTCCGAATGCACGGGCAAGCGCGTCGTGTTCTACCAGGTGCAAAGCAACGCCGCGGAAATCGAAGCCATGCGCTCGGGCCGCCTGCACGTGGGCGGCTTCTCCACCGGCCCCACCGCCTTCGCCGTGAACATCGCCGGCGCCGTGCCGTTTGCCGTCAAGGGCTACGCCGACGGCTTCCAGGGCTACAACCTGATCGTCATCGTCAAGAAGGACAGCCCGTACCAGAAGCTGACCGACTTGAAGGGCAAGAAGCTGGCGCACACCGCGCCGTCGTCGAACTCGGGCCACATGGCGCCCGTGGCGCTCTTTCCCAAGGAAGGCCTGACGCCGGACAAGGACTACAAGGTGGTCTTCTCGGGCAAGCACGACCAGTCCGTCATGGGCGTGAACTCCGGCGACTATGACGCGGCCGCCGTGGCCTCCGACGTGTTCAAGCGCATGGTCGAACGCGGCCAGGTCAAGGAAGCCGACTTCCGCGTGATCTACAAGAGCGAAAAATTCCCCACCTCGTCGTTCGCCTACGCGCATGACCTGGAACCGAAGTTCCGCGACCAGATGCTCAAGTGCTTCTACGACTACCGCTTCCCCGCGGAAATGTCGAAGGCCTTCGACGGCGCCGACCGCTTCTATCCGGTGACCTATCAGAAGGACTGGGCCATCGTCCGCCAGGTGGCTGAATCGGGCGGCGAAAGCTTCAACCGCGCCGCTTACGACCGCGAATCCGCCAAGAGCAAGAAGTAATCCAGCATGACGACGTCGCTACGCATTTCCGGCCTGGTCAAGGAATACCGGGCCGGCCGGCCGGTTCTCAATGGCATCAACCTTGAAATCGCCGGCCAGGGCCTGACCGCCATCATCGGCCCTTCCGGCACCGGCAAGAGCACGCTCCTGCGCTGCATCAACCGGCTGATCGAACCCACCCAGGGCGAGATCGTGCTGCAGTCCAAGGACGGTTCCGTGGACCTGGCCCGCGTGCGCGGCGCGTCGCTGCGCCGCGCGCGCCGGCGCATCGGCATGGTGTTCCAGGAATACAACCTGGTCGAACGCCTGACCGTCATGGAAAACTTGCTGACGGGACGGCTGGGCTACACCTCCGCCCTGAAGGCCTGGATGCGCCGCTTCGAACCCGAAGACATCGAGCATGCCTACAAGCTGCTGGATACGGTCGGCCTGGCCGGCTTTGCCGACCAGCGCGCCGATGCGCTGTCGGGCGGCCAGCGCCAGCGGGTGGGCATCGCCCGCGCGCTGATGCAGCGCCCGCAGCTGCTGCTGGCGGACGAACCGACGTCGTCGCTGGACCCGAAGACTTCGGTGGAAATCATGGAGCTGCTGTCCGTTCAGGGCAGCGCCACCGGCATTCCCGTCATCGTGAACATCCACGACGTCGAACTGGCGCGCCGCTACGCCACCCGCATCGTCGGCATGTCCGGCGGGCACGTGGTGTATGACGGCGACGGCCAGGGCCTGGACGCGACCATGCTCAAGACGATCTACGGAGGCGAGTCTTGGCTGGAGTGACGCATCCCCGGGGCAACCGCCCCTTCGCCATGTCCGGGCGCGCCAAGGCGGGCCTGGTGTTGCTGGTGATCTACACGATCTACGCCGGCGCGCAGCTGGATTTCAGCTGGGCGCGCTTTGAAACCGGCATGGGGCACGCGTCGACGTTTCTTTCGCGCATGTTCCCGCCCAATTTCGAAAAACCCGCGACCTTGTGGAAGGGCATCGCGGAAAGCCTGGAAATCGCGGTGCTGGCCTCGGTGCTGGGCATCCTGTTCGCGCTGCCCGTGGGCCTTTTGGGCGCCCGCAACATGATGCCCGCGTGGGTATCCTGGCCCGCGCGCTCGCTGGTGGCCCTGTGCCGCGCCCTGCACCCGGTCATCGTCGCCATCCTGTTCGTCAAGGCCGTGGGCTTTGGCGCGCTGGCCGGCATCCTGGCGCTGACGGTGGCCTCCATCGGCTTCATCGGCAAGCTGTTCACCGAGGCCATCGAAGAGATCTCGCTCAAGCAGGTGGAAGCCGTGCGCGCAAGCGGCGCCTCGTTCGCCAACGTGATCATCTTCGGCGTGCTGCCGCAGGTGTTCGCGCGCTTCATCGGCTTTGCGACCTACCAGTTCGACTCCAACCTGCGCAACTCCACCATGGTGGGGATCGTGGGCGCGGGCGGCGTGGGCGGCACGCTGTTCTCGGCGTTCCAGCGCTTTGACTACGACTTCGTCAGCGCCATCCTGCTGACGCTGATCGCCATCATCATGCTGGGTGAAATCATCGCGGGCTTCGTGCGTGCCGTGTTCCTGGACAACCTGGGCTTTGACCGCATCCTGCAAGGGCGCATCGCGGGCGCCCGCGGCATCGGCTCGACCAAGCCGCCGGCGGCGCGCAAGGCGGAGGTGGAAGAATGAACGTCCATGCCTCCACCCTGAATCCGGCGGGTTCGCCGCGCGTGTGGCAGCGCTACAGCATGGGCCAGCGGCTGCTGCGCTTCGCGCTGTACCTGCTGGTCGTAGCCGCCATCGTCCAGGCCATCCGCGGCGTGGAAGTCATACCGGAGTTCCTGTATGACGCGCCTGAGCAGATGGCCGACCTGTTCCGCCGCATGTGGCCGATCGACTGGGCCTACTACCCGGACGGCGTGCACAACGCGCTGATCGAAACGCTGCACATCGCCACGCTGGGCACCATCCTGTCCGTCTTCATGGCGGTGCCGGTGGGCCTGCTGGCGGCCAACAACCTCACGCCCAGCAAGACCATCAACATGCTGGCGCGGCTGATCCTGGTGTCCAGCCGCTCGGTCAATTCGCTGGTCTGGGCGCTGCTGTTCATCGCCATCTTCGGGCCGGGCGCCCTGGCCGGCACGCTGGCCATCGCGTTCCGCTCGATCGGCTTCGTGGGCAAGCTGGTGGGCGAAGCCATCGAAGAGGCGCAGCGCGGCCCCATCGAAGCCGTGACCGCCACCGGCGCCAGCAAGGCATCGGTGCTGTGGTACGCCTACTGGCCGCAGATCCGTCCGGCGTTCTGGTCCATCGTGCTGCTGCGCTGGGACATCAACGTGCGCGAATCGGCCGTGCTGGGGCTGGTGGGCGCCGGCGGCATCGGCATGGCGCTGGACACCGCGTTGAACCTGTTCCAGTGGGACCGCGTCGCGCTGGTGCTGGCCGCGATCTTCGTTGTGGTCGTATTGGCCGAAATCATCATCACCCAGGCGCGCAAACGCATCCTTTAAGCGCGTCCCCGTTTTACGCTTGTCGGTTTCCCCTGACCAGCGCTCCTTGGCGCCGCCCTTGCAAAAGGGGCGGCGTTTTTTCTTGCCGGGCATGCGCCTTCGCTTGTCCGCGACGCGCGTTCACGTCTATGCTCAATGTGAACAAAATATGAACCGTCATCAAATCCCGCCCCCCGGTTGATTAAGATCTCGGCTTTTGCCGTTGGACACCCACCGCCATGTCGGAACAGGAATTGAAACTGCACGTGCCCACGGCTTCGCGCCAGGCCGTGCTGCGAGAGATCAAGCAACGCGAGGCCACGCGCATCCGCTTGCATGCCATGTACTTCGACACGCCCGAACGCGAACTCGCGCGGGCGCGCATCGCCATCCGGCTGCGCCAGGAAGGCCGCGACTGGGTCCAGACGCTGAAGATGCCCGGCATCAACGCCATCACCCGCATTGAACTGAACCACCCGCGCCCCGGCCCCGTGCTGGACCTGTCGGTGTATGCCGGCACGGAAGTCGAAGCGGCGCTTGCCGCCGTCAAGGGCGAACTGGGCCTGCGCTACGAAACCGATGTGCAGCGCCTGCTGCGCAAGGTCCGCACGCGCTTCGGCACCGTAGAGCTGGCGTACGACACCGGCATCCTGCGCGCCGGCGCGTTGGAACTGCCCATCTCGGAACTGGAATTCGAACTGGTGTCGGGCCGCCCCGCCGCCATCTTCGCCAGCGCACGCGGCTGGCAGCAACGCCACAGCCTCGTGCTGGACCCGCGCAGCAAGTCCGAACGCGGCGACGCGCTGGCCCAGCTGGCGCAACGCCTGGCCGATGTGGACGCCATCCCCGGAGACGACCTGGAAGCCCGCCGGGCCCAGGCCATCGCCCAGTTCTGGGCGCCGCGCGGCGCGGCCGGCGTGAAACTGCGCGACGACATGACCCCGTCGCAGGCCATGGGCCGCATCGCGGCGGAATGCCTGGACCAGATCGCGCGCAACGCCGCGGTACTGGCCGAGGTCGACACCGAAGGCGTGTACCGCGCCGGCAATTCCGAACACGTGCACCAGCTGCGGGTGGGCGTGCGCCGCCTGCGGTCGGCCTGGAAGCTCTTCGACGGCTGGATCGCGCCGGTGCCGGACACCATGCTGCAAGGCGTGCGCACGCACTTTGCCGCCTTCGGCGCCAACCGCGACCAGGACGTGCTGAACGAAACCGTGGCGCCTGCGCTGATCCGCGCCGGCATGCCGGTGATTCCGATGGAAGCCGCGCCGCCTGAACAAGACGCCCAGACGATTGCTGGCGGCAAGGCCTTCCAGGCCTGGTTGCTGGAACTGCTGGAGTGGAGCCTGGATGTGCCGCCCGCCGCACCTGCCGGCAATGGCCAGACCATCGCCAACGGCACGCCCAGCGACGCGGCGCCCGAGCCCGCCATCCGCCTGGAAGGCGGCGTGGCCGGCCCCAGCGTCAAGCCCACCATCATCCCCATGCTGGCGCCGGAACCTGATCCGCAGCGCCTGCACAAGCAGTTGGCGCGCCGCCTGCATCGTTGGCACAGCAAAGTGGCCGACCAGGGCACGCAGTTCGCCACGTTGGACATCCCCACGCGCCACGAACTGCGCAAGCGCGGCAAGCGGCTGCGCTACAGCCTGGCGTTCGCGGAATCGCTGTTGCCCTCGGGCAAGCTGCGCGGCTACCGCAAGCTGCTGTCCAAGGTGCAGGACGTGCTGGGCGAAATCAACGACCTGGCCGTCGCCAAGGAATACTACGAGTCGTGTACGGCCACGCACCCGCAAGCCTGGTTCGCGCTCGGCTGGATCAGCGCCCGCCTGGAAGAACTGGCCGACGAAGCGCAGAAAGCCTTCGACAACCTGGCGCGCAGCAAGCCCTTCTGGAAGTAAAACGCGGCGTGGTCGCGCCATGGCCCCGACGGCCATGGCGGGCGCGCGCGTTTACCGCAGCGGCAAGTCAATCGTTGAATACGTTTTCACTTCGACACGCATCTCGCACCGCGTTGCAAAAAAAACGGCACGGCAAGCAACGGGTCAGCCGGCTGTAAAAAGAACGACATCCGACGCGCCAATACTGGATCGCTGTCGTCCGGCCAGCATGCGCCGGGCGCTCTCGTGGCCCGCAGCATCCGCCCGACATTCGTCCTGTGTGACGGCAACGGCCCCTGCGGACCGTCAGCCCATCCACACCTGACCGAACCATGGAACCCACTTCCCACTTGCTCGCCCATGCAAGACGAGGCCTTGCGGCCTTTTGCGCTCTGTCGCTCGTGTTTTCGCTGTCCGCCTGCGGCGGCGACGACAACGACTCGGACGAACCGGCTCCTCCCCCGCCTACGACGCCCACCACGCCACCCGCCGCGTGCGCGTCGCACTGCGCGCCATGAGCCCGCGCCCCTCCGACCTTCAACGACAGAGAAGCCAATGACGTTCGACGCCTCCAAGAGAAAGTTCTTCAAGACCACACTGGGAACCACGGCCGCCGTGAGCGCCCTGTCGATGTTCCCGCCCAGCATCCGCCGCGCCCTGGCCATTGAAGCCAGCAGCCTGACCGGCACCATCCAGGACGTCAAGCACGTCGTGATGCTGATGCTGGAAAACCGTTCCTTCGACGGCTACTTCGGCACCTTCCCTGGCGTGCGCGGCTTCGGCGACCGCTTCCCCATTCCGCTGGCCAACGGCAAGTCCGTGTTCCATCAGACGCGCAGCGACGGCACCGAAGAGCTGCCCTACCATCTGGACACGACGCTGGGCAACGCGCAGCGGGCCGGCAGCACGCCGCACTCGTGGCCCAATTGCCAGGCGGCCTGGGATCATGGCCGCATGAACAAGTGGCCCAGCGCCAAACAGCCGCTGTCGATGGGCTATTACGAAAACGCCGAAGTGCCGTTCCATCGCGCGCTGGCCGACGCCTTCACGCTGTGCGACCACTACCACTGTGCGATGCATGCGGGCACCATTCCGAACCGCCTGTTCTTCTGGACCGGCACCAACGGCCCGTCCGGCGACAACGTATCGGTGGTGATGAACGAAATGAACGATGGCGCCGACGTGGGCCCGTCGACCGAAGGCTGGACCTGGACCACCTACGCCGACCGTCTGCAAAAAGCCGGCGTCAGCTGGAAGGTCTACCAGAACATCCCGGACAACTTCGGCTGCAACGAGATGATGAGCTTCCGGCACTGGCGCGCCGAGATCGAAAAGATGCCGGCAGACCGGCAGGTGACGAACCAGGGCGGGCCTGCCTACAACCCCGCCATCGACGACCAGTACAGTCCGTTGGCCAAGGGCTTCGGCAACACCATGCCCGACGGCGGCTTCCTGCAGAGCCTGCGCGACGACGTCATGAACGGGACCCTGCCCGAAGTCTCCTGGATCATCCCGCCGGCCGCCTACAGCGAACACCCCGGCCCTTCCAGCCCCGCCAAAGGCGCGTGGTACATCCAGGCCGCGCTGGACGCGCTGACGCAATCGCCCGAGGTCTGGAGCAAGACCGTGTTCCTCGTCACCTACGACGAGAACGACGGCTTCTTCGACCACATGCCCACGCCATCCGCGCCGTCGCGCAACGACGACGGCACCTTGGCGGGCAAGTCCACGCTGACGGACGCCGAGATGGCGTTCGAATACTTCACGTACCCGCCCGCCACGCCCAAGCAGCTGACCGCCGACGGCAAGCCGTTCGGTCCCGGCATGCGCGTGCCGATGTGGGTGATCTCGCCGTGGAGCCGTGGCGGCTGGGTCAATTCGCAGGTGTTCGACCACACCTCGGCGCTGCGCTTCCTGGAACAGCGCTTCGGCGTCGTCGAGCCCAATATCAGCGCGTTCCGCCGCGCCGTTTGCGGCGACCTCACCTCCACGCTGAATTTCGTGTCGCCCAACAGCGCGGCCCTGCCGACCTTGCCGGGCCGCACGACCAAAACGGACGCCGACGGGCTGACGACCTGGCAGGAAGCGCAGCCCGCCATCGCCGTCCCCACGCAACAGACGCTGGCCAAGCAGGCGCCCGGTACGCGCCCGTCGCGCGCCCTGCCCTACGAGCTGCACACGAGCGCCCGCGAAGAGGCGCGCGAAAACCGCGTGAGGCTGCTGTTCGCCAACGCCAGCAGCGGCCAGGCAGCCACCGTCTTCCATGTGTACGACAAGCTGCACCTGGACCGCATTCCGCGTCGCTACGTGGTCGAGGCGGGCAAGTCGCTGGAAGACGCCTGGGACGTGTCCGGCGACAGCGGCAAGTACGACTTGTGGGTGCTGGGGCCGAACGGCTATCACCGCGCCTTCGCGGGCGACCTGATGCAGACGGGCGGCGCGCAGCCCGAGACCCAGGTGTGCTACGTGCCTTGCGACGACCCGCAGGTGCAAGTCAAGCTGCACAACAACGGCAGCCAGCCCTGCACGTTCACCGTGCGTGCGATGGCATACCGCAGCGACGGCCCCTGGACCGCCACCGTGCAAGCGGGCCAGACCGGCGAACTGAGCTGGCCGGTCGGCGACAGCGGCCAGTGGTATGACTTTGCGGTGGCCTGCGACGGCTACGGCGCCTTCCAGCGCCGCTTCGCCGGACGCATGGAAACAGGCAAAGACGGCGTCAGCGACCCGGCGATGGGCCAGGTGAACTGACGGTTCGTTCGCCGCCAATGGAAACGGGGCGGCGCTTGCGCGCCGCCCCGCTTCTGTTTCTTCTGCGGAAGGGTCAGTCCGCCAGCAAGGCCGCGGCGAACTCGTCCGCCACGAACGGCTGCAAGTCCTCCAGGCTTTCGCCCACGCCGATCCAGTAGACCGGAATCGGGCGCACGCCCTGGCTGCCCGCCGCGACCGCTGCCAAGGTGCCGCCCTTGGCGGTGCCGTCCAGCTTGGTCACGACCAGGCCCGTCAGCGTGATGGCCGCATCGAACGCGCGGATCTGCGCCAGCGCGTTCTGCCCGGTGTTGCCATCCACCACCAGCAGCACTTCATGCGGGGCGGTGGCCTCCGCCTTGCCGATGACGCGGCGGATCTTCTTCAATTCTTCCATCAGGTGCAGCTGCGTGGGCAAGCGGCCGGCGGTGTCCACCATGACCACGCCCATGCCGCGTGCGCGGCCCGCATTGACCGAGTCGAACGCCACGGCGGCGGGGTCGCCGCCATCCTGCGCAATGACGCTGACGTTGTTGCGGCTGCCCCATTCCACCAACTGTTCGCGCGCCGCGGCCCGGAACGTGTCGCCCGCGGCCAGCAGGACGCTGGCGCCCTGGCGTTGGAACGTGTGGGCGAGCTTGCCGATGGACGTCGTCTTGCCCGCGCCGTTCACGCCGGCGATCATCACCACCAGCGGCTTGGCGCGGGTCAGGTCAAACGCGCGCTCCAGCGGACGCAGGTGATCGGCCAGCAACTGGCGCAGCGCCGTCTTCACCTTGGCCGGGTCTTCGATGCGTTCCTTCTTGACGCGTGCACGCAGCGCGGTCAGCAGCTTCTCGGTGGCCTCCAGGCCGGCATCGGCCATAATGAGCGCCGATTCGAGTTCCTCGAACAGGTTTTCGTCGACCTTGACGCCGATGAAGATGCCGCCAATGCTCTGGCCGGTACGCGACAAACCCTGCTTCAGTCGCGACAGCCACGACGCCTTCTTGGGCGCCTCGGCGGCAACGGGTTCAGCGGCGGGAGCCGGGGCTGGCACAGGGGCCGGCGCCGGGGCGATTGCCGCGACAGGCGGGGCCTGAACCGGCGCAGGTATCGGTGCAGGTGCGGGAGCGGCGGCCGGAACCACGGCGACCGGCGGCGTGCTGACCGGCGCTTGGACAGGAGCCTGAACGGGCGCCTGGACCGGAGCTTGACTCGGTGATTGAACCGGAGCTTGAACCGGAGCTTGAACCGGCGTCTGGACCGGCGCCTCGACCCGCGCATACGGCGCTACAGTCGGCGTAGGCGACGCGACCGTCGGCGCGGCAGGCGCGGGGGTCGGCTCGAAAGCAGGACGGGAAACCGGCGCAGGCGCCGGCGCAACGGCCTGGGGAGTCGGAGCAGGCGCGGCGGGCGGCGGCGGAATCACCGGCGCGGCAGCGGGCTGCGCAGGCGCCACGACGGCGTCTACGACCTCTGGCGGCGGCGCGGGCTGGGCCGGCGCGGCGGGCGGAGGGGTTTTTTTCTTGAAGAAGCGGCTAAACATGGGTAACAAGTATATTCGTATCGTCGGTGGCCAATACAGGCGCACCCCCATCGCCGTGCCCGACGTGGAGACGCTGCGCCCCACGCCCGACCGGGTGCGCGAGACGCTGTTCAACTGGCTGAATCACCTGTGGGCCGGCGAATTCGCCGACAAGCAGGTGCTGGATCTGTTCGCCGGCAGCGGCGCCCTGGGATTCGAGGCGGCCTCGCGCGGCGTGGCGCATGTGCAGATGGTCGAGCGGGACAAGACCGCGGCGTCCGCGCTGCGGACACTGCGCGACAAGCTCAAAGCCGACATGATACGCATCCACGTGGGCGATGCGATGCAGGTCGCCGAACGGATGGATGCGTCCCGATTTGACCTCATCCTGTTGGATCCCCCCTTCGGACAGGGCTGGCTGCCGCGCCTGTGGCCGATCCTGCCAGGCATTCTGGCCGAGCATGGGCTAGTCTATGTCGAGGCGGAAACCCCCATCGAAGCCCCCGAAGGATTCCAGATCTTGCGGCAGGACAAGGCAGGGGCGGTCCACTACCATCTACTCGAATTTGCTGCATTGCGGAAATAGGTCAATAATCCGAGCTTCGGAGGATGGTGTACACCACTAATAACGGTACGGAGCTCGCATGATCATCGCTGTATATCCCGGCACTTTCGACCCGCTGACCCGGGGCCACGAAGACTTGGTCCGCCGCGCGGCCACGCTTTTCGACAAAGTCGTGGTGGGCATCGCCCTCAGCCGCAACAAGAAGCCTTTCTTCAGCATCGACGAACGCGTGGAGATCGCCCGTGAAGTCCTGGGCCATTATCCCAACGTCGAAGTGCAGAGCTTCGGCGGCCTGCTGAAGGATTTCGTCCGCGACCAAGGCGGGCGCGTCATCGTCCGCGGCCTGCGCGCCGTGTCCGACTTCGAATACGAATTCCAGATGGCCGGCATGAACCGCCATCTGCTGCCCGACGTGGAAACGCTGTTCATGACGCCGTCGGACCAATACCAGTTCATTTCGGGCACGATCGTGCGCGAGATCGCCCAACTTGGCGGCGACGTCAGCAAGTTCGTGTTCCCGTCCGTGGAACGCTGGTTGCAGGAAAAGGCCAAGGAACGCCGCGAACAGTCCTGGCCGGGCTGAACCGCCACGCCCCGCACCATCCCGGAAGGGCGCGAATTCGCGCCCTTCTTGCGCTTTGCCGCCCGGCAGTACAATGTGAGCCGCCCCCGGCTTTCCCCGCTGCCCCACCATGGCCCTCTTGATCACCGAAGAATGCATCAATTGCGACGTTTGCGAGCCCCAGTGCCCGAACGACGCGATTTCCATGGGCGAGGACTATTACGTCATCGATCCCGACAAGTGCACGGAGTGCGTCGGCCATCACGACGAACCCCAATGCAAGGTGGTGTGCCCGGTGGAGTGCATTGAACTGCACCCGCAATGGAACGAAGGCCAGGAACAGCTCATGGCCAAGTACCGCCGCCTGACCGGTGCCGCATGAGCGACACGACGCAGTCCGGCATCAACCTTCCCTCCCCGTCCCCCGCCCCCCATCACGCCCGCCGCGACATCTCCGCGTCCGCGGTCGCCGCCGGCCTGGTCGCCGTGCTGGTCAGCTTCGGCGGCACCGCAGTCCTGATGGTGCAAGCTGGCCATTCCGCCGGCCTGAGTTCGGCGCAGATCGGCTCCTGGATCGGCTCGCTGAGTCTGGCCTTCGGCTTCGGCGGCGCGTTCTACAGCCTGCGCACCGGCCTGCCCATCGTCATGGCCTGGTCCACGCCCGGCGCCGCGCTGCTCGTCACGGCGCTGGTCGGCGTCCCGTTCAATGAAGCGATCGGCGCCTATGTGCTGGCCGCCGGGCTGACCTTGATCTGCGGCCTGTTCGGCTGGATCGACCCCATCCTGCGCCGGATCCCGGGCGAGATCGCCGCCGCCATGCTGGCCGGCGTGCTGCTCAACTTCGGCATGGGCATCTTCAGCAACGTGGGCAAGCAGCCGGCGCTGGTGCTGGCGATGTGCGCCACCTACCTGGCCTGCCGGCGCTGGGCGCCGCGTTACGCGGTGCTGGTGGTGATGGTGGTCGCCATTGCGCTGGCGTTCGGGCTGGACCTGATCCGGCTGGACCTGCTGGACTGGCACCTGACGGAATTCGTCTGGACCACGCCCGCCTTCAGCGCGCAAGCCGCGGTCAGCCTGGGCATCCCGCTGTTCGTCGTGGCCATGGCGTCGCAAAACCTGCCCGGCCTGGCGATCCTGCAAGCCGCCGGCTATCGTCCCCCAGCTTCCCGCATCGTGGCCGCCACGGGGCTGCTGGGCCTGCTGGCCGCCCCGTTCGGCGCGCACAGCGTGACCATGGGCGCCATCAGCGCCGCCATCTGCACCGGCCCCGAAGCCCACCCGGACCCCGCCAAGCGCTACATCGCCGCGGCCACCTACGGGCTGGGGTATGTCGGATTGAGCGTCGTGGCGGGCGCCGTGGCGGTCTTCTTCCAGGCCTTGCCCGCGGCGCTGCTGGCCGCGCTGGCCGGCCTGGCGCTGCTGGGCACGATCATGGGCGGCATGGCGGCGGCCATGGCCAATCCGCAACGGCGCGAAGCCGCGCTCATCACCTTGCTGGCGACGGCGTCGGGTTTCAGTTTCTGGGGAATCGGATCGGCCTTCTGGGGCCTGGCGGCAGGCCTGCTGGCCCATACCGCCTTCGAATACAAGCGCGCCAAGGCAGGCGCCTGAGCGCGCGCCGCCGGATCCCTCCGGCGGCTTTCCTGAACCGGTTCAGGCGGGCCAGGCGGCCACAGGCGTATCCGGGTGCACCTTCATGATGCGGCAAGGCACCTGCACGAAGTTCGAGATCCAGGCCGCGGCCAGTTCCCCTTCGTCGACCACATCGATGGTCTGTTCGCCCACCTTCATGCTGTAGCGCACGCTGTCGTCGTCTTCGATGACGTCCAGCGGAATGTCCATGCGCAACATGCCCGGCGCCTTCAGCACCAGATAGCCCAGGCGCAGCTCCACCGACACCTCGGCCAGCCGCGGGCACAGTTCGCGGTTCAGCCACTGGCCGGAATCATTGGCGACGAGCCATTGCCGATGGTAGGCGGCCGCGGCGGGCTGCGGCGTCACGCCGCATTCCGCGATGGGCTGGAAGTCCTGAGTGCTCATTTGCCCAGCAATCCCTTCAAGGCCTTGTCCACGGCCGCGCCGTTCTTGCCCTTGCCCGTCACCGCTTCGCGCAGCTTGTTTTCCAAGCTGCGCTTGAGGATGCCGCCGATGGCGTCCTTCCACATCACCGTGTAGGACGGCTTGTCGAAAGGCCCCTTCACATGCACCGGGATCGTCACGTCCTTCAGGTCGATCAGTTCCTTGCCTTCGGGGTCGGCCGCCGGGTTGACGACACGCACGCGCGCCACCAGGTTCAGCTCGTCCTTCACGAAATCGATGGTGGCCGGATCGCCTTGCGTCACACGCAGCAACGTCGACACGACGTTCAGGCGCTTCACGGCAGCCACGCCCTTGGTGAAGGCCAGATCGGCGTCCATCTCGGAGAATTCCGTCTGTTTGCCGGTGTCGGCGGGCACGGTTTCATCCTGCGATTCCGGCTTGAACGCCGCCTTCAGCTCGCGCAGCGTCTGCGTCAGATTGATCCCCTTGACCGCGCCGTCGCGCAAGCGCAGCTGCAAGGTGCCGCCCAGGCCGCTCTTCATGGCGTAGACATTGGCGCCAGCAGTCTTCAGGTCCAGCGCCAGGCTGCCCGTGCCGCTCAGCACGTTCTGCTTTGCCAGGTCCATCAACAGCGGTTCGATCGAAATGCCGGCCAGCGACATCTTGGTAGCCAGCTGGTTGCCCTGCGCGGCGTCAACCGACAGCGCGCCGGCCAGCTTGCCGCCGTACAGGCCGGCCGTCAGGCTGGAGATCTCGAGCTTGCCCTTGTCCAGCTTCACTGCGGCGGCCACGTCATCGGCCTTCAGGCCGCGCACGACCAGCTTGCCGACCTTCAGGGTGCCGTTGACGCTGGGGCCGATCAACGCGGACAGATTGATCGAGTCATCCGCGGGCGCGGCAGGCGCAGCCGGTTTGGACTCGTCTTTCTTGCCATCGGCGGGTGGCTTGGCCGGCGCTGCCGCAACGGGCGGCACCAGCTTGTCCAGATCCAGCGTGTCGACCGCCAGCGCAAAATTCACCAGCGGCGTATCGGACAGCTTGGTGATGTCGGCGCTGAGGTCGAACTTGCCGCCTTCCAGCACGGCGTTGATCTTGCTGGTGGCCTGGTCTTTCAGCAGGTCCACGTTCAAGCTGCCGATCACCGGGATCTGCAGATTGCCCTTGGGCAGGCCCGGGTCGGTGATGTTCACGTCGCCGCGCAATCCGGACAGGCCGCCACTGCGCTGCAGCAGGTTCAAGGAGAGCGGCGACGCAAAATTCAGCTTCACCACGCGTTCGCCATTCTTGGACGTGCTGTCCACCTTGGCTTCCTTGATGTCCAGTTCGGCGGCGTTGCCGCTGATGCCGTTCAGGCCGAAGCTGGCGTCCAGGCCGCTGATGCGCACGCGGCCGGTCAGCGCTTCGCCGGTAGCCGACGCGGGCGAGATGTTCAAGGCGGGCGCGTCCACAGCCAGTTCAAACGGGCCGTCGGGGGAATTGCCCTTGGCGCGCACGGCCAGCTTTTCGATCTGCAGCTGGCTCTTGTGCGGATCGATCGCCAGCTTGGGCATGGCCACGCTGGCTTCCACATTGGTGGCGCGCGCGGCCGGGTCGGTGATGTCGCCCTGGAACACCACTTCCAGGCCTGCGACGTCCAGCGCCGACTTCTGGCCGTTGAAGGCCAGGTTGCCGCGCATGGCCAGGCTCTTGGCTTCCGCGCCGGGCAGCTTGCCGTCCATGCGCAGATCAAGCTTCTGGGCCGCATAGCGCTTGGCCGACGGGTCCAGCGTCAGCAGGGCCTGGCCGGTCAGGTTGGCGTCGACACGGGGGTTGCCGCCTTCGACGCGCGCCGTCAGGCGCACATCGAACGGCTGGTTGAAGGTGACGCGGCCGGTGTTGGCGTTGATCTTCGTCACGGCCACGGCCATGCCCGAAATCGCGTCCTGCAACTGCACTTCGCCGTCCTTCAAGTCCAGGCCGGCGATGTCGATCTGCATGTTGTTGCGCGACGGCGGCAGCGTCCCGCTGGTGATGGCCTGCGCCGCGGTCTGGGCAGCGCCCACCAGCGCTTCAGCCGGATTGGCCGGCGAGGTGGTGATCGCGGGCGTGCCGCCCACGAGGTTGCTGAAGTTGAACTGACCGTCCTTGTCCCGCACCACGCGCGCCTTGAAGCCGCTGATGGCCACGTGGTCGACCACGAAGCTGTTGGACAGCAACGGCCACACCGCAACCGCCAGGCGGGTGCTTTCGATGGAGGCGAAGGTGTCCGGGCTATTGGGCTCGGACAGCGACACGCCCTGCACCGACAGGCCGATGCGCGGGAAGAGCGACAGCTCGATCTCGCCGTCGATCGTGAGGGTGCGGTGATAGCGTTCCTGCACAAGCTCTTCCAGCTTGTACTTGTACGCGTTGGGATCGAATGTCAGCAAGAAGATGGCCAGGCCGACGACGGCCACGACAACCAACACCACCAGGCCTATCAAAATGCGCTTGAACCACGTTTTCATTGCCGCCCCGTCGGTACCTCGACTGGAAATCCTTGAATGCCGCCCACCGCGCCCAAGCGCGGGGATGGTGCTGTAGCGGTGGAAAACCACGCGCCAATTGGAGCTTTATGCCTTTTAGGGCGAGTCCTCGCTCCTGCCGAAAGCCTGTGGCTGCGGCGCCAGGAAAGAGGGTCTACCAAGGAAGGCCTGCTGAAGACGCCGGCATGACCAGCGTGCAGATTCCGCTATCGTAACAAATCAGACCGGCTTCGCGATGCCCGATCAGGCTTCAATGCCAAAACCCGCGCCCTTCAGCCATGCTGCAAACCGTTGGCGGAGTCACGAAGCTGACGGTTTTCTGTCTGGCGGATTGTAGGACTAGAATGATTGATCTATCAATCATTGATGCATCCAACAATGCCCGCCCCCACCCCCAGCACCCCGCATTCGCCCGGACAGGTGCTTCCGTTCCGCCAAACCTTGATGGCCATGCTGGGCATGTGCTTCGTCATGATGATGGTCGCCATCGACCAGACTGTGGTGGGCACCGCCTTGCCGACCATTGTGGCCGAATTGAAGGGCTTCGAACTGTATGCATGGGTTGCGACGTCTTACCTGTTGACCTCGGTGATCACGGTGCCGATCTTTGGCCGGCTGGGCGACTACTACGGCCGCAAGCCCTTCGTGGTGGCGGCCATCATCCTGTTCACACTGGCCTCGGTGCTGTGCGGCGCGGCCAACAGCATGTTCACGCTGGTGCTGGCGCGGGCCTTGCAGGGCATCGGCGGCGGCATGCTGGTAGGCACGGCCTTCGCCTCCATCCCCGACCTGTTTCCCGACCCCCACGTGCGCCTGCGCTGGCAGGTCATGCTCAGTTCCGCCTTCGGCATCGCCAACGCGGTGGGCCCGACGCTGGGCGGCGCGCTGACCGAGCACTACGGCTGGCGTTCGGTGTTCTACGTGAACCTGCCGATCGGCATCCTGGGCCTGTGGTTCGTGGCGCGCTACCTGCCGCATCTGCGCAATCACACGTCCGGCAAGGTGCGGCTGGACTGGCAGGGCGCGGTGCTGATCGCGCTGGCGCTGGGCAGCTTGCAATTGCTGGTCGAGCTGCTGCCCAAGGAAGGCATCAGCACGGCGATCGTGCTGCTGGGCGTGGGCAGCGTCGCCGCCTTCGCGCTGCTGTACTGGTGGGAAAAGCGCTGCCCGCACCCGCTCTTGCCGCTGGACATGTTCCGTAACCGCGGCCTGGCCACGCTCTTCACGCTGGCGCTGCTGGTGGGCGTGACGATGTATTCGCTGCTGTTCTACGCGCCCCTGCTGCTGCAAGGCGGCTTTGGCCTGTCGCCCCAGGACGCCGGCCTGCTGATCACCCCCATGGTCGTCTTCATCACGGTGGGCAGCATCATCAACGGCCGCGTCATCACGCGCATCCGCAATCCGAATCGGATGCTCTACGCCGGATTCCTGCTGATGGCCTTGTCCTGTTTGGGCATCGTCACCACCCACAGCTATACCTCACATGGACTGATCGCCGCCTACATGCTGATGGCCGGTCTGGGCATGGGCTTCATCATGCCCAACCTGACCGTCTTCGCGCAGCAGACCGCCGGGCGCACGCACTTGGGCATCGCGACGGCGCTGCTGCAGTCCCTGCGCATGATCGGCGGCATGCTGGGCACCGCCGTCGTCGGCACCATGGTGAGCCACAGCTATTTCAGCGGCGTCGAATCCACCTTGCGCGGCGCCTCGGCGCAATGGCTGCCTGAGCTGAACGACCCGCAGATGCTCGTCAACCCGGCGGCGCAAACGCAGTTCCTGGCACAATTGGCGCATCAAGGCCAGGACGGGACGTCGTTGATCGAGATCGCGCGGGTCGCGCTGGTAGGCGCCATCCACGAGGGGCAGCTCATCGCCCTGGCCGTCGCCATCTTCGCGCTGTGGTGTGTGCGGCGCGTACCCCTGGTGCAATTGGCCC
Source organism: uncultured Achromobacter sp. (assembly GCA_963530045.1). Classification (GTDB taxonomy): domain Bacteria; phylum Pseudomonadota; class Gammaproteobacteria; order Burkholderiales; family Burkholderiaceae_B; genus Achromobacter. The sequence continues at coordinate 43,008 of CAUSDE010000035.1, forward strand.
GGCCTCCGAAAGCGGAGCCCGCAAGCGTCGGAGAGTAGCTTTTGCCCAAACAACAACAAGGCCTGCAAGTCATCCAGCACATGGGGCAGACGTACCGTGTGATGCAAAGCGCGTTCAGCAGCAAGGTGGGCCACGCCCTGCCCCGCTGGCGCATCCTGCTGGCGCTGCATGAATGCGGGCAATGCTCGCAGAAGCACCTGGCCGAACGCTGCCGCCTGGACCCCGCCTCATTGACGCGCCAACTGCAGGCCATGCAGAAGCTGGGATGGATCTCGCGCGCCGTCGATGCGCAAGACAACCGGCTGACCAACGCCACGCTGACCGCGGCCGGCCAGGCCGTGGTAAACGAGGCCCTGCCCAAGCGCGCGGCCTTCTTCGATGAATCGCTCAAGGGGTTGTCGGCCGCCGATGTCGAGACATTGAACCGCGTGTTGAGTGTCTTGGAAGAGAACTTCGTGCGCGCGGCGGGAGACAAGGTCGCTTCCGCGCCATAGCGGCCGGCGCCTGGCTAGTCCTGCGGATTCCTGCTCTGGACCTGTGCAATGGCGACCAGCAGCGCAGTCCTGAGCTTGCTTATTTCGGGCTGGCGTTCAGTGGGATACGACGCAACCCTAAGCAAAGAGGCCGCCCATGGGCGGCCTCTCTACGACACGATCAATGCGCTCGCGAACCCTGGGCGCTCAACGGCCCACGTTCACATCCCTGACGCCAACGTGTCGTGCATTCATCGATCAGACGTTGAACAGGAAGTTCATCACATCGCCGTCCTGCACGATGTATTCCTTGCCTTCGGCGCGCATCTTGCCCGCTTCCTTGGCGCCCTGCTCGCCCTTGTACGTGATGAAATCTTCGTACGCGATCGTCTGCGCGCGGATGAAGCCACGCTCGAAGTCGGTGTGGATGACGCCTGCGGCTTGCGGCGCGGTGGCGCCGATGGCCACCGTCCAGGCGCGCACTTCCTTCACGCCGGCGGTGAAATAGGTCTGCAGGCCCAGCAGCTTGAAGGCGGCGCGGATCAGGCGGTTCAGGCCCGGCTCTTCCATGCCCATGTCGGACAGGAAGGCTTGGCGGTCGGCGTCGTCCAGGTCCACGATTTCGGATTCGATGGCGGCGCAGATGGCCACGACCGGCGCGTTGCGCGCGGCGGCGAATTCGGTCAGGCGGTCCAGCAGCGGGTTGTTCGTGAAGCCGTCATCGGCCACGTTGCCCACGTACATCGCGCGCTTGGCGGTGATGAAGCACAGCTGGGCGATGTCGGCCTTTTCTTCGGTCGTCAGGTCCAGCGCGCGGATCGGCTTGGCTTCGTTCAGCTGGGCAATGCACTTTTCCAGCACGGCCACGATGCGCTGCGATTCCTTGTCGCCGGAACGCGCGGTCTTCTGATGACGCTGCAGGGCCTTTTCGGCGGTCTGCATGTCGGCCAGCGCGAGTTCGGTCTCGATGACTTCGATGTCGGCGATCGGGTCGACCTTGCCGGCCACGTGGATCACGTTCGGATCTTCGAAGCAGCGCACGACGTTGACGATGGCGTCGGTTTCACGGATGTGCGACAGGAACTGGTTGCCCAGGCCTTCGCCCTTGCTCGCGCCGGCCACCAGGCCCGCGATGTCGACGAACTCGACAGTGGCCGACAGGATGCGTTCGGGTTTGACGATTTCAGCCAGCTTCTGCAGACGCGGATCCGGCACCTCGACCACACCGACGTTGGGTTCGATGGTGCAGAACGGGTAGTTCTCGGCGGCGATGCCGGCGCGGGTCAGAGCATTGAAGAGTGTCGATTTGCCAACGTTGGGCAGGCCGACGATGCCGCATTGCAGAGCCATGGGAATCCTGTGTAAGTACGGTATTGATCGTTAACGTTCTAGTTTACCCCGGCCGGGGGCTGGGGCACTTGCCGCGGCGCAGGGGATGCGGCCCCGCTAACTGGCGGCGGACGGCGCCCAGCGCATGACGGCCCAGATCATCAAAATGGGGCCGGCGTTGAAAGTCGCATGCAGCAGGATGGCCGCGCCGATGCCGCGCCGCACGCGCATCCAGCCCAGCACCAGGCCGGTCAGCCACTGCGGCAGCACCAGCAGCGGCATCAGCCAGTACGGCGTCTTGCTGTAGACGAAGTTCGTCAGGTGCACGGCGGCAAAGGTCAGCGCCACCAGATGGAACACCAGGCCGAAGTGCTTCAGGTAATAGCGCCGCCAGGCCGTGTCCCAGCCCTTCAGGGGTTCTGCGCGCTGGCGCGTTCCCCAGCATGCCAGGATCACGAACGCCGCCAGCAAGAGGCCCGTCCACAGCTTGGGGCCATACAGCACGACAGGCATCAGGGCCGGCACCAGCCACAGCACCTGCCGGGGACGGCGCAAGCCGTAGCGAAAGAGCATTTCCTCGACCAGCGGCGCCCACAGCACGGCGGTCAGCCACGGCAGGTTGGTGGGATCGATCCGGTGCGTCGCCCCGCCCATGCCGGCCGCCATCACGGCCACCGGTCCCAGCGCGAACAGGTTCAACGCCCACAGCAGCCCTGCCCACGCCAGCAGGCGCCCGGGGCCGATGCCCGGCCACCAATCGGCCGCCAGGCTGCCGCCCGCGGAGCGCCCCGGCAAGCGCGCGACGGAGTGCGGATGGCGGATGTACCGCCAGAAATCCACGACCTCGTCGCGAAAGCGCATCTTGCCGGAGGGGGACTGCGGGCTGACGGACATCAGGCGACGTTGCCGCTATGCAGCTGGCGGGTGGCCAGCGCGAAATCGCCAGCCAGCATCGCCGGCACGACAGCGCGGCAGCGGTCGATGACGGCTTCGATTTCTTTCTGTTCTTCGCGGCGCGGCGGGTGCAGCACGAAGTCCGCCACCTGCTGGGCCAGATTCAGGGTGCGCGGATGGCCGATGCCGATGCGCAGGCGCCAGAAGTTGGGGCTGCCCAGCACGGCCTGGATGTCCTTCAGGCCGTTGTGGCCGGCATGGCCGCCGCCCTGCTTGAGCTTCACCTGACCCGGCAGCAGGTCCAGTTCGTCATGCAGCACCAGCACCTGCTCGGGCTCCAGCTTGTAGAAGCGGGCCAGCGCGCCGACCGCCTGGCCGGATTTGTTCATATAGGTGATGGGCTTGAGCAGCAGCACGTTGTCCGCGCCCAGGCGCGACTTGGCCACCATGCCGAAAAAAGACTTCTCCAGCGCAAAAGAAGTGCGCAGGTCGTCCGCCAGGTGGTCGGCCAGCCAGAAGCCGGCGTTGTGCCGGGTAGTTTCGTAGTCGGGACCGGGATTACCCAATCCCACGATGAGGCGTATGGGAATAGACATGATGAGGGTGTTTAAACCAAAAAACCCTGCGCATGCAAATGCACACGCAGGGTTTCGGGCATAAGCCGCAGGAAAGCCCGAAGGCCTTCCGGCAAGACTTAGGCGGCCGGAGCGGCGGCTTCGGCGTCGTCGGCGGCAGCGCCGCCCTTGACGATGGCAGCAGCCAGCAGCGGGTTGTCTTCACCGCCGTGGGGGACGTACGTCACGCCCATGGGCAGCTTGATGTCGGCCAGGTGGATCGAAGCGCCAGCCAGGATGTTGGTCAGGTCGACTTCGATGAACTGGGGCAGAGCCTTCGGCAGGCAGGTGATTTCCAGTTCGGTCGTCACGTGGCTGATGATGGCGCCCGACAGCTTCACGGCCGGCGAGATTTCAGCGTTCACGAAGTGCAGCGGCACCTTGGTACGCAGGGCTTGGTTGGCGTCGACGCGCTGGAAGTCCACGTGCAGGACTTGCGGCTTGTAGGCGTGCCATTGAACCGAACGCAGCAGAACTTGCTCTTCCTTGGCGCCTTCGAGCTGCATTTGCAGGATCGATGCGTGGAATTCTTCCTTACGCAGGGCGTGGTAGATCTCGTTGTGGTCGAGTTCGATGTTCAGGGGGGCAGCCGTACCACCATAGACAATGGCGGGAACGCGGCCCGCGCGGCGCAGGCGGCGGCTCGCACTCGAACCCTGGACGCTACGCGCAGTGGCGATAAATTTCATGGAAAACTCCAAAAACAAAATAAGGTGAAGAGGCTTCACCAGTTAGCGGCACGGCGCGCAACATGCGCGCCGTGTTGATTGCGCCTTGCCGCGACCAGCAAGGTGCAAAAACGGTGGTGGGCTGCCGCCCGGCTGACGCCTGCGCGTCAGTCGACGAACAGCGAGCTGACCGATTCCGCGTTCGAGATACGCAGGATGGTCTCGCCCAGCAGCGCGGCGCACGACAGCTGGCGGATCTTGCCGCTGGCCTGGCCTTGCTCGGAGAGCGGGATGGTGTCGGTGACGACCAGTTCGTCCAGTTCCGACGCTTCAATGCGGTCGATGGCGCCGCCCGACAGCACGGGGTGCGTGCAATAGGCGTAAACGGCGCCGGCGCCGCGGTCTTTCAGGGCCTGGGCCGCCTTGCACAGCGTGCCGGCGGTGTCGACCATGTCGTCCATGATGATGCAGGTGCGGCCGTCGACCTCACCGATGATGTTCATCACTTCCGACACGTTGGCGCGCGGACGGCGCTTGTCGATGATGGCCAGATCGGCTTCCAGTTGCTTGGCCAGGGCGCGGGCACGGACCACGCCGCCGATGTCCGGAGACACCACGACCAGGTTCGAGAAATTGCGGCGCCAGATGTCGCCCAGCAAGATCGGACCGGCGTAGATGTTGTCCACGGGGATATCGAAGAAGCCCTGGATCTGGTCGGCGTGCAGGTCCATCGTCAGGACGCGGTCGACGCCAGCCACTTGCAGCATGTTGGCCACGACCTTGGCCGAGATCGCAACGCGCGCCGAACGCGGGCGGCGGTCTTGGCGGGCATAGCCGAAATAGGGAATCGCGGCGGTGATGCGGCCAGCGGAAGCGCGGCGCAATGCATCGACCATGACCATGATTTCCATCAGGTTGTCATTGGTAGGGGCACAGGTGGGCTGCAGGACGAAGACGTCCTTGCCGCGCACGTTCTCGTTGATTTCGACCATCACCTCACCGTCCGAGAAGCGACCGACGGTCATCTTGCCCAGGGACATATCGAGGTGGTTGACTACGTCCACGGCCAGCCGAGTATTGGCCGTTCCCGTGAAGATCATGAAGCTATCGTTTGCCATGATGGATGATGCGATGGTCGTTGTAAGACACTAACGAGGTGATGCGGGGGTAATACGGCGCGATACGAAACACCAGCGAACCCGGAAAATAAAAAAGCTGCTGAACCCGGGCCAGTGTCTTACAGGCGTGTTCAACAGCTTTTTTATGTATTCGGTTGGCTGGGGAGGAAGGATTCGAACCTTCGCATGCCGGAATCAAAATCCGGTGCCTTAACCAGCTTGGCGACTCCCCAACTATCTTGCAATCCAATTCCGCAGTGGATGTTCAGTTAAACCGGCACAAGCCTGAACTAACCGAAACCCTGGATGCGTTGCGTTGTTTGTTTCAACAGCGCCGCGCATTATAGCGGATATTTCTGCTTTTGCCAAAACGGCTTCGGACAGTTCGGAAAACTCGGCGAATAAACATGCGCCTGATCCCGACATGCGAACTGGGATGCCCTGTTCGCTAAGCCACCGCGTTGCCCTGAGAACCTCAGGATAAAGACGGTGAACCACCGGCTCCAAATCATTTTTCCCGAAGGAAAAAGTTGGCGAAGCAAGAAAGTCCGCTATTGTGATGTAAGAAGAATCCCTTGTCAAATCGGGTGCCGAAAATATTCCAACAGTCGGCACGCTGGTATCCGGTTGCGCCACCAGATACGCGCGTTCAGGCAGCGCCACGGCGGTGAGGTCTTCGCCCACGCCTTCGGCGAATGCCGATTGCCCGAAAACGAATACCGGCACATCCGCGCCCAGCGGCAAGGCCAGCGCCATGAGCTCGCGGCGCGTCAGCCCCGTCCCCCACAACTTGTTCAGCGCGATCAGCACGGTCGCCGCGTCGCTGGAGCCCCCGCCCAGGCCACCGCCCTGCGGAATGCGCTTTTCCAACGCGATCTGCGCCCCCTGGCGCGTGCCCGTGGCGCGTTGCAGGGCATGGGCCGCGCGCAAGGTCAGGTCGTCGGCTTCAGAGACGCCGGGCAGATCGGAGGCCCGACTGATGACGCCATCCGCGCGCACCTCGAAATGCAGCGTGTCGCACAAGTCGATGAAACGGAAGACCGTCTGCAGCAGGTGATAGCCGTCAGGGCGACGGCCCACCACATGCAGGAACAGGTTCAATTTGGCGGGAGCGGGAACGTCGTACAGAGTCACAGAAGACAACCGGTGCGGGACATGTCCACATTCTAGCCACGCACCGGCCGCCGCGCCTGCCCTCAGGCCAGTTGCGGCGCACCCGCGCCGGCCAGGCGCCCCGCGGGCGCGTCGATCACCTGCCCGTCCGGCAGCTTGAAGACGGACACGGCGCCCGCCAATTGGCGAGCCTGTTCTTCCAGCGCACCGGCAGCGGCGGCCGCCTCTTCCACCAACGCCGCGTTCTGCTGCGTCACGCTGTCCATCTGTGACACCGCGCGGTTGACCTGGTCGATGCCGCTCGCCTGCTCTTCGGAAGCCGCGGAGATTTCGCCCATCAGACGGGTCACGCGCTGCACGGAGTCCACGATTTCCCGCATGGTGGCGCCGGCGCTTTCCACCTGCTCGGATCCCTTGCCGACCGTCTGCGCGGAGTCCTCGATCAGTTGCTTGATTTCCTTGGCGGCGGCCGCGCTGCGCTGCGCGAGCGTGCGCACCTCGCTGGCCACGACCGCGAAGCCCTTGCCCTGTTCGCCGGCGCGCGCGGCCTCCACCGCCGCATTCAGCGCCAGGATGTTGGTCTGGAACGCGATGCCGTCGATCACGCCGACGATGTCGGCGATGCGGGACGAACTGCCGGAGATGGCGCGCATGGTCTCGACCACGCTGGCCACGGCGTCTCCGCCGCGTTGCGCCACGGCGGCGGACGTCGCCACCATGTGGTTGGCTTCACGCGCGGTGTCGGCGTTCTGCTTCACGGTGGACGCCAGCTCTTCCATGCTGGCCGCCGTCTCTTCCAGGGACGCAGCCTGCTCTTCCGTGCGGCTGGACAGGTCGGTGTTGCCCGCGGAAATTTCGCGTGCACCCACATTGATCTCGTCCACGCCCCGGCGCACGGCGGACACCGTGCGCACCAGGCTGTCCTGCATGCCCTTCAAAGCGGCCAGCAGCGCGCCGATTTCGTTCTTGCCACGGTCGGCCACACGGCGGGTCAGGTCGCCTTCGGCGATGCGGCGGAAGATCTCGCCGGCTTCCAGCAACGGCCGCACGATCATGCGGCGGATCAGCACATGGGCGCCCACGGCCATCAACAAGCCCAGCGCCAGAATGCCGGCCAACAGGGAGGAGAACAAGGTATGGAAGAAGGAAATCTCCGCCATGGCGCCCTGCCCGGCCTCTTCGGCCCGGACCATGAAGGCGTCGCGCTCGCTGACCAGCAGTTCTTGCGCCTGTTGCGTGCCCTGCTTGAAATAGCTTTCCATGTCGCCCGCTTCCAGCACGCGGCCCACGCTTTGCAGATTGGCGCTGAGGTTGGTGTAGGCCTGGATCAGATCGGCGGACGCGGTCTTTTCTGCGGCCGACAAGCCACTGGAAAAGCCCTGGAAGGCACGGTCGCCCGAAGCGATGCGCTGGCGCGCCAGGCGCAGCGCCGTCGTGTCGCTGGTGTTGCCCTGCGCGACGCGCGTGGCATTGCGGCTCAAGTCGGTGCGAGCCGCCACCAGCGACAAGGCGGCGGTGTTCACGGCGTTGACCTGTTGCGAGGAAAGGCGATAGAGCTGGCCGACGTCCTGGTTGGTCTGGCGCAATGCGACAAAACCCATGCCCCCCACCAGCAGCTGAAACGTGAAAAAGATCGCGATGATTCCTAACAGCACCGTCGCGATGCGCGTGTTCCTGAACATAGGGCATTCTCCAAAAAAGGCGGCGACAGGTTGGCCGCCGCCGCACTTGCGGTCCGCGCGAGGGGTGGCCCCGTGCGGGCATGAGGAGAATTATTCAGTCCGGCCTGACTATTTCAAGCCGTAACACAACCGTCTTTGCCGCGTTTATTTGGCCGATTGCGAAATGCCGGGCGTGTTAGGCCCGGCCACGGGAAGCAGCCATGCCTGTTCAAAGAGGAAGGCGACGGAGCGCGAACGGCCCCGTCGGACTCAAGGCTGGTTGACGACCAGACGCACCGTGACGCGGCGGCCGGGCTCCAGGCGCTCAAGGACCAGCAACTGCGGCCCCAGCGTGTCGTAACGCGACAGCTTTGCACGCCAGCCGCCTTGCTCGAAGGAGGCCGGGCGGCCTAATTCATCACGAGACACGTCGGAGGCTTCGGGTTGCGCCGGCAGTTTTCCGCGCAGCCAGTCGCGTAAACCGGATACCGGCACGCTGCTGCCCAGCGCGTCTTCGGCCAGGGCGTCGGGGTTGTCCGCGACAAGACGCGTGCCGTCGGCCTTGGTCAGGCTGGCGGCGCCGGGCTGGCCTTCCACGCGGGCCTCGGTCGAGCCCAAGGGATTGGTCAGGTCCAGCACGTAGCGCCGGCCGTCATCCGACCACGAGAAACCGCCTTGCACGGCGTTCTGCTTGCCGCTTTCTTCGCTCACGGTGATGGCGAAGCGGCCGATGCGCGAAAACGCATCGGCGCTGGCGCCTTCGATGGGTTTCGGCGTGGTGGTGCAGGCGGCCAGCGTCAATGCCAGCATCGCCAGCAGCACCCAGCGCAACCAGGCCGCCACATCAGGCAAGCGTTGCACTCCAACCGTCACAGGCCCACTCCCAGACGCTTGACGACGTCCTGGACGGTCTTGTTCTTGGGATCTTTCATCAGCGCGGCGCGCAGCAGTTCCGTCGCCTGGTCGCGCTTGCCCTGGGACCACAGCACTTCGGCCAGGTGGGCGGCGATGTCGGCTTCCGGGCGCACGCTATAGGCGCGGCGCAGATATTCCGCGGCGGACTCGGATTCACCCATGCGGAACTTCACCCAGCCCATGCTATCCAGGATGAACGGATCGTTCGGCGACAGCTCGAGGGCCTGGGTGATCAGGTCGAGCGCTTCGGGCAGGCGCTGATTGTGGTCCGCCAGCGTGTAGCCCAGCGCGTTGTAGGCGTGGGCGTGGTCCGGATCCAGCGCGATGACCTGGCGCAGCATGCGCTCCAGGTCGGCCAGGCGGTTCTGGCGCTCATACAGCATGGCCAGCTCGTACTTGATTTCGACGGTGTCAGGCAGCGCCTGGTCGGCCGCTTCCAGCGTGCTCACGGCTTGCTGGATGCGGTCGGCGTCGCGCAGGATCTGCGCCTTGGTCAACACGCCCAGCGTGCGCTCTTCGTCGTCTTGCGGACCGGCGGCATCGATCATGGCCAGCGCATCGTCCACCCGGCCGCTCTTGGCGCGCAGGGCAGCCTGGCGCATGGCGACGGAATAGCGCAGCGTCGGGTCGTCGATGCGGCCCAGTTCCTTGATGGCTTCGTCGTACTGGCCCTGGTCTTCGGCGATGCGCGACAGCAGCACGTGGGCATCCGCCGCAGCGGCGCCTGCGTCCGTGGCGCCGGGCACCGTGGCCCGTTGGCGCTGCTGTTGCACGTCCAGGTATTGCTGAAGCAGAGTCTTGGCTTGCGGCAGCTGGCCCGCCTTGTAGGCCAGCTGGGCCTGCATGAAGAGCAAGTCGAAGTCTTCCGGCGAACGGCGCGACATGGCCTGCAATTCAGCCAGCGCCCCGTTGTAGTCGCCGCTGTCGGCCAGTTGGCCGGCCAGCATCAGGCGGACCTTGCGGGCGCCGGGATTGCGGTTGATATAGGCGCGGGCTTCGGTCTGGGCGCGTTGCGGATCCACCTTCGAGCCGTATTCCAGCACGCGCTGGGCAGCGGCTTCGGACTTGGGATCCGCAGCCAGCGCGGCGCGGGATTCCTGCGCCGCGCGCTCGTAGTCGCCCGAGGCGGAAGCCACATCGGCCAGCGCCAGATGGGCGGCCGGCAGCTTGCGCACGCTGTCGCTGAGGGATTCGTCCAGGATGCGCAGGGCCAGGCGGCGGTCATTCAGGCGGCTCAGCACGGCCAAAGCCTGGCCGATGGCGGCCGGCTTGTCGCGCGAGGCGTCGATGCGGTTGCGCAGGGCCTGGGCCAGCCCCTTGGTCTGCCCGTTGGCGGCGGCCAGCGCCAGTTCGGTAGAGCTGGCCTCGACGTCGTTGGGCGACAGGCGCGCCCACACCCGGGCCGCTTCCAGCGCGCCGGGCAGATTGCCCCCGGCCAGCTGGAATTCCAGGCCGCGGCGGGCCAGGCGGGGGTCGCCCGTGTCCCGGGCCAGGCCGATCATGGTGGTGGCAGCCGTGCCGTACATGCCGCGCTGGGCGGCGATCTCCGACGCGAGGACGCGGTAGAAGATGTCGGCGGTGAGCGATACGTAGGGCAATTGGCCCGGACGCAGGCGGATCACCTCGGTTTCGGGCTGGCGGTTCTGGGGCGCCATGCGGGGCCCGGTCGCGTCACGCGTCCGGCTGTCGGCCGCCTGGGCCGGCAGCGCAAAACCTGTTGCCAGCGCAAGCGCAAGCGTGGCGATCCCGATATTCATTTGTTTGAAAGACGACTTCACGCGGCCCGTCCGGTTGATGGCACAATCTTCGTACACGCAATTGATGATCTTACACTGGCTCATGCCGGAACTGCCTGAAGTTGAAACCACGCGTCGGGGAATCGACGCCGTCATCACTGGCCGGACGCTCAAGCGCCTGGTCGTCCATGAAGGCCGCATGCGCTGGCCGATTCCGCCGGACCTGCCTGCCCTGATCGGCGGCCGCGCCGTCCTGGAGTGCGCCCGCCGGGGCAAATATCTGCTGCTGCGGTTCGAGCATGGCACCCAGATCGTGCATCTGGGCATGTCCGGCTCGCTGCGCAGCGTGGCCCCCGGTGAATTCCTGCGCAAGCATGACCACGTCGAATGGATATTCGACGAAGCGGTCCTGCGCCTGCATGACCCCCGGCGCTTTGGCGCGGTGCTGTGGCACCCGGACGCCGATGGCCCCATCGACACCCACCCGCTGCTGGCCAAACTGGGCATCGAACCCTTCGACCCGCGCTTTGACGGGGCCTGGCTGCACCGGCACTTCAAGAACCACAGCGCCGCGGTCAAGCAAGTGCTGCTGGCCGGACTGACTGTGGTGGGAGTGGGCAATATCTACGCATCGGAATGCCTGTTCCGGGCGCGCATCAATCCCAAGACTCCGGCCAACAAGCTGTCGCCGGCCCGCTGCGACCGCCTGGCGGACATGGTCCGGGCCACGCTGGCCGATGCCCTGACCTCGGGGGGGAGCACCCTGCGCGATTACGTCGGCGCCACGGGCGAACCCGGGGCCTATTTCGAGATCCATGCGGCGGTCTACGAGCGCGAGGGTCTGCCGTGCCGAGTCTGCGCAACGCCGATCCGGCGCTTCGTCCAGGGTCAGCGGGCTACTTATTACTGCCCGAAATGCCAAAGAAACTAGCGCCGGCACGCTGAAAACCCCCGGGAAATCCCTGTAAAAACAAGGCCATTTGTTTATAGCGAACGTATTGCACGAAAACTAACGCCAAGCTATATTCCTTTCACACACCTATTCCTAGAACAGTGGAAGGAGCCTCCATGAGCAAGCAATTCGCCTCGCACGCCGACCTGGACGACAAGGTCGTCTCGTTCGAAAAACTGTCCGACAACGCCTATGCCTACACGGCCGAAGGCGACCCCAACACGGGCGTGATCATCGGCGACGAGGCCGTCATGGTGATCGACACCCAGGCCACCCCGGTCATGGCCCAGGACGTGATCCGCCGCATCCGCGAAGTCACCGACAAGCCGATCAAGTACATCCTGCTGTCGCACTACCATGCCGTGCGCGTGTTCGGCGCCTCCGCCTACAACGCCCAGGAAATCCTGGCCAGCCGCGACACCTACGACCTGATCGTCGAACGCGGCGAACAGGACAAGGCCAGCGAGATCGGCCGCTTCCCCCGCCTGTTCCGCAACGCCGAATCGATTCCGCCGGGCCTGGTCTGGCCGACGATGACGTTCAAGGGCGAAATGACCGTCAATCTGGGCAACCTGGAAGTCAAGCTGCTGCAAGTCGGCCGTGGCCACACCAAGGGCGACACCATCGCCTGGCTGCCCGAGCAGAAGATCCTGTTCGCCGGCGACCTGGTCGAATACCAGTCCACCCCGTACTGCGGCGACGCCTACTTCCGCGACTGGCCCAGCACGCTGGACGCGCTGTCGAGCTTCGAAGCCGAAAAGATGGTCCCTGGCCGCGGCCCGGCCTTGAAGAGCGCCACCGAAGTTCGCCAGGGCCTGGCCGGCACCCGCGCCTTCCTGACCGACCTGTACGGCGCCGTGAACCGCGGCGTGGCCGAAGGCCGCGACCTCAAGACGATCTATCGCGAAGTCTATGACTTCATGAAGCCGCGCTACAGCGACTGGGTGATCTTCGACCACTGCATGCCGTTCGACGTGTCGCGCGCCTATGACGAGGCCACCGGCCACACGCATCCGCGCATCTGGACCGACAAGCGCGACCTGGAAATGTGGGCGCAGCTGGAAGGCTGATCCCGACGGGCCGCGGTAGCCGGCGTTGACCGGAAGCGGCCCTGACCGAACTTGGCAAGAAGCGGAATCGCGCGTCGCAGGACGGCGCGCGGGGCCGCGACATAAAAACAAAATGACCCACACAGGAGACAACCGTGGGAGACATCGACTTTCAGGCGATGGAGTTCGCCTATGAAAAGCACGCCGACCAAAACGCCGGCACTGCGCCGCGGCACCAGGTCGTGGTCGTGGGCGCCGGCCCGGTCGGCCTGACCACGGCGCTGGACCTTGCCCGCCAGGGCGTGCGCGTCGTGGTGCTGGACGACGACTACCGCCTGTCCACCGGATCGCGCGCCATCTGCTTTTCCAAACGCACCCTGGAAATCTGGGACCGCCTGGGCGTCGGCCAGCGCATGATCGACAAGGGCGTGTCGTGGAACGTCGGCAAGGTCTTCTTCCGCGAGCAGGAAGTGTGGCGATTCGACCTGCTGCCCGAACCCGGCCATCGCCGCCCCGCCTTCATCAACCTTCAGCAGTACTACGCCGAAGGCTATCTGTATGAACAGGCGCGCCAGGAACCCAACATCGACCTGCGCTGGAAAAACAAGGTCGCTGGCGTGGTCCAGGCCGACGACGGCGTCGACCTGACGATCGACACTCCCGAAGGTCCCTACACGCTGCACGCCGATTGGCTGGTGGCCTGCGATGGCGCCCGTTCGCCGGTGCGCAAGCTGATCGGCCAGGAAAGCCATGGCCGCATCTTCCGCGACCGCTTCCTGATCGCCGACGTGAAGATGAAAGCGGACTTCCCGACCGAACGCTGGTTCTGGTTCGACCCGCCCTTCCACCCCAATCAATCCGTGCTGTTGCACCGCCAGCCCGACAACGTCTGGCGTATCGACTTCCAACTGGGTTGGAACGCCGACCCCGTCGAAGCCGTCAAACCCGAGAACGTGCTGCCGCGCATCCGCGCCCTGCTCGGCCCTGACGCGCAGTTCGACCTGGAATGGGTCAGCGTCTATACCTTTGCCTGCGAGCGCATGGACAAGTTCCGCCATGGCCGCGTCGTGTTCGCCGGCGACTCCGCGCACCGCGTGTCGCCGTTCGGCGCAAGAGGCGCCAACAGCGGCGTGCAGGATGCCGAGAACCTGGCGTGGAAGCTGAAGCTGGTGCTGGCGGGCCTGGCGCCCGAAGCGCTGATCGACAGCTACAGCGCCGAGCGCGAATACGCGGCCGACGAGAACATCCTGAATTCGTCGCGCGCCACCGATTTCATCACGCCCAAAAGCGACATCAGCCGCAGCTTCCGCAACGCGGTGCTGAACCTGGCCAAGACGCATCCGTTCGCGCGTTCGCTCGTCAACAGCGGACGCCTGTCGCTGCCCGCCACCTACGGCGCGTCGCCCCTGAACACGCCGGACGCGGATGCCTTCACGGGCCGCATGGTGCCCGGCGCGGTCGCGCTGGACGCGCCGGTAACGTGCCGCGGTGAGCAGGACTGGTGGATGGCGCAGTTGGACGGCGGCTTCGTCCTGGCGCTGTTCTGTGGCGATGCGCAACCCGGCGCCGACACGCTCCAGGCCCTGCAGGCCCTGCGCATGGCGCCGGTGCCCGTCAAGGCCGTCCTGGTCGCGGGCGCGCAATGCGACGTGTCCGGCCTGCCCGCCGACTTGCCGGTCGTGGCGGACAGCGAAGGCTGCCTGGCCAAACGCTACGATGCGCAGCCCGGCACCGCCTACCTGATCCGTCCTGACCAGCACGTCGCCGCGCGCTGGCGCGCATTCGACGCCGATGCCGTCGCCCGCGCCGTCCGCCGCGCCACGGGCCACGCCTGAATCCAGAGGTCAACCCATCATGCTGATTACCGAAACCAATCTGAGCTCGCCGGACGACTTCTACGAAGCGCTGATCGAAACGCACCGCGACCTGACGAATGAGCAAAGCCAGGAACTGAACGCGGCGCTGATCCTGCTGCTGGCCAACCACCTGGGCGACGTGGCGCTGTTGCGCGAAGCGCTGCAACAGGCCCGCGCGTCGGTCGTGCAGTCGTAGGATGCGTTGCGCGCGGGCGGGTCGATGCGTTCCTTACACCCCCACCGCGAACGTATTCACGATCAGCGCGCGCAGCCATTGGTTGCCGCCATCGCGGTCCACCCGGCGCTGCCAGTACATGTTCGTCTGCAGCGCAGGCACCTTCACCGGCGGCGTCATGAAGCGCAGGCCGAACGGCGGCGCGGCGCTGGCGGCCAGCTTTTCAGGCACGGTCGCCAGCAAGTCCGTCGCGCTGACGATGTAGGGCACGGCGGAGAAGTGCGGCACGCTGAAGTGCTCAGCCAGTTCCACGCCCGCGCGCTCCATGGACTGGTTGACCTGCCCGTAAGGCGCGGCACGCGACACGATCAGATGCCGCTCGGCGCGAAACGCCTTGATGCCCATGCCCGCGTGCGCCGTCGGATGCGCCTGGCGGAACAGGGTCGCGTAGCCCTGCCGGAACAGCATGCGCTGCAGCGTGCCCGCCCCCATTTCATCGAACGCGCCGATGGCCAAGTCCACCCGGCCCGATTCCATTTCACGCGGCAGGTCCGGCCCTTGCACGCGCACCGAATCGATGCGCACCTGCGGCGCCACCTGCACGCAAACCTCCATCAGCCGCGGCATGAAGTGGATTTCGCCCACATCCGTCATGGCCACCCGGAAGCGGCGGTTGCTGGTGGCGGCGTCGAACACGTCCTGATCCTGCAAGGCCTGGGTCAGCATCGTCAGCGCTTCGCTGACGGGACCCGCCAACCGCTGCGCGCGCGGGGTGGGCAGCATGCCCTGCGCGGTACGCACGAACAGCTCGTCGCCAAAGGCCTCGCGCAGGCGGCGCAGGGCGTTGCTGACCGCGGGTTGCGTCAGATCCATCCGCCGCGCCACGGCCGACAGATTGCGGTCTTCCAGCAGGTGTTGGAACAGGATCAACAGGTTCAGGTCAACGTTGCGCAATTCCGCCATGCGGCCCCCTACTATTCACAAAATTTATAGTCTGTATTTTTACATTCCCGTAGCCGCAACGGGCATTTTTTCCGACAATGGGGAATCGGCGCCCGGTTTTCCCGGACCGCCCCAGATACCGACCGCGCGGCCAAGCACCGCGCCGCCACCCAGGAGGATTCCATGGAACTGAAATATCAGACCGGCTTCGGCAACGACTGCGCGACCGAAGCGCTGCCCGGCGCCCTGCCCGTAGGCCGCAATTCGCCGCAGCAATGCCCGTACGGCCTGTATGCCGAGCAATTGTCCGGCACCGCCTTCACCGCCCCGCGTAGCGAAAACCGCCGCTCATGGCTGTACCGCATCCGCCCGGGCGCGCAGCACAAGCCGTTCGAGCCCTTTGCCGGTGCGGCAGGCTGGGAAAGCACCTTCGGCCATGGCCCGGTCACGCCCAACCAGTTGCGCTGGAGCCCGATGCCCATCCCTGACGCCCCTACCGACTTCCTGGAAGGCGTGAAGACCTGGGGCGGCAACGGCGGCCCCGACGAACAGGGCGGCGTAGCCATCCACATGTACGCGGCCAACCGGTCGATGCAAGGCCGCTATTTCTACAACGCCGACGGCGAACTGCTGCTGGTGCCCCAGCAAGGCCGCCTGCGCCTGGCCACCGAGCTGGGCCTGATCGACCTTGGACCTCTGGAAATCGCCGTGATCCCGCGCGGCGTGCGCTTTCGCGTCGAACTCCTGGACGGCGCCGCGCGCGGCTACATGCTGGAGAACTTCGGCGCCGCCCTGCGCTTGCCGGAACTCGGCCCCATCGGGTCGAACTGCCTGGCGAACGCGCGCGACTTCCAGACGCCGGTCGCCTGGTATGAAGACGTGGAGGGCGACTTTGAACTGATCGCCAAGTTCACGGGCGGATTCTGGCGCGCATCCATCGACCATTCGCCGCTGGATGTCGTGGCCTGGCATGGCACGCACGCGCCCTACAAGTACGACCTGCGCCACTTCAACACCATCGGCTCGATCAGCTTCGACCATCCTGACCCGTCGATCTTCACCGTGCTGACCGCGCCGTCCGATACCCCGGGCACGGCCAACATGGACTTCGCGATCTTTCCGCCGCGCATCCTGGCCATGGAAGACACGTTCCGTCCGCCCTGGTTCCACCGCAACGTCGCCAGCGAATTCATGGGCCTGATCCAGGGCGTGTACGACGCCAAGGCCGACGGCTTCGCCCCGGGCGGCGCCAGCCTGCACAACTGCATGAGCGGCCACGGCCCCGACGCCGAGACCTTCGAGAAGGCCTCGCACGCCGACACGCACGCCGCCCATTACATCCGCGACACGATGGCGTTCATGTTCGAAACGCGCCGCGTCATCCGCCCGACCGGGCAGGCCTTGGCCTCGGTAGAATTGCAGGGCGACTATTACCGGTGCTGGCAGGGCATCGTGAAGCACTTCGATCCCAAGAAGGCGTGACGGCGCTACGACGCTGATCCCCAGCCACGGCGATGCGCGCAAGCGCATCGCCGTTTGGCTTTTGAATTTTCCGGCGCCGCTGCCCGCCAGACCTGCCGGCCACCCCACACCATTAAAGAGACACGCGAACCATGACCACCACGATCAACGAAACCCACGATCCCTCCTTGAAGAGCTGGATCGCCAGCGCCAACACCGGCACGTCTGATTTTCCGGTCCAGAACCTGCCGTACGGCGCGTTCCGCCGCAAGGGCACGCAAGAGTCGTTCCGCCCAGGCGTGGCGATCGGTGACCAGATCCTGGACCTGGCCGCATTGGCCACCAAGCAGCCGTTCGAAGGCCAGGCCGCCGAAGCGCTGGCCGCTTGCGCGGGCGACAGCCTGAATGCGCTGATGGCGTTGGGCCAACCGCACTGGAGCGCCCTGCGCCTGGCGCTGTCGCGCGCCCTGCGCGAAGGCGCCGCCTTGCGCGCCGAAGTCGAGCCGCTGCTGGTGGCGCAGGCCGACGCCGAATACACCACGCCCGCCCGCATCGGCGACTACACCGACTTCTATATCTCGGTGCACCACGCGACGGCAGTGGGCAAGCAGTTCCGTCCTGACAATCCTTTGCTGCCGAACTACAAGTGGGTGCCGATCGGCTATCACGGCCGCGCATCCAGCATTGGCGTGGACCAGAAGTTCCCCCGCCCCGTCGGCCAAACGCGTCCGGCCAATGAGGGCGACACGCCGCAATTCGGGCCTTGCGCGCGCCTGGACTACGAACTGGAACTGGGCATTTTCGTGGGCACCGGCAACGAACAAGGCGAACGCATCGGCCTGGCAGACGCCGACGGCCACGTGTTCGGCCTGTGCATCCTGAACGACTGGTCGGCGCGCGACATCCAGGCCTGGGAATACCAGCCGCTGGGCCCCTTCCTGTCCAAGAATTTCGCATCGACGATTTCGCCGTGGATCGTCACGATGGAAGCGCTGGAGCCGTTCCGCACGCAATGGAACCGCGGCCCGTCCGAACCGCAGCCGATGCCGTACCTGGCCTCCGACGCGAACCGCGCCAAGGGCGCCTACGACGTGCAGCTGGAAGTGCTGATGACGACGCAACAATCGCGCGAGGCCAAGCAGCCCGCGGTGACGTTGTCGCGCAGCAATTTCCGCGATGCCTATTGGAACGTGGCCCAGTTGATCACGCACCACACGGTCAACGGCTGCAACCTGCAACCGGGCGACATGCTGGGCACGGGCACGCTGTCGGGGCCGCAACCGTCGGAAGCCGGATCGTTGCTGGAGCTGAGCAATGGCGGCAAGACGCCGTTCGATCTGCCGTGGGGCGAGAAGCGGACGTTCCTGCAGGATGGCGATCAGATCATCATGCGGGCGGAGTGCGTGAAGGCGGGCTATCCGAAGATTGGGTTTGGCGAGGCGTCCGGGGTGGTGTTGCCGGCGCGGGTTTGAGTCTTCTCTTCGTGGGAGGGGCGAGTTGGGGTGATCGCTGCAGCATTTGCGCAGGTCGCCCATCGGCGCGGTCGCCCTGACTGCGCGCGCCCACGATTGCGGTCCGGAGCCTTCGCTCCGGACTGCCCTCTCGTCAT
>CAUSDE010000036.1:0-54617 GCA_963530045.1 uncultured Achromobacter sp.
GCAGGAAGGTCCGGCTGGACCATTGGAACAATTGGCTCAGGTCGGCGGACTCGAATCCGGCCGCTCCTGTCAATTCCAGCCTGGGGAAGAATGCCGCCCGGGCCACGCCGACGCGGGCGGAGGCTGCCGCCATGGCGCGTTCGGCGGCGGCGATGTCCGGCCGGCGTTCCAGCAGGGCCGACGGCAAGCCGGCCGGCACGGAAACGGCGATGCGGGTCAGGGGGCAGAGCGGCAAACTGAAGTCGGCGGGCGCTTTGCCGGTCAGGACGGCCAGCGCGTGTTCGGCGTTCGCTCGCTGCCGCTCTGCGCCCAAGGCGTCGGCGCGGGCGCTTTCCCACTCTTGCCGGGCGCGGGCGACATCCCGCTCGTCTGCGTCGCCGCCCTCATGGCGGATGCGGCTCAACTGATAACTGCGTTCCCGCAGCGCAAGCGTGCGTTGGTAGACGCACAGGCCCGCGTCCAGCTCGCGGATCAGGAAATAGGCATCGGCGAGGTCGGCCTGCAGGGCCAGCAAGATCAGGCGGTACAGCGCGCCTGTCTGGTCCATGTCGGCGGCAGCCGCGCTAATGGTCGATGCCACGCGGCCGAACAGGTCGACTTCGTAGGCCACCGCGCCCTCGGTTCGCCATAGCGTCGAATGCGCGGCGTTCCCGTCATCGGGCGCGCCTTGCGACGCGGGGGACTCCCGCTGCCGCGTTGGGCCGAACCCGAGGTCCAGCCTTGGAAACAGCGAGGCGCGTGCGTGGCGATGCTGGGCGCGCGACTGCTGCAATCTCGCGTAGGCGGCTTGCAACGTCGGATTGGCATCTTGCGCCGCGGCTTGCAGCGCGTTCAGTGCTGGGTCTTGAAAGACGTTCCACCATGCGCCGCGCAGGACGTCGTCGGCTGGCGATGCCGGTTGCCAGGGGCCATTCAGGTCAGCCTGCGACTGTTTGTAGTGCGATGGAACCGCGCCGGTGTCGGGCATGTAAGCGGGCGGGAGGGCGCAGCCGGCCAGCGCCAGCGTCGCCAGCCCAAGGGTCAGGCGGAGTGACGGGGAAAGGAAGAGGGAAGGCATGTCAGGGGTTTCCGGGCAAAGCGGGGGTGGGGGCAGCGCCGCGGTCCAGGCGGGCCGCGGCGGGCGTGCCGGATAGGTCTCGGCCGAACCGGGCGTAAACGGCCGGCAGCACGAACAACGTGAACAGCGTGCCCACCAGCAGTCCGGCCACAAGGACCGTGGCGATGGCCCGCTGGCTGCCCGCGCCGGCTCCGTTCGCGAACAACAGCGGCATCAGGCCGCCCACCATGGCTGCCGTGGTCATCAGGATGGGGCGGATGCGGGTCGCCGCCGCGGCACGCACAGCCTGCACGCGGTCCCGCCCTTTGGTTCGTTGCTCGACATTGGCGAACTCCACAATCAGGATGCCGTGTTTGGTGATCAGGCCAATCAGCGTGACCAGTCCGATCTGCGTGTAGATGTTCAACGTTCCCAAGCCGAAGAACATGGCTGCCAATGCGCCGCACGAGGCGAGTGGAACCGTGGTCAGGATCAGCAGCGGGTCGCGCGCGCTTTCGAATTGCGCGGCCAGGACCAGGAAAATGAATACCAGTGCAAAGGCGAAAGTCAGGGCAAAACCGCCTTGTTCCTCCAAATACTGGCGCGATTCGCCCAAGAAGCTGGTCTGGAACCCGGCGGGCAGGCTGGCGGCTTCGCCTTGCAAGAAGCCGACGGCTTGCCCCAAGGGCACGCCGGGCGCGGGGACGGCGACCAGCGTGGCGCTGTTGAGCTGGTTGAATTGCGTCAGCGCATTGGCTTCTACGCCATTTTCCAGCGAGACGACCGTCGATAGTGGCACGTGCCCGCCGCTGGCCGTGCGTACGTGGAACAGGTCCAAGGATTCGGCTGTCAGGCGCAAGTGGCGCGGCGCCTGCGGAATCACGTCGTACGAGCGGCCCTGGGCGCCGAAGCGGTTGACGTAGGATTCGCCGACCAGGCGCCCCAGCGTGTCGCCGATCTCTTTCATGCTCAGGCCCAGGTCGTGGGCCTTGGGTCGATCTATCCGCACCAGCGTGGCGGGATTGCTGAAGATCAGGTCGGAGTCCACGAAGGCGAACTTACCGCTGCGGCGCGCAGCGTCCTTGACCTTCTCCATGGCCTCGTAGACGGCTTGATGACCGGCGGGGGAAGACACCACGAATTGCACCGGGAACCCGCCGACGGATCCGGGCAAGGGCGCGGGCAGAAAGGCGGATCCCGCAATGCCCTCTATGCCAGGCAAGGCGGCTTGCAGGTCGGCCATGATGGCGGCGGCATCGCGCTTGCGGTCGGCCCAAGGCGTCAGCATCGCGCCCGCCCAGCCCTTGTTCAGCGCGCCGCCCATGCCGGACACCATGTACACGTTGGCGGCTTCCGGCAACGCAAGCAGCGCGGCCTCCACGCGTTTGGCCTCGCCTTCCAGGAACTCCAGGCTGCTGGCTTGGGGGGCCTTCATGTCGACAATGATTTCGCCCTGGTCTTCGGCGGGCACCAGTTCCGATTGCAGGCCGTTGAACAGAATAGGCAGGCTGGCCAGCACGCCGGCGCCGACCAGCAGGGTGAGCCGGGTGTCGCGCAGGACGCGGCACAGCAAGCGGTCATACGCGCCGATGAGTTTTGCGGTGGCGTGCTCCACGGCAACGGCATAGCGGCTGGGCGCTTGCCGGCGCAACAGCTTGGAGGCCACCATGGGCGACACGGTCAGGGCGACGACGGCGGACACGCAGACGGCTGCGGCCAGCGTGAAGGCGAACTCGCTGAACAACGCACCTGTCAGACCGCCGATCAGCCCCAGCGGCGCGTACACGGCGACCAGCGTCGCGGCCATAGTCAGCACCGGACCGACGATTTCGCGCGCGCCATGGATGGCGGCGTCGCGCGGGGACTCGCCTTCTTCCATGCGCCGGTGCACGTTTTCCACCACCACGATCGCGTCGTCCACGACCAGGCCGATGGCAAGCACCAATGCCAGCAACGTCAGCAGGTTCAGACTGTAGCCCAGCGCCAGCATGATCGCCGCCGCGCCTAGCAAGGACAGCGGGATGCTCAAGACCGGTACGGCGACGGCGCGCAACGAGCCCAGGAAAATGAAGATCACCAGTACGACCTCCAGGCTCGCGATGCCAAACTTTCCCAGCACATTGCCGATTGCGGCGTCGATGAAGACCGTGACGTCGTAGGGGATCGCCATCTTGGCGCCGGCCGGCAGGTCCAGGCTGTTCAGAATGCGGCGGGCTTCACGGGATATCGTCAACGGGTTGCCGCCGGGCGTCGCCATGACTTCCAGGTATACGGCCGGTTCGCCGTTCATGCCGGCGATCTGGTTGCGGTTCTGGGCGCCGATTTCCACGGTTGCGATGTCTTGCAGCCGCACCAGGCTGGCGCCTCGCTTGACGACGAGTTCACGGAAGCCCTCGACGCTGTTCAGACTGGTGTCCGCCCGCACGTTGCTGACCACCAGGGCGTCGCGCAACTGGCCCGGCGCCGCCTGGTAGTTGTTGCTCCGCAGCGCGGATTCGACATCGGCCGCCGTGATGCCATGGGCGCCCATGCGTAGCGGGTCCAGCCAGATACGCATCGACAGCGCCTGAGCGCCCAGTACGTTCACCGCGGCTACGCCGTCGACTGTGGTCAGCATGGGACGGGCGACGCGCATCAGGTAGTCGGTGATGCCAGTCAACGGCTGGCCCTCGGGCGCAGTGAATCCCGCATAGACCACGCCGATCGCGCCGGGAGACTGGCGTTGCACCACCGGATCATAGGCGTCGTCGGGCAGCAGATACCGCACTTCGTTGACCTTTGCCAGGACTTCGGTCAGCGCAGTGTCGGAGTTGGCGTTCAGGCGCAGGTACGCGTTGATGGTGCTGCGGCCCTGGTCGGACGACGAGGTCAGGTATTGCACGCCCTGCGTGGTTGCGACGGCCTGCGCAAGCGTGGTGGTGACAAAGCCCTGCATCAGGTCGGCGGATGCGCCTGGGTATTCCGTGGTGACGGTAATGACGGCGCTTTCGATGCGCGGGTACTGCCGCAGCGGCAGGTCGAAGAGCGCGCGCAGGCCGACCAATGCGATCAGCAGGGCGAAAGCGGTTGTCAGGACCGGGCGGCGGATAAAGAAGTCAGTGAATGGCATGGCGGACTCAGTCGGCGTGGCGCGCCAGGACGGGGGAGCCGTCCTGGATGTTCAACTGGCCGGCGATGACGACCAGGTCTCCGTCGCGCAGTGCGGCGGCCGATAGCGCGACAACGCCATCCTGGCGCGCGCCGGTCTGCACGGAGATCAATCGGGCGCGGGCATCTTTGCCGCTTCCTTGCACGGCAAAGACCGTGTCGCCGGACAAGCTGCTTTGCACCGCGGCGGCGGGCACGGTGATGGTGGCGGGTGCGGAGGGCAGCGTCACGGTGGCAGGCGCGTAGGCGCCCGGCCACAACGTTCCCGCCGCATCGGCGCCGAGCGTGGCGCGCAGCTGTACGGTGCGATCGCCGGCGTTTCCTTGCGGATCAATGGCGGTGAGCTTGCCGGCCAGCGGCGCGCCGGCGCTGCTGGCGATGGAGACGTCCAGGCCCAGCCGCAGCGCGGATCGGTGCCGGTCCGGCAGGGTGAAATCCACGTGCAGCACGCGCGTATCGGTCAACGTGGCCAATGGCGTTCCCGCCTTGACGTACTGGCCCAGATTGACTTGACGCAGCCCCAGGGTACCGGTGAAGGGCGCGCGCACCAGGCGATGCGCGGCGTCCTCCTCGCTTTGGGCGACCTGGGCGCGCGATTGGGCGTAGGCGGCCACATGCTGCTCGTATTCGGCGCTGGACATGGTTTGGCCGTGCAGACGCTTGGCGCGCTCCAGATTGGCTCGGGCCAGCATGGCCGAGGCGCGGTGACGCTCCAATTCGCGTTGAACGGGCCCGTCGTTCAATTGCACCAGCGGCATCCCTGCCGTCAGATGCTGACCGCTTGCGAAGTGGATTGCCGTTACGCGGCCGGCGATTTCGGACGCGACGAGAACCTGCTGGTCCGCAACCACGGTGCCGATCGCCTGCAAGCGCTGCGGCACCGTTTGGCTGCGGGCGGGCGCGACGACGACGGGCACGGGCGCCGGGTCGGCAGCCGCGGCCGTTTGCGCCGCGATGGCGGCCTTGCGCTGGGCATCATAGAGATATAGGCCGCCGATCGCGGCAAGCCCAAGCAGGGTGGCCAATGCGAGCCTGCGATTGGCCGCCCTGCGGGCCCGAGGGGATTCGGAATGCTGAGACATAAGGTCCATTCAGGTGATCGATGTAGTTGCGCTAAACACGCATCTGGAAAGATCAGGAATGGTATGCAGTGCAGTTTCAATTCGGAAACGATTAGTTCTTCGTTTAGAAGATAGTTTTTCTATTTTCTAGGTGGGGGAGGCCGCTGATGTGCTTCGCGGGTTATCGTGCGTCAGTCCTATCGAAAAGGAGTTTCGGTTTGTCTCCAGCCCATTCAGAGGAAGCACGCGAGGGCCGCGCGCATGGTTGAAGCTGCCCCCGTACTCCGGCTGCGCGGTGTCTACAGCCAGCGCCTGTCCCCGGTCAGCCTGGATCTTGCGGCAGGCGAATGCGCGGCCATCGCCGGGCCCTCCGGCTCGGGCAAGTCGCTCTTGCTGCGCCAGGTGGCAGACCTGGACCCCGGCCACGGCGAAGTCGAACTGGATGGCGTCCGCCGTTCTGCCATGCGCGGGTTTGAATGGCGGCGCAAGGTGGTGTACTGCCAGGCCGAAGCGGGTTGGTGGGACGACCATGTCGCGCCGCACTTCACGGACCGCGCGCAAGCCCAGGCCTTGATGCAGGCGCTTGGCCTGCCTGCGGAAAAATTGGATGGCTTGGTGCACGAGCTTTCCACGGGCGAACGCCAGCGCTTGGGTCTGGTGCGCGCACTGGCGCAGGCGCCGCGCGTGCTGCTGCTGGACGAGCCCACTGCAGCGCTGGACCAGGCGGCGACCGGGCTTGTCGAGGCGGCGCTGCAGCGCTATCTGGACGGCGGCGCGGCGATCCTGATGGTGACGCATAGCCCCGAACAGGCGCAGCGCCTGGCGCGGCGCCGCTGGCGGATGGAAGCGGGCAGACTGGAGCCCTTATGGACGTAATCAAGTTGCAGGCGCTGGATCTGGTGATCGCGTCTTGCCTGGTGCTGCTGTGCGCGGCGATTTCCTTTGCATTGCGGCTGAACCTGCAGCGGCAGGTCTTGTGGGCGGCGGTGCGCACCGTGGTGCAGCTGCTGCTGGTGGGCCATATCCTGCGGGTGGTGTTCGCGCATGCCGCGCCGTGGCTCACCGCCCTGGTCGTGGCGGTGATGATGGCGCTGGCCGCGCGCGAGGTGGCTGCCAGGCCCAAGGCAAGGTTGGCCGGGCACGGCAATGGGTGGGTCGGCACATTGGCCGTGGCGGCCACCACCTTGATCACGGCGATGTTCATCCTGAACACCGCATTGCGCCCCGACCCCTGGTACGACCCGCGCTATGCCATCGCCCTGGTCGGCATCGTGCTGGGCAGCGTGTTGAACGCCGCCAGCCTGGCGCTGGACGGGGTGCTGTCGGGCGTGCGCCGGGAAAAGCTGGCGATCGAGGCCCGCCTGTCGCTGGGCGCCACGCCGCATCAGGCGTTTTCTTCCTTGTTGCGCGAATCGGTGCGGCGCGGCATTGTGCCCAGCGTCAATCAGATGTCGGCGGCGGGCATCATCACGCTGCCGGGCATCATGACCGGCCAGATCATCGCAGGCATGGACCCGATCGATGCCGCCAAGTATCAGATCCTGCTGATGTTCTTGCTGTGCGGCGCCAGCGGCATGGCGGCGATGGGCGCCGCGTACGGCGCCATGCGGCGGCTGACGGACGAGCGTGGGCGCTTGCGCCTGGACCGGCTGGCGGCGTCGAAATAAGGGCGCTTTCAGCCTACGGACGGCTGAAAAAGCGGATTTTGGCCCGAAATTTCATGAGAAATCGACGGGCGGCTTTCGATAATGGCGCCAGCTTCCCGTTCTTGTGCACGCCTATTTCCCGAAATCCGATGCCATTCGAGTCTTGCCTGACCCTTCTGTCCCGTCATATCGGCTGCGCTGCCGCACACGCCCAAGCGGAGCGCCGGGCGTGAGCGCGGTCATGACACCCGCCGCCGCCGTCCGCCCGGTCCGCCTGCAAAAAGCCTTTCCCGGTTGGCTGGTGCTGCTATGCCTTGCCCTGTGGCTGGCCGCCCTGGCCTGGGCACGCTGGCTGACCTTGCCCGACGAAGGGCGCTACGCTGGCGTGGCCTGGGAGATGCTGCGCAGCCGCTCTCCCATGGTGCCGCTGCTGGACGGGATGCCGTATTTCCACAAGCCGCCGCTGTACTACTGGCTGGCGCAGATCAGCTATGCACTGTTCGGCGTGCACGAGTTCAGCGCGCGCGTGCCGTCGCTAATCGGCGCGTGGAGCGCGGGCGCAGGGCTCTACGCCTTCGTGTCGCGCTACCGGAATGTGGCGCAGGCGCGATGGGCGGTGGCGATCCTGGCCCTGATGCCGTTGTTCTTCGGCGCCGCGCAATTCGCCAATATGGACATGCTGGTCGCCAGCATGATCACGCTGTGCGTGCTGGCCGCCGCCGATACGGCATTGCGGCGAGGGGCCGGGCGGCCGTTCCGAGCCATGTCGATTGCCACCGGCGTCCTGGCGGCGCTGGCGGTGCTGGCCAAGGGGCTGATCGGCCTGGCGCTGCCAGGCGCCATCGTGTTGGCCTGGCTGCTGTTGCGGCGGGACTGGCGGGGCATGCGCGCCTTGCTCTGGGTACCTGCCTTGCTGGCGTTCGCGGTGGTGGCGGTGCCGTGGTTCTGGTTGATGCAGGTGAAGTTTCCCGGCTTCTATCACTACTTCTTCGTCTATCAGCACTTCGAGCGCTTCGCGCAAAGCGGCTTCAACAACGCGCAGCCGTTCTGGTTCTATGTCCCCATCGTGGTCGGGCTGTCGCTGCCGTGGTCGATCTGGGCCGTGCCGCTCTTGAAGCCCGCATTTTGGCGTGAGGCCGACCCGCAGGGCTTGCGGCGGTTGATGGCGATCTGGATCGCGGTGGTGATGGTGTTTTTCTCCATTCCGCAATCCAAGCTGATCGGTTACGTGCTGCCGGTGTTTCCCCCGCTGGCGCTGTTGATCAGCGAGCGCCTTGCGCCGGCCTGGGCGACGGGCAGGCGCCGGGGAGCGATTGTCGCGGCGAGTGTGGCGGTCGTCATTTGCCTGGGGGCGATCATCGTCGCCTCGTCCAATCCGCGAGGCAGCGCAGGTCCGACCATGCAGGGGTTGCAGGGCGACATGCGGCCGCAGGACGGGCAGATCGCCCTGCATGCGCTGCCGTTCGACCTCGGCTTCTATACGCAGGCCGAGCAACCCGCCTGGATCGTCGACAACTGGCAGGATCCCGAAATCCCCACGCGGGACAATTGGCGCAAGGAGCTGTACGACGCGGCGCAGTTTGATCCGGTCGTGGGCAAGCGCGTGCTGGTGGAAAACGGCGACCTCACGACCCGCCTGTGCGCCGCTGCCGACGGCGCGCGCTTCTGGATCTGGGGCCGGGACGACGACGCCTCGCGCTACCCGGCCATTGCCGGCGTGCCCGCACGTATCGCTGGCGACAAGCGCGCGGTGTGGCGCATCGACATCGATGCGGCGTTCCGTCAACGCATGTGCGGGGGCTTGCCCGCGGCGCGTTAGCCGTCGTGCAGACAGCGCGGGCCAAAGAAAAAACCGGCAGCCTGTGAGGGCTGCCGGTTTTTTTGTCGTCCTGGCGGCGGCGGGGCCGCCGGGCGAGGGCGCTTAGCCGATGGAGGCCAGCACCTGGTTCAGCGTGGCGCTGGGGCGCATGGCCTGGCTGGCCTTCGACTCGTTCGGCTGGTAGTAGCCGCCGATGTCGACCGGCTTGCCTTGGGCCGCCTTCAGTTCTTCAACGATCTTGGTTTCGCTTTCGGCGAACGCGCCCGCGGCGCCCGCGAACTGGGCAGCCAGCTTGCGGTCGTCGGTTTGCGCGGCCACGGCCTGGGCCCAGTACATGGCCAGGTAGAAGTGGCTGCCGCGGTTGTCCAGGCCACCGACCTTGCGGTCCGGCGACTTGTTTTCGTCCAGGAACTTGGCGGTGGCTTGATCCAGCGTCTTGGCCAGGATCTGGGCGGTCGGGTTCTTGTACGCGCGGCCCAGGTGGTCCAGGGATTCGGCCAGCGCCATGAATTCGCCCAGCGAATCCCAGCGCAGGAAGCCTTCTTCCAGGAACTGTTGCACGTGCTTCGGGGCCGAGCCGCCCGCGCCCGTTTCGAACAGGCCGCCACCGGCAACCAGCGGAACGATCGACAGCATCTTGGCGCTGGTGCCCAGCTCCATGATGGGGAACAGGTCGGTCAGGTAGTCGCGCAGCACGTTGCCGGTGACCGAGATCGTGTCCAGGCCTTCGCGGATGCGCTTGACCGAGAACTTGGTGGCTTCAACCGGGTCCAGAATGCGCAGGTCCAGGCCGCTGGTGTCGTGGTCGTTCAGGTACTGCTTGACCTTGGCGATGATCTGGGCGTCGTGGGCGCGCTTTTCGTCCAGCCAGAAGACGGCAGGCGTCTTGCTGGCGCGGGCGCGGTTGACGGCCAGCTTGACCCAGTCCTGGATCGCGGCGTCCTTGGTCTGGCACATGCGCCAGAGGTCGCCGGCTTCCACGGCTTGTTCCAGCAGGACCTTGCCCGAGGCGTCGGTGACGCGCACGGTGCCCGATGCCGGGACGACGAAGGTCTTGTTGTGCGAACCGTATTCTTCGGCGGCTTGGGCCATCAGGCCGACGTTGGGCACGCTGCCCATCGTGACCGGATTGAAGGCGCCATTCTTCTTGCAGTCGTCGATGACGGCCTGGTACACGCCAGCGTAGCTGCGGTCGGGGATGACGGCCTTGGTGTCTTGCAGTTGGCCGTCGGCGTTCCACATTTTGCCGGAGTCGCGGATCATGGCGGGCATGGACGCGTCGACGATGACGTCGCTGGGCACGTGCAGGTTGGTGATGCCCTTGTCGGAATTCACCATGGCCAGTTGCGGCAGCGTCTTGTAGGCGGCGTCGATGTCGGCGGTGATGGCGGCCTGCTGGTCGGCCGGCAGCGATTGGATCTTGGCGTACAGGTCGCCGATGCCGTTGTTGGCGTCGAAACCGGCCTGCTTGAGCGCGGCGGCGTGCTTGGCCAGCACGTCCTTGTAGAACACGGACACGACGTGGCCGAAGATGACGGGGTCGGAGACCTTCATCATCGTGGCCTTCAGGTGCACCGAGAACAGCACGCCGGTGGCGCGCGCGTCGTCGATCTGCGCTTGCAGGAAGGACTTCAGCTTGGCGGTCGACAGCACGGCGGCGTCGATGATCTCGCCGGCCTTGACCGGGGTCTTTTCCTTCAGCACGGTCTTCGTGCCGTCGGCGGCCGTCAGTTCGATCTTGACGTCGCCAGCCTCGGCGATCAGGGCCGACTTTTCGGTGCCGTAGAAATCGCCTTCGGACATGTGGGCCACGTGCGACTTCGAATCGGCCGACCAGGCGCCCATCTTGTGCGGGTGCTTGCGGGCGTAGTTCTTGACCGACAGCGGCGCGCGGCGGTCGGAGTTGCCTTCGCGCAGGACCGGGTTCACGGCGCTGCCCTTGACCTTGTCGTAGCGGGCCTTGACGTCGCGCTCGGTGTCGTTGGCGGGGGCGTCCGGGTAATCCGGCAGCTTGTAGCCCTGTTCCTGCAGTTCCTTGATGGCCGCCTTCAGCTGGGGCATCGAGGCGCTGATGTTGGGCAGCTTGATGATGTTGGCTTCCGGCTTGACAGCCAGCGCGCCCAGTTCGGCCAGGGCGTCCGCGAGCTTCTGGCTGTCTTCGAGGTAGTCAGGGAAGAGGGCGATGATGCGGCCGGCCAGGGAGATGTCGCGCGTCTCGACCGTGATGCCTGCGGGTTTGGCGAAAGCCTGGACGATGGGAAGCAGCGAACGGGTTGCAAGCGCCGGAGCTTCATCGGTGAGGGTATAGATAATCTTCGGAGTAAGAGACATGATCCTTGAATCTGTTCGGCTTCAGGCGCTTTTGGCGCAAACCCGAACATGCTAAGCGGCGTACGCCGGTAGATGTTATCGAGAGTGGGTTCGTATGGGCAGACGCGGATCAACGACCTGGATCTGTCCAAATTGGCCGGCGCCCGCCCTTTATTTGATGGCCGGATTACCCGGCCATTCTGGGATGGTGCGACTGCCACGAATTGAACATTGTAATACCGCGATACGCCCGGCGCGTGGGGAAATGACCGCAAAAGGCCGTCTTATGGGCTCGATATCGCATCAATACGGCCTCGATATGGCCCAATAGCCGAATTTTGGCAACGAATGCCCGGTGCCGGGAGGTGCATATGACATCAACGACGGGCAATGCGCGGGCAATGGGGCCTAACGTGCCGGCTTTCCGCGGCAATGGCGCGCCGGGTCTGGTCGAATCCCGGCGGGCGCGGGCGATTTGACAAACTTTCGCGGCGGGCGCAAGCTGCGGTACATGACTTCCCGCGCCGTCCGCATTTCGCTGATTATTACCATCATTCCTGGAATGGTGGGTTAGCGCGCGACCGCAGTCAGTCACAGCCACCCGCCCCACGAGGCGGGTTTTTTGTGGCCGCCTCTGCAAGGCAAGTATCCCAACGCAGAGAACCCCATGCCCGCTTGCTCCCCCGCCGACACCCTTGCTGACACTACGGACTTCCAGCAAGGCAACGCCTCGCCCATCGAATACCTGCGCCAGATCCTGACCGCCCGCGTGTACGACATTGCCCGCGAAACCGAACTGGACCCCGCGCGCGGCCTGTCGGCGCGGCTGAACAACACGGTTCATCTGAAGCGGGAAGACAACCAGCCCGTCTTCTCCTTCAAGGTGCGCGGCGCCTACAACAAGATGCGCAACACGCCGCAAGCGGCGCTGGACCGCGGCGTGATCACCGCGTCGGCCGGCAACCACGCTCAAGGCGTGGCCATTTCCGCCGCCAAGCTGGGGGTGCGCGCCATCATCGTCGTGCCGCAGACGGCCCCGCAGGTCAAGGTGGACGCCGTGCGCGCGCACGGCGGCCCGACGGTCACCGTGGTACAGGCGGGCGACTCCTACAGCGATGCCTACGCCCACGCGCAAACGCTGGCGCAGCAGCAGGACCTGACCTTCATCCCGGCCTTCGACGATCCCTATGTGATCGCGGGCCAAGGCACCGTCGGCATGGAAATCCTGCGCCAGCATCCCGGCGCGCTCCACGCGATTTTTGTGCCGATCGGCGGGGGCAGTCTGGCGGCGGGGGTATCGGCCTATGTCAAGACGGTGAACCCGGCCGTGAAGGTCATCGGCGTGCAGACCGAGGATTCCTGCGCGATGGCGCAATCGCTGCAGGCAGGCGAACGCGTCAATCTGCCGGAGGTGGGGCTGTTTTCGGACGGCACGGCGGTCAAGCTGGTGGGCGAAGAAACCTTCCGCCTGTGCCGCCAGTATCTGGACGAAGTGATCCTGGTGGACACCGACGCCGTGTGCGCGGCCATCAAGGACATGTTCCTGGACACGCGCAGCGTGCTGGAGCCGGCGGGTGCCCTGGCGGTGGCGGGCCTGAAGAAGTATGTGGAACGCGAAGGCGCGCAAGGGCTGTCGCTGGTGGCGATCACGTCCGGCGCCAACATGAATTTCGACCGCATGCGCTTCGTGGCCGACCGGGCCGAGGTCGGCGAAGCGCGTGAAGCCGTGTTTGCCGTGACGGTGCCCGAGGAGCGCGGCAGCTTTCGCCGCTTCTGCCGCGTCCTCGGGCAGCGCAGCGTGACCGAATTCAATTACCGCATTGCGGACGCGCGCACCGCGCACATCTTCGTCAGCATGCAGATCGCGCGCCGGGGGGACTCGGCCGACATCGCCGCGGCGCTGGAAGAGCAGGGGTTTTCGGTCAACGACCTGACGAACAACGAAGTGTCCAAGCAGCACATCCGCTACATGGTGGGCGGGCGTTCGCCCCTGGCGGCCGGTGAACGGCTGTTCCGCTTCGAGTTCCCCGAACGTCCGGGCGCGCTGATGAAGTTCCTGTCGGAAATGGCGCCCAACTGGAATATCAGTTTGTTCCACTACCGCAACCAGGGCGCGGACTTCAGTTCGGCGCTGGTGGGTATCCAGGCACCGCTGGCCGACAGCGCGGCGCTGGACGCTTTCCTTTTGCAGTTGGGCTACGCCCATTTCGAGGAAACCGGCAACGAGGCCTACCGCCAGTTCCTGATCTGAACGCGCGGCCGGACGGTGGGGCCTGCCGTCAGCCCGGTTTGCAATTGGCCTTGGCGGGCAGGGACACGCCGGGCTGCAAGCGCAGCGTGGCACGGCCCTGCGCCTGCGTCAGCAGCAGGGTGCGGGCGCGCCAGGCCGGCACGTCGTCGAAGGCCACGTCGGGACGGGTGGAAGACGAGGCCAGCGTGTCGGGCTGGTTGAATTCCAGCGCTGGCAGGCGCAGGCACGTGTCCTTGAAATCCAGCCGTGCCAGTTCGCGGCCGTCGCTCATGCGCACGGCGCGGAACGCGATCGGCGCATCCACGAATTTGGTGATTTCGGGCACGTACTGCTGGTAGCCGTGGGCGTCCTTCACGTGCGTGGCGGGCTGCACCACGACCACGTCGCGCCCGGGCGGGATGGCCAGATAAGCCACGTCGCCGTCCACGTCCAGCAGCTTGCCGGCGCCCAGGTTCAGCGCCTTGAGCGGCGCATGGCGGATCATCACCGTTTCGTTCCAGGCGGTTTCGACCCGCGTCCAACCCGGCAGCCGGGCCGCTTCAAAGCGGGTGCCGTTGGGGCGGTCCCGGTCGCGCTTGTCCGCCAGCGCCAGGCGCTTCACGCGCAGCGCGCCGTCCACGACCTGCAAATGGGTCAGCACGGGATCGGCGCTGGAACTGTTGAAGTAGGCCAGCACGGCGTCGGTCTCCAACGCCTTGGCGGGGCCCGCGCAGAAGAAGGCGTTGGCAGCGGGGTCTTTGCCGTCCGGATATAGCAGCCGCCCGACGTCTCGGCCGCAAAGCTTGTTGCCCTGGAACGAGATGGTTGTGCTGCGGGTGTTTTGCCGCTGGCCGGTATTCCAGTCGCTGCGCCCGCTGGTCGTGACTTCCACCACCAGGCCATGGTTGTCGTAAATCACGGACGCGCCCGCAGGGGCGGCAAGCATGCTGAGACAAAACGCCATGGCGCGGCCTCTCGACATCGGTCGACTCCCAGGGAAGGCTAAGCGGTGACTATATACCGCCTTCGGATGTCGCTCTTACGCTCCGGCAAGTCCATCCACGTGGACTTGAGCCTGCCCCTGCGGGCAACGCTCCACGCGAGCCTGCACGCGATAGACGCGGCGCAGCGTCGCCGGCGTGACGACCTCGGCGGGCAGGCCCTCGGCTTCGATTGCGCCGCCGTGCAGCATCAGCGCATGGTCGGTATGGCGCAACGCGATGTTCAGGTCGTGCAGCACCACTAGCGTGATCAGCCGGTGCTGGCGCGTCTGCCGGCGCAGCACGTCCATGACGTGGAACTGGTAGTTCAGGTCGAGCGCGGACAAGGGCTCGTCCAGCAGCAGCAGGCGCGGGCGGCGCACCAGCGCCTGAGCCAGCGAGGCCAGTTGCTTCTGGCCGCCCGACAGTTCATCCAGGTAACGGCTGGCAAGCGCCGCGATGCCCAGGTCCGCGATGACGGCCATGGCGTCGCGCATCAGGTCGTGGCCGGCCGCGCCGTGGCGGCCTGACCGGGCAGCCACCAGCACGGATTCGAAGACTGTCATGTGCACGCCTTTGGGTAGCGCCTGGGGCATGTACATGGCGCGTTCGGCGCGGCGCGAAGGCGTCGCTTGCGCCAGGTCTTCGCCGTCCAGCAACAATTCGCCGCGCATGACGGGATTCAAGCCCGCCAGCGTTTTCAGCAGCGTGGACTTGCCGCTGCCGTTGGGGCCGAGCAGGGCGGTGACGGCGCCTTCCGCCAGCGGGCCGGCGGAAAGCCCCTGCAGCACCGGCCTGCCGCCATAACCGGCGGCCAACCCGCGGATGTGCAGCGGGGTCATCGTCAGGGTTGCAGCACCAGCGTGCCGCGCATGTGCTGGGCGTGCGCCGGGAACGAGCAATAGTAGGTGTAGGACTGGCCGGCGCGCAGACGGTTGACGGGGAACGTGACCGTTGCGGTTTCGCCGCCACCCAGCATCGGTGTCCTGGCCAGGATGCGGGCGTCGCCGGGCGCCAGGAATTCGTGTTCCGCCCCGGCCTTGATCCCGTCGACCATCACGGCATCGATGTCTTCGGTCTTGGTCAGCACCCAGTTGTGGCCAGCCTTTTCCTTGCTGTTCTTGCCCGTGTGGATCAGGCGCACGGTGAAGTCCTGGCAGGTGGCCGGCACGACGATATGGTCGGGGCCGAATTGCTTGCCGGGGCGGCCTTCGACGTCGATGGCGCACGCATCGGGGGCGGCATGGGCGGCGCCGGCCATCAGCAGGGCAGCCAGGGTGAAGCACACGCGGGATTGCATCGGGGAGGTCTCCTTAGGGGATGCGGGGCGTCAGGCGCGCTTGAGCGCGCGCACGACGATGGTGAGAAAGAACGGGATGCCGACCAGCGACGTCACGATGCCGACCGGAATCAGCGCGCCGGGCAGGACGGTCTTGGACGCGACCGAGGCCAGCGACAGGATCAGGGCGCCAGCCAGCGCGCTGCCCGGCAGGTAATAGCGATGGTCTTCGCCCAGCAGCAGGCGGGCGATGTGCGGGGCGACCAGTCCCACGAAACCGATGGTGCCCACGAACGACACCGCCAGCGCCGCCAGCGCGCTGACGCGCAGCAGGCTGACCAGGCGCAGGCGGCGGACTTCGATACCGAAACTGGCGGCGCGCTCTTCGCCCAGGCGCACGGCAGTCAGTTTCCAGGCGTCGCGCATCGAAAACGGCACGGTCACGGCGATCGCGGCGGCCATGACGGCCACGGTGGTCCAGTTGGCGCGCGCCAGGCTGCCCATGGTCCAGAAGACGATGCCCTGCAGGGCTTCTTCACTGGCCACGAATTGCAGCAGCATCACCAGCGCCTGGAAGGAATACACGAGCGCGATGCCGAACAGCACCACGCCCAGCGTCGACCCGCCGCGCCAGCGCGCCACGCGTTCCAGTATCAGCACCGACACCAGCGTGCAGGCAAAGGCCGAGATCGACACCACCATGCCGGGCGGCAAGGCGGGCACGTGCCAGTCGAGCGTGATGGCCAGTGACGCGCCGAAGGCGGCAGCGGCCGAGACGCCCAGCGTGTAGGGGCTGGCCAGAGGATTGTCCAGCATGGTCTGCATCTCGGCGCCGCCCAGCCCCAGCGCCACGCCGACCAGCAGCGCCATCAGGGCATAGGGCAGCCGGAACTGCCACACGATGACGCGCGTGCCGGCGCCGGCCGCATCGGGATGCAACAGCGTCTGCAGCAAGTCGGCGGGCGAAAGGGCGGCGGGGCCGCTGGCGACGTCGGCCAGCAAGCTGGCGGCAATGGCCAGCACCAGCACGGCCGTCAGCAGCAGGCGCTTGCGGACGGTGCGCCGGTAGGCGGCGATGGGGTCTTCCGGGGGCGAGGCAATGGCGGGCATGGCCGCCGTGGTGGTGCTGGGCATGATGCGCTTATCGGGCAGAGGCGGCGCTCGGCGTCGTCCAATAGGTGCCCGCGTTGTCCACGTCCAGGAACTGGCGGTACAGCGCGTCCAGCGTGGCTTGCGGGTCCAGTGCGGCGGCGCGCGCCGGGTACAGCCACGTCGTCATGGCTTCGATGGCGACCACGTTGTAGGGCGAGTTGTAGAACGCGTGCCAGATGCCGTAGGCGCGGTGCTGCTTCACGGCGTCCAGGTCGCGGATGCCGTCGCGGTCGAGCAGGGTGGACAGGCTGGCCGCCGATAACGCGGCGGCGGCGCCAGGGCCGACCAGCAGCCCGGGGCGGCCCGGTTCGGAACGGCTGCCGGTGGCGATATAGACATCGGGCTTGGCGTCCAGCAGGAATTCCAGGCTGACGTCGCCAATGGCGCCCGGGAGCACGGGGGCGGCCACGTTCACGCCGCCGGCGGTTTCCAGCAGGTCACCGAAACTGCCGTTGCCGGTGGTGTGGCAGCAGGCCGGCCACACGCCTGCCAGCATTTCCACGAACACGCGCGGACGCTGCGCCTGCGGCACCGGGCCGACGATCTTGCGCACGCGGGCCAGATGGTCTTCATAGAAGGCAATGTAGGCGTCGGCCTCTGCCTGGCGGTCCAGCGCCTGGCCCAGGATGCGCATGCTGGGCACGGTGTTCTCGACCGGGTGCTGGCGGAAGTCGATGAAGACGATGGGAATGCCTGCCGCCTGCAGCGCCGCGATCATCGGGTTGTTGCGGCCGGGGCCGTGGCCGCTCAGGCTGAACACCGCCACATCGGGTTGCAGCGACACGATCTTCTCGGGGCTGACGCTGGCTTCCGACGTTTTGCCGATCAGCGGCACGTCGGCCGCCTTGGGATAGCGCTTGACCAACTGAGTCCACGAATAGGGGTCTTGCTGTTTCAGCTCGCCTTGCCATCCGACCACGCGGGCGACGGGATCCTGGCGGTCCAGCAGGGCCATTGCGAAGACGAAGCGACCTTCGCCCAACAGCACGCGCTTGGGGTGGTCAGGCACCGTGACGACGCGGCCGGCCAGATCGGTGACCTGGCGGGCGTGGGCGCCGGGCAAGGCGCAAAACAGGGCAGTGGCGGCCATGGCCGCGCGGAAGAGCTTGATCGCACGCATCGAAAACATCCCGGGTTGCGCCGTTGCCCGCAGGCTTGCAGGTAACGCGAACCATTCTTATCGACACGCAGTGTCCGCCATGCCATCTCAAGAAAGCGTTAAGACGTGCGCGGTGTGGCGTGCGCGCCGCAAGCGGGGACGGAACGCGGCGGCCCACGCCTGGCGGGCACATACAATATGAGACTGATTTCCATTCCCTGCGGGCCTGCATGCGCGTTCTAGTCATCGAAGACGATCCTGACATCCTGGCGAACATCACGCATCACCTGACGCGGCGCGGCTACATTGTCGATTGCGCCGAGGACGGGCAGCGCGGCTATGCGATGGCGGCCTCGGGCGGCTTCGACCTGATCGTGCTGGACCTGATGCTGCCGCGGCTGGACGGCTACGAGCTCTGCCGCCGCCTGCGGACCGAGGCGGCGTGCGACACCCCGGTGATCATGGTGACTGCGCGCGACACGCTGGACAACCGGCTGACGGGTTTTGACGCGGGCGCCGATGACTACCTGGTGAAGCCCTTTGCGCTGGCGGAGCTGGCCGCGCGGGTCAAGGCGCTGCTGCATCGCGCCAGCGGCGCGGGCGCTGCGCGCGTGTTGCGCGTGGGTGACCTGACGCTGGACACGGGGACGCTGGAACTGGCGCGCGCAGGGCAGCCCCTGCGCCTGCCGCCGTCTCCGCTGCAACTGCTGACCCTGCTGATGCGGGCCAGCCCGTCGGTCGTCCACCGAGCGCGACTGGAAGAGGCCTTGTGGCGCGATTCGCCGCCCGACAGCGACAGCCTGCGCACCCATATCCACCAGATCCGCCACGTGGTGGACAAACCGTATGGCACGCCGCTCTTGCACACCGTGCACGGCATCGGCTATCAGCTACGGGCGCCCGACGATGCCTAGGCGGACGGGGCCGGCGGCCCGGCGCGGGCTGGCGCGCCATCTGGTGCTGACTTACGTGGTGCTGGCCCTGCTGGTCGCGGGGCTGCTGTCCTGGCTGTCGGTCTGGAGCGTGGGCAAGCTGGAAGCCCACTTGCAGCGCATCGACATGGGAATGGCGGTGGAGCGGGTACGGGGCGATTTTCTGGCGGGCATCGACCCGGGCCGGCCCAACCGTTTCTTCCATGGAGACCCGGGCAGCGAGGCCTTTCCCGCCTGGTTGCGGCGGTTGAACCCCGGTTTCCACAAGATCGAACGCGAGGGCCGCGTCTGGCACGTGATGGTGGACGACCAGGACGGCCAGCGCTACATGCTGCTGCGCGACTACACCGACTACGAACAGAGCCAGGTGGCGTCGCACTGGACCGCCGTCAGCGGGCTGGCGGGCAGCCTGGCGCTGGCGTTCATCCTGGGTATCCTGGCTACGCGACGGCTCTTGCGGCCCTTGTCGCGGCTGGCGGCTCAGGTCAACGCGCGTGGCGCTCAGCCGCCGCAGACGCGGCTGGCCGAAGACTATCCGCCGGACGAGATCGGCCAACTGGCCGCCGCCTTCGACGCGACCTACAACCAGCTGGAGCAGGCGCTGCGACGCGAACAGCTGTTCACCGCGGACGTCGGCCACGAATTGAGGACGCCGCTGATGGTGATCTCCAGTTCTTGCGAGCTGCTGCGCGAGGAACAGGCGTTGGCTGCCAGCGGCCAGGCGCGCCTGGCCCGCATCGAAGCGGCGGCGGCCGACATGGGCGAAAGACTGGACACTTACCTGATGCTGGCGCGAGGCGGCGATGCGGCGGAACGTTACGCGCGCGAAAGCGCCCGCACCGCGGCGCAGGGACAACTGGCGGCCTGGAGCGCCGTGGCGCAACGCCGCGACATGCGGTTGACCTTGACGCTTGCGCAGCCCGAGGCCCCGGCGTTGGAATTCCCGGCGCCCCTATTGCGCGCGGTGCTGTCCAACCTGATCCGCAATTCGCTGCAATACGCGGGTCCGCAAGCCAGCGTCGTGATCACCGCCGGACCCGACTTCATGCAGGTGGCGGACGACGGGCCGGGCATCGCCGCCGAGCGCCACGAGGCTGTCTTCAGCCCCTTCGTGCGCGGCGAACAACCGGATGCCGGCAACCTGGGGCTGGGCCTGTCGCTGGTGCAGCGCATCTGCGCGCACCAGGGTTGGCGCGTGTCGCTGCAATCGGCGCCGGGGCGCGGCACCGTGTTCCGCGTGGACCTTGCCGCGCAGCCCGATGCTTAGAAGGACAGGTCCGCCGTGAAGGTGACGGTGCGGCCCGCGCCCGGCACTCCATACAACTGGAAGCCGTCCAGGGACGCGCCCACGCGGCTGTAGTAGAACTTGTTGAACAGGTTGTCCACGTTCATGCCCAGCGTCACGTTCTTGTTCAGGCGGTAGCGCGCCGCCGCGGCGTGCAGCCAGTACGACGGCGCCTTCTCGTTGTCGCGCACCCAGACCGGATGCGTGCCGGACGGGCCCGACACCGTCGAACTGTTGTTGTTCTTGCCGCCCACGTACTTGTTGTCGGTGTAGCGGCGCTTGCCCACGTACTGCACGCCATAGCTCAACGACAGCTCCTCGGTGGCCGCATAGGTGGTCCAGAGGTTGAGCGTCAGGTCGGGGACGTTCTTGGCCTCTTCGCCCTGGTTCGCGCCTTTGGTGATGCGGCTTTTCATCGCGCTGACGCCGGCGAACGCCGACCAGCGCGGCGTGAGGTTGCCCGACAGGCCCAGTTCGACGCCGTCCACGCGCTTGGCGGGCAGGGCACGCACCACGTCCGTGGCATCGTCGCCGTACTCCCAGGAGTCGGTCAGTTCGGTGCGAAAGACCGCCCCGGTCAGTGCCAGGTCGCTGCCGGCCAGATCCCACTTGGTGCCCAGCTCCCAGGTCTTGGAGACGGCGGGCTTGTAGGTGTCCGAGCCGGTGGCGCCGTAGATATTGTTGTTGGTGCTGGCGCCCAGCGCCGAGGGCTGGGCGGCCTGGCTGTACGAGACATAGACGCTGCCGATGTCCACGGGCTTGTAGGTCAGCCCGAGACGGCCGCTCCAGGCGCCGTCGGTGACGCGCTGCGTGGTGGCGCCTGTCTTCTGCGTGACGCGGTAGCGGTCGTACCGCAGCGCGCCTTGCAGCATCCATTGCGGGTTGAAGGTCAGCGTGTCGCCGACGTACAGTCCGGTGTTGAAGATCTCGGCCTTGTTGCCGGCATCGCCCTTCACCGTATCGACGCCGCCCATGTCGACCCCGCCGGTATTGCGCAGGTCGATCACGGGATTGCTGGCCGGCGCGCGGATGGTGCGTTCGTGATCGCCGTAGGTTTCTTTATAGAACTCCACGCCCGTCACCACCGCATGCTTGATGCCGCCGGTGTTGAAATCCAGGTTCAGGTTGGTCTGGTTGGCCAGGATGGTGTAGCGCTTCGACGTCCCGAAATCGTTGCCGCGCAGCTGCGCGTACGGCGACGGATCCGAGACGGGTTCGTACCCGCTGTATGACGGGATGCCGTCCGCGCTGTTGACGAGCGGGCCCGCGCCCACATAGCCGTAAGACGTGCGCGACGTGGAGTTGAAACGGGCGGGCGCCAGCACGCCGATGCGGTCGGTCTGCTGCCAGCGGCTGATGTTGGACAGGCGCGCCGCGTTCGTGAAGTCGTGCTCGACCTTCAGCGTAGCCTGGTCGGTGCGCGTCTGCTCCGTGTAGAGCCCGGGGTCGCCGTACCAGGCGTTGCGCGACACGTTGGGCATGCGCTTGCCGCCGGTGCCGCGCTGGATCGGCACGCCGCCGTCGGGGATGTTGTCGTCTTCCTGATGCAGGTAGTTCAGCGTGATTCGGGTGGGCGTGCCCAAGCCCATCGCCAGCGATGCCGCCATGCCAGACCGGTCGAACTCGGTCACGTCGCGCTCGGCCACGCCGTTGTGATGGCGCATCAGGTTGATGCGCAACGCGGAACTGTCCGTCAGTTCCTGGTTCAGGTCGGCGGTGATGCGGCGGTAGTGGTCGGTGCCCAGTCCGCCGGACAGCTTGTAGAAGGAACCCAGGCGCGCTTCCTTGCTGGCCAGGTTGACACTGCCGCCCACTGCCGACACGCCGGACTCGATGGAGCCGGTGCCCTTGAACACTTCGGCCTGTTCCAGGTTGAAGATGTCGGTGCGGCTGGACAGGCCGGCGTCGCGGATGCCGTCCACGGTAATGCTCTGTTCGGCCGAGAACCCGCGGATGGTGAACATGTCGCCCCAGCCCAGGTTGCCCTCGCCGGAACTGAAGGTGATTCCCGGCACGTTGCGCAAGACGTCCTGCAGGCTCTTGGCCTGTTGTTCCTCCAGTACGGCGCGTGGCACGACCGTGATGCTCTGGGGCGTATCCAGCAAAGGTTCGGCGAATTTGCCGGACTGCACGCGGTCGGCCTTGTAGGGCGGGGCGTCGGCCTGCACGGTGACCGGGGCCAGGACCGGCGCATTGTCGGCGGGTCGCGCCTGGGCGTGGGCCTGGCTGGTCGCCACGGCGCCTAGCGCCATGCCCAGGGTCTTCAGGGCATACCGGCCCTGCGGGTTCGTTTTCTGTTGCGCCATGATGGGATCTTGAGTTCCTCAATGAGAATCGTTCCGGATTCTAGAGAGGCCGATCTCAAGATCTTGTTAAGGCGCGGGCGAACCTGTTTTGCGGCGGGATGGCGGCACCGGTGCGCCCGGGGCACCGGTGCCGGCGGGGGCGTCAGTACGCCTTGCCCGAGATCTGCTGCGCGTATCCCAGGTCCAGCCACTTCGGATCTTGCGGGATGCGGTCCAGGTTGCCCAGGTCGATCTGCGTTTGCAGCGCGTCTTTCAGCGCCTGCTCGGGCACGGCAACGGAGTCGGCGAACACGCCGTCATCGATCAGGCGCTGCACCGAGGCGCGCACCACGGCCGGGTCCAGGTTGGGGAACAGCTTTAGTCCGCTCGCGACAGCCGCCGCCGGATCCTTGCGGATCTGCTTCAGGGCGCGGTCGATGCCGGACACGAACTTCTGCGATACCTGCGGCGAAATGTCCTGCCGCGTGGAAATCGCCGAGAACGTGTACGGGCCGATCTCGCGCGAGAACGCGGACACGACCTGGAACCCCTGGGCTTGCGCCTGGGAGGCGCCCGGTTCGTAGAGCACGGCGCAGTCGGCCTTGCCCGAGCTCAACGGGCCGATCTCGTTGCCCAGCGGCACTTCCAGCAGGTCGAGGTCGCGCTTGGGGTCCAAGCCGGCGTTCTTGACCAGCTTCAGGAACGCCGACGAACTGGTGGTGGGCATGGCGCCGGTGGCGACGGTGGCGCCTTTCAGGCTCTTGAAACCGTCGAACGTGAAGCTTTGCTTGCAGGTCAGCCAGACGCCCAGGCGGTTCAGAGTGCCGCCTACTACTTTGACGGGCGCGCCGCGGCCGAACGAAATGGCCGTCCATTCGGGGCCGTGGAGGGAAAAGTCGGCGCTGCGGGATATGACGGCCGCCAACGCGTTGGTCGACGACGAGGCCACGTCGATGCGCACGTCCAGCCCTTCGTCCTTGAAGTAGCCGTGTTCTTCCGCGAAATAGACCGGCAGGTAGAACACGGATTTGAATGCGGCCGACACGACGGCGCGGTCGTTGGCGGCAAAGGCGGTGACGGACAGCAGCGAGGCAGCGGCGGCCGTGGCCAACCGTAGGGAGAGCGTGGTTTTCATGATCGAGGAGAGCGGCGCGCAGGCGCGGTCAAAGTTTGAATTGGGTGGCGTAGGTCTGGTCTTTCCAGCGCAGCAGGCGCTTTTCGGCGATGTCCACCCCGGCATACAGCACAAAGCCCAGCAGCATCAGCGAAAAGATGCCGACCCAGACCGTGTTCAGGTCATACAGGGACGAGGCGACGAAAATCACATGCCCCAGCCCGTATTTGGAAGAGATGAATTCGCCGACGACCGTCCCCACCAGCGCAAAGCCGATGTTGATGCGGAACGTGCTGATGATGGCGGGCAGGGCCGAGGGCACGACGACCTTGCGGAAGATCTGCCGGCGGGTGGCGCCCAACGACACCATCATTTTCTGGATGTCGGGGTCTGTGTCCTTGGCGGCCTGGAACGCGGCCAGCAGCGCCACAATGGATGTCAGCGACACCGACAGGGCCACTTTCGAGATGACGCCGGTGCCGAACCACAGGATGACCAGCGGCGCGAAGGCGATCTTGGGCACGCTGTTGATCGCCACGAGGAAAGGTTCGACCACGCGGGCGGCATAGGGCGAATACCACAGGGCCAGCCCGGGCACGGTGCCCAGAAAGGTCCCGGCCACGAAGCCCACGGCCGACGCCCACAAGGTGTAGTTGGCGTGTTCCCACAATTCGCCGTTCTGGATCATTTTCCAGGCGGCTTGCAGGACGCCGGCGGGCGAGCCGAACAGGAAGCCCGATACCGCGCCGGCGCGCACGCCCGCTTCCCACGCGCCGAACAGCACGGCAAGGATCAACAGCTGGGTCGCCAGTACCGGGACGCGGAACCCCGCCGGGCGCGCGGGGCGCGTGTCGCCGGCGGCAAGGCCCGGGGCGGCGGAAACGGAAGATTGGTTCATGCGTGGGTCCCGTCCTTGCGGCCGGTCTGTATGTCGAGTTCCTGGCACAGCAGGTCGAAGTAGGCGGGAAAGCGGCTGTCGTGGCGCGCCTCCAGCGGCGAGCGCGTGCCCAGCGCGATGTCGTGCACGCTTTTCAGGCGGCCCGGGCGGGCGCTCAGCACGAAGATGCGCTCGGACAGGGCGATGGCTTCGTCGATGTCATGGGTGACCAGCACG
This sequence comes from uncultured Achromobacter sp., assembly GCA_963530045.1. Lineage (GTDB taxonomy): Bacteria > Pseudomonadota > Gammaproteobacteria > Burkholderiales > Burkholderiaceae_B > Achromobacter. The sequence goes on from CAUSDE010000036.1 coordinate 24,490, forward strand.
ACGGTCTTGCCTTTCTGGCTGACGGTGTCGGCCAGCATCGATTCCAGGAACAACCGGGTCTGGTAGTCCAGGGCGGAAAACGGCTCGTCCAGCAGCAGCACGTCCGGATCGGGCAGCAGCGTCCGGGCCAGCGCCACGCGCTGCCGCATGCCGCCCGACAAGGCCTTCGGATAGCTGTCCTGGAAGGGCAGCAGGCCGAAAGTGTTCAGATAGTCTCGCGCCAATTCCACGGATTCCGCGCGCGGCGTGCCGCGCAGTTCCAGGCCGACCAGCACGTTGTCCAGCACGGTGCGCCAGGGCATGAGCAGGTCGCGTTGCAGCATGTAGCCGACGCGTCCGCGCAGGTTCGGCAGCGGCTTGCCGTCCAGTGCGATCGTGCCCGCGTCATGCTCGAGCAGGCCGGTCAGGATGTTGAACAACGTGGACTTGCCGCAGCCGGACGGTCCGATGATGCTGATGAATTCGCCGCTGGCGGCGTTCAGGCTGATGTCGTCCAGCACCTGGACGGGGCCGGTCTCGGTGACAAAGCGCTTGGAGAGATTGCGGATCTCCAGCTTTAAAGCAGGGGCAGGGCTCATGGCGGTATGGACGTCAGGCCGCGCTAGGCCGCGCCATGATCCAGTTCCAGCGCCACCACGTCTTCGTGGGGCACCTCAAGCGCTTCGTTGAAGCGCTTGAAGAAGCTGCAGAGCGCGATGCGGATGGTCAGTTCCACGATCTGTTCTTCGTTGAAGAACGTTTGCAGCCGGCTGTAGAACGCGTCGCTGACCTGCGACGGGGTCAGCGTGACCAGCACCGCGTAGTCGCGCACGACCAGGTCCTTTTCGTCCAGGCCCGGTACCTCGGGCTCCAGCAGGCGGTCGATGGCCTCCTGCGAGATGCCCTGCGCGGCCAGCTTGGGCGTGTGCAGCGTGACGCAATAGTGGCAGGCGTGCGCCTTGGACGCCGTCAGCAGCGCGATTTCCAGATGGCGCGGCGAAATCAAGCCGTCTTCACGCGACTGCACCAGGTAGGAAAAGAAGTGCTTCAACGCCGGGGGCCGCGGCGCGAAGGCGCCGAGCATGTTGGCGTAGGGGCCGTAGTCCTGCAGCAGTTGATTGAAGAGGGTGGCAGTAGCGGGATCCAGCTTGGCGGGATCCAGGGGGCTCAGGCGGGGCAAGGCGATTCCAGCGGAAGAGAAACGGACAATCCGGGAATCCTAGAAGACCGGCGTTCTTCTGGAAAATACCGATATCACATATGTATATGGGTATACGTGCACATCGGGCGCAGGGGCCGCCCGAGAAAAGCCGCCTTCATCTTGAAGGCGGCGGGTCCGCGTCAGTGCAGGATCTGGCTCAGGAAGAGCTGCGTCCGTTCGTTTTGGGGGCGGTCGAAGAACTCGTCGGGACTGTTCTGTTCGATGATTTCGCCGCGGTCCATGAAGATCACGCGGTTGGCGACTTTGCGCGCGAAGCCCATTTCGTGGGTCACGCAGATCATCGTCATGCCGCTTTCCTGGGCCAGGCTCACCATCACGTCCAGCACTTCCTTGACCATTTCCGGGTCAAGCGCCGACGTGGGCTCATCGAACAGCATGATCTTGGGGTTCATGCACAGCGACCGCGCGATCGCCACGCGCTGCTGCTGGCCGCCCGACAACTGGCCGGGAAACTTCTTGGCCTGTTCCGGAATGCGCACGCGCTCCAGGTACTTCATGGCCGTCGCCTCGGCTTCCGCGCGCGGCTTCTTCAGCACCCACATGGGGCCCAGCGTCAGGTTTTCCAGCACCGTCAGGTGCGGGAACAGGTTGAAGTGCTGGAACACCATGCCCACGTCCTTGCGGATCGTCTCGATGTGCTTCAGGTCATTGGTGAGCTCCGTGCCGTCCACGATGATGTGGCCTTTCTGGTGCTCTTCCAGACGGTTGATGCAGCGGATCATCGTGGACTTGCCCGACCCCGAGGGGCCGCACACCACGATGCGCTCGCCTTGCGCCACGTCCAGGTTGATGTTGCGCAACACGTGGAACTGGCCATACCACTTGTTCACGTCCTGCAAACGAATAATGGCATCGGACATGCCTGTACTCCCGTAAATATCGCTGTGCGCGCCCGCCTTGCGGCGGACGCGCGGCATTGGCTAGCGTTTGTGATCAGTCGCAAGACGTTTTTCAAGCGCCTGACTGTACTTGGACATGGAAAAGCAGAACACGAAGTAGATCAGCGAGATGAAGAGATACGCCTCTACGCCGAATCCGCGCCATGCCGCGTCGGACAAGGCCGCCTTGGCTGCCAGCGTCAGGTCGAAGATGCCGATGATCACCACCAGCGACGTGTCCTTGAACAGCGCGATGAAGATGCTGACCAGCGGCGGGATCACGATCTTCAGCGCCTGCGGCAGGATGATCTTGCGCATCTGCTGCCAGTAGTTCAGGCCCAGCGAGTCGGCGCCTTCGTACTGGCCTTTCGGGATGGCCTGCAAGCCGCCGCGCACCGTTTCCGCGATGTAGGCCGCGGCAAACATGATGATGGCGATCTGCGCGCGCAAGAGCTTGTCGATGGTGAAGCCTTCCGGCAGGAACAGCGGTAGCATCACCGACGACATGAACAGCAGGCTGATCAGCGGCACCCCACGGATCAGCTCGATGTACACGACGCACAGCGCCTTGATGGCGGGCATCTTCGACCGCCGGCCCAGCGCCAGCAGCACGCCGATGGGGAAGGCGAAGGCGATGCCGAACGTGGCCAGGATCAGCGTCAGCGGCAGGCCGCCCCAGCGCGAGTTCTCGACGTACGTCAGGCCGAACACGCCGCCCCACATCAGGAGCGCCACGGCGGAGAGGCCTGCGGTCCAGATGAGGGCCAGCTTGCCGTTCCAGAAGCGGCGCATGCCGCTGCAGGCGATGACCGCCACCAGGATCAGCGTGGCCGCGAGGGGACGCCATTGCTCGTCGAACGGATAGGTGCCGAACAGGATCAGGCGGTGCTTCTCGACGATGAACGCCCAGCAGGCGCCGCCGACCGAGGCCCGGCACTCCATCGCGTTGGTGGCGGTGAAGTTGGCTTTCAGGAAAGCCCACTCCACCAGCGCCGGCAACGCCATCAGCAGGAACCACGCCAGCAACACGGTGATCAGCAGGTTCAGCGGCGACGAGAACAGGCGGGACCGTACCCAGGCCCACGCGCCCACCTGGGTGCTGGGCGGGGGCAGGGCTTCGGTGAAAGCGTGCGTAGTGCTGCTCATCTCAACGCTCCACCAGCGCGATGCGCGTGTTGTACCAGTTCATGAATATCGAGATGGACAGGCTGACCGTCAGGTAGGCGCCCATGATGATGAGGATGCCCTCGATGGCCTGCCCGGTCTGGTTGAGCGTGGTGTTCACCACCGACACGATGTCGGGATAGCCGATGGCGACCGCCAGTGAGCTGTTCTTCAACAGGTTCAGGTATTGGCTGGTCATCGGGGGGATGATCACGCGCAGGGCTTGCGGCAACACCACCAGGCGCAGGACCTTCGCGCGCGGCAGGCCAAGCGAGTCGGCGGCTTCCCACTGACCGTTGTTCACGGCCTGGATGCCCGAGCGCACCACTTCCGCGATGAACGCCGAGGTGTAGACGGTCAAGCCCAGGAACAGCGCCACGAACTCCGGGGTCAGCGTGAGGCCGCCCGTGAAGTTGAAGCCCTTCAATGCCGGCATGTCCAAGGTCAGGGATGCGCCGCTGGCCAGCCAGCCCAGCGCGGGCAGCAGGACGAGCACTCCAAGCGCCGCGCGGCCCAGCGGGAACACGCGCCCGGTGGCTTCCTGGCGCTTGGCGCCCCAGTGGCCCAGGAACAGGACCGCCATGATGGCCAGCGCCAATCCCCCCAGCACCCAGTCCAGCGAAGCGGCTTCCAGCCCGGGCACCTTCAGGCCGCGGTTGGAGATGAATACGCCCGGCAGCGGGTTGTGCGCCTGGCGCGGCCCGGGCATGTTCTCGGTGATCAGCGCGTACCAGAAGAACAACTGCAGCAAGAGCGGCACGTTGCGCATCACCTCGACATACACCGACGTGATCTTCGCCACCAGCCAGTTCTTGGACAGCCGGCCGACGCCGATCAGGACGCCGAGCAGCGTGGCGGCCACCAGCGCAAGCAGGCCCACCCGCAGCGTGTTCAGCACGCCCACGAAGATGGCGCGGCCATAGGTGTCCGCCGGCCCGTAGGCGATCACGGATTCGCCGATGGCAAAGCCCGCTTCGCGGTTCAGGAAGCCGAAGCCGGTGGCGATGTTGCGCATCGACAGGTTGTGGAGCGTGTTGTGCACCAGGAACCAGATGCCGGTCCCGACGAGCGTCAGGGCCAGCACCTGGTAGACCAGCGCGCGCGTGGCCGGGTCGTTCCAGGAGACCCGGTGCGGCGGCCGCCGCACCGGGGGGTGGTCTCTGTGCTTGGCCACGGTTCAGTCCGCCATCAGGGCTTTGACGGCGGCGGCCAGGCGATCCATGCCTTGTTCGATCACGTCGGTGGACGTTGCGAACGAAAATCGCACGTAGGGCGACAAGCCGTACGAACCGCCGTCGATCACGGCCACGCCCGCTTCGCGCAGGAAGAAAAGGCTGACGTCCAGATCGGTCTTCAATTCGCCGGCGGGGCCCGTGCGTCCAATCAGGCCCTGCACGTTGGCGTACACGTAGAAGGCGCCGTCGGGCATCGCGCAAGAGATGCCGGGGATGTCGTTCAGGCGGCGCACGATCAGGTCGCGGCGGGCCTTGAAAATGTCGACCATCTGCGTGACGCTGGATTGGTCGCCTTCCAGGGCGGCCTGCGCAGCGACTTGAGAGATCGCGCTGGGGCAAGACGTGCTTTGCGACATGACCGTGCTCATCGCCTTGATCAGGTCGCCCGGGCCGGCGCCGTAGCCGATGCGCCAGCCGGTCATCGCGTAGGACTTGGACATACCGTTGACAATCAGCGTGCGCGGGATCAACTGGGGTTCGACCTGCACGGGCGAGGCATGCGACTGCCCGCTGTAGCAGAAGGGCGCGTAGATCTCGTCGCTCAAGATCCAGACTTGCGGGTGACGCAGCAGCACGTCGGTCAGGGCGCGCAGTTCAGCGGCGCTGTACACGGCGCCGCTGGGGTTGCTGGGCGAATTCAGGATCAGCCAGCGGGTGCGGGGCGTGATGGCCGCTTCCAGTGTGGCGGCGTCCAGCTTGAAGCCCTGCGACTCGGGGCCGGTCACGACCACGGGCTTGGCGTCGTTCAGCAGCACCATGTCGGGGTACGACACCCAGTACGGCGCACACACGATGACTTCGTCGCCCGGTTCCAGGCTGGCCGTCAGCGCGGCCCCGATGATCTGCTTGGCGCCGGCGCCCACGGTGATCTGGTCCATGCCGTAGGAAACGCCCAGGCCCAATTCCAGGCTGTTGGCGATGGCGCGGCGCAGGCCCACCGTGCCGTTGGGGCTGGTGTAGCGGATGTCGCCGTCGGCAATGGCTTGCTGTCCAGCGCGCGCGATGTGGGCGGGCGTGGGCATGTCGGGTTCGCCTAGCGTGCAGTCGGCGATTTCACGGCCCTGGCGACGCAGTTCGTCGACGACGATCTTGGCGGCCATGCTGGGCGAAGGTTTGATCTGTTTCAGGCGGGCGTTGACGATGCTGTTCATGGTTACGACGTAATAAGGCAAAGGCCGGCCGGCGCGCGGCCAGGCCAGGGGGTAAAGAGAAAAAGCGGCTTCGCCGGTCCGGCCAGGCCGTGCACGAGAGGGGCTTAGCGCACCGGCCAGCCGTACATCAGGCCGCCCTGGGTCCATTGCTTGTTCAGGCCGCGTTCCAGTTTCAGCGGGCTGTCCTTGCCCATGGCGCGGTCATAGCTTTCGCCGTAGTTGCCAACTTGCTTGATGATGTTGTAGGCCCACTTGTCGTCCAGGCCCAGGTTCTTGCCCATGCCCGGGGTCACGCCCAGGATGCGCTGCACGTTCGGATTGGTGCTCTTCTGCATCTCGTCCACGTTCTTGGACGTGATGCCATATTCCTCGGCTTCCAGCATGGCGTTCAACGACCAGCGCACCACGTTGAACCATTGCTCGTCGCCTTGGCGGACCATCGGGCCCAAGGGCTCCTTGGACAGGTTCTCGTCGAGGATTTCCCAGTCGTCCGGCTTGGCCAGGCGCGTGCGCATGTTGGCGGCGGTGTTCGACTTGTCGTTGGTGTAGGCGTCGCAGCGGCCCGATTCCAGCAGGCGGAAGTTCTCGTCGTAGTTCTCGACGAGGACCGGCTTGAAGGTCAGGCCGCGGCTGCGGAAGTAGTCGGCCAGGTTCAATTCGGTGGTGGTGCCGGGCTGCACGCAGATGGTGGCGCCGTCCAGTTCCTTCACGCTTTTCACGTTCATCGACTTCTTGACGATCAGGCCTTGCGCGTCATAGAAGTTCACGCCCACGCCGATCAGGCCCAGCGTGGTGTCGCGGGTCAGCGTCTGCGTGGTGTTGCGCGAGAGCATGTCGATTTCACCCGATTGCAGCGCGGTGAACTTGGCTTGCGCCGTCAGCACGTTGCCCTTGACCTTGGAGGCGTCGCCGAACAGGGCGGCGGCCACGGCGCGGCACATGTCCACGTCCAGGCCGGTCCACTCGCCCTTGCTGTCCAGCACCGAAAAGCCGGGAATGCCGGCAAAGCCGCACTGCAAAAAGCCCTTCTTCTTGACGGCATCGAACGTCACGCCGGCTTGGGCGCCCGAGGCGACGCACAGCAGGGTCGCCGCAACGGCGGTGGTCAGAAACTTACGCATGGAGATTGCTCCTGGGAGGTCGGAAAGCGCTTGGGATAAGCGGGGGAGTCAGGACCATTCACGCGTGCGCCGGCACACCCCGGACAAGGGCCGGAGCAAGCGGTGCCGCGTAAGCGGGCGGGTACGGAAAGGGGAGGGTTGCGGCAGGACCGCAGACGACCGGACAGCCGGTCAGGTGATATGCCGATGAATGCGCGTGGCGTAGCGGTGGAACGTCGTGCGGAGGGAAAGGATCGGGCTCATCGGCGGCACTTGTACAACGTGGGTCATACGGTAGCGGGGCGTCTTGCCCGCTCATCTGGCGGCAAGGCACGACGCTAAGTCATAAGACGTATGATGGCAGCCGTCATACAAGTAGGCAAGTAAGGGGAATCCCGTAATTTCCTTATGCCTGAGGCCTTGGCCGCCAGGCGTTGAAGGACACCGGATGTCCCATGCTGGCGGCAGGGGAGCCGCCAGCGCGCCGTGTCCTTATTGGGCGGGCGCCTGCGACAGCAGCTTGCGGTAGCGCGCAATGCTGTCGCCCAGGTGGCGCGCCATCGCGGCGCGCGCGGCGCCGGGGTCGCGGCGCATGATGGCGGTCAGGATGGCCTCGTGTTCGCGCACGTTGCGCGTCTCGTAGGTTTCAAGCTCTTCGGGCGTCTTGCCGCCGTGCTTGATGTTCAGGTCCAGCATCACGTCGCGCACCGCGGCCTTCAGCAGCGCGGGGAAGTGCGGGTTGTTCGATGCCTTGGCGATCGACAAATGGAACTCGTAATCCGCCTTGACCGCGGCCTCCATGTCGCGCGTGGCGCGGTTGAAGGCGTCGAACGCTTCCACGATGCCGCTCAGGTCGGTCGCGGTGCGGCGCTCTGCCGCAAGCCCACAGGCCTCGACCTCGAGGCCGGCGCGCAATTCCATGATGTGCAGCGCCCAGCGCGGATCCGCAGCAGGTTCGATGACGAAGTCGATGGGTTTTTCACGGTCTTCCGTGACGAACACGCCGATGCCCGGTTTGCTGACCAGGCGGCCGCTCAGGCGCATCGACGCGACCGCTTCCCGGATGACGGTGCGGCTGACGTCGAATTCGTCGCACAGCTGGTGTTCCGAGGGAAGCTTGTCGCCAGCGCGGTACAGGCGCGCATCCAGGCGCTTGTTCAGTTCCTCGATCACCACGTCGGTCAGGCGTGAACGCGGGCGGGGCCGGGCAGGAGTTTGCATCGTCTCTCTTATGGGTAAGGCGGAAAGCAGGCCGTAGTCCAGCGGCCGGAGCCGCAAGTGTACGCTGTGCCGCCTCCGGGTGTCCGGCCCGGAAGCGGCGGTCTGGCCGCTGGCCGCAGACCGCAAGAAGGATAGCCGTATGACAACATACAGCGTGGAATCCGCCAACTCCTGTTTGCTTGCAAGCGCGCGGCAAATGAAAAACGCCCTCCGTCGGGAGGGCGTCCGGTCTTGCGTGGGCGGCGTCTTATTGGGGGCCGAGCTTCTTGATCAGGGCGTTGAGCATGTCCAGTTCTTCGCCGGTCAGGTCGGTCAGCGGGGCGCGCACCGGGCCTGCGTCGTGGCCGACGAGCTTGGCACCGGCCTTGACGATGCTGACGGCGTAACCGGCCTTGCGGTTGCGGATTTCCAGGTAGGGCAGGAAGAAATCGTCCAGCAGGCGGTCGGTGGTGACGGTATCGCCGGCGGTGATGGCGCGGTAGAAGTCCATGGCCGTCTTGGGCACGAAGTTGAAGACGGCGGACGAATAGACCGGCACGCCGAGCGCGCGGTAGGCGGCGGCATAGACTTCAGCGGTGGGCAGGCCGCCCAGGTACGAGAAGCGGTCGCCCAGCTTGCGGCGGATGCGGACCATGGCTTCGATGTCGCCGATGCCGTCCTTGAAGCCGACCAGGTTGGGGCAGCGTTCGGCCAGTTGGGCCAGGCTGTCTGCCGACAGGCGGGACTGGGCGCGGTTGTAGACGATGACGCCGAGCTTGACGGATTTGCAGACCTGTTCGACGTAAGCGGAGATGCCGTCCTGCGAGGCTTCGGTCAGGTAATGGGGCAGCAGCAGGATGCCCTTGGCGCCTTGGCGCTCGGCTTCCTGGGCGTAGGCGATGGCGGTGCGGGTGGGGCCGCCAGCGCCGGCCAGGATGGGCACCTTGCCGGCGCAGGTCTGCACGGCGGTGCGCACGACGTCCGAGTACTCCTGGGGAGCCAGGGAGAAGAACTCGCCGGTGCCGCCAGCGGCGAAGAGGGCGGTGGCGCCGTACGGGGCCAGCCATTCGAGGCGGGCGGCGTAGGTCTTGGCGTTGAAATCGCCGTTCTGGTCAAAGTCCGTCACGGGGAAGGACAGCAGCCCTTCAGATACGATTTCCTTGAGTTCCTGGGGAGTCGTCATGCCTGTCATCCATTAAAAGGGAATGGGTAAAGCGGGGAAAAGCGAAGAAAGCAGGGCTGGAACAGCGCAGCCGTAGCAGTCGATCAGTAGATGTATGTCATCGTACAACATACGACTGAAGCGGGCAATAGGTCTCGAAACCCTGGCATTTCTGCATACCGCCGTATGGCACCTGCGCTGACAAATTCGGAATTACCCTAGATTGAACCGCCTGCGGGATGAAAGTACTCTCTTTCACCGAAAGTCATACGACAACGTACAAGATAAAAAATCATTCCCACTTTCAGGAGACAAGCTTGAAGGCATTCCCCCTGCTGCGTCGCACGTTCGCCGTCCTGGCGCTGACCACCTTGGGCGCCGTCGGCGCCCATGCCGCCGACGATTGGCCCAAGGCCAAACCCATCACGCTGGTGGTGCCGTTTGCCCCCGGCGGCACCTCGGACATCCTGGGCCGCCTGATCGCGCAGGAACTGGGCGCCAGCCTGAGCCAGACCGTGCTGGTGGAAAACAAGGGCGGCGCGGGAGGCGTGCTTGGCGCCGACGCCGTGGCCCGCGCCAAGCCGGACGGCTATACCTTGCTGTTGGGCACGATCGCCACGCACGCGATCAACCCGTCGCTGTTGCCGGGTATCAACTACAACGCGGCCAAGGACTTCGCGCCGGTCATCCTGTTGGGCAGTATTTCGAACGTGCTGCTGGTGGGCGCGAACCAGCCATACAAGACGGTGCAGGACGTAGTGGCCGCGGGCAAGGCCAACCCGGACACGATCGCCTTCGGATCCGCCGGGCAGGGAACGTCGCAGCACCTGTCGGGCGAAGTCTTCAAGCAATTGACGGGCGCGCACCTGACTCACGTGCCGTACCGCGGCAGCGCGCCCGCCATCCAGGACCTGATCGGCGGCCAGATCCCCAGCTCGTTCGAAACGGCGCTGGTGGCGCTGCCTTACGTGCAAAGCGGCAAGGTGCGCGCGTTGGCGGTCACGTCGGCCAAGCGCACCGAGGTGATGCCGGATGTGCCGACCATGCAGGAGGCCGGCGTCGCCGGCTTTGACGTCAGCAGCTGGCAAGCCATCTACGCGCCGGCCAACACGCCGCCGGCCGTGGTCGACCGCCTGAACAAGGCGATTGCCGCCATCATCGCCAAGCCTGACGTCAGCGGCAAGATGAAGGGCCTGGGCCTGGCCTATGCGCCGAACACGCCCGCGGAGTTCACGGCGTTCCAGACCGGCGAGCAAGCCAAATGGGCGAAGATCATCGCGGACGGGAAATTGCGGGTGCAGTAAAGACGCGGCACGCGGCGCCGTGCCGCGCCGCCGCCGAATCCCGGGCCTCAGGTGTTGCCAGGCGTGAGAGGCGCAATCGGCTGCACGGCCAGCCGCAAGCCCATCGCTTTGAGAATGGCCGCAAGGCTGCGCAGAGACGAATCGATTTCGAATCCAAGGGTATATAGGTAGCGCGATAGACTGACTGTTCAATGAGGCCTGGCGAGCGCGCGCATTCGGCGATGCCTGCGTTAGCCAGGCAATACCGTAAGCCATCAAGCCCACCGCAAACGGCAGGCCAATGGGAGACACAGCATGGAACGGTTCACAGGCAGTTGTCTTTGCGGCGGCGTGAAGATCGTGGCGTTGGGGCAGCCCTACCGGGTGGGCCTGTGCCACTGCATGGATTGCCGCAAGATCCATGGGGCGCTATTTCACGCTTCCGCGATATTCCCTCGGGATGCCGTGACGATCGATGGTGACACACGCGACTATGCCGGCCGGCATTTCTGCCCCCGTTGCGGTTCGACTGTGTTCGGGCGCACCGATGACGAGGTCGAGCTGAACCTGGGATCGTTGGACGCGCCAGACCAACTGACGCCCACCTACGAAAGCTGGATCATACGCAGGGAGTCCTGGCTGCCGCCGTTTCCGCTCAGTCGCCGGTACGAGCGCGACCGCCAGTCGGCGGGGCGCCACGAGGGATAGGACGCGCGGCCGGGCGCAGGCCTGATCGGCTTCGGTCTCGTTTCCGGCTTTGGTTCGGGTATTGCCGTGGGCGTCAGCCACGCTGGCTTTGCAGCGTCCTTTCCGCCCTGAGAAGGTCGTCGGGATGATCGATGTCCTGGACGCATCCCGCGTCGTCGGACGGCAGCGGATGCATGGTGCCCCGTTGGACGGCTTGGCGAACGAGCGGCATTGCACCGGACTCCCCGCGCAGGCCCAGCAACGCGTCTTGCCAGGCGGGTCCGAAGCCCACCGGGTGGCCGGGTTGGGTTGTGCCGTCCGGCATGGCCACTAGCGGCCGCACTACCGCCCAGGGGTCGCCAAGCGCCCCGTCGCGCAACGACTGGGCGATATTGATCAGGCTGGCGGGGTCGATCAGCGGCAGGTCGCCGGGCAGGATCAGCCAGCCGGGCGCATCCGGCTGGCGGGCCACGCCGCGCGCGATGGAGTCGCCCATGCCGTAGGCGTCGGGTTCGTGCTCGGGCCGTTCCACCAGCACCCACGGCAGGCCGCTGGCATGCACGGCGGCCAGCGTCCAGTCCAGCACCGGGCGACCCAGCAAGCGGGCGTGCAGCTTGCTGCCTGCGCCGCCGGCCTCACGGAAACGGCGGCCGGCGCCAGCGGCCAGGACGACTACGACGGGAGAGGAGGGAAGGTCAGCCATGGTTCAAGGAATCGTGTGGCGCGCGGGATTGCCGGCATCATTGCGTCATGCGACTTTACCTAGATTTGGCGGCCGGCGCCTTATAGGATTACGGGGCGGCCGGTCTCTTTCCCATGCGGCCAAACCATGTATAGTCCAGCGCTTAGGCCAATAGCCGCGACTGCGCCCGGTTCATCCCGGCGCCCGCTTCGTCGCACCGCTGGGCCATGCCCCCAACATTGAATCCGTCACCCGCTACCATGCCGAAATCGTCGTCGCAGCCTGCCAACCGCTATGCCTTTCCCCGGACGCTACTGCTCGGGTTCGTGACGGCAGCACTGGCCACGCTGGTCATTGCCTTCGTCAACGTGCGCTCGGCGGAAACGCGCATGCAGGCGGTCAAGGCCGTCGACCGTACGACCGAGACCTTGCGCCAGTTGAGCCTGTTCAACTCGGCATTGAAGGATGCCGAGATCGGGCAAAGAGGCTATTTGCTTACCGGTGACGTGACCTACCTGCAGCCTTACCTGCGCTCGTTGGGGCTGATCGATCAGCGCCTTGGCCTGGTGAAAGATGCGACGTCCAACGATTCGGCGCAACGGCGCATCGTCAGCGACATCGAGGGCATTACGCGCCAGAAGCTGACGGAACTGCACGAGACCATCGAGATGCGCAAGGCCGGCAACGTCGAAGGCGCGATGGCCATCGTGCGTACCGATTCGGGCAAAGAGGCGATGGACCGCTTGCGCGACCTGGTGGGCGACCTGTATTCGCGGCAGATGGACGAACTGGCCGAAGGCAAGGATGCCTGGGCCGCGGCCGCTGCCACGTCGACCTATTACTCGTGGGGCGGTTCGCTGCTGCTGCTGGTGCTGATCCTGGCCTCGGCCGGCATGACCGTGCGGGAGTACCGGGCCAAGGCGCGCCAGTCCTGGGTGACGACCGGCCTGTCGGGCCTGAGCCTGCGCCTGCAAGGGGATCACCGCCTGGACGAGATCGGCAAGCGCGCGCTGGATTATCTGGCCGAGTATCTGGGCGCCGACGTGGGCGCCGGGTACGTGGTCGAGCGCAGCACCGGCGAGCTCGAGCTTTTCGGCGGCTTCGCGTTGCCGCCCGAGCGTCTGGCGCGCAAGCTCCAGTCCGCCGAAGGCCTGGCCGGGCAGGCCGTCACGTCGCGCAGGCTGCTGCATGTGCGCAATGTGCCGGCGGGGCATCTTGAAGTCGCCTCCGCCACGGGCCGCTCCGATCCCGCCGAGCTCGTCCTGGCGCCGGCCATCCAGAACGGACGGGTGTACGCCGTGATCGAGCTGGGCTTCAACCATCCGGTGAGCGAAAGCGATCGCAACCTGCTGGAAGGCGCCTCGGAAATGCTGGCCTCGGCAATCCGTTCGGGGCAGGACCGCAGCCGCCTGGAGGCGCTGCTGGAGGAAACGCAGCGCCAGGCCGAAGAATTGCAGACCCAGCAGGAAGAACTGCGCGTCAGCAACGAAGAGCTGGAACAGCAGAGCCGCATCCTGCAGGAATCGCAGGCGCGCATGGAATTGCAGCAGACCGAGCTGGAGCAGACCAACGCCAATCTGGAGTCGCAAGCCGACCAGTTGCTGCGGGTGCAGGACGCGCTGACCGAGAAGGCCCGCCAGCTGTCGCAGGCCAGCCAATTCAAGAGCGAGTTCCTGGCCAACATGAGCCACGAACTACGCACGCCCTTGAATTCAACGCTGATCCTGGCCAAGCTGCTGTCGGACAACAAGCCGGGCAATCTGAGCGCCGAGCAGGTCAAGTACGCGCAGACCATCTATTCGGCCGGCAGCGACCTGCTGACGCTGATCAACGACATCCTTGACCTGTCCAAGATCGAGGCCGGGCAGGCCACGGTGGAAGTCGAGCAGGTGGCCGTCGCGCCGATGCTGCAGCGCCTGCTGGAGCCGCTGCGGCCGATGGCGCTGGATAAAGGGCTGGCGCTGGAACTGGATATCGATCCGGCCGTGCCTGCCTCCCTGCATACCGATGCGCAACGCTTGGGACAGGTGCTGAAGAACCTGCTGTCCAACGCGCTCAAGTTCACGCAGCGCGGCACGGTCGCGCTGCGGGTGTCGCGCGCTTCGCGGGATCGGGTGGCGTTCGCCGTGCAGGACACCGGGATCGGCGTGCCGGCCGATCAGCAGGAATTGATATTCGAGGCGTTTCGCCAGGCAGACGGCAGCACGCACCGCAAGTTCGGCGGCACGGGTCTGGGGCTGTCGATCTCGCGCGACCTGGCCACGCTGTTGGGCGGCAGCCTGTCCGTGACCAGCACGCCGGGCCAAGGCAGCGTCTTCACGCTGGAGGTGCCTGTGCGGCTGGAAGAGGCGCCGTCGGTGCCGGGCGCGCAGGGCGCCGCGGCTGCGGCCACGCCTTTCATGCTGCCAAAGACGGCGCCCATCGCTGCCCGCCGCGACGCGGCCGCCGCGCCTGCGCCCAAGGCGGCCGCCCCATCGGGTCCGGAGCCTGAGCGCAGCATCCTCGTCATCGAAGACGACGAGCGCTTTGCCGGCATTCTTTCAGACCTGGCGCGCGAGATGGGCTTTGGCTGTTTGGTGGCCCACACTGCCACGGACGGCCTGGAACTGGCGACGCGCGAACGTCCCAACGCCATCGTGCTGGACATCAACCTGCCTGATTTTTCCGGGCTGGGCGTCCTGGACCAGCTCAAGCGCAACCCGCAGACGCGGCACATCCCCGTGCATGTGGTGTCGGTGGCCGATTACGCGCGCGAGGCCATGGGGCGTGGGGCCGCAGGCTACGCATTGAAGCCCGTCAAACGCGAGGAACTGGTTCAGGCCTTGCAGCGCCTGGAGGCGAAATTCACCCGGCACGTGCGCCACGTCCTGGTGGTCGAGGACGACGACCGCCAACGTGAGAGCGTGCGCCAACTGCTGGCGCGCAACGATGTCGAGATCGCGCCCGCGGCCACTGCGGCGGCGGCATTGGAACTGCTGCGCGAGACGACGTTCGACTGTGTCGTCATGGACCTGAACCTGCCCGACATGAGCGGGTACGAACTGCTGCAGCAGATGACCGAGCAGGAGGGCGTGTCCTTCCCGCCCGTGATCGTCTATACGGGCCGCGCGCTGTCGCGCGACGAAGAGCAGCATCTGCGCCGCTTCTCGAAGTCCATCATCATCAAGGACGCGCGTTCGCCCGAACGCCTGCTGGACGAGGTCACGCTGTTCCTGCACCAAGTGGAAGCCGAACTGCCGCCCGAGCAGCGCCAGATGCTGGAACTGGCGCGCAGCCGGGATTCGGCGCTTGAGGGCCGCACCGTGCTGGTGGTGGAAGACGACGTGCGCAACGTGTTCGCGCTGTCCAGCATCCTGGAGCCGACCGGCGTGCGCGTGGAGATCGCGCGCAACGGCCGCGAAGCGCTTGACGCGCTGGGGCGGGCAGGATCGGACGGCCAGCCGGTGATCGACCTGGTGCTGATGGACATCATGATGCCCGAGATGGACGGCTACACGGCCATGCGCGAGATACGCAAGCGGCCCGAGTGGCGCCGCCTGCCGATCATCGCGCTGACCGCCAAGGCCATGAAGGACGACCAGGAGAAATGCCTGGCCGCCGGCGCCAACGACTACATCGCCAAGCCGCTGGATGTGGAGCGCCTGCTGTCCCTGGTGCGGGTCTGGATGCGCAGTTAAAGGCACCCGCGCCACTTTTTGTCGAACACCGCCATGCCATCCACCGCCAAAGCGCGCACCGCAGATATCGAGCAACGCTTGTTGCTCGACGCCATCTATCACCATTACCACTATGATTTCCGCGAGTACGCGCAGGCGTCGCTCAAGCGGCGCCTGCAAAGCGCGCTGACGCAATTCGGCTGCAAGACGCTGTCGCAACTGCAGGACCGCGTGCTGCACGAGCCGGCGGTGTTCACCGCGCTGCTGCAGTTCCTGACCGTGCAGGTCAGCGACATGTTCCGCGATCCGAGCTATTTCCTGGCGCTGCGCAACGAGGTGGTGCCGATCCTGCGCACCTATCCCTCGATCAAGGTGTGGGTGGCCGGATGCAGCGCCGGCGAAGAGGTCTATTCGCTTGCCATCCTGCTGGCCGAAGAGGGCTTGCTTGAGCGCGCGCTGATCTATGCCACCGACATCAACCCGCACGCGCTGCGCACGGCGGAGCAGGGCGTCTTCGACGTGGATCGCGTGGCGGCCTTCAGCGCGAACCATGCCCGCTCCGGCGGCCGCAGTTCGCTGTCGGACTACTACACCGCCCGGTACGGACGGGTGGTGTTCGACAAGCGCCTGCGCGAACACATGGTCTTTTCCGACCACAGCCTGGCGACCGACAGCGTGTTCGCGGAGGTCCACCTGATCTCTTGCCGCAACGTCCTGATCTATTTCGAGCGCGATCTGCAAAACCGGGCCCTGGGCCTGTTCCACGATGCGCTGGTCCATCGCGGCTTTCTGGGCCTGGGCTCCCGGGAATCGCTGCGGTTTTCAGCGCAGGCCGGCAACTTCGACGATTTCGTGCTGGAAGACCGCATCTACCGCAAGAAGGCGGGGCTATGAGCGCGGGGGCACCCGTTCGCCATGCGCCGGCGGCTGCCTGCCCGTGGGAGGCGATCGTCATCGGCGGGTCGTCCGGCGCCATTGATGCGTTGAACACGCTGCTGCCCGCGTTGCCGGCCGGCCTGGAGGCGGCGGTGGTGGTGGTGCTGCACCTGCCGCGTGACCGTCGGAGCCTGCTGGTCGATATTTTCCGCGAGCGTTGCGCCTTGACCGTGCTGGAGGCCGAGGACCAGCTGTGGATACGCCCCGGCCATCTGTACTTCGCGCCGCCGGACTACCACCTGCTGGTGGACCAGGGGCCCAGGCTGGCGCTGTCGGTGGGCGCGCCGGTGTATTTTTCCCGGCCGTCGATTGACGTGCTGTTCGAGTCCGCCGCCGATTGCTATGGCGAGAAACTGCTGGGCGTGCTGCTTTCGGGCGCCAACGAGGACGGCGCCGCCGGCCTGGCGGCGATCCACGCCGCAGGCGGCCGCACGATCGCGCAGGCGCCGTCCAGCGCCGCCATGCCCACCATGCCCGAGGCCGCCCTGGCGCGGCAGCCGGCGCACGACGCCCTGACGCCCGAAGAGATCGCCATTCTGTTTTCCCAACTGCGCACGCCGCGCCTGCCGTAACCCCAACCTTCCGACACCATGTTCCTGACCTCCGCCAAACCACAAGAAGACCGCATCAAGTGCCTGCTTGTCGACGACGTTCCGGAAAACCTGATCGCGCTGGAAGCGCTGCTGGAAAGCGGCCGGGTTGAAGTGCTGAAAGCCCAATCCGGGCCGGAAGCCCTGGAACTGCTGCTGCATCATGGCGATGTGGCGCTGGCGCTGCTGGATGTGCAAATGCCCGACATGAACGGCTTTGAACTGGCCGAACTGATCCGCGGCAGCGAACGCACGCGCCATATCCCGCTGATTTTCATGACCGCCGGATCGCGCGAGCAGAACTGGCAGTTCCGCGGCTACGAGAGCGGCGCCGTGGACTTCCTGTACAAGCCCATCGACCCGCACATGCTGAGCATGAAGGCGAACGTGTTCTTTGAACTGCACGAGCGCAAGCGCGCGCTGGCCACGCAGTTGGAAGCGCGCACGGAAGCCTTGCGGATCAACGAGATGTTCATGGCCGTGCTCAGCCACGATCTGCGCACGCCGTTGCAATCCATCGTGATGGGGGCGTCGCTGTTGCAGCGGCAGAACGACGACGCGCGCGTGGCCAGCCTGGCCCAGCGCATGCTGCAAAGCAGCGAGCGCATGGCCCGCCTGATCGATGATCTTCTGGATGTGACCCGCATCCGGCAGGCCGGCGGCTTGACGCTTGAGCCGGCATGGATCGGGCTGGACGCCTTGCTGCAGCGTACGGTCGACGAAGTGCAGACGGGCTATCCCGACCGTCAGATCGAATGCGAATGCGAGGGGGACCTTGCCGGCGCATGGGATGCCGAACGCCTGTGCCAGGTCTTCACGAACCTGGTCGGCAACGCGCTGCACCACGGCAGCCGCGACGTCCCGGTGCAAGTCAAGGCTGACGGGACGGCGGCGGACCGGGTGGCGGTGACGGTCAGCAACGGGGGCAGCATTCCCCCGGCGCTGCTGCCGCACCTGTTCAACCCGTTCCGGGGCGGCGACCGCCGCGCCGAAGGCCACAAGGGCCTGGGGCTGGGACTGTTCATCGCGCAGCAGATCGTGCTGAGCCACGGCGGACGCATCAGCGCGGAGTCGAGCGACGGCCTGACCCATTTCCGGGTAGACCTGCCGCGGGAAGCCCCGCGCGCTGGCGCCTAGGCGCGCCGGCCTGGAGCCCTTGACGGAGAGCCCCGGCGCGACGCTTTCAGCCCAGGCGTCAGCCCACCGTCATCACGCCGTCCACCATCCGCATCAGGTCCAGCGGATTGCCGCGCTTGACGCCATCCGGCAGCAGCGCATCCGGCAGGTCCTGGTAGCAAACCGGGCGCAGGAAGCGGCGGATGGCCGTGGCGCCCACCGACGTCGATGCCGGATTCGACGTGGCGGGGAAGGGGCCGCCGTGCACCATGGCATGGCTGACTTCCACGCCCGTCGGGTAGCCGTTGGCCAGGATGCGCCCGGCCTTGCGTTCCAGCACGGGCAGCAGCGCCCGGGCCGGGGCCACGTCGGCGTCGTCGACGAATAGCGTGGCGGTGAGCTGGCCTTCCAGGTGTTCGGCCACGGCCTGCATCTGGGCAAGGTCCTTGCAGGCGACGACCAGCGAGGCCGGGCCGAAGACTTCGGCTTCCAGTTCGTGGGAGGCCAGGAAACGGTCGGCCTGCGTGCCGAAGACCACGGCGCCGGCGGCATTGGCGGCCGGCTTCGAGGCTTCGCCGCGGCCCAGGGTGGCGACGTTGGCGTGCTGGGCCAGCGCGTCGGCGCCTTCCTGGTAGGCCGCGAAGATGCCCGGGGTGAGCATGGTGGCGGCGCCCTTGGCCTGTACCGCTTGCGCCGCCGCTTGGCGGAACCGTTCCAGCGCAGGGCCTTCAATGCCGATGACCAGGCCGGGATTGGTGCAGAACTGGCCGACGCCCATGGCCAGCGAATCGACGAAGCCGCGGGCGATGGCTTCGGCCCGCGCTTCCAGCGCGGCCGGCATCAGGAAGACCGGGTTGATGCTGGACATTTCGGCATAGACGGGGATCGGCACCGGACGTGCGTTGGCGGCGGCGACCAGCGCCAGGCCGCCGCGGCGCGAACCGGTGAAGCCGACGGCGGTGATGGCCGGATGCGTCGCCAGGGCCGTGCCGATTTCACTGCCTGCGCCGAACAGCAGCGAGAACGTGCCTTCCGGCAGGCCGTGCTTGGCGACGGCGGCCTGGATGACGCGGCCGACCATTTCAGAGGTGCCGGGGTGGGCGTTGTGGGCTTTGACGATGACAGGGCAACCGGCCGCAAGCGCCGATGCCGTATCGCCGCCGGCAACCGAGAAGGCCAGCGGGAAGTTGCTGGCGCCGAAGACCGCGACGGGGCCCAGCGGCACGTTGGCCAGGCGCAGATCGGCGCGGGGCAGCGGTTGGCGCTCGGGTTGGGCGGGGTCGATGGTGGCGTCCAGGAAATAGCCGTCGCGGACCACGCGGGCGAACAGGCGCAATTGGCCGACGGTGCGGCCGCGTTCGCCTTGCAGGCGGGCCACGGGCAAGCCGGTTTCCTGGTGGGTGCGTTCGATCAGCGCGTCGCCCAGCGCCAGGATGCCTTCGGCGATGCTTTCCAGGAACTGCGCGCGGGTTTCCAGCCGCGCCGCGCGGTAGGAGTCGAAGGCGGCGCGGGCCAGTTCGGCCGCGCGTGCGACGTCGTCGGATGAGCCGGCGGGAAAGCCGGGTTCCAGGCGTTCGCCGGTAGCGGGGTTGATAGCGTGCTGGGCGGCGCCCGAGCCAAGAACGGCGGTGGCGCCGATCAGCATTTGGCCGGTCAAAGTCATTGAGGATTCTCCGAAAAAAACGCCCCCGAATCGGGGGCAGGAATGCGTGGCACTGTGGTGTGCCGGTATGGGGTGTCGGTCGGCGTCTTACTGGGGGCCGAGCTTTTTGATCAAGGCGTTGAGCATGTCCAGTTCTTCGCCGGTCAGGTCGGTAAGCGGGGCGCGTACGGGGCCTGCGTCATGGCCGACGAGCTTGGCGCCGGCCTTGACGATGCTGACGGCGTAACCGGCCTTGCGGTTGCGGATTTCCAGGTAGGGCAGGAAGAAATCGTCCAGCAGGCGGTCGGTGGTGACGGTATCGCCGGCGGTGATGGCGCGGTAGAAGTCCATGGCCGTCTTGGGCACGAAGTTGAAGACGGCGGACGAATAGACCGGCACGCCGAGCGCGCGGTAGGCGGCGGCATAGACTTCAGCGGTGGGCAGGCCGCCCAGGTACGAGAAGCGGTCGCCCAGCTTGCGGCGGATGCGGACCATGGCTTCGATGTCGCCGATGCCGTCCTTGAAGCCGACCAGGTTGGGGCAGCGTTCGGCCAGTTGGGCCAGGCTGTCTGCCGACAGGCGGGACTGGGCGCGGTTGTAGACGATGACGCCGAGCTTGACGGATTTGCAGACCTGTTCGACGTAAGCGGAGATGCCGTCCTGCGAGGCTTCGGTCAGGTAATGGGGCAGCAGCAGGATGCCCTTGGCGCCTTGGCGCTCGGCTTCCTGGGCGTAGGCGATGGCGGTGCGGGTGGGGCCGCCAGCGCCGGCCAGGATGGGCACCTTGCCGGCGCAGGTCTGCACGGCGGTGCGCACGACGTCCGAGTACTCCTGGGGAGCCAGGGAGAAGAACTCGCCGGTGCCGCCAGCGGCGAAGAGGGCGGTGGCGCCGTACGGGGCCAGCCATTCGAGGCGGGCGGCGTAGGTCTTGGCGTTGAAATCGCCGTTCTGGTCAAAGTCCGTCACGGGGAAGGACAACAGCCCTTCAGACACGATTTCCTTGAGTTCCTGCGGGGTAGTCATAGCGCGCTCATCCGGTGCGGCCGTCGAGGGTCATTGCTGCCCTGAACGGTGTGCGGTGTTTAAAAGGTAAGTCATCGTACAACATGAATTTATTCGTTTCAAGGCCTGTTTCCCTATGAAGTTACTTGTAGACAAGGGGAAACCCGGAATTTATTTTTGACCCGGTTCAGCGATATTCTCTTGGTTGTACGATAACGTACGGGATGCCCGATCCACGCGCATCCGCTATGCAAAAGGATTTTTCATGCAGGTTGCGGCAGACCAGGCGCCGGTGCTTATCAAGATTCACCCGCAAGACAACGTGGCGATCGTGGCCAATGAGGGCGGCTTGCCGGCCGGCACCGTGCTGCCCGGCGGACTGCAACTCGCGGACCCGGTGCCGCAAGGCCACAAGGTGGCGTTGACGGACCTGGCCGAGGGCGACGCCGTCGTGCGCTACAACGTGGTGGTCGGTTTTGCGGCGAAAGCCTTGCCGCGCGGCAGCTGGGTGAACGAACGCGTCACCACCATGCCTGCGGCGCGCACGTTGCAGGACCTGCCGGTGGGCACGCGCATCACACCGTTGCCGCCGCTGGAAGGCTATACCTTCGAAGGCTATCGGAATGCTGACGGCACCGTGGGCACGCGCAACATCCTGGCCATCAGCACCACCGTGCAATGCGTGCAGGGCGTAGTCGAACACGCGGTCGCGCGGATCCGCCAGGAAATGCTGCCGCGCTATCCCAATGTGGATGATGTGGTGGGCATCGAACATACCTACGGCTGCGGCGTGGCCATCGATGCGCCGGGCGCCGCCATCCCCATCCGTACCTTGCACAACATCGCGCGCAATCCCAATTTCGGCGGCACGTCGATGGTGGTCAGCCTGGGCTGCGAAAAGCTGCAGCCGGAACGCCTGCTGGCGCCGGGCGCCATTCCCATCCGGGCGGGCGAGGGCATGGGCGCCGACGGCGAGGGCGTGGACACCATCGTGCTGCAGGACGAAGAGAACATCGGGTTCCAATCCATGATCGACCTGATCATGCGCACGGCCGAACGCCATCTGCAAAAGTTGAACGCGCGCCGGCGCGAAACCTGCCCCGTGTCGGACCTGACGGTCGGCGTGCAGTGTGGCGGCAGCGACGCGTTTTCCGGGGTGACCGCCAACCCGGCCGTGGGCTTTGCCACCGACCTGCTGGTGCGCGCGGGCGGCACGGTGATGTTTTCGGAGAACACCGAAGTGCGCGACGGCATCGACCAGTTGACGGCGCGCGCGGCCACGCCCGAGGTGGCGGACGCGCTGGTGCGCGAGATGGCCTGGTACGACGATTACCTGCAGCGCGGCATGGCTGACCGCAGCGCCAACACCAGCCCGGGCAACAAGAAAGGCGGGCTGTCGAACATCGTTGAAAAGGCGATGGGCTCGATCGTGAAGTCGGGCTCGTCGCCGATCCATGGTGTGCTGTCGCCCGGCAACCGCTTGACGCAAAAGGGTTTGATCTTCGCCGCCACGCCGGCTAGCGACTTCATCTGCGGCACCTTGCAGTTGGCGGCGGGCATGAACCTGCATATTTTCACGACGGGACGCGGCACGCCTTACGGGCTGGCGCAAGTGCCGGTGATCAAGGTGGCCACGCGTGACAGCCTGGCGCGCCGCTGGCACGACCTGATGGACGTGAACGCCGGCCGCATCGCCACGGGCCAGGCCACGATCGAAGACGTGGGTTGGGAGCTGTTTCGCCTGATGCTGGATGTGGCCAGCGGCCGCCAGCAGACCTGTGCGGAAAAACTCAAGCTGCACAACGCCCTGGCGTTGTTCAACCCCGGCCCGGTGACCTGAGGGCGTGCCGGCCGCCAGACCGCATTGCCATCGCACTACACCGACAAGAGGAGACACCGATGGAGCATGCCCCCTTGGCCCAACCCGGCCGCCGCCGGCTGCTGGGCGCCGCATTGGCGCTTGGCCCGGTTGCACTGGCGCACGCGCAACCCGCTGGCCCAGGCCCATCATTCAATTTCTCGGCTCAGCAACGCTACCCGGACCCGTCCATTCGCATCCTGGACCCGGAGTTTTCCAAATACCGCATCTATAGCAGCAGCGTGGAGCAACTGGCCAGCGGCTTTCGCTGGCTGGAAGGGCCGGTCTGGGTGGGCGACGGGCGCTATCTGCTGGTGTCCGACATCCCCAACGACCGCATTCTGCGCTGGGACGAAACCACGGGCGCCATCAGTGTCTTCCGCCATCCCGCCAACTTCAGCAACGGCTTGGCGCGCGACCGCCAGGGCCGGCTCCTGGCCTGCGAACACCTGACGCGGCGCGTCACGCGCACGGAATATGACGGCGCCGTCACTGTGCTGGCAGACCGCTACGACGGCAAGCCTTTCAATTCCCCCAACGACATCGTCTGCCAACGCAACGGCGCGATCTGGTTCACGGACCCGCCGTTCGGCATCGGCGGCCACTGGGAGGGCGATAAGGCCAAGCCCGAGCTGCCGCACGGCGTGTACCGGATCGATCCGTCCGACGGCCGCGTGACGCGCGCGCTGGAGGATCTGGCCGGCCCCAATGGGCTGTGCTTCTCGCCCGACGAAAAGCTGTTGTACGTGGTGGAGTCGCGTCACCAGCCCAATCGCGTGATCTGGGCCTACGACGTGGGGGCCGACGGCACGTTGTCGGGCAAGCGGATCGTCGTCGACGCGCAAGGCCCCGGCGCCATCGACGGCATCAAGTGCGATGAAGACGGCAACCTGTGGTGCGGCTGGGGCAGCAACGGCGCGCCCAACGCCAAGTCCGAAGAGCTGGATGGCGTGATGGTGTTCAACCCCGCCGGCAAGCCGATCGGCCATATCCGGCTGCCCGAGCGCTGCGCCAACCTGTGCTTTGGCGGTGCCAAGCGCAATCGCCTGTTCATGGCCAGCAGCCATTCCCTATATGCGCTGTACGTGGAAACGCGGGGCGCCGCCTGATACGGAGGCGAGGCGGCGAGACAGCCGCCCGCGCCAGATTCACCTACGACACATCAAACGTGTGGAGACAGCATGAACGTAAGCAAGAGGCAGTTCCTGGGTGGCGCCGCGGCGCTTTGCCTGTCGCCGCTGGCGCCCGGCTGGGCGCGACTGGCCAACGCTGCGGCCGCCGCCGACACCAACTGGCCGACGCGCCCGGTGCGAATCATCGTGCCGTACCCGCCGGGCGGATCGTCAGACATCATCGCCCGCATTCTCGCACCGCGCCTGGCCGATGCGCTCAAGCAAACCGTGGTGGTCGAGAACAAGCCGGGCGCCAACGGCAACCTGGGCGCCGGCCTGGTCGTGCAATCGGCGGCGGAAGGCCACACCGTGCTGCTGTGCGACGTGGGCGCGTTGGCGATCAGCCCGTCCGTCTACACCAAGCTGTCGTTCGACCCGTCCAAGGACCTGCGCGCCGTCAGCATGCTGGCCTATTCGCCGCACGTGCTGGCCGTGCATCCCGACGTGCCTGCCAAGACCGTCCAGGAACTGGTGGCGCTGTCGAAGCAGCAACGCCTGAATTTCGCCGTGACCGCGATCGGCAGCGCGCCGCACCTGGCCGCGGTGGCGGTGCAGCAGGCCACCGGCGCCCAATGGGAATACGTGCCCTACAAGGGCGGTTCGCAGGCGGTGACCGACACCATCGGCGGGCAGACCCAGGTGATCATGAATGGCTTGCTGGCGACCTTGCCGCACATCAAGGCGGGCAAGTTGCGCCCGATCGCGATTTCGAAGGGCGAACGCATGCAGCTGGTGCCCGACATCCCCACCATTTCCGAGCAAGGCGTCAAGGGATTCGAATCGGGCACGTGGCAAGGCGTGATGGCGCCGATCACCACGACCGATCCCGTGGCCGAACGCCTGGCGATGCTGATGGCGCAGATCGTCAACCAGCCCGACGTGAAGGCGCAGTTGAACGAACAGGGCGCCGAGATCGTGACTCGCAATCCGGCGGAGCTTGCCCAGTTCTTCAATAGCGAACGGACCCGTTGGGCCAAGGTCGTGCAAAGCGCGGACATCCGGCTGGACTGAGCGTCGCGTTTCCTGGAACGCCAAACGCCGCGAGGCGCCGCGACTGGAGTCGCGGCGCCTCGCGGCGTTTTCACGGCTTGGCCGGGATCAGAACGGCGAGACTTCCGCCGTCATGTCCGTCAACGTGTTGGTCTTCAAGTCGACGATGAAGTGGCGGGTCGGCGCGCCGGCCGCCAGCTTCAGCAGGATCGCCATCAGGGGCTTGAAGCGCGCCTGGAACACCGCCGCGGCGGTGTTGTCGTTGCGCACCTGGTTGCCGTTGACCAGCAGGTTGGCGTTGGTCGACTGCAGGGCTTGGGCCAGCAGCTTGTACTGGCGGGCGCGCGTGGCGGGGATGTCCGCAAAGGCCAGGTCGCCCGCGTTGGCCAGGCGCACGAAGTCGCCCGCCAGGTCCAGCGCCTTCCAGGCGTCGAAGTCTTCCAGGCGCATGCCGTTGGCTTGCGCCAGCGCACGGGCGCGCACTTCGGCGGCGGCGTAGTCCGTCGCGTAGGCCGGATTGCTGGCGCCGCTGCCGCCCGCTTCGGCCAGGCAGCCGAAGAAGGCGGACGAGAACAGGCCCTGGCCGCCGGTGTTGGCCAATTCCTTCAAGGTGACGTTGGTCTGCAGCTGCGACAGCACAAGCAGGTGCGAGCCGTTCAGCGGGCTTTTCACCAGTTCACGCATTTCGCAACGCCAGTCGTCGTTCAAGAGGCGCAAGCGCACCAGTTCGGACATGTAGCGCGAGCTGAAGTCGGCATAGTTGCGGGCGTCCAGGATCGAGGCGCTCCACAGCGTGCCGCCGGGGACCTGCGCGGGGAAGTCCGTGAAGAAGGCGTGTTCGGCGCGGTAGTGCTCGAACAGCTCGTCATAGCGCGGCACTTCGTCCATGCGCACGGTCTCGACTTCCACCGTGCTGTCCGGCTTCATGCGCAGCAGCTTGTAGGCCGGCACGTAGGCCGCCATCGACGGCGCCTGGATATTGAACAGCGCATGGTCGCCGTCATAGTGGCGCACGCCGGTATCGTTGAAGTGCATGTGGCCGCCCACGTGGATCTGCAGGCCGGTTTCGGCCAGCGCGCGGGTCACGTCCTCGGCGGGGCGGCGCACCATCTGCATCTTGCCCGCGCCCAGCAGCGCCGTGATGTCGTCGGACGCGTCATTGAAGAATTCGCTCATCGGGAAGTGGCTGAAGGCCACGACCTGCTTGCCCGACGCCTTGCCGCGCGCCACGACGTCTTTCAGCCACGCGATGACATGCTGCTTGTGCGTCAGCATCTTGTTGTAGCCGGCGTCGCCGGACCCCGCGAAGTCGTTGGCGCCCGGACCGGTGGGCACGTAGACGTTGGCATCGATGGCCACCAGCCAGACGCCTTCGACCGGTTCGACGACATAACTGGTGTCGGGCACCGAGCGGCACAAGGTATAGCTGGGTTGGCGATACGAGCCGCCCGTGCCTTCCTTGCAGATCTCGTACTGGCGCGTGGCCCAATTGGCTTGCGCCAGCGCCTTTTCGTACGAGTAGCCGCCATAGGTGTAGGTGCTGTACGGGGTCTCGTAGTAGCGGTAGGCGGGTTTGGGCATGAAGCCGTGCTGCGCCAGCGATTCGGTGATGCCGGCGTAGCCGAGTTCCTGCACTTCTTCCGTGCAGTACGTGTTGTTGACCTTGGCCCAGTCGCCCGAATAGCCCGTGGAGCAGTCGCCGTTGCCGCCGCGGCTGTAGATCGCCTGCTGGGCGCCTTGGCGTCCGGTGGCGGAATCAACGCCCAGATAGTCGGATTTGCCGCCGGCGCGCGCCAGGGGCCGGTTGGGGTCGTGGTTGCCGGGTGCGGCAAAGAACTCGATGCCGTGGCGGGCGTGGTAGTCGTCCAGGATCTTCTGGAAGCCGCGCATGTGCACCGGCTGGCCGTCGTCCGAGAAGTCGCCGGGCAGCGCGATGAACTTCACGCCGCGCGCGACGGCGTCATCCAGGGCGGCCAGGAACGCGAAGTAGTTTTCGTTGAACAGGCGCGTGGACGTCATCTGGGCCTGCATCGTCCGGATCGTCGCGTTGCGGCCGGTCTTCTGGTTGGGCACGCCCGGGAATGATCCGTCCTTGAACGTGGCGTACACGTCATGGAAATGGACGTCGGGCATGAACGCCACCTGGGTGCCGGCCGGCTGTTCGGGCTGGGTGACGGGCGGGCTGACCGGCGGCGGCGTTTCGGGCTGCGCCGCGTTGTCGTCGTCATCGCTGCCGCCGCAAGCGGCCAACAGGCTGATCAAGGAAAAAGCGAGGGCGCGGGCGACAGGTCGGCGCCCGAACGGGATGGGGTTCGGCATGGGATAGAGGGAAGGTGAAGGGACTGTTGAACGGCTGTCGTTCTGTTGACTGCAGACTGAATGTTTCAGCGGCGCCAGTCTAGGCAGGGCAGATGACATCCCCGTGACGCGGCCAGAAAAAAATCCAATTTTGGCGCCATTGGATCGGGCCCGCGCCTTGCGGCAGGCAGGGGATGGGCGCACACTCGACAGCGTGCAGCCTGAGGAGGCATGACGATGAAAACCCTGATCGCGGCGGTGTGCATGGCGCTGGCTTGCGGCCCGGCGCTGGCGCGGGACGGCGTGCCCGGCGTTCCGCCGCCGCCGCCTTCGGCGCGCACCTTGCCCGACAACTGCGTGGGCACGTCCTGCCCGCGGACCGTGGAGCCAGGCCGCGCGCCGCCTGCGTGCCTGGGAACGGGTTGCGGCGAATCGCGTTATCCGCCTGCCGGCGCAGCCGGCGCCGACCGCGGCCCTGCGCCCGCCTGGAGCGGGCCGAGCCAGCCGAAATTGCCGCCGATGCCGTCTCGGCCCGGCCAGCCTGCAGGGCCGTTGACGCCTGGGCCCGCGCTCCCGCGCTAGCCGGCAGCCCGGGCTTGCGCTAGCGGCGCCACATGCCGGGCGTAGTGCCCAGCTGTCGGGTGAAGACGCGCGTCAGATGGCTCTGGTCGGCGAAGCCGCAGGCCAACGCCACCGCCGCGATGGACGGTCCGCCTTGCGCCAGCAGGGCGCAGGCGCGTTCGATGCGATAGGCGGTCAGCCAGCGGTGAGGCGTCTTGCCGGTGCTGCCCTTGAACGCCTTGATGAAATAGCTGCGCGACAAGCCGCATTCGGCGGCGATGTCGGCTACCGACAGATCGCCGCCAAGGTTGGCGGCCAGCAGTTCGGTGGCGCGGCGCAACTGCCCGGGTGACAAATGGCTGCTTGCGGCTTCCAGGGCCGGCGCCGCGGCATGGCCATAGGCATGCATCACATGCGCCTGCAAGGCCACGCCGATCTGGTCCATGAATAGCCGGCTGGCTTGCTGGGGATGCAGCAGCGTGGGCGCCAGCGCGCAAGCCAGGTTGTAGATCACCAGATCCCGCGTGCCGTTCAAGCAGTCGAATCCCGATATGCGCGGGCGCGACGTTTCGGAAGAAAACGCATCCAGCGCGCTGCGCGGCAACTGGAAGCGGATGTTGTCGAAGGCCGACCGGTGGTCGCATCGCCACTGGTCGCCCAGGTGGGTGATGGCCACCACGCCTTTCGCGTGCCCGCCCTGGTAGGCGATCCGGTTGCCGCGCCACAAGGTGTGGGCGCGGAAGTCCTGTAGCTGGACGATGACGCTGAAAGCGTCCTGCACCGGGATGGGCGGGCCGGGCGGCAAGTCGTCGCGCTGGCTGCGCATGCGCGTGACCGTCATGTCGGAGGCCTGGATCTGAATGCGTTGCGGCATGGGCGGCTCAGTTCCGGTGCAGGCGGCGCCAGGCCGCGGGCGGGACGCCGACGGTGCTGGCGAAGACGCGGGTGAGGTGCGCCTGATCCGAAAAACCGCAGTCGCCGGCGATCTCGGCGACAGAATGGCCGGATTTCAGGAGCATCAGCTTGGCCTTTTCCACGCGGTGTTCCAGCAGCCAGCGGTGCGGCGTGGTGCCCACCGTCTGGCGGAACGCCTTGATGAAATAGCTGCGTGACAATCCGCAGCCCTGGGCCACATCGCTGATCGACACGTTGGCAAGCAGGTCGGACGCCAGCATGTCCTTGGCCAGCTTTTCCTGCCATCCCGCCAGTCCGCCGCGCGCAGGCGGCGAACAAGGCGCGGCGCCGCCATATTTCTGCGCCACGTGGACCTGGACCGCCAGCGCGATATGGTCGATGAACAGCGGATCAGCGGCGCCGGGTTCGCCCAGCGCGGGCAGCAGCGCATTGCCCAGGCCGGCCAGCACCGGATCGGACTGGCCGGGTGGGCAAGACAGGTCTCGGACCTGCGGCAGCCCCAGCGCGTCCGACAGCCGTTCCAGCGATGCGGGCGGGATGCGGAAGTACAGGAAGTCGAACGGCGTGCGGAGTTCGGCGCGGTAGGGGGCGCTGGCGCGGCGGATCGTCAGGGCTTCCGCGGCCACGGGCATGGCATGGGGCCGGCCGCCTTCATACAGCACGCGCTGGCTGTCGGTGAGCGAAAGGCTGAGCAGGAAGTCGTCGCCATCGTCTTCCGAGCGCGCCACGCCGAAATCGGGCAGCGCATAGCCCACGCGCAGGATTTCCAGCCCGGCGCCGCAGGACGGGCTGGTCCGGATGGCCTGGATCGACGCGCCCGGATAGACGTGCCGCAGGCTGGGGGGCGCGTCAGGCCATTGCATCATGGTCCGGCGCCGGGGCGGGAAGGGCGGAAGGTGGCATGGTCTGGCACAGCATAAACCTTGGCGATGGCGTCCGCATGTCATGTTAGGCGCGCGGCCGCGCAAATGATTGGACGCAAGTGTCCCGGTTTGGATAAAAGCGCGATGCCGGGGACGGGTGCGCCCCATGCGCCGTCAAACTAGTGCGCCTTCAATAGTGCGATCATTGCTCTTTTGTACAAACGAGGCGTCAAGTGCACAAGACCCGGCGGCCCGGCAACGCTATGTTGAGTGCAGTACGCGCCACGCGCGGATGATCCGTGAGTGAATCCATGACCCGTCCCTCTACCGGCCCGACGCCCGCCGACGCGCCTGCCAGCCTGGCGGCCTTGCATGCCCAGGCATTTCCGATGCTGTCGCCCGCGCAGGTCGCGCGGGTTGCGCCGTATGGCCAGACCATCGCCGTGCCCGCCGGCAGCGTGCTGGTCAATTGCGGCGACCGCGAGGCGGCGTTCCACATCGTGCTGGAGGGCTACGTCGAGGTGCTGGAACGCGAGGCCGACGGCGCCATGCACAGCCTGTTGCTGCACCGCGACGGTGAATTCACGGGCAGCCTGGATCTGTTCACCGACCGGCCCAATGCCGTCACCTTGCGGGCCGATTCCGCCAGCCGCCTGCTGCGGGTCGACCGGCAGGCACTGGCCAGGCTGCTTCTGGCTGACCGGCCGCTGGCCGAGATCGTGCTGCGCGCCTTCATGCTGCGGCGGATCGGCTACGTCCGGCAGCGTCCCTATGGCGGGGCGATCC